>CATKXX010000018.1 GCA_949840935.1 uncultured Acetatifactor sp. | reverse complement strand
TTGACGGCAGGCAGGACGCAGAGATAGAGTATATAGAAAAATGGATTAACGATTATCCAAGGGGAATCTTTGATTACAGAACATCAGCGGAACTATTCGAGGAAGAGTTACAGAAATTGGCATAAAATTTTTTTCAAAAACTTGTCGCAAAACTATTGACAAAAGATATTTACTCTATATTTTTCCAAAACCTGTTGACAAGTATTAAATTTTAAGTTAAAATGTCACTTGTTCGGTGTGTTTCCGAATAAGCTGATGTGTGTCCGTAGCTCAGCTGGATAGAGCAACGGCCTTCTAAGCCGTGGGTCGGGGGTTCGAATCCCTTCGGGCACACTTATATATGGTGGGTATAGCGCAGTTGGTTAGCGCGCCAGATTGTGGCTCTGGAGGCCAAGGGTTCGAATCCCTTTATCCACCCTCATTACGATTGTGTCGCAATGACACGCTTGGTGTCATATTACAGGGCTATCGCCAAGCGGTAAGGCACAGCACTTTGACTGCTGCAGTCGCTGGTTCGAATCCAGCTAGCCCTGCTTCACGCAGGATGAATACCGGGCCGTGTGATATTTTAAGAAGGGACACTTTTATTCGGGACATTAGCTCAGTCGGTAGAGCACTTGACTTTTAATCAAGTTGTCGGGGGTTCGAATCCCCCATGTCTCACTGTAAACAGAGCTGCGGTGAGTACTCACTGCGAACCCCCATGAATCCTCATGGGTATTTTTTTGCTCAAAAATGAAGCATGGAAGAAAAAGACAGAAAGGTACAGGTTGCATAATGAAAAAAAGGGAACGGACGAATTTGGAAATGAGCGGCAAGGAAAATGACATGGTGCGGGAGAACGCGGAGCCGGCCGGCCGACGGGATAAGGCAGATCGAGGCGGCGCAGCGGGGGAAAACAAAATGGGTGTCATGCCTGTGAACAGGCTTCTGATCAGCATGTCACTGCCCATGATGATCTCCATGCTGGTACAGGCGCTTTATAATATAGTGGACAGCATTTTTGTGTCCCGGATCAATGAGTACGCGCTGAGGTCTGTTTCCCTTGCATTTCCCATACAGACCCTGATGATTGCGGTGTCTGTGGGTACGGCGGTGGGCGTCAACGCGTTTCTGTCCAGGACATTGGGGGAAAAGGACTTTGCCAAGGCAAATACGATCGCTGTCAACGGGATTTTTGTGGAGGCGGTCAGTTATGCGGCCTTTGCATTGATCGGAATCTTTGTCAGCCGCCCCTTCTTTGCCAGCCAGACGGAAATTGCCCAGGTGAGGGAGTACGGGACGGCGTACCTGACCATCTGCTGTGTGGCCGGCATCGGGATCTTTATGCAGACAATCTTCGAGAGGCTGCTGCAATCTACAGGTAAGACCCTTTATGCCATGATCACCCAGGGAGCCGGCGCAGTGATCAACCTGATCCTGGATCCAATCCTGATCTTCGGCTATTTCGGAATGCCTGAAATGGGGGTCGCCGGCGCTGCAGCGGCAACGGTTGCGGGGCAGATGGTGGCAGCCGCACTGGCTGTTTTCTTTAACCTGAAATTTAATAAGGAGCTTCATATCAGCTTCAGAGGCTTCCGTCCCAGCGGGCATCTCATTGCGAATATCTATAAGGTGGGAATCCCTTCCATAGTGATGCAGGCCATCGGCTCTGTGATGACTTACGGGATGAATCTGATCCTGGGTGCTTTCGGGGCGGCGCAGACGGTATTCGGTGTATATTTTAAGCTTCAGAGCTTTATCTTCATGCCCATCTTCGGGCTGAATAACGGGATGGTGCCCATCATCGCTTACAATTACGGTGCGGGCAGCAGGGAGCGTGTGGTCAGGGCCATGAAAAGCAGCATCGGATATGCGGTGGGGATCATGCTGGCGGGCCTGATCGTCATGGAGGTGTTCCCGGCGCAGCTGATAAGGCTGTTTAACGCCACCCCGGAGCTTCTGGTGATCGGGGTGCCTGCGCTGCGCACCATCTGTTTAAGCTTTTGCTTTGCCGGTTACTGTATCGTGGTGGGAAGCGTGTTCCAGGCGCTGGGGAACGGTATCTACAGTATGCTCGTGTCCATTGCCAGGCAGCTCTGTGTGCTGCTGCCGGTGGCGTATCTCCTCTCCTTAAGCGGTAATGTGAACCTGATCTGGTGGGCTTTTCCCATTGCCGAGCTGATGAGCGTGGGAATGACGACCTTTTTCCTGGTCAGGATAAACAGAAACATCATCAGCCGTATCGGGGAAACGGACATTGACAGGGCAGAAGGTGCAAGAGTATAATAAAGATATTAAAGTGCTGCGGCTGTGCCGCGGCGCCGGGCGGATATGATGGAATTGGCAGACATGCAAGATTTAGGTTCTTGTGCCGCAGGGCGTGTGGGTTCGAGTCCCACTATCCGCATAAGATACAGGCTGTCCCTGTGGCTGATCACTTTGGAATGGAGGATTAGGGTGAGGTATATTATTCATTACGATATCGCGGCTATCATTCTCACTGCGGTCATTCTGCTTCATTATTATCACAGGAAAACGATCAGGCAGCCCCAGAGCTATGTGTTTACAAGGATGATTTGGCTGTCCATGCTCACGGGTGTGCTGGATATTATTACCGTGGCGATTGATGAGTACAGGCTGCCGGCATTTGCCGTCAATGCGGTGAATATTGTTTACCTGATTCTGTTCAATGCCGCCCCCTTTTTGTATTATATGTATCTGCTGACCCTGGCCAGGCGCAGGGAGCTGTGGACGCGCAGGGATAAGCTGGTACTGTATGTCCCTGTGGCATGTGCGGCTTCGCTGATCTGCACTTCGCCCCTGACGAAGCTGATATTCTATTATAATCCGGCTGAGGGCTATGGGCACGGGCCGGGCTTTTTTCTGTTGTATATCTCAGCCGTCACCTACATGGCTGCAACGGTCGCTGTTACTGTGCGATATCGGGCGAAGATGACGCTCTGGCAGAGATCTGCAGTCTATATGTACCTGCTGGCGTCGGCGGCGGGGATCCTGACACAGATATTTGTCCCCCATGTGCTGGTGCTGCAATATGCCACTTCTCTGTCCCTGCTGGTGCTGTATATGTCTCTGGAAAATCCGGATGAGGATGAGGACAAGCTTTTGGGGATTTACAATCAAAGGGGCTTTGAAAAGGTGGTAAACGCCGCAATCGAAGCAGAAGAACGTTTCCATTTGCTGGTGGTGACGGTCAGGAATTACCAGATCGTACGCGAGACGGCAGGGGTAAGCTTCTGCCAGGTGATGATGAAACAGGCGTTGGAGCATTTGAAGGCTACGGTGAAGCCCAGTCTTCTGTTCTCCATCTCTGAAGGACGCTTTGCGGTAATGGTGGGTGAAAAGGGCAAGCCGGAGGAGGCCATAGAGGCCATGCAGCGGGAGTTTGACCAGCCGGTGGTGTCCGGAGGCATGAATATCCAGATTAAGATCAGCATCCTACAGGTCGATTGCCCGGAGGAGGCGTCTACCATAGAGGATGTGATGGACGCCATTGACTGCGCCGGAGTTTTCCAGGTGGAGAACGCCGACGACAGGGTGTTTCATGGCAGCGGGGAGCTTCTGGAGCATATGCGGCGTGAGAACCGCATACAGCAGGCCATGCAGCAGGCGCTGGACAACGGCACTTTCCAGGTGTTTTACCAGCCGATATACTCGACGGAGGAAAAGAGATACCGTTCCGCGGAGGCACTGGTCCGTCTCTTTGACGAAGAGCTGGGCTTTATCAGCCCTGATGAATTCATTCCCCTGGCGGAGAAGAACGGCATGATCTTAAAGCTTGGGGAATTTGTGCTCCGAACGGTATGTGAGATGATGGCCCGGGAGAAAATATGGGAAAAGGGCATTGACCATATAGATATCAACCTGTCCATTGTGCAGTGCATGCAGGAGGACATCTGCGAGATGCTATACGGCATTATGGACGAATATGAGATCCCCTATTCCTGCATTAACCTGGAAGTGACGGAGACGGTGATCGCAAGGGACATTCTCTGGAATATTATGGAGAGGATGACGGTAGGGGGCGTTACGTTCTCCCTGGATGATTACGGCACGGGATATTCCAACCTGACGAATGTCTTAAAATATCCTTTCCACATTGTGAAGCTGGATAAGAGCGTGGTGTGGTACGCCATGGAAAACGAGCGCGCCATGTGTGCCCTGCGGCATACGGTGTCCATGATGCAGGAGCTGAACAAGCACGTCGTGGCGGAGGGCGTGGAGACACGGGAGCAGCTGGATATCCTGGAGGAGCTGGGCTGTCATTACCTTCAGGGCTATTACTTCTCCAAGCCTGTTCCGGAACAGGAATTTCTAGGTCATATAAGGAGGGACAGAAGGGGTTGCATATTGTAATACAGCTTGTACTGCTGGCGGCAGGCTTCGTACTGTTGATGAAGGGCGCGGACTGGTTCGTGGAGGGGGCGTCAGGGATAGCGGATAAATTCGGGATTCCTCAGCTGGTGATCGGACTTACCATTGTGGCTATGGGCACTTCCCTGCCGGAGGCGGCAGTCAGCATTGCTTCCGCGTTAAAGGGAAACGCGGGGATCACCATAGGAAATGTGGTGGGCAGCAATATCCTGAACGTACTTGTGATCCTGGGGCTGACAGCGATGATCCGGGCGATTCCTGTGCAGCTCTCCACCGTGAAATATGAGATTCCCTTTACGATTGCCGTCACTGTGCTTCTGGCAGTTTTCGGACTGGCCGATAACCGGGTAAGCCGGCCGGAGGGAGGGGTGCTGTGGGCATTCATGCTCCTGTATCTGTGGTATTTGATGCGCATGTCAGGGAACGCGGATTCCCGGGAGAAGCAGCGGGCGGAGCGTAAGGGCAATATTGCCAGGCTGTTCCTTATGGTGGCAGCGGGCGCCGTTATGATCGTCTTCGGCAGCGACGTGACAGTGGATGCGGCCACAGAGCTGGCTGTCCTGTTTGGCATGAGCGACAGGGTGATCGGCCTTACCATTGTGGCTTTCGGCACTTCCCTGCCGGAGCTTGTGACCAGCGTGACAGCCGCGCTAAAGGGTAAGGCGGATATTGCTGTGGGGAATATCGTGGGCAGTAATATATTTAATATCCTGTTTGTTGTGGGAACCTCCGCACTGATCACGCCGGTGGAATACAGGGGGGAATTTCTGGTGGACAGTGTGGCTGCGATTGCCGCCGCGGTATTCCTGCTGATCTGTGTGGTCAGGCGGAGACGCCTCGGAAGGCTGGGGGGAGCGGCAATGCTGGCCGGTTACGGAGTATATTTTGCCTATCTGATCCGGTAAGGGAAACGGACGGAACGTGGAACGCACGGTGAAATATTTGTGTGCAGTCTGCGGGAAATCGGCCGCAGAGGCAGATGCAGGGGAAACTAAGCGAGGCTATATACGGAAGAAAGGGGGGAGCGGCATGAAAAAGGTGATAGAGTACAGTTATCTGATCGTTCTTTGCATTTGTGTCCTGGTATTTTGCTTTATGCTTGCCACATTTCGGATGGATGTCCGGGAGAGACAGGAGCCGGGAGGCTTTGAGGAGGTAACGGATTACCGGAGGGAGGTCATTTTCGACGCTGCCTGCCCTACGGGACAGAAGTCAGTCTACACCTTCCGGCTGGGAGAGCTGTCCGCCTCCGATTCCTCCCTGATATTCTTTTCCCTGCATCAGCTGGTCACTGTAACGCTGGACGGGGAGGCGGTTTACAGCATCAGGCCGGATGGACATAATGCCTTTGGAAGTACTACGGGCTGTGTGTGGAATATTGTGATGCTGTCGGACGAGGATGAGGGGAAGCTGGTTTCCATCGAAATCATACCTGCGTATAAGTCCTCCAATGAATTTATACCGGATTTCCGACTGGGAAGCCATTACGCCATTTGCAGGGACAGGATCCTGGCAGCGCTGCCAAGCGTTATCTGTGCGGTGCTTGCAATCCTCACAGGGGCCTTTTATATCTTATATATTTTGTATAACAGGCGGAATACGGAAGTTGACAAGAGCCTGCTGTTTCTGGGCATCTTTTCGGTGCTGCTGGGCTGCTGGAAGGTAGTGGACACCAATGTCTTTTATCTGCTGATTCCGGGCAGGGTGGCGTTTTCCTATGCGGACTTTATGTTGCTGGCCCTGATGACGGTTCCTTACTGTATTTTTATGAGACAGATGCACAGCAGTTCGGAGAAGGCCATATGGAACGTCCCCTGCATTGCGGGCATTGCGGGAACCCTGGTGATCGTAGCGGCACAGCTTCTGCACATTGCCGACATGCGGCAGCTTCTCAGGATGGTGCATATTTTGCTGCTCCTTCTGGCTGGGGTCTGTATCATAATGCTGGTAAGAGAGGTTCGGACCGTGGGCCTGAGCGGTAAGCTGAAGAAGAATATTTTCTGTATTCTGCTGTGTGCCGTGGGCCTGGTGCTTGACCTGACCATCTATTATGTGACAAGGGGGAAATTTCAGAGCTTTCTGGGAATCCTGAATTTCCTGATCTACAATCTGGTGATCGGCATCAGCACAATGCAGGAGGCCAGGGAGTTGATGAAAATTGGTATGCAGGCGAAAAGCTTTGAAAAGATGGCGTATCATGACCAGCTGACGGGGCTTTTCAACAGGACGGCATATGCGGACGATACTGGCAGCAGTGATTTTGACCCGGAGCATTGTATCGTGGTCATGTGTGACCTGAATGATCTGAAAAGGTGTAATGACACGCTGGGCCATGAAATGGGGGACAAGTATATTAAGGAGAGCGCAAGGATCATCAGCGAGTGTTTTGGTGACAGCGGGCGCTGTTATCGTATGGGCGGGGATGAATTCTGTGTGCTGCTGAAGCATCACAGCCTGGAAGACTGCAAGAACCGTATCAGGAGGATGAAGGATAAATGTGAAAAATATAACCGGGAAAATCAGGACATCCTGATCAGGATAGCCTGTGGATATGAGCTCTATGACAGGCGTGTGGATTACGATATCAACGATACTTCCAGACGTGCGGACAGAATGATGTATCATGAGAAGTTTACAATGAAGCAGCAATTAGCGGGGGCCGTCTGACGGCTCCCGCTGCATTTATCTTCAGCCCCGTCTCATTGCCAGAGCTGCATTGCCATATAAGAATTGTGGTATTCCTGGCGGTAAGTCACATCCTCCTGGAACCAGTCCGGAGGGACAAAGGCTTCCGCCGCTTCCCTGCTGCCGAACTCTACCTCGGCCAGTATGAGAGGGGCAAAAGGCGGGTCAAACACATCCAGCTCGATGGTCAGTGAATAGTCGTCGGGCGGTTTTGGAAAGCCCGGGCGAAAGGCGGGATGCTCTAACGGGATAAGATAGCGCTTTTTGGAAATGATATTGCCGTCCACCTTTTCCCGTAAATGGTAATAGGAATCTCTGTTTAATACCAGATTATGTTCTTCCCGCGCCAGCATGCCGCTTCCTTTGTATGTCAGATAGTATTCCTCGTCCTCTCTGCGGACACGGACTACAGGGTTGGTATTAAGATATCCTTGTTCGATATGATGAAATGGGTAGCTGCCCAGGTTGGCGGGAAGCTGCCTGATCGTAAATTTTCGTTCTATTTCCATAAGATACCTCTCTTGTGTGTATTATATCATATATTTTCTGTTTTCCCAAGCAATAATTGAATTATTTGGCCTGAAAGTGTATAATTAATATATTGTTCACAAATGGAAAAGGAGGATGACATTATGGGCAAGGCGGCAATCTTTTTAGCGGAGGGCTTTGAGGAGATAGAGGCGCTGGCGGTGGTGGATATCTGCCGCAGATGTGAGGTCTGCATTGACATGGTATCTATCATGGAGGACACACTGGTGAAGGGATCACACGGTATCGGGGTGAAGGCGGACATGCTTTATGAACAGGCGGACGTGGATACTTACGATATGCTGATCCTGCCGGGAGGTATGCCGGGGACAAAGAGGCTGGAGGCTTTTGAGCCGTTGATGGAGCAGATGGAAGCCTTTTATGAAAAAGGCAGGTATATTGCGGCCATCTGTGCTGCTCCCAGTATTTTCGGACACAGGGGGTACTTAAAGGGAAGGAAGGCCTGTTCCTATCCGACCTTTGAGAGCCATCTGGAGGGCGCTGTCATCTCTGCGGGGCCGGTGGAGATATCGGATCATGTGATCACCTCCAGGGGCATGGGGACTGCCATTGATTTCGGCCTGGCCATTGCAGGCCTGCTGAGTACCCGCCGGAAAGCAGAGGAGATGGCGGATACGATCGTTTATCAGCAGTAGGATTTCTGCAGGACAAAGAAAAGGAATCAGGAAATGGGAAAAATAATCATATTAGAGGAAACAACGAGGGATCCGCTTACCCTGATGGGCCAGAGGGCAGGAGTGTGCTGGGGCGGAGACATTCGGGACAGGGAGAAAAATTACAGGAGAGGGCTGGACTGCCTGAATTCAGGCCATGGGCGCGTTCTGGAATATGTGAATGTGGAGATGGTCATGGAAGGCTATTCCGCAAGGGTGATACGCGAATGGTATACCCATATCGGAGGGGCGCCCACGCGCCTGCAGGCCAGCACAAGGTATATTAATTATAATGGTTTTGAGTATGTCATTCCGAAATCTGTAGAGCAGAACCCGGAGGCGGAAATGCGCTACAGAAAGTGTATTGACGAAATTCGGGACTGTACCCGGTATCTGACGGAGGAATGCCATATTCCCAGGGAGGATGCGGCGCTGCTTTTGCCGCTGGGTATGGAGACCAGGATCGTTGATAAGAGGAATCTGCGGAACATCATGGATATGTGCCAGCAGCGTCTCTGTAACAGGGCAAACTGGGAGTATCGGGATATGTTGAAGGATGTATTGTCAGGGCTGAGGGATATTTCAGAGGAATGGGCTTACATAGTGGATCATTACTGTGAGCCGAAGTGTAAGAGGCTGGGATACTGCCCTGAGAAGAATTCCTGCGGCCTGGTGGAAAAACGCAGGCCGCAGGCGGAACAAGATTGAAAATGAAAATTTTAATCTCGAGATTTGTAGTAGAAATGAGGTTAAAAATAAAGAATGGCTTTAATGTAAACACGAGGTGTTGTGAAATCCCCTGCAGGCATGGCAGAAACCTGCAGGGGATTTCCTGTTTGTGCCGCTCCTGAGAACGGCAATAATTTGACATTATTTTTGTTTATTACTACAGAAGGATAGTAAATAATGAAAAATTATTACATTATTGTTAAAATATAGGAGAAACATTTTACAAACTGGAGGGTTTCTATGGAGAAGGATGAAGGCACAGGCAGCGGTGTGTTTCTCAAAAGCGGATATTATACAGGAAAACTTCTTCATGCGGCTGATTTTATCAGGGATCAGAGGTATGTGAGCAGCAAGCTGGATTTTATGAACCGCAAATTCCATGGCTGGGGTATTATCGAGGGGCTGACGGTGCAGGCCGCCCGGGATGGAGGGCTGTGGCTTACGAGAGGAAGCGCCATAGATCCCTGGGGAAGGATCCTCCTGGTGCAGAAGGACAGGCAGATCATGCCCGAGGACATAGAAGGGCTTTCACCGGAGACTGTGGGCAGCTTCATTCTGGGAATCCGGTATGCGGAGAGTACCGTAGAGACGGAGCGCGATTATCTGGAGCCGGGAGGGCGGAACCGGCCGTCGGTGATTGCGGAGACCTGTTCCTTCGGGGCTTACAGGAGAGAGGAGCTTCGGAAGCTGCAAAGGGAGGCTCTTTGGCATGAGGAGTTTTTCACAGAGGAAAGGATACTGTACGAGTCAGGGCCGGTGATGCTGGCTCTGCAGGCTCCCAAGGCTGTTCCTACGGACAGCATTTTCAGGATCCGTATGGAGGTGAGAGCCGCCCGGGAAAGTAATGTCAGTATCGGGTGGCACGGAATGGCAAAGCTTCAGGGAGCGGTCTTCATCCAGTCGGGAACGCCGTTTTTGGCTTTTGAGGAGGAGCGGGCAGTATGCCTGGGGCTTCTGCGGCGGGAATGGGATATCTGTACGGAGGAGAACAGAAGGCTGCCTGTGATATTGGAGCTCAGTGACCTGAGGATTGTCACGGAGAACGGCGAGACGGTGGAAATTCCCACCTGTCAGATTTCTGTCGATACTGCGGTATCCTATGGCCAGGCGGTGAAGGACTGTCTGGGAAGGCTGGGAGAGCCGGAACGGGGAGAAGGCTGGGTTCCGCTTGCCTGCCTGAGACTGGAACAAGCCGAAGGGAAGGACGGAGGGAAATATGTCTTTTCCCTTCCCGGGGAAGAGGTTATCCGTCCTATGGCGGCCTGCCCCTGGGAGGAGGAACTGCTGAGAAGCATTTCAGAGAAGCATGGGATTCTGGATATCCGGTGGAGGGGGCTTCTGAAGCAGCTCTGGAAAACTGCGTTTCCTCCGCCCGGGCCGCCTCCTGTGATGCCGGGAGTATTGCCGCCCGGGCCGTCTCCTGCGGGGCCCGGTATGCTGCCTCCGGGGATGCCTCCCATGCCCCCGGAGCTGTTGACGGAAGAGCATTTTTGGGAGCTCCTGGAGGCGGACAGGGAGAGCTGTATCCACAGGGGGGTGGCCGTGATCCAGATTCCGAAGCGTTACCGGAAGGGACAGGTATTGTATTCGGAGGAAATTTCCCACGGATTTCCGGGCGAGGAGGTATTTCTCCGCTGCAGCAGGGTATGGGAGGAGCGCTCCTACGCGTACTGGGAGCGTGACAGGAAGCGGTATAAGGTCATCCATGGGCCGGAGGAGCTGTTTCCCGATGTGTGCGAGGGCCGGAAGATTGATAAGGAGGCTGTCCTGCAGAATGTGGAGGAGGGAACCTTCCGAATAGCCGTAACGCTTGGCAAAGGGAAGCGGCGCAGCCGCAACAGGGAGGTCGCTATCTCATGGACAGCAGTCAGAGGTATTTAAGCAGCGAAATCCTTCTGACAGGAGAAGGGCTTCTGGAATTGCTGCGCAGGGAACTTTGCCCGGGGCTTGTGCAGGACAGGGAGCTGATCTTATTTGCTTCTCCCTGGGAGGAGACGGATTATCGGGTGGGAGTCTATCTCTATGACATTCAGGACTTTTCTTCGATGCCCACGTTTGAGGAGGCGGTCAGCGATACCGTGAGACGTTTCCCCGCCAAGGCGGTAGAGCTTTCCTTCCTGGTCTTCTGTAATGAGGCCCGGCGCTTCGGCGGAGTGCGCAGGGAGCAGATAAAGGCCCTGCTGAATGAAATCGTCCGGGCGGTGTATGACAATCCGGTTCTGGAGCAGGAGGGAAGGCAGGATGTACAGCTTTCCTTTCTGCGGGAGAGCGCAGAGTTTAAGATACGGCTTTGGGGAAGCTTTAACCGCCCCTTGCAGCCTGCCGTATATCTGAACGCGGCACCCGTGCTGATAGAGTCCGGGAGGATGCGGAAGGTGAGCGAGGTGCGGGAGCGGAATTATGATGTGGAAAGAAAGACGTAATGCGCAGGAGGAAGGCATGACCGGAGAGTGTAGCCGGGAAATAAGACCGGGAAGCGCATACAGGAAATGCAGCTTGAAGGAGTGTAAGAGTGCGCAGGAGGGCTGGAAGCCGGAAAGCGCGAGAGATGGAGGGAATCGGGATGAAGCCGGTGGTGATACAGGGGACGATTTTAAGGTGCAGCTTTGGAAACATGCCGGCGCCGATCATGGTGCTGCCGGATAAAAAGGTGAAGTCCATGCTTCCCGTAGCGGTGCAGTCCGACCATATCCCGTTTCTGAACATCCTGCCCTTTGGCATGTGCTCCAATCCTGCCAATCCCATGGTGGCTGCAGCTACAGCCGCGGCGCTGGGGGTGCTTACTCCTGTGCCCTGTATTCCCTGCACTCTGCAGGACTGGACGGAAGCCTGTGAAAAGGTAAAGATAAAGGGAAAGCAGGCTCTGAATATGGATTCCAGGCTGCAGTGCTTATACGGAGGGAGCATACAGGCATCGGCGCCCCTGCAGCCTACAGTGCTTCTGTAAGGAGCGGCCTGTGTGTTTACATGATATATTTTAAGGCCGTCTGTGAGCGGCGGAAAGGAGAAATATGGCAGAATATTTATCACCCGGCGTATATGTGGAAGAATTTGATTCCGGAATTAAGGCCATGGAGGGAGTCGGCACCAGCACCGCGGGCTTTGTGGGAATGGCGCAGAAGGGGCCGGTGAAGGGGCTGCCGGTGCTGATCACCAGCATGGCGGATTATCAGAGACGGTTTGGAGGCTATCTGCCGGAGCGGATTTATGGGAAGAAGCGTTTCCTGCCTTATGCGGTGGAGCAATTTTTTAACAATGGAGGTTCCGCCTGCTATGTTATGAGAGTCTGCGAATGCGATGCCCGGGGAAATGCGGCCGCTGTGGAGGCGAAGGGCGGTATTGCGCGGGAGGACGGAAAATATTTCCTGGAGCTCACAGCTTCAAACCCCGGAGCCTGGGGGAACAGTATCCGGGCGGGCTTTACACTGTTGAACAGGAATCGGACGAGGGTGGAGCGGAAGGCGGGGACAGCCACAATCGGGAAAGATGCGGATGCGGAAACAGTGCTTCTCCTGGAATTGCAGGACGCATCCGCCTTTCAGGAGGGGGATATGGTCTGCCTGCAGCAGGCAGGGAAGGGAAACCCCTTCTTCTTTGCGCTGGTACATGAAATCCGTGGGAATCAGATTACCTTAAAGCGTCTGGATGATGCAGCCGGGGAGCTGAATTATCCCGGAGGAGACACGCCCGGAGGGGATACGCCTGCACCCGGAGGGGATACGCCCGGGCCCGGGGGAGACACGCCCGGAGGGGATACACCCGCGCCCGGAGGAGATACGCCTGTGCCCGGGGGGAATCCCCCTGAAGTATTCCTGTATCTGGCGGAGTGGGCGCTGGCCATACAGGACGACACGGCGTCCGAGCAGTATGATGGTATTTCTTTTAACCCTGCCCGCAGTAATTTTGTGGACAATATGGTTGAGAAATCCCAGATCATCCGTATTGCGTCTAAGAGCGGGAATCTGGCCCCGGGCATGATCGAGGGGCTTCTGGACAAGGAGGAGCCGGCTTTTTCACTGTCTCTGGAGGACGGGGACGACGGGGCTGTTTCCGATGACATTGACGCCTCCGTGTATGTGGGAAATGACGGGGCGCCGGATGCGAGGACGGGGCTTACAGCCTTTCAGACCCTTTCGGATGTGAGCATCATGGCAATCCCCGGCATTACGGATAAGGCGGTGCAGAGCGCTCTTGTGGGACACTGCGAGAGTATGGGCAACCGGTTTGCCATTCTGGATATGCCCCCGGAGGATAAGGAAGTATCGGATCTCCAGGAGTTTCGGGAGAATGTGGATACCAGCTATGCGGCAATGTACCATCCCTGGCTGCAGTGCTATGACCCCCTTGCAAGGCGCAGCGTGTATCTGCCGCCCTCCGGTGCAATGGCGGGGATCTACGGGCGGACGGATAACACAAGAGGGGTGCACAAGGCGCCTGCGAATGAGACAGTGCGGGGCTGTACGGGCCTTTCCGTAAAGTACAATGAAGCGGAGCAGGCAAAGCTGAACCCCAAGGGAATCAATCTCATCAGGGCCCTTCCCGGGCAGGGAATCAGGGTGTGGGGAGCAAGGACATGCTCCAGCGACGGGAATTGGAAGTACATCAATGTGAGAAGGCTTTTTATCTTTATCGAAGAATCCATCCGCGCCAGCACGGGCTGGGCAGTGTTTGAGCCCAACGACGAGATGCTGTGGTCCAGGGTGGAAGGAACCATCCGGGTATTTCTCACGACACAGTGGCGAAACGGCGCCCTGGCAGGCAGCACGGCTGACGAAGCGTTCTTTATCAATATCGGAAAGAGTACCATGACGGAGGATGACATCCTCAACGGGCGGCTGATCTGCGTCATTGGCGTAGCGCCGGTGAGGCCTGCAGAATTCGTGATCTTCCGCATCACACAGAAGATGGAGAGCGCACAATAAGGAGGGACGATTAGATGGCAATGGTATATCCTTTTAAAAAGTATAATTATGATGTCACCATCGACGGCAAGTCGGTGGGCGGATTTTCTGAAGTCAGCGCGCCGGATATCTCGTCGGATCCTATTGAGTACCGGGAGGGCAATTTTGCCGTCAATACGGTGGGAAAGCAGCCCGGGCTGATAAAGTATGGCAATATTACGCTGAAATGGGGCATGACCGATTCCATGGAGCTGTACAACTGGATGAAGGAGGTGGAGGGAGGTACGATCAACCGTAAGACCGTGGTGATCAGCCTTCATGACGACAAACAGGCGGAAATCGCAAAGTGGACTGTGATCTCGGCATGGCCTACCAAGTATACGGCGCCGGACTTTAACGCCACCAGCAACGAGGTAGCCGTAGAGACCCTGGAGCTTGCCCACGAGGGCGTGACCCGTGACAAGTAGCAGGCGGGGGGGCACACGCCTTCTGCCCGGGAGACCGACAGGCCGCAGAAAGGAAACGACGATAGATGTTTTTACAGACAGAGTATGAATTCACGCTCCCAAAAGGATATGTGGACGAGGAGGGAAATGTCCACCGCAGAGGCGCTATGAAGCTGGCTACGGCGCTGGACGAGATTGAGGCGGCGAAAGCAATGGGAAATGCAGATTATCTCCCTGTGATCCTTCTGTCCCGGGTAGTGTCCAGGCTGGAAGGAATGGATCAGATCCTTCCGGATGTGATCACAGGGCTGTTTACGGATGACTTCGCGTTTCTGCAGAATATGTACGAGACTATAAATCATGCGGAGGAGCCTGTGATACAGGTACAGTGCCCCTATTGCAACAGGAGCTTTACAGACACGCTAAATTTTGTTTTGAGGGAATGACTGTCACCGGCCGGGCGGAATTGTTCCAGGAGATCTCCTTCATAGGATATTACTTTCACTGGCGGGAGGAGGACATTCTCAGGATCCCCTGTCTGTCCAGGAAGAAATACTGTGAAGAAATCAGCCGGATCAACAGGGAGATAAACGGAGAAAATAATCTGTTCAGAATCTGACAGAGGAGGAGAGGCTTATGGAGCAATTGTCATTACCCATCACAGATCCCATACCCGGTTATCGGTTTATCGTTTTTCTGAATAATATCATTATGGGATTTCAAAAGGTTTCGGGAATCAGCCGGGAGGTGGAAACGGAGGTTTACCATGAAGGCGGGCTGAACACCAGTGTACATATCTTTCCGAAATACTGCAGCAGCGAGCGGATACTGCATATGGAAAAGGGGGTCTGCCAGGGAGTGGAGCATCCCTTCCGCCTCACAGGGTGCCGCCTGGAAGGGCCTCTGAACCTCATCGTCATGGACAATCTGGGAATTCCCCTGAAAAGCTATCTCTTTATGGGACTGGTCTTGAAGGCATGGGAGGTGGGGGAGCTGAGTGCAGAGCAGAACACCATCCTCACCAACCGGTTTGACGTAAGCTATGAGAGCTTTGTTGTGGTATAGGAAGGGCGGAGATGCAGGATGAGAACCAGTGTTATGAGAGTGGCGGCTGCGCCCGGGCTCCATATGGAATATGCCCGCTTAAAAGGGGGCAGGATGGAAGCCGGCAAGCTGCCGGATGCCGCCCGTGAGAGGGAACGCATAAGGGAAATGCTGGTTCCCCTGGTCAGGGAGGCGGTGCAGAGGCAGTGGAAGGAGCAGCAGGATTACTACAGGTCGCGCCCTTCCCTGGCAGCCAGGCAGATCGGGCAGATGTTCGGGGCGGGCAGCATGGAGAGGGCGCTGATACCGGCGGTATCGCTCCGGGTATGTGAGAAGGTGGAGGAACGCATCCGGCAGGAACGGATCCGGAAAGGCAGGTAACGGTATTGGCGGAGCTGCAAAAGGCATATATCGGCCCCTATGTCAACGGGCATCTGGAGCTGGACGGAGGGTTTGAAGTCCCTTTTAACCCTGCGGAAATATCCATTGAGGAGGCTATCGGTATATCGGAGATATCCCGGGTCAGCGGAAGGGAAAAGCTGGCATGGATGCAGATGGGGAGGCTTATGGGGATGCAGTATCCCCTGGCGGACTCTGTGGGCGGGCAGTCCGGGGATCTGACGAGGCTTTCCGTTACTTTATTTTTCAATACTTTGACGGATCTGTACCAGACTTCTTACAGGGATGTGCGGGAGGATATCCGGCAGTTATACCGCTATACCAACACAACGGAAAAGTATGCGGGCTCCTCTGTTTCCTCCAGGGGCAGAACCACTGTGACCAGGTCAAAGACACATCCGGCGGAACAGATTTATTTCTTCTGGGGCACCATCGCGGTAGCCGGGATGCTGAAGCAGATGAGCGTAAATTACACCATGTTTGCCCCTGACGGAAAGCCGGTGCGGGCACAGGTGAGCATTTGCATCGAAGGCTTCTACGTGGGGGAGGAAATCCACCTGGAAAACGGCGCCACCCTGAAGACGGGGGGCACTGTGGATTCGGAGCTGTCCGGCGGGCTTTCCCAATGGCGGCAGCAGTACAGCGGCAGCCCGAATCCCAGGAGGAGCCTTCTGTGAGAGGGGATTCCGGGCCGTGAAAGGCAGGATGTGAGAGGGGATTCCGTGCCCGTGAGGGGCAGGATGTGAGAGGAGATTCCGGGCCCGGGAGGGAACAAAATGAGAGTGTTTCATTGGAGCGGTCGATCAGAGGGAGGCGGGAATGGGCAGGATAAGCGGGAAGGATTTATCTGATAAATACAGCGATTTCCTGGAACCCTGTGTCCGGGTCATCACTGCTGCCGGGGAGATTCCGTTCGGAGAGGGGCTATACCTGGAGAGGGCGGAGATCATCGCCTCTGTGGGGATGGATCCCGATATGGCGGTGGTGGCCTGCCTGGCCGACAAATATTCCGCAGGGGGCTTCACCGGGGTGGAGAAGTATCTGGACGCAGGACAGAGCGTGGAGATCAAGACCGGCTATGGAGAGAAAGCGTCCCTGGTCTTTCAGGGCTATCTGCATCAGGTGGAGGTGGAGGATTTCCGACAGGAATATGTGACTTATACGCTGATCTGCCTGGATGTGAAGGGGCTGATGATGAAAAACAGCAGGCTCTTTACGTCAGGAACAAAAAAGGCCCAGCAGCTGGTAAACGACATACTGAAAGACAGCCGTTACAGCAGCTTGATAAAGAAAAGGACGATCGATGCCCTGCCGGGGAAATGTAACCCCGACGGGGTGTCCGGGGACATGACGGATTACGACTGGCTGTGCAGCCTGGCGGCGTACCTGGACTACGAATTCTTCTGCAGCGCGGGAGAGCTTACCTTCAGGAAGGCGCGAAAGCCTGCCGGTGATACCGTGGAATTATCCGTGGAATACGGGCTTCAGAAGATTCGCGGGATTGTCTCCATGGCGGGACAGACAGGCAGGATAGAGGTGTGCGGGTATAGCAGGCAGGATCAGAAGCTTTCAGGCAGGGCGGACTGGCCGGGCGTACCGGGAGCCTTTACCGGAAGGCTGAAGCAGTCCCTGGGAAGCCATAAGCTGATCTGCCTGGATATGCAGCCTGATACCGGTGAGGAGGCGCAGGAGCGGGCTCAGGCCCTGATGGACCGCCTGGCCGGAAGGTGCGCCCGCATGGAGGCCGTTACCATAGGGCTGCCGGAGCTGATGCCGGGAATCTGTGTGGAGATCGTCAACGGGGAGGCATCCAGCCTGTCGGGCAGGATTTATGTGGAGGAAGTAAGGCATCTGTTGGATGAGGAAGGCTACAGGACTTCTGTATCCGGATCCAGGATATAGAGCGTGTTTGAAAAATCATTCCCTCGGTCTGCACGCCCCACTTCGCGGCCTGCGGCGCTCCAATTTGGTCAACGTAGCCCCACTACGCCTCCCAAATCGGGGCTTGCATCCCACAAAGTGTGACGCACAGCCCAAGGAAAGCATTTTTCAAACACGCTCTAGGGAGAAGCATAAGGAAGAACGGACAGTTTGGGAGGAGAGATGGAAATGATCGTCGATTATCCGGAATATAATTACTCCTTTCCTGGGCAGGACGGGAGGAAACCTGTCCGGGAGCTGTGGGGGACGGTACAGGCAGCCTCGGACAATACCAGAAAGGGGAACGTGAGGGTAAAGGCAGCGGTCATGGATGACCAGATGGATATCTTTGACAATGTGCCTGTACTCACATGCTGCGGCGGCGCCGACCATGGGGCCTTTTTCCTGCCAGAGGAAGGGGATATTGTGCGGCTGGCCTTTCCGGAAGGCGATTTCAGACACCCGGTGGTCACAGGCTGCCGTTTCCCCGAGGACAGCCAGTTTGTGAAGGATATGTGCAGGGATGATAAGGTAAAAAAGGCTTTTCTGGCCAGGAATGGGAGCGGCGTTTTTTTTTCCGGGGAGAAGGGAAAGGAGAATATTGTGGTATCCGGTTCCCAAAATATGGAATGGAAGCTGGACGAGGAGAACCAGAGCCTTGTCTGTGGAGATAAGGATCAGAAAAACCAGCTGCTCCTGGATAAAAAGAACGGTAAGGCAAGTGTGATCTCCCAGTCCTCCCTGCGGTTGGAATGCGGCAAGAGCAGCATTGAGCTGAAGAAGGACGGAACCATAGTCCTGAAATGCGAGCAGCTGACGCTGGAGGCAAAGAATGTAAAGCTTCAGGGGCAGTCTAAAGTGCAGATCAAGGGGCAGGAGATAACGCTGGACGGCGCTGCCGGAATCTCTGTCCAGGGCAGCAGCCAGGTAAAAGTGAGCAGCAAGGGAACCCTGAAGCTGTCGGGAGCCATGATCAACCTGAATTAGATATGAGATTCCGCGGATTGGGATCATGGAGGTTCGTATGACGGAAGGATGGCAGTTCCCTTTTGAGATATCGGGGGAGCATGGAAGGGTGGAGACCAGCAGCGACAGGGAAAATATCAGGCAGTCTGTGGAGATCATCCTGCTGACAGAGCCTGGTGAGAGAAAGCTGCATCCGAAGTTCGGCACAAAGCTTCATCAGTTTCTCTTTGAGAGTATGGATGACAGGACCAGGGAGATGATCTGCCGGGAGGTTCGGCATTCCCTGCGCATCTGGGAGAAGCGCATACAGGATATACGCGTGGAGGCGGACAGGCTGCCGGGGAGCCAGGGGGAGCTTTTCGTGGCTGTCACCTACCGCATTGTGGGAAAGACGGAAGAAGGGCATGTGGAGATCACTCTGTAAGAGGAGGCTTATGTGAGAGAAAACTGGCAGACAAGGGTAAAGAAGCTGGCGCTTGCCTACGGGACAGGCTGGGAATACATACCGGAAAGCGAGGAAGCGGGAAGTGTGCTCATAGATATTTTCCTGGAGATGGAGGAGAGGAACAGGGAGCGTTATGAGAAGATCTGGCAGAAGCAGGAGCTGGCATTTTTACAGGCAGTGCCGGAGGACGGCGGGAAGCCGGGAGAGCTTCAGGGTGCGCTGCTTGTAAAGGCTTCCGGCGGGGGACATGGCAGATGGGTGGAGGAGGGTTCAGAGGCTTATGCGCTCTCCGAAAAAGGGAATCAGACCTGCTTTTGTACCACCCGGCCCCTGCAGCTTACCGCAGCAAGGCTGCAATATGCCGTCTGCCGCAGGGGATTGAGCGCATGGCTGTCCTATGAGGCGGGGGAGGAGGATGAGGATACTCCCGTTTCGTTCCGGGCAGAGGGGGAAGCGCTGGCCCATCCGGTCTTTCGATGGTATTTTCAGGGTCTGTGCAACGGGAAAGCGGACGTTTGCTTCGGAGTGGATTTCCGGAAGCCGGGGCGCCCTTCTGTCCCTCTCCCGGGGAAATGGGCCGTGGGGGACGGGGAAAGGCTCTTTCCGCTGGACTGGCGGGAGACGGAGAAGGGATTCCTGTTGGAGGGAAGGACACCGGAATTTATGGGAAACCTGGAGGGAGGCAGATACGAGGTCAGGCTGGAAATTCCGCCGGAGGAGGAGCTTTCGGAGGAGTGGATGCGGATGCTGTGCGGGGGCTTTACCCTGACGGAAGCGCCGGAGGAGAGGAAGCCGGAGCTGTGTATTACGGACGCAGGAGCGAAGGGGGAGGGAAGGCTTTTTCCCTTTGGCAATGCTCCCGAGGAGGCCGCCTGCTGCTATTTTTCCTGCGACAGGCTTATGGCGGAACCGGGGAACGAGCTTTGCATCCGGTTCCGTGAAAGCTTTTTTATGGAGGAGAGGCTTCCCCGGGAGGAGGACGTGAAAGCTGCAAGGAGGTATTATAAGAAGTACCCCTGGCTGGAACCGGTGGAAAAGGTGCAGGACTGGCAGGTGGAGGATACCCTGTGGGAATACTTTAACGGGAAGCTCTGGCGGGCCCTGCCGGGGAGCAGCGCCTGGAAGACGGCCTGCTCCCGGGAGGCCGCCGGGGAAAAGAGGCATCGGTGGAAGCGTCCCGACGATATGGCGCCCTGCGTCGTGGAGGGAGAGGAGCACTTTTATATCCGGCTGCGCCTGCTTCGGGTGCGCAATGCGTACTCCCTGTATTACCGGAAGGCAGTCCCGGTGATGGAGGAAATTTATTTCTCCGCGGGGGAAAGACGATTCCTGCCTGCGGGGCAGGAGGTTCCGGGCCTCCGGGAGGCAGGGGTGTTAAAGAAGTACCTGGGCTTTGACCGGGAGGTAACGCCGGATAACTGCTGGTATGCGGGGGAGTGGTGCAGCCCCTGTGACGATGGGACGGTTTTGGGAGCGGAGCCTGCTTCTGACTGCGGGACGGGCCCGGGGGCGGAGCCTGCTTCTGCCTGCGGGTCAGATTCGGGGGTGGAGCCTGCTTCTGCCTGCGGGGCAGATTCGGAAGCGGAGCCTGCTTCTGTCTGCGGGGCGGGCCCGGGAGCGGAGCTCCGTTTTGCCTGGGAGATGGCCTTCGGCAAGAAGCCGGTGCAGGGCTTTCGCCTCCATACGGTTGCTGAGGATGGCTCTGGAATGATCCTGGGGAGGGAAATCTGGTTTGGCCGGGAGACGCTTCTGGGAAGGCAGTCCCTTTTTGGAAAGGAGGCTTTCTGGGTGGAGCTGGACGGGGACAGCTGGGAGAATCCCGTCAGCCTTCTGCCCAATTTTGTCCCCATACGGCAGCAGATGGGGGAAGCGGATGTGGAAGAATCGGGGAACGCCCCAGCAGGCGGCCAGATCAGCGGCGGGACGCCCTTTTCCCTGGAAAGCCGGGAGGCGGGAGCATTGGAGGCTGTATGCCTGTGGGACATCCGCAGGGACAGGGCGGGGGCCCCGGTACTGTCCGGGAGGCAGGCGGCGGAGCATTATTTCGCGCATTTTGGAAGGCTGCTGACGCCTATGGATATAGAGCTTATGATACAGGAGAGGTATCCGCTGCTGAGAGTCAGATCCTGTACTTTCCGGAGGGACAGGGCGGAACTTGCGGTGGTGCTGACATATGGGAAGCATCCCGGAAGCCGGGCGGCTCTTATGCTGACGGAATCGTCCCTGGAGGAGCTGCAGAGCAGGCGGCCGGAGCTGGGACAATGGCTGGAGGAGCTGATATCCTGCAGGGGGCCGCTCTGGCTGAGGGGCTGCCGTGTCTCATTGACTGTCTCTGACCGGGCGGCTTTGGGGCAGGTGGGGGACAGAAAGGATACTGGGAATGCCGGGACAGATATCGCTGGATGACAGCAGCTATGAAGAAATATATGAGAAAGCGATGGAGACACTGCACAGGCAGGCGCCGTGGTGGACCCACACGGAGGTATCTGACCCGGGGATCACGCTTCTGGAAATGTGGGCGCTCCTTGTGGATATGCAGAGCTTTTATCTGGATCAGGTGCAGGAGAGCCATTTCAGGAAATATCTCAAGCTTCTGGGAATCCGTCCCGATGAGGGGGAATGCGCGAGGGCCTGGCTCTTTTTTGAATTGGACGAGGACGCGGAGGAGGAATACATTGTGCCGGAGGGCACAAAGCTTTTGGCGGACAGGATGGTGTTCGAGACGGAGGAGGAGGTGTGTCTGTGCAGGAACCGGCTGGTGGATTTCCGGCAGGGCTCTGGCGGCAATCAGGCGGATGTCATGAGTCTGCTCCGCAAGACGCCGTTTGCGCTGAAGGACGGAGAAGGCTGTGGGAGGGAGCTCTTTTCCTTCCGCCTGGAGAAGGCGCTGAGGCCGGGCAGCGACTTCCGCTTCTTTCTGCTGCTGGACGAGCGCGGGAAAAGAAACAGGGCGGAGGAAGGCTTCCGGCTGGTGCAGCTTGTGTGGGAATATGAACTGAGGGGCCGGTGGCATGAGGCGGAGGCGCTGCGGGATGACACGGCGGGGCTTCTCTACAGCGGCATGATCTGTCTGCGGATGGGCCGCGTTTCAGGGATCCGGGATGACGGGATACACAGGATACGGTGCCGGATCAGGCGGGGAGCTTATGACAGGATGCCCGTCCTGTATAAGATCTGCCTGAATGTGGCCGGGGTCATCCAGAGGGATACGGTCTGCCGTGTGAAAACGGTGGAATTTACCGGGGATTGTCACAGGGCGGAGCTGAAAAGCTATCTGGCCCGGACGGGCAGGCTGACGTTTTATAAAAGGGTGGCCCAAAGCCGGGAGCAGGAGAGCGGGAAGGGGGAGCTGTGGGAAGACATCACGGACAGGGTCTGTGTGGACGCCCCTGTCAGGGCAGGCAGTATGGAGCGATGGGTATCCTATGAGGGAACGGGAAAGGTCAGGGTGCTGTGCACTGCCGGAAACGTTCCTCAGGAGGAGCTGGAGAGCCGGGTTACAGGCGTTGCGTCACAGAGGATCGACCTGCCCTGGAGGACGGCCATGCGATCCGGTGTGGAGCTGATGATTCGGCAGGAGGATAAGCGGTATCGTCTGTACCGGAGGGAGGAGCCGGAGGAGGACAGATATCCCAACGCGTGGCACTGGGAGGCGGATGGGATTGTCCTGGGAGACGGCAGGCACGGAGATATCCCGCCTCCGTCAGCGGACGGCCTCCGCCTGATTTCCCTGGCCCTGTGCGAGGGGGAGAAGGGAAATGTGTCCGTGGGCAAGATCACGAAGTGGGAGCGGCCGGAGCTGTTCCCCCATATCACCTGTGAAAACCGTCTGGCGGGCGCAGGGGGCCGGGATCCCAGGGAGCCTTCGGAACAGATGCGGGAGATCAGGGAAATGCTTGCGCGCCAGGACAGGATGGTCACAGAGGAGGATATTCAGAGGCTTGCCATGGAGACACCGGGGCTGATGATACGTAAGGCGGAGGCCGGATGGAAGGAGGGGTGCATGGTGGTAAAGATATTCCCCGCCTGTCCCCTGGAATCGGAATATTGCAGGGAGCGGTACCGGAATCTGACGGAGAAGTATTTAGAGTCCTTCCGCCTGGCCGGCACGGTGTTTAAGGTTGAGATTGCGAATGGCACGGGGAAGGAGGCCGAATGACGACACATTGCTTATCCGCCCGCTGTTTACTGCATTGCGGAAGGGCCGATAAATTCAGACAGACCGACGGCGGGCTGGCCGCGGAGACAGAGGGAGAGGAGGCAGTCTATGTCAGCCGGCTCTATGACAGCGGCAGGGAGGGGACGGAGTGGAACCATGTCTTCCTGGATATCGGAAGGGATGTTGTGCCCCAGCTGTACGTCTGGCTTTTCGACAGGACAGACGGGGAACAGGAGAGATTGCTGCAGGACGACGTCAGAGCCTGGTTCAATAAGAACAGGGAGACGGCGCAGTACCATTCCAATTACCGGAATATGCTGCTCTACGGGAACGGAGGGGGACGCTATGCCAGGCTTGCCGTAAGGCTTCCTCCTGGCAGCGGGAAGGCTGCGGCGTTTCGGGGATATGACCTGTCCTTTCCCCGGGAGAGCTTTACGGATTACCTTCCTGCCATTTATCGGGACAATCCGGTGCTGCAGCGGTTTCTTGCGGTACATCAGAACATATATCTGGAGCTGGAAGCGTTGATGGATTCACTGCCGGAAAAGCTGGATCATGAGCTGTGCGGCAGGAACCAGGCGGTCAGGCTGGCCCGGTGGCTGGGCTGGGGGGAGCTGGCAAGGCAGGTGGAGGAGGATGTTTTGAGGAAGCTTCTGCAGAGGGGGATTTTTCTGGCAAAAAAAAAGGGCACCTGCAGCTATTATGTGGAAATGGCAGAAATCCTCACAGGCAGAAAGGCGGTCATGATAGAGGAGGCGGCCCGGGGGAGGGCTGTGGTGCTGATATGGGAACAGCCTGAGAAGGGAAGGGAGAGACATCTGGAATGGCTGAAAAGGAATGTTCCCATAGGACTGGAAATCGAATTTGTGATTCTTCATGCAACCGACCGGCTGGACGGGCAGTGCTTTTTGGACAGAACCGCTTATCTGGCGGAATATGAGTCAGAGCTGACAAAGCAGGGGTGTCCCATAGAGAGCCTGCGGCTGCTGTGAGGAACTGAAAGGAAACGGAAATGGGAGGTACATACCGGATGGAGGAAAGTGTTTCCGGGAGGGGCTTTGTCTCTCTGGAGGAGTGCGCGCAGGAATATATAGAGCTCTTTTGGCTGCTGCAGCAGGAGAAGGAGGCAGCCGCGCTTTTCAGGGAGAGAGCACAGCGGCAGCGGGAACGGGAGAGGAGTACGGAAATCTTCCTCCCGGCAGTCCGGCTGAGAGAACGCTTTGCGCTTACGGATACGGAGTATTGGGCGGTGATGTTTGCTTTCTGCTGTGAGCTGGAGGGCGGCCTGTGCGTGGACTGTAGAAACAGGCTTCGGGAGAATTGGCCCAGCCTGCAGTATACCCTGCAGCTGCTCTCAAAGGCCCTTCCGGTAGACTTTGCGGATGTGGCGGGCTTCTGCGGGAGCAACAGCCCCATGGCCGGGCTTATGGACTGGCGTCTGGGGGAGGCATGGGAGGAGGAGAGAGGGATTCTGCAGCGTCCGGCGCTCCTGAAGCCTGCGGTATTCCATTTCCTGCTCACCGGCGGGCTGCTGCAGGAGGACTGGTATGAATTTTTCGCAGCGGGCCGGGAGGAGGGACTACCGGAGGAGGGAGAGCTTCTGCCCCTGCATGAGAAAGAGTACGGGAAGCTCTGCGGACTTCTGGAAAGAAGGGAAAGGCTGGGAATCCTGCTGTGCGGCAGCAGGGGAAGCGGAAGCCATACCCTTGTGCGGCGCGCCTGCAGGAGGGTGCACGCAGACTGCCTGTTTGTCAGGACGGCACAGTTGTGCCGCGGCCCGATGTCCCGGCAGCTCTGCATCCGTCAGACGCTGCAGTTCATTGCCGGGCTTTTGGAACCTGTGATCGTAATGGAGCCCGGGGAGGAGGCGCAGGAGCCCTTCCCGGCGGCGGAGGCGGTGCGTATATGGAAGCGGGAGGAGGCCTTTCGGTACAGCCCTGTCTGCTTCCTGGCACAAACCCGGTCACAGGAGGAGCTGGTAAAGGCTTATGCGGATGTGCGGCTTTGCCTGCCGGAGGCCCTTACCCGGGAGGAGAAGCGGAAGGCGCTGGAACTCTGGGTGGACAAGGAGGAGAGGAGGCCGTGGCAGGAGGGTTTACTGGAGCCGTACCACCTGAATATCGGCGAGTTGAAAAGGCGGCAGGAGGCCGTTTCACTGTTGGCAGGGATAAAGGGGAGCACGCTGGAAGACCGCCGGGTATGGATGGAGGGGCTGAAGGGGGATCAGGAGGCGTCCGCCTTCGGAAGGATCATCAGGGACAGCTGTGAGCCGGAGGAAATGATCCTGCCGGAGGATTGCCGGAGGCAGCTGGACACGGTCATCCGGCTGGCCAGGGCATGGCGGGGGGAGAAGGGGCTGCAGCTCTTGTTTCACGGGAACTCGGGAACCGGTAAGACCATGGCGGCCTCCATGTTGGCCGGACAGCTGCATCTGCCGCTTTTTAAGGTGAACCTGTCGCAGGTATTCGACAAGTACATCGGGGAGACGGAGAAGCATATAGATGAAATCTTCCGCCTGGCGGGCCGCAATCATTATCTGCTCTTTTTTGATGAGGCGGACTCGCTGTTTGCGAGACGGACGGCTGTCCGGGATTCCCACGACAGGTATGCCAATGTCTCCGCGGCCTTTCTGCTTCAGAGAATGGAGGAGTATGACGGGATCCTGATACTTGCCACGAACCTGAAGGATCATTTTGACGACGCCTTTGTCAGGCGAATCCGCTTTGCCGTGAAATTCCGCAATCTGGACAGGGAGGGGCGGCAGCGGCTGTGGGAGAAGGAGCTTGAGGGAGGCCTGCCCCTTGGGGAGGATGTGGATACCGGCGCCCTGGCGGATGCCGTGCAGCTGAGCCCTGCCAGGATATCCGCCGCCGCCCGTGTGGCAAAGCTTTTGGCCGCCTGCGACGGATGCGGGGCTGTCACCGTGAGCCATCTCCGGGAGGCGCTGGAAATGGAGGCGTCGAAGGATGAGACGGCGATCAAAAGGTTTTAGCAAGAGGGAAAGGTATGAGAAAGAACTATGTGATAATGATGAGGGAGCTGCGCGAGGATCATGACTTAAGGCAGAAGGAGGTGGCAGCTTATCTGAAGATTGATCAGAGGGTGTATTCCCGTTATGAGACAGGAAGGAATGCGCTGCCGATAGAGAAGGCCATTTCCCTGTGTGAATTTTATCATGTTTCTGCGGATTATTTCCTGGGACTGGATACGGTAAAGATGAGACGATAGCGGACCGGGCAGCATTGCACTGCGCCGGTCCGCTGTTTTACAAAATACCTGTCAGTTTACAGAGGGATATCTATTTTAGATTGACAGGCAATTCATAAAGGATTTCATAGCTGTCATCCGTGATCTCTCCATAGCGGTCGGAGGTAAGTCCGCTGCGGACGATCCTTAAGGTCAGCTGCCTGCCCATGGATTCCGGCTTGACGAACCAGAATTCCGAGTCTGCTGTTTCATAGGGATAGACTGTGTAATCATTGCCCAGCTCATCGGAGAGGACAAACATATATTCATCTTCCGCCCGGCCGATGGCGTCGCAGTCCATGAACAGGGTCACATACAGGGCTGATTCGCGGACGCTGTGCAGGGTGATCTCATGTCCCTGGAATTCAAAGGTGGTGTCAGGCTGCCACTCCCTGTTCTCAAAGCAGGCTTTGGGAGTGAAGGAGCTGGAAAAGCCGCCGCTGTCTTCCGCATAGAGGAGCTGCACAGAGAGCTCCCGGCCCGCCAGGCTACGGCCCTCTGTTTCGCCAAGGCTGATACAGTACAGGAAGGTGTCCGAGAATTCGTTTTCCGCTTCGCCGGGAAGGGTCTGTGTGTGCAGCCCCTGGGTGTATTCGGAATGGCAGATCACGGTATCCCCCTCTGTGATATAGAAGAACCAGGGCAGGAACCATGTGTGGAAGGAACCGTCCTGCGCCCCTTCCAGCCCGCTCCAGTCGAAGGTATAGCTGAGCAGGAGACTATGATCCTCCAGGACGGCGCTGTTGAGGGTGGCAGTCACACCGTTGTATTCCTGGACGGTGCCTATGGGAAGCGCATAGTCCTCCTGGATCTCGCTGAAATTTTTCAGGACGGCTTCCCGTTCCCGGGCACTGTTTGCGAGAAAGTGCCCGATCATGGAAACGGCAGCCACACTGACGGTTCCCAGGAGCAATATCATTACGGCGGCAAGGACGACGGTGTATTTCAGTTTCCCGGGGCGTCCTCCCTTTCTCCGAAGCCGGGTTGCCCCGTCCAGCGCTTCCATATATTCATAAATGTATTGTTCATTCACGTCCCCGATGGCGTCCATCAGCTGTTCGCCTGCTTTTCTGACGGTCATGCTCATAGGAAAATCCCCCTTTCTTCCAGCCAGGCCCTCAATTTTTTCCGTATCCTGGAGAGCCGTATGTTGATGGTGTTTTTCGTGACGCCCTCTCTGTCCGCCAGTTCCTGGATGGATTCCATGGCAAAATAGCGCCCCAGAAAGAGCAGCCTGTCCCTGGCGGCGAGGGAGGCGAGAAAGTCGTTGACGGCGTCTCTCACCGCCTCCGTGGATTCGGTGTCGGCTTCGGCTGTGGGAATGCAGTCCTCCAGCTCGTCCAGGGCCACCAGGTAGACGCCGCCTCCCCGCTTTTGGGCTTTGATATGGCGGAGCCGGTCTATGGCGCGCCGCCTGGTCAGCATGGCGGCGTAGGATGCCACGGAAGCCGGAGATTTCGGCGGGATCGTATTCCACAGATCCAGAAGGGCGTCATTGACGCATTCCTCCGCATCCTGTATGGTGGGCAGGATGCGCCCCGCGAAGTTTCGGAGCATTCTGCCATACCGGTGTATGATCTCGTCCAGGGCGGATTCCCTGCGCTGTCCGAGAAGGATAATGATTTCAGAGTCTTCCATAAGCTTCTCCCTTCGTATTTCATTATAGCATGATTCCCTGCAAAAGGCCTTTGTCTGTTAAATCGCAAAAAGGGGACGGAGCTTTCACATAACGGGGAAAAAGGGAAAATTTTCTGTCCCTGTTTCCGGCTGTTCGTCCCAGATTCCTGCAGGCGGGGGGCTGACATGGTATCATGCACTCAAGAATCCAGGAAAAACAGGATTTGGCCCTGTGAAAGCTGCAGGGCCCCTGAAGCGGGAGGAATGTTATGGGATTTCAGTTGAAGGCAAAGAAATACGGGCTGCGGCATCTGCTGGGGATGCCGTTAGCCTGCGAACCGCTCTGCACCATAGGGGTGGTGGCGCAGAAGACTCTCACGGGAGTGGTCAATGTGCTGTGGGTGCTTGTGGAGGCGGAATTTATCGACAGGGGGATAGGACTGGTGACCGGAGGGGAGACGGTGGCGGGAATGCTGCCGCTGCTTGCCGCCATGCTGCTGATCGTGGGATGGAAGCGCATGGGTTACAGCTTCGGACGTATCCTGACCAGGCGGATCGAAGTCAGCGCAGTGTACCAGATGAGCGTGGAGGCTGTCAAAAAGAGAGCGCGCCTGAAATTCAGCCTGATCGAGGACGAAGGGGTGTGGGAACTGTCCAACCGCGTCAGCTCCGACATGAAGAAAAACGTGTGGTACATGACGCAGCATACCTGCAACTTTATCAACGGCCTTGTCAGGATCACAGGGGTGTTCCTGATCATTTTTGCAAAGAGCATGGGGCTGGGCGCCGGCTGTCTGCTCCTGTCTCTGCCGGTGCTCTGCTTTTCTGTTATCAGCGGGAAGAAGACATATAAGGCGTACCAGGAGGCGGCGGTGTATGCCAGGCGGGGGGAATACCTGCAGGGCATTATGACGGACAGGGAGTCGATCCATGAGAGGGCGCTGTTTGCCTATGTGGATTATGTAAATGGAAAGTGGGAGGAGCAGGCGGCGCAATGCCGGAAAATTTATGCCGGCGCAACCGCCCGGAAGGAGGCGCGGAACGGCGCAAGCTCCGTGCTCACCAATACCATTGCCACAGTCATGGTGTGTTTCCTGATCGCGGAGCTGGGCAGGGGAGGCCTGACGATCGGCGTGTTCATCGCCCTTTCCAAGGCTGTTTACGAAATGATAGATTTGATGCATAATAATATCGGGCGTTCACTGGTCACGCTGGCCCATTACGCCGCCTATATGAAAGATCTGACTGTCTTTGCGAATCTGGAAGAACAGGAGGGCGCGGAAAGCCTGCCGGAGAAGCCGCCGGTATTTGAAAACCTGGAATTTCGGCATGTGACCTTCCGCTACCCCGGTACGGACAAGGATATCCTTAAGGACTTCAGCCTGAAGCTGGAGGCTGGCCGGCATTATGCCTTTGTGGGGGAAAACGGGGCGGGGAAGACGACGGTCACAAAGCTTCTGACCGGCTTATATGACGAGTATCAGGGGGAAATACTGATAAACGGCAGGGAGCTGAGGGAATATACCCAGGGACAGCTGAAGGGGATGTTTACAGGTGTCTTTCAGGATTTCGCCCGCTACTATGACACGGTTGCAGACAATATCCTCCTGGGGGATATCCTGGAGATGGAGAACAGGGATTCTGTCAGGCGGATGGAAGGGCATTTGAAGGAGCTGGGAATCTGGGAGGAAATGAGGAGCCTGCCCCAGGGCTGCGATACACCGCTGGGGAAGCTGGATAACGGCAGTGTGGACATTTCCGGGGGCCAGTGGCAGAGGGTGGCCATGGCCAGGTGCCTGATGAGCCCTGCGCCGGTTCAGATCCTGGACGAGCCTACGGCAGCCCTGGATCCCATAAGCGAGAGCAGGCTGTATGAGGAATTTGAGCAGATCAGCAGAGGGAGGACTACCGTTTTTATCAGCCACCGCCTGGGCTCCACCGGATTGGCGGATCAAATATTTGTACTTCAGGACGGCAGGGTGTCTGAGAGCGGGAGCCACCAGGAGCTGATGGAGCTGCAGGGGCATTACGCGCGGATGTACGAGAGTCAGAAGAATTGGTATCAGGGGGAGAAGGGGTGAGTTGATATGGATCAGAGAAAGAAGAAAAAGTATGGCTATTTCGGCATCATGAGAAATATGCTGAAGATCAGTGTGAAGAACACGCCGGGAATCTTCTGGGTGTCGGTGCTGTTCCTGGCCCTGGCGGAGATTGCTTCCGGCGCCGGTGTCCTGGTCAAGCAGAGGCTGTTTGACTGTGCGCAGGATCTGATGGATGGCGGTTCTGCGGGCAGGGTGTATGGCGCTGCCATTGTGCTGGGCGGTTATTTCATCGCAGCCATGCTTTTACATGCCGCGGAGAATCTGACCGGGGAACAGGCAACGCTGCGCCTGAAGCAGGAGGTGGGGAACCTGCTGCACAGGAAGGCGTCCAGGATCGATCCTGTCTGTTATGAGGACAATCAGTTTCTGGACGATATCAGGCGGGCCAATACCGGTATCAGGAGCGCGGTGGATGTGATGCGGTGTTCTCTCAGTATGGCAGGTACCTTTTTATGCTATTATGGTTTTATGGGGGCGTATCTGGCGCAGATGGAGACGGGGCTTCTGGTCATGCTCTGTATTTCCTTTGTCCCCTATATCCTGGGGGGAGTGATCCGATACCGGATACACAAGCGGGCGGCCTACGAGGAGGCGCCTTACCAGAGACGGGGGGAGTATTACGGCAGATGTATCACGGACAGGGAATATGCCAGAGAGACGCGCCTTCTGGGAGCATACGGGTATTTCTTCCGAAAATTCCGGGAGAACATGGCGATGGCGAGGGACATTGACTGGAAAGCCACAAAGAAATCCGAGATGGTGGAGATTTTCCTGCGCTTCATCGCCATGACGGGATATATCGGCATGATTGTCCTGTTGTTTTACTATCTGACCCATGGGAGGGTCGGTATCGCGGCCTTTGCGGCTGTCCTGTCCTCACTGGACACTATTTCCGACCGGCTGGATACCATGTTCCGCAGTATGCTGCCCGGGCTTACGGACAGCATCGGCAGCGCGGAAAATTATCTGGCCTTTATGGGGATGCCTGAAAGGCAGGGATGCAGGGAAATCCCGGAGGGGAAAAGGGTAAGCTTCCGAAAGGTATCCTTTGTCTATCCCTGCGGCAGGGAGCCGGCCCTGCGTCAGATCGACCTGGATATCAGGGAGGGGGAGACGGTGGCCATAGTGGGGGAAAACGGCGCAGGCAAGAGTACTTTCGCAAAGCTGCTCCTGGGGCTTTACTGTCCTACGGAGGGCAGTGTGGAGATTGACGGGATGGACACCCGGGACATCAACCCGGGGAATACTGTGGGGAAGCTTTCCGCCGTGTTTCAGAATTTTCAAAAATATAAGATGACCCTGGGGGAAAATGTCTTTCTGAGCGACAGCGGGCATCCTGTGGATGAAAAGCGGATTCTCCGCTCCCTGCACAGGGCGGGACTGGATGAAAAGAGCGGGGAATTCGGGCAGGGGCTGGACACCATGCTGTCCAGGGAATTCGGGGGAACGGATCTGTCCGGAGGGCAGTGGCAGCGCCTGTCCATTGCCAGAGGGCTGTACAGGAGGCACAATCTCATAGTGCTGGATGAACCCACGGCGGCTATAGATCCTTTAAAGGAGACGGAAATTTATCAGAAGTTTGCGGAGAGCGCCAGGGATAAAACGGCGGTCATCATCACGCACCGCCTGGGTTCCGCCAGGATAGCCGACCGGATCATTGTCCTGGACAGGGGCAGGATCGCGGAGCAGGGGACGCATGAGGAGCTGCTTAAGGCGCGGGGGATTTACAGCGAGATGTACCGGGAACAGGCAAAGTGGTATGTATAGTTATATATGTTGACAGGGGAAGGAGGAGCGGGGATGCGGATTGCGGTCTGCGATGATGAGGAGATAGTCCTGCGGCAGACCCGCGGGCTGTTGGAGAGGATTGCGGGGGAGTATTTTGAGGACGTGGAGATCATGTGTTTTATGGATAACCGGAAGATGCTGGAGGAGCATGGAAAGAACGCCTGTGATCTCATAGTGCTGGATATACAGATGGGGCCTCCGGACGGGTTTGAGGCGGCGGAGCGGCTTGCGGAGATGGGAGGCCAATGCAAGCTGATCTTCCTGTCTTCCAGGGAGGAGCTGGTATTCCAGAGCTTTTCCTATGAGCCGGTCTATTTTGTGAGAAAGGGTTCCCCGGAAAGGATGGAGGAGGAATTCCGCAGATCCTTCCGCAGGATAAGGGAAAAGCTGAACCGTGATATTTTTTTGTCCTTTGTGGGCGAGGATGATATGATAGAGAAGGTTCCTCTGACGGAGCTGGAGAGCATCCAGAGCAGCCGCAATTACCTGCTTTATTCTACGGTGGACGGCAGAGTCTACCGCAGAAGGAGCACTATGGAGGAGGAAGAAAGGGCGCTGGGGAAGTATGGGTTTGTCCGTATCCACAGGGCCTACCTTGTCAACAGGAGCCATGTGATGCAGGTAAAGAGGGGATTCCGCGCGGTGAAGATGAGATCCGGGGCGCTGTTGGAGACGGGCAGGAATTACAGGGAGCAGGTGCAGCTTCTGTGACGGGATGCAGGCGCAGGCTGATTCAATACTGGCGGGAAAGAAGTCCGCAGGGAAAGAGGGATGGAAATGGAGTGGTATCAGGACGGCAGGCTGATCCTGGCTGTTGCGATGGAAAATATGGCCTTGCTTGCGGCAGCCATGTGCTGCTTTCTGATCTATCTGTGGAAAAACAGGTCGCGTAAGACGGATGAGGAATATGAGCTGCTGGATATGCTGAACCGGTATTACAGTCAGAGCGCCGTCAATGTAAAGAGAAGCTACGACCAGATCAATATGCTCAGGCACGATATGCGGAATCTTCTGCTGGTGGCGGCAAACCTGATCAGACAGGGCCAGGCTCATGAAGCCGGGGCGCTGCTGGAAGAAAAGCTGCATCAGATCGACAGAATCTATAAGCTCGTGGATACGGACAACGAGTATGCGAATGCCATTCTGAATCAAAAGCTTTCCGAGGCCAGGGCTGCCGGGATGGAGGCGCGCTGCGTTATCCTGACCAGCTTTGCGGGGATTGGCAATCAGGACATCTGCAGCCTTTTCGGGAATCTTCTGGATAATGCCATAGAGGCAAACGAGGGAAACGGTGATGCGCCCTGGCTGGAGGTGCTGGTGGAGGGAGAGGAGGGCGCCGTCGAGATCATCTGCCGGAACAGTATATGCAGGAGCCTGCAATTTGATCGCGACAGGAGGCCCCTGTCAGGAAAACGCCGCAGGGGCCACGGGTATGGAAGCCGGATTCTCCGGGAGATTGCGGAAAAGTATAGGGGAGAGGTGCTGTATCATGCAGGCGGGCGGGAGCTGGAGGTCACGGTTCATCTGGAACGTCCTGAAACGCTGTCCGGCGCAGATGTCCGGCAGCACAGTAAATGATTCCTCAATGGGAAGGATGCCATGAAAGAAAAGAAGAAGGGAATTCTGCTGACAGGAATGATCTTTCTGCAAAAGATTGCCACAGCGGCAGCGGATGTGCTGTGGCTGGTGCTGCTGGCAGGGCTGGCGGAGGAAGTGCTGACAGGAGATGGAATCAGGAACGGGTCGGGAAGGGCGGCGGGATATGTCCTGGGCCTTATCCTGCTGTCTGTGTGGAAGCGCATGGGCTACAGCCTGGGGAGAAGCATGACCCTGAAGCTGCAGAACAGGTTACGGTTTTATTTTAACTGCCAAATGACGGAGAAGATTGCGAAAATACCATACCGGCTTTTGGAGGATCCTGCTTTTTGCGAATTAAAGCAGGATCTGCAGGAGAATATTGACGGACGATTTGTATGGTTCCTTGTTCAGAAGACAGGGAACTTTCTGCTGTATTGTGTCAGGATATTGGGAATGAGCCTGCTGCTCTGGCGGGCGAATCCTTTTCTGGGGTTTTTGTTTTTCTTGTTGGAAGTCTGTCACTGCCTGATGACGGCGCAGGGGAAAAAGCAGGGGGCTTTCCTGTCGGGGGAGGATGGAAGCCCCGAATGGCAGTATATGGAGGAGCTTGCGCTGGGCAGGGAGGGGGCCGGGGAGAGAAGCCTTTTCTCCTATACCGGATATATCGGAAGAAGGTGCGACAGAGAAGCGGAGGTTTCCCGGCGGGAAGCCTACGCCCTTTCCCTGGAGCATTGGAAAAAGGAAACAGCGGGGCGGGGGCTGCAGATCATTGCCTGCGTGCTGACAGAGATTGCCCTGGCAGCCCTGCTGGCCGGCGGCGTGATTTCTCTGGGATATTTCGCCGCGTTATCCGTGGGAGTCTGCGGCCTGATTGAGAGAAACGAGGAAGGAGATGCCCTGTATCATCTACAGCGGGGAAGGCTTTTCCTGAAGCAATGGGACAGGTTTCTGAAGCTGCCGGAGGCAGAAGGGCTTGTGGAAGCGGAGGAAGCCGATGTGCGGGGCCAGGGGATGGAAGCAGGGAAAGAAGCGGAGGAAGCCGGAAGGGATTGGTTGATGCGGGAGCCTGATACGCTGGAATTCAGAAAGGTGTCCTTCCGGTATCCCAGAACCGGCAGATATGTGCTGCGTGATCTGAGCTTTGTTCTGGCGGAGGGTGGATACTATGCCTTTGTGGGCGCCAATGGGTCGGGCAAGACTACCATTGGGAAGCTGCTCTCGGGGATGTATGACAATTATGAGGGTGAAATCCTGTGGAACGGCATTGAGCTGAGGGAAATTCCTTTTCGGGAGAGGCGGGAGCTTTTGGCGGTATTATTCCAGGACGGTGCAAAGTATGAAGATACGATCGCACAGAATATTGTGCCCGGGGACGAGGGAGAATTCTTTTCGGAGGAAGCAGGCAGGAAAAATCCGTCTATGCCCACCGGAGGAAACAGGCAGCAGGCCGGAGGAGAACATTTCTTTACAGGAGGGGACAGCCAGGATGTCGAGAGCGCCGGAGAACAGCCCGGTACAGGAGGGGAAAAACAGGATGGGAAGGCGCCTGATAAAAGACGGCTGGCGGAAGAACTGGTGCGCGAATGGTCGGCCGGTAGAGCAGGCAGGTTCCCCCGGGGAGCGGATACCTTTCTGGGAAGCACGGCGGAAAACGGTGTAATACTTTCGGCGGGGGAATGGCAGCAGCTGCTGACGGCCAGGCTCATTGCGCAGCCTGCGCGGATCCGTGTGCTGGACGAGCCCATGGCTTCCCTGGATATCTTTCGGCAGGGCAGGATATATGCACAGTTCCTGCAGGATTACGAAAATAATGTCACGCTCCTTTTCAGCCACCATATGGCGTCCGTCAGGATGGCAAAGAGAATCTTCGTGCTGGAACAGGGCAGGATTGTCGAAGAAGGCAGCCATCCGCAGCTCATCTGTGAAAATGGCCTGTACGCGAAGCTCTACAGGGCTCAGGAAGACGATGCGGGGTACCGGTGAATTGAGAGATGATCAAAACAAACAGCAAGGATAAGATATTTGATAAGATGATTCTGATTATCATCAATTCATCTGCTCCTGTTTCTGTCACCGTATGTAAGGAATTGCTTATGAAATTGTTGAAATAATGTTCGAATGCACCTGTCCAAAGCGTTCCGGACAATGCCGCACACATACCCCATTCCCAGGCTAAAATCCCGGATAATAGTATATATCCCATGCCCATAAAAACTGCCGTGGCGATATTCATGGAACCGTCGAGCAGAGGATTTATTACATTGGTAATATGCCATATTCCAAAAAGCAGAGCCTGTATGATATTAGTGGTTTTTTGAGTGTAAGCTTGTAGGCCAATCTTACAAAACAGCCCTCGGAACAGTCCTTCTTCTGCACAGACATTAACGATGTTGCCAATCATACACACTGTCACTGCTGACAGGGAAATACCGTTTGTATGTGTCTGTGTAAGTGAAAAATTCGTAATATAAAATCGCAAAGACGGGTGCTTCCCCATGACAGACAACACAGTAAACTCTGCGGCATAAGAAAGAAAAAAGGTGCTTATGCCAAGGGCCAGGCCATATTTTAAACCGGTAATTACCCCTTTTTTAGAAAATCCCAGATCGCTCCAATGGAGCTTAAGCATATTCAACGCAATCCATATCAGCAAAATGCAGCAGATTTTATGTAATATATTTTCTCCAACCCATGTCTGGTCGGTTTTTACAAAAATAATTTCTACCGCTCTGATGATCATCAATAAAATGAATATCATGCTGATTACACTTATGGTTCTTCTTTTTTCCATGTCTTTTTCCTCTGAGTGATTTCCTCCTGTGCAGCCGCCCGTTTAATCTTGAACTTTATTTCGGCTCCTGATCAGCAGATTGATTTCTTTTGCTTCCTGCTTCATTTGCAGCAAGTTCAAAAAAAGTGATATGATATATATTACAACTCCCATACAAACAAGCAGCAAAAACGACAAACTTGTATACCAATGGAACAATCGCCCAAACACAAGGATTTCGCATACTATAAATGCGGTTTCCAAAACCATTTCGGTAAAAATGTTTCTTAATTCGATCTTTTTAATACACATTATTCCAAAATGAGTAATGATGTTTACGCCAAAAGCCTGAAACACTGCCTCCAGATAGATACAGCTTGCATGAAAAGATAACGCGACAACAGAAAGCAGCAGTAAGGAAATTCCTGTTGTAGCCAAAATATTTACAATCATTTTTTTCATTCCCCTTTAGCTCCTTCCAGTGCTCTTTTGACTCCATTTAAATAGCTGCGGTTGATATTGACTTTTTCACCATTCTTTAAAGCTGCCTCCATCCTGCTGTTGAAAAGAGGCCTGATACTGTCCAGGGCGTTTATGTTTAAGATACAGGATTTGCTGATCTGCACAAAACCGTATGCCTGCAGTTTGTCCTTTAGCTGATATAACCGAAAATCCGTACGGTACACTGCATTTTCAAGATAGATAAATGTCTTTTTGTCAACGCTCTCTATATAATAAATATCCAAAATACGAATCATTCTCTCCGTGTTATCACCAGTACATTTTATCTGCATATCAAATGACTGTAAAAACTCTATAATACGGTCAACCTGCCTGTCCTTTTGGGGATACCTGATCGTTACTTCTATTTCGTTACAGGATAAATCCTGTTCTGCATTTATCTTCATTCTGCCACCTCTTTAAAAGTTATAGCACAGTCTTTCACTAAAAGAAATATCCTTATGACCAAGATACATTTTCTTCTTACCAAGATACAAATACTGTGAAATCCGCTAAGCGCTTTCTTTCCGAATATTTGACTTTAATCTCCAAAGAAAGTATAATAAATACAATTTCAGAAGCTGTATCATGGCGGATGGCGGAGCATACAATGGAACAGGAGACAGAAAGCACCAGGGCCTGTAAAAGGTGCCTGCTCAGGGAGATGGCGGAGCAGGAAGAATATTTTCATTCCCTGCGGGACTATATTAATAATATGGATCCGGATCTGAAAGCGGAGGAGCACTTGTATGAAGGAAGGCTTGCCGTCTGCAGGGAATGCGCCATGCTGCTGCAGGGAATGTGCAGGTCATGTGGGTGCTATGTGGAGTTGAGGGCGGCAGTGGCGAAAAATACCTGCCCCCGGGGAAAGTGGCAGGATGGACGGACATGAGCGGGATTGTTTATGATGCGCGCAGGATAAGGGCTTATGAGGGCCTCCTGGCGCTTGGGGAGTATGCGGGTAAGGATACGGAATGGCTGAACAGGCTGTGGGAGGGGCTGATTCCGGACAGCGGCCTGATGAAGGAATTTATGTATTATCTGGATCATCATACTTTCTGTGATGAGGAGAAATGCAGGGGGTATGGCCTGACGGATCTGTATGTATGGCAGATGGATCGTTATAATCTGATCCGTGACATTGGGAAGAATACGGAAAGCTGTAATAAAGAAGCGATGGCTTTGAATGCTTTTTATACAATGCTGGAGATGAAAAAGGATCCCGATACCTACATCCGCAGGCTCACTGCGGGGCAGGGGATGGATCAGCTTTATTAATATAACCGGATGAACGGTAACGATTATAGGAGTGAATAGCCGAATGACAAAACAGGAATTTATGGAAAAGCTGCGTATTGCCCTGACCGGAAAGGTGCCCGGAAATGTTGTCACAGAGAACCTTCAGTATTATGAGGATTATATCAACACGGAAATCCGCAAGGGTAAAAGCGAGGCGGAGGTGCTTGAGTCGCTGGGCGATCCCAGGCTGATAGCTCGTACCATCATTACTACAAGTACCCGGTCAGATGCTGCCGGGACGGGTGAATATCGGGAATATGGAGGATCGGCACAGCCCCGGGAGAACGGCCGGAAGCGTATGCCGGTATGGTTGTGGCTGATATGGGGCATTCTTATAATTGTGTTGATCTTCAGCGCAGTGGTTTCACTGTTGTCTTTCCTCTGGCCTATCCTGGTGCCTATGATCATCATAATGGCCGTGATGGGTGTGGTGAAATTTTTCAGGGATTGGATGAATTAGACAAAGATTGCGAGCCGCCGGAAAACCGACGGCCCGCAATGAGGGGAGTATAAATATTAATATATAAGGGGTAGTAAGATGATGATAGGGGTTCATCACTTACAAGTTTATTGTAGTACTTTTGCCCCAGAAAGTCAATACAAAAATAGTTCTAAAGTACCAGGAATTTTTGTATAATTTTTTGTGCGTTTTGCCATACTACTTCCTGTAACCAAAAACTATAAGGAGCATGAACCGCTCCAGAATGAAAGCCGCACGAGCGGCAGGATGTGAGGAAGAAAATGGATAATTGTAAGAACAGCAACCAGAACAACAACCAGAATCAGAACAACAACCAGAACAATCAGAACAACAAGAACCAGAACAACAACCAGAACAAGAATCAGAATAACCAGAACAGCAACTTCTAACAGGGGCTGCACGGCGATAGGGACACTTCGGTGTCCCTATTTACATATACGGGAAAAAAATGTATACTATGATTATATCTGCATGAGAGAAAAATATGGACGGGGAATTTTATGCGTAAATTTGAAATGATCGTTCCGTGCCACTTTGGTATGGAATCCGTATTAAAAAAAGAAATAGTTGAGCTTGGCTATGATGTCACTGAGGTTGCGGACGGCAGGGTGACTTTCCTGGGCGACGAGGAGGCTCTCTGCCGCGCGAATATTTTTCTGCGCACGGCGGAGCGGGTTCTGGTCAAGGTCGGGAGCTTTCATGCGGAGTCCTTTGAGGAATTGTTCCAGGGTACAAAAGGGCTCCCATGGGAAGAATATATCCCTGTGGACGGCAAATTCTGGGTGGCTAAGGCCGGCAGTGTGAAGTCAAAGCTTTTCAGTCCTTCGGATATTCAGTCTGTTATGAAAAAGGCCATGGTGGAGCGGCTGAAGGAGAGATATAAGACGGGCTGGTTTGAGGAGAACGGGGACAGCTATCCCATAAGAGTGTTCCTGATGAAGGATGAGGTCACGGTGGGGCTGGACAGCACGGGGGAGTCTTTACATAAGCGGGGATACAGGAAGCTGACGGCAAAGGCGCCCATTGCAGAAAACCTGGCGGCGGCCCTGATCATGCTGACCCCGTGGAATCGGGACAGGATTCTGGTGGATCCCTTTTGCGGCAGCGGCACTTTTCCCATTGAAGCGGCTATGATGGCGGCGGGCATGGCGCCGGGTATGAAGCGCGGCTTTACTGCGCAGAAATGGCAGCATGTGATTGGGATGCGATACTGGGAGGATGCGCTGGAGGAGGCCGGGGAGATGGTGGATCTGAATATCGATCCTGATATCCAGGGGTACGATATTGATGATGACATGGTGGCTATCGCCAGGGAGAATGCGAGGCTCGCGGGGGTGGATAAGCTGATCCATTTCCAGAGGCGGAGTGTAGAGCAGCTGAGCCATCCCAAAAAATACGGCTTTCTCATCACAAATCCGCCTTATGGTGAAAGGATGCATGACAAAGAAGAAATGCCTGCACTGTATCGTATGATCGGGCAGCGGTTCAGGGAGCTGGATTCATGGAGCATGTATCTGATCACTGCCTATGAGCAGGCGGAGCGGGATATCGGGCGCAAGGCGGACAGAAACCGCAAGGTATATAATGGAATGATGAAGGCGTATTATTACCAGTTCATGGGGCCTAAGCCCCCAAGGCATGGCAGGGCGCATCAGGAAGGATAATATCAGGCAGAGTGAGTGTGAGAATAAAGCAGTGGAACCTGGGAAAAGAGAATATGCTGGCAACCTTCGTACTGTGGCTGATCCTGAGCGCCGCGGCTATGGCAGCAATGCTTCGTCTGGCCCTCCATAAGACCATTGTGATCGCTGATGCATCCCGCAATCAGGCAGGGCTGACGGCAGACAGCCGGCAGACGGGCCTGGCGCTGGAGCTGCGGCAGACGGAAAGCAGCGGGGGCGTCTTTGTCATCCCGATTCCGGAAAATGTCAGGGCGGAGGATGTGGCGGTAGAGAATCGCTATATGGAAAAAGAGCTGTGGATCCATATCAGAAGCGACAGCCCGCGCTTTTACGAGGACAATGCTGTAAGTGGTGATATTTCGGCTATCACAGAGGGACGCTACGAGGTGCAGCCGGACGGCGTACTGCTGAAGCTCACTATGGACAGGCTGCAGGAATATCGCAGCACTATGAACGACACTGCCCTGGAGGTGGCAGGCTGTGAGCCTGGCGAGCTATATCCTTTTATTGTGGTGATCGACCCTGTGGGCGGCGGGAGCGAGGACGGCCTGAGCGGCTATGGATATAAGGAAAAGGAGCTGGCGCTGCAGGTTGCGAAGCTGGTGCAGGATAAATGGACGCTGTCGGATATTAAGCCGTACTTTACCAGGACGGAGGACGTGGAGGTATCTGCGGAGGAAAGGGCTGCGCTGATAAGAGACGTGGATGCTGATTTCTATATCGGCATCGGGGCTGCAGAAAATCCATCGGAGGAAGGAATATATGGGATTCAATGCTATTATAATGAAGAGTACTTTATTCCCGATTTCGGTAATGTGGAGCTGGCGGATATTGTGACGCGGGCTGTGACGATTGCTGCCAGCAACCGTGCACTGGGGCTGGCTCCGGCGGAGGAGGACAGCATTTTGAAGGAAATCAGTATCCCGGCAGTGCAGCTGTCGGTGGGATATCTGTCGAATGACCGGGAACGGGGGCTGCTGCAGCAGGAGGCGTACCTGGAAAAAATAGCGGAGGGCATTATAAATGCTGTTGAGGAGAGCTGCCGGGAAATGGCAGACTGAAATGTGTGTCGGCCGGCTTGGGTTTGGCTCAATGGCGTAGAAAGCATCAGCCTGCGGGGATGCATTCTGACGGGATAAAGTGGTTCATGGGCAGGGGAAAGGGATACTTATGAGAAAGATTGTTTTTGCAACGGGAAATGCGGGTAAGATCCGGGAAATTAATGCTATCATGGCGGATACCGGTATGGAGGTGGTCTCCATGAAGGATGCGGGAATCAGTACGGATGTAGAGGAAAATGGCAGTACCTATGAAGAAAACGCGTTGATCAAGGCGCGGGCTGTTGCCTCCGTTACAGGGGATATTGTGATGGCGGATGATTCCGGACTGGAGATTGACTATCTGAATAAGGAGCCGGGGGTCTATTCCGCGAGGTATCTGGGGGAGGATACCTCCTATCATATCAAGAATGCGGAGCTGCTCCGGCGCCTGGAGGGAGTCCCGGAGGAGCAGCGGACAGCGCGTTTTGTATGCGCGATCGCGGCGGTGCTGCCGGACGGCAGGGAGCTCACGGTGAGGGCGGCCATCGAGGGGCGGATCGGCTATGAGGAAAAGGGGATGAACGGCTTCGGATATGACCCGATCTTCTATGTCCCGGAATTTCAAAAGACGACGGCGGAGCTGACAGAGGCGGAAAAGAATGAGGTCAGTCACAGAGGGAAAGCACTCAGGCTTATGAAAGAGGAATTAAAGCGATATGAAGATACTACTTGTCAGTGACACCCATAAGAAAAATGAGAATTATTTCGTTGTCCTGAAGAAGGTTAAGCCGGATATGGTCATCCACTGCGGTGACGGCGAGGGCTGTGAGTATGCGCTTACCCAGGCGGCGGACTGCCCGGTGGAGATTGTCCTGGGGAATAATGACTTTTTCTCAGACCTGCCCCGAGAGAGGGTGCTGGATCTGGAAGGATACAGAGTATGGGTGACCCACGGGCATAATTATTATGTTTCCATGGGAAGGGAAACCATAAAGAGGGAGGCGGCTGCCAGGGGGATGGATATTGTGTGCTTCGGGCATACCCACCGTCCCGTGGTGGATGCGGACCGTACGGTGACGGCGGTAAATCCCGGCAGCCTGTCCTATCCCAGGCAGGAAGGGAAAAGGCCCTCTTACATGATCATGAGCCTGGAGCAGGGGAAGAAAGCGGGGTTTGAAATTTTCTATCTGTAGCTTGACATATTTTCAGCGATTCGATATACTTAAGAGTATCTTTCGGGGTGTGGCTCAGCTTGGCTAGAGCGCCTGGTTTGGGACCAGGAGGCCGCAGGTTCGAATCCTGTCACCCCGATTTTTATTTTTATGAGGTTTTGGCTGTCACGCCAGAATGTCCTGGAAACAAAAGAGACCTTCTTGCCGTTGAGTGAGTGGCCGAAAGTACATCTAAATGTATATAGATTCCTGTTTACAACAACTGTATGGCGACACCACAGCGACGAGAGTGGATGATTGAGATAGGAATGTAAACAGTTCTGTTAAGAAATTGTGGAGAGGATGCCTTATGGGCAATGGAAATACAAACTGGGGACAAAGCGTTACTGGCGTTGTGATTCATGGAGGAAAAGTGTTGTTAGCCAGACACACATATGGCGGTGGAAATGGTAAACTGATTGTACCGGGAGGATATGTGGAGCATGGTGAAACACCGCAACATGCTTTAGTGCGCGAATTCATGGAGGAAACCGGAATAACGATTAAACCGGAAAATATTATTGGAATACGTTTCAATATGCATGACTGGTATATAGCGTTCAGGGCTCAATATATATCGGGAGAGCCTACATCAGATAATGATGAGAACAGAGAAGTTCTTTGGATAGATGTAGGGGAAGCATTGATTAGGGAGGATGTTCCGGACTTAACAAAGAAATTAATTCAAAGTGCGTTATCTTGTGATACAGGATTGCGTTTTACAGATTATGAGAGTACGTCACACCCGCCGTTTTCGTTATATTGTTTATGATAATTGAAATGAAGATATCCTACGGAAAAAAGATATGAAAAGGGCCGCTTTAAGGGAAAAGAGGTTGTTGATGGAGGCTATTCGCAAATATATTGATGCAGACAGACTGATGTCTGTTATGACGTTGCCGGAAACATTTAAAAATCGAAAATTGGAGGTCCTTATTTTTCCAACGGAGGAACAAGAGCCAGAAAAGGCGGATATTGCATCGGTAGTACAGTCATTGATTGGAGCAATTCCTGCTACAGGTATGTCATTGGCGGAAATGCAGGAGGAAAGGCGGCACAAATATGAGACTGCTGATTGACACTAATATTGTGTTGGACGTCCTTTTGCAACGCGAGCTATTTTGCCGGGAGGCAGTGAAGGTGATGAATCTGGCGCAACATGATGATGTTCATGAGTATGTGTCTGCTTCTGCGATAACGGATATATTACATTGCATATAAACAGATAAAAAACAGGGAATTGGTATTAGACCTTATCAAAAGGCTCCTCATGGTAGTATCCATAGCTGCAGTTACCGAACAGGAAATCAGAAATGCCCTGGGAACAGAATGGAAGGACTTTGAGGATGCCGTACAATATTCTGTTGCGCTGTTGAATGAAATGGAAGGACTTGTCACAAGGAATCCCAGGGACTATGAAAGAGCGGATATAAGTATCTGGTCTCCAGAGCAGGTGTTGAAGGTGTATGGAGATAAGAAACAGGAATAAGTGTAAGGGTAAAATCCGCAAATCGGTTCTCAGGCTGTTTTTCCAGGGGGATAAAACAGTGCAGCAACGTTTGAAAAAGCCGGGAAAAGGGGTTCAAATCCTGTCACCCCGATGGTGTATTAACAACGAAGATTATAAACGTATAGATTATGTTTACAGTTAATTTACTTTCCTGTAAATGTATGTTATCCTTTTTATATGTCAAGTGTTACTTGAGGATTGAAAAAATAGTTTTATCAAAAAAGAGCTTCCTACACCGCTGACAGCGGCATACAAGAAGCTCTTTTTGTGGCGCATTATCGTACCCTGAAAAGAGCTTTTTACGCTCCTTTCACGGGACGTTCCACCGTTTCGGCCTCACTGCATCTGATAATACCGTGCCTGGGCGTTCCACAGCTTCGCGTAAGTCCCTTCCTCCTCAGCCAAAAGCTCCTCATGGCCTCCCAGCTGAACCAGGCGTCCGCCGTCGAAGACCGCTATTTTCTTACAGAACCGGCAGGAGGACAGTCGGTGGCTGATGTAGACAGCCGTCTTCTCCCCCGCGATCTTGTCAAAATTAGAATAAATCTCCGCCTCGGCCAGGGGATCCAGGGCTGCAGTGGGCTCGTCCAGGAGCACAAAGGGCGCCTCCCGGTAGACTGCCCTGGCAATGGCGATCTTCTGCGCCTCGCCACCGCTGATCTCAATCCCGGAATCCACATAATCCTGATAGAGGTATGAGCGGATTCCTTCCCCATCCTTTTTCAGACCCGCAAGCCTCTCCCCGAAGCCCACATCCTGAAGGCAGCGCTCCACCCTGTCCTCACTGTACTCCGTGGAGGCCGCCACATTCTCCGCCAGCATCAGGGAAAACAATTCAAAATCCTGGAACACCACCGCAAACAGCTTCACATATTCTTCCTTACGGAACTTGCGGATATCCACGCCGTTTACCAGGATCACACCCTCCTGGGGGTCGTAGAGGCGGCACAGGAGCTTGATCATGGTAGTCTTCCCAGAGCCGTTGCGCCCCACAATGGCAAGCTTCTCCCCTACATTCAGCTTCAGGGAAAAATCCCGCAGCGCCCAGGATTCACTGCCCGGATACCGGAAAGAGACATGGGAGAATTCTATGGTATACTGTCCGTCGCTGCGCTTTTCCATAGGCAGGGAGCCCTGGTACATCTCCTCCGACAGGGAAAGCAGCTCCAATATAGCCATCTGCTTCCGGGAAGCCAGGCCCAGCTCCTGGAATTCAAATACCAATATGGTAATACCTTCCAGCAGATTTGCCAGGCACCCTGCGAACAGGATCACGCTGCCCACAGGGATTCCCCCTGCCAGGGCCAGCCATGCCACCAGCAGATATGCTCCCGCCACACCCAGCCCGCTCATGGCTCCCTGGGCAGCTCCCGTCCCCGCATATCCCACTGTGGGCCTGTTCACGAAATAATCCCTCCATTCCCTGGTCTTCTCCCGATCCTGTACCCAGTATTTTATGATATCGTATCCCTGGTAAATCCTTACGTCCTTCCCGTTCTGGTAACGGAATGCCTCCAGGGAAGCATACCACCACATATAATCGTAAAGCCTCTTTTTTTCCTCCGTAGTAAGATTGTGAAACATCATGTACTGCGCAATCTTCTGATAGTGAAACCAGACACGGATGCTTAAGAAGAGGAACACCAGCAGCCCTGCCATAATGCAGGCTGACGGCAGGGCGTTTCCTCCGCCCAGATACCGGAGCACCGGGATTCCCGCCGCCACCGCACCGATCAGCCTGAACACCCCTGTGAGGAAATGCTCCACACTCCAGAAGACGGTGTACATTCCGGCTCCCCAGTTATTATTCCGCTGAATCTTCTCCTGCATCTCCTTCAGCCGGGGACTGTCTATCATAGAGAAATCCAGCTCCGTCAGCTTCTCCTGCTGCAGGGTGTCATAACGCCTGCTGATCAGATCCCGCTTCACGATTATGGAAGCCTTCAGCGCACTGGCTCCGGCTTTCAGGATGCCAAGCAGGATGCAGGCCGTCACCGCCGCTCGCATCAGCCCTCTGTAATCCGCCCCTGCAGCCAGCTCATTTATCACATAGCCGGACAGAAGCAATGCCCCGTACTCCGCCCCTGTCTGCATCAGGCAGAAAATCACCTGGCAGGGAAGATAGCTTTTGTCCATATCCTTTAAGATTCCAAGCGTTGCCCTGATATGGGACAACCTCTGCCGAAAGGGCAGCCTTTCTAAAAGCTCCGATTCCTGATTCATGAAAACGCCTCCTTCTCCTTTGCAGCCTTCGCATAATAACTGCTCTGTACCTGAAACATTTCCGCGTACCTCTGCCCCCTGTCCATAAGCTCCTGATGAGTACCCTCCTCCACGATCTCTCCTCCGTCCAGCAAAAGGATCCTGTCCGAGAACCGGGTGCTGGCCAGCCTGTGCGAAATGAAGACTGCCGTTTTGTTCTCGGAAAATTTCAGATAACTGTCATAAATCTCGCTCTCCGCAATGGGATCCAGCGCCGCCGTGGGCTCGTCCAGCACCAGCACCGGCGCGTCCTTATACAAAGCCCTTGCCAGCAGGAATCGCTGTTCCTGCCCCCCGGACAGCTCCACTCCCTGTTCGTCAATATATTTGCCGTAATAGGAATCCAGGGTAATGTCCCTCTCCTGAAACAGGTTTTTCAGCCCGGCATTCTCCAACGCCTTCCACAGCCTGTCCTGCTCCCACTCCTTTTGCATTGAGACAGACTCCCCCACCTTGAAAGGAGGCAGGAATTTTTCCTGGAATACTGCGGAAAAAAGCCTGTAAACCTCCCCTCTGGGAAACTCCCTCCTGTCAATGCCGTTTAAGAGGATCTGCCCCTCCTGAGGCTCATAGATGCCGCACAGAAGCTTGACGAAGGTCGTCTTTCCCGCGCCGTTCACTCCCACCAGAGCCACCTTCTCCCCGCCCCGGATGGTCAGGTTAAAATGACGGAATATCTGCCCGGAACCGGCAGGATTGTCTGCGTCATCCCTGACGCCACTGCCCGACTCCGCGCTGTGGGCCGCAAAGTAACCATCATGGGGATTTAAGTCGGCGTAGGAAAAGGACACATCCTGAAAGGTAATCTCTATGGGATGGCACAGCTCCTCCACATGCCGGCAGCGGCCCTCCTCCCCGGACGCACTGCCAGGTACGCTTCCTTCCTCTGTCCTCTCAATCCCGGACATACTGCCAGGTACCTCTTTCTCCAAAATCTCTTCTTCCGAAAATTCCTCCGGAAGCTCCATATACGCCCTGTAAAAATTCAGGCCGTTGCTGCCCTGGCGCACCATCCCCACGCTTTGTATGATGCTTTCCACAAAACTGGAAAAGCCGGTCACAGCGCCAAAGTACAACACAAAATCCCCCGCCCCTATGGTTCCCTGGAATACCTGATAAATCAGCCAGGCATAAGCGCCGGCGTCCCGGAGCACCGTCAGAGCTCCGCTGACCTGCACATACACATTCTCCGACCGACGTTTGGTTTTTTCCTGCTTCTTCATCTCCGCAAACACTCCGTCCAGCAGCTTCCCCAGCCATTCCTTCATGCCAAACAGCCTGATCTCCTTCGCCGCCTTCACGCTCCCCATGACCCTGTTGCTCAGATACCGCCTGCGCCTCCCCAGCTCCGCGCCCGAAGCGCGGAACCTTTCCAGACATTTGATCTTGGAAAAATTCAGGGCATACTGCACCAGCGACAACGACAGCAGCAACACCACCATAACAGGGCTTAAAACGCTCAGTACCGTGCTGTAGAGCATAAAGCTGATAATATTCTGCAGGATGCTCAGCGTCCCGTAGGTCATACCGTACAGGCTGCTGCCATCCCCCATGGCCATGGCCTCAAAGCTCTTCTGGTACAGTTCCTTTACCTCCTGCTTTTCCGTATCCCGGTAAGGCACCCGCAGGCTCTTTAAAAAGAGGGCGGATATCAGCTCGTTTCTCCTGGTATTATATAAACAATACTTCCCCTCGCTCACGCTTCCCAAAACCATCCGAGCCAGCACATACAACAGCCCCAGGCCCCCCAGCCTGCAGAGCAGCCGCTTCACATCCGCCCCTTCCGTCACCAGATCCAGTGCAAGCTTCGGAAGATAGATTCCGATAAAGGGCGCCGCCGCCCCCACCAGGATTTCCACCAGCACAAGCCACAAAAACACCGGCATACTCTTTTGATAGAACCGAAAGTAATAAGCCGTGTTCTGCAGAATGGAATAATGCTTTTCGTAGGGGGACGCCGCCGTCCCCTGTGCCTTTCCTGCCTTCATATCTCTTTCCTCCCATCCCGTCCCGTCAAATAGCAGGCAACTAAACTCCTATACAGCCCACCGCGCCACCATAAGTCAATAACCCCGCCGCAAGCAGCGGCGCAAATCGCAGCTCACACGCAGCGTCCGGATTCTTGAAAGTAGTATATCACAGAATCTTTTTACCAATAAAAAAATGCACGAACGGTTCTATTCGTGCACAAGCGGCAGCATAATCTCTGTCACAAAGACGTTTTCCTCATCCTGCCTGTCAATATAACCCTTATAACGTTCCACCACCCGATCCACCCGCATCAACCCAAACCCGTGAAGCCCGCCCTTCCCGGAGAGATACCGGATCTTTTCCCCGGCCAGGGCTATCCTTCCCTTCACCCTCCCCTCCGTGGAGTTGATAATATAAATATAAAGCTGCCCCTTTAAAATATCAATATAAATGCGGATATACCGCCCTTCTTCCTCCCTGATCTTCAGGCAGGCCTCCATGGCATTGTCCATCAGGTTCCCGATGATCAGGGAAAAATCCACCTCCGGCACTGGCAGCTCCTTTGGCACAATGGCCTTGGCTTCCACCGCGATGTTCTTTGCCCTGGCCAGGGATATCTTGCTGTTCAGCACGGCGTCGATCATCACGTTTCCGGTCTTGACCACCGTATCCACCGTGGAAAGATCCGTATCCAGCTCCCCCAGATATTGTTCCAGCTTTCCCAGCTCCCCCATGGAGAGATACGCCTTCATGGTCTGGATATGATTGTGGTAATCATGGCGCCACCCTCTGGTCTGGCGGTACATGTTCTCTACCTCTTCGCAGTGCTTCTCCAGAAGGTCTCCCTGATACTGCGCGATACGCCTGTCCACCAGGAACACAAGATACCGCCTGACCAGCAGGACTACCGCCGCCAGCAGCAAAATCCCTCCCGGGACTGCAAACCATATCATCTCCATCCTCCTTCTTCCTGCACTATAGCCACACCCTTCTCTCAGCCTGTGGCAGCACATACCGCGGAAAGCATTTTTAATCACGCTCCGGCGCAGGCCGGAACCTGTCTATAAACGCCCTGTTCACCGTCCGGTAGAGCCGCCTGCTGACAGGGATTTTCGTCCCGTCGTCAAATACCAGCGTATCCGGGGTGGTTCTGTTGAGATTGGATATATTGCAAAGATAAGACCTGTGGCACTTGATAAACCCCTTATCTGCCAGCTCACCCTCCAGCTGCGACAGGCTTTTTATGGAAAACAGTGCCTCCCCTCCGGCCAGACCCAGCCTTGCGTTATGCCCTGCGGCCTCGCAATAATTGATGGATTCCAGCGGAAGCTTCCGGGTGCCGTCCAATGTCTCCGCCACCAGATATTCCGTGGAGACATGCCTTCTCAAGACCCTGTCAAGGCAGTCGGAAACCTTTTGTGGGGAGAGGGGCTTGATCAGATAATTCAAAGCCTCCACCTCGTACCCCTCCTGCAGGTAATCGGAAATCCCCGTGGTAAAGACCACCGGGATCCCCACCCCTTTCTCCCGCAGCCGCCTGACCATCTCCATACCATCCATACCGGGCATCTGGATATCCGCAAACAGTGCGTCGCAGGGCACATCCTCCCACGCAAAGAGAAAACTCTCCGCGCCGGGATATACCTTTACGCTGACCGGGATATCATTTTGCTTCCCCCAGTCCTCGATATACTGTTCCAGCAGCCTCCCATGAACCGCCTCATCCTCCACAATTGCCAGCCTCATCCGTCTTAAATGCCTTCTTTCCGTATTATCCGTGGTTTCAGGGCCTGCGTCCGGTTCGCTCTGATGTCATCCGTGGTACAATGAATAGTAATCCGATTCGAGATTGTCCATATTCCGTCCAAACCAGGCCTTTGCATCGTCCAACGCTTTGTTATATATCTTTTTACCAAGCTCTTCCATGAAAAAGTCATATACCTTTTCCGCCGCCAGGAAACCGATCTCTTCCTCCCTTTCCTCCTGGAAAAAATATATGATTTCCTCCAAAATCCGCTTTTTTTCTTCGTTGGAAAAATTCACCCTGTTACCGAAATTTTTGTTTTCCGTGTCTTTCATGAAACCTGCCCTCACTGTGCAATATAATATTGGCTTCCGTCAGCAGTTTCATTATACAAAAAGCTTTTCCTGTTTGCAATAATATCTAAAGATGTATTTTACTCTTTTACTTTTTAAATTGTAGAAGATTCCTTTTCATTCTTCTTTTCCATAAGGCAGGTGATTTTACATTGTTTACTGGTCTGACGATGATAATTCATTTATCGTAGAAGTGCCCGAGTTTCCTGGGTGTATGGAGGATGGCGCTACAGTGGAGGGCGGCTCATGTATGCCTGAAATCCGGGGAAACAGTTGACCGTTGCGATGTCACAACGCATCCTATACATAATTGTGTTCAATAGATTTATAAAAATATTGACTCATAAAAAGTAATATGATATAAAATAATAAAGAAGATAGAGCGTGATAAAACATTGAGGTAGTATAGGAGAGAAATTCTGGTTGGACTAACCCACTGAAAAGTACAGAAAAGAGGTAACCATGAAAATTGCTCATGTGACAAAGACGGCGGATGGTATTGTTGTACAGGGATTAAAGGAGCATCTGGAACATGTGGCGGCATTATGCGGAGGGTTTATGAGCGATACGGGCTGTCCGTCCATGGGATATCTGGTCGGGCTCATGCATGATGCGGGGAAATACCTTCCCCAGTTCCAGGCCCGGATGGAGGCGGTATGTTCCGGCCGGCCGGATCCCGGCCAGAGGGGCGGCCATGCCTCCGGAGGAGCGGCTCTTTTGAGAAAAGCGGCGGGGGATGCGGAGGAATCCCCCGACCTGGCGAAACGGTTTGCTGTCCAGGCCATGTGCGAGGCTGTCTTCTCCCATCACACCGCTCTCCCGGACAATGTATCCCCGGAGGGGGAGGACGGGTATGAAAAGCGCATGGACTGCAGCGGAGAGGAACTGCGCGAGATAGAAGCCTGTGTCCTGGAGGAAATCATAACAGAAGAAAGGCTTCAGGAGCTCTTGCAGCAGGCATTTGTGGAAGCGGGAGAATTGTTCCGCAAGGTAAGGGAACACACAGGGGATTTCAGGGAGGCCAGCTTTTATCTGGGCTCCTTTCAGAAGCTGCTGCTGTCATCGCTGATCGATGCGGACTGGCTGGACAGCGCCTTGAGCGGCAGCGGGACAGTGCAGGATTTCCAGTATGTTATCGGGGCGGAGCGCCGTGACGGGACAGACAGAGAGCAGTTATTCCGAAGCTTTCTGGAGAATCTGGAACAGAATTTACAAAAGATGAATTCTGCTGATCATCCCATTCATTTCTGGAGAGATCATATTTCCCAGTGCTGCAAGGAGGCCGGGGACAGGACAGGAGGGATTTATACTTTATCCTGCCCTACAGGCGCCGGAAAGACGCTGGCGGCATTGCGGTTTTCACTCAGTCACTGTCTGAAACGGCATAAGGGAAAAATCTTTTATATCATACCCTACATGTCCGTGATCGACCAGACTTCCAGAAGTATTAAAAAGGCGTTGAAATCTGAGTCGTGTAAGGATTTTGACATGCAGGTGGAGGACAGTATCCTGGAGCTGCATTCCAATGCGGAGGCGTACAGGGGTTCCGGCATCTATGGGGACAAGGGAGGCGGCAGTGAAGAAGGCTCCCAGGAGGGGAGCTTTTGGGCCCAAAGGATGGCGGAGCCCATTGTACTGACCACCATGGTGAGGTTTTTGAATACGTTTTTTGCGGCGGGGACAGGGAACCTGCGGCCTGCGCATCAATTTCAAAATGCAGTGCTTTTGTTTGATGAGATTCAGACGCTTCCCATAAAGCAGGTGGCTGTTTTTAACAGTCTGCTCAATTTCCTGTCGGAAATCTGCGGATGCACCTGTGTGTTGTGTACTGCCACACAGCCTCTCCTGGGGGAGGTCGGGGAGCCGGTATATCCGGTAAAAATGGCACAGCCGCCGGGGCTGGTAAAGCTTCCCGGGGAAGCGGTGCAGGCCTTCAAACGTGTCCGGATTCTGGACGGCAGGAAGCGAGGAGGCTATTCCGGGGAGGAAATGGCCGGTTTTATATGGGACAGGGCCGGAGAGAATGGGAGCGTCCTGGCAGTCATGAATACGAAGCAGTCGGCCCTCACGGTTTATCAGGAAGTCATCCGCAGGCCGGGGGACGGTTATCAGGTGCATTACCTGTCCACAAGGCTGTATGCCGCCCACAGGAAGGAAATCATAGAAAAGATCAGGGCGGCCCTGGCAGCAGGGGAGAAAATCATTGTGATCAGCACTCAGCTGATCGAGGCAGGGATTGATTTTGATTTCGGATGCGTTATCCGCGCCCTGGCAGGGATGGACTCGGTGGTTCAGGCGGCGGGAAGGTGTAACCGCGAGGGAAAGAGGGAAGCAGGAACGGTCTATATCGTGAATCCTGACGACGTGCTGGAATCGCTGGCGCACCTGAAGGACATCAGGGAAGGGGCGAAACAGACGGAGAGGCTGTTGAGCGAATTTGATAAGGAACCCGGGAAGTTTGGCTTTGACCTGCTCTCCGATCAGGCGATACATACTTATTTTCAATATTATTTCTGGAATCGCAAGAGTGAGATGGCTTATCCCATTCCCGGGATGAGCGAAGGCAGTTTATTTGGGCTGCTTTCCGACAACAAAAGCCTGGTGGGTTCCGCCGTGAAGCATAACGCATATCGGATAAAAGCGTTGAACCAGGCATTCCATACGGCGGCAAAACATTACAATGTGATAGAGGCAGGAGGAGAACCGGTCTTTATACGTCGTGGACGGGGAAGGGAAATCTGGGAGGAGATACAGAGGGCGTCGGATTATAAGGAGATAAAGCTGCTGTTGAAGGAAGCCCAGCAGTATGTGGTAAATGTGCCCTTATACGAATTGAAGAAAGCGGGAGAGGGAAGGGGGATAATCCAGTGGGAGGATAAAATGGGCATGTATGTCCTGAACGAGATGTATTATGATGCGAAGACGGGATTGAGCGGGGAAGCCGGTGACACGGTGCCGCAGTATATTTTCTGATTTCGTTTCGGACAATTCCTATGACATGAGGCGGGAAGGAGGAGCATAGAAGGGACATGGAGAAAAAGAACAGCATTGAATTTTCGCTGACAGGGCGGCGGGCGCTTTTTACGGATCCTGTCAGCAGGATGGGCGGCGAGAAGTTTTCTTATCAGGTGCCCACCTATCAGGCGCTGAAAGGGGTGCTGGAGAGTATTTACTGGAAACCAACGATTGTCTGGTATGTGGACAAGCTGCGGGTCATGAAGCCCATAAAGTCGGAATCCCAGGCTGTCAGGCCAATCCAGTATAGCGGGGGGAATACGCTATCCATCTACACCTATCTTTCGGAGGTGGAATATCAGGTTCAGGCTCATTTCGAGTGGAATGAGAACCGGGCGGACCTGGCAGGGGACAGGAATGAGAACAAGCACTTTTTCATAGCTAAGCGTGCGTTGGAAAAGGGGGGAAGGCGGGATATCTTCCTGGGCACCAGGGAGTGCCAGGGATATGTGGAGCCATGCCGCTTTGGCAGCGGTTTGGGGGCCTATGAGGACTGCCCCGAATTCCCTCTGGGATTGATGTTCCATGGCTTCACGTACCCTGACGAGGCGGTGAGGCCCGAGGAAAAGAATAAGCTGACGGCAAGGTTTTTCCGTCCTGTGATGGAAAAGGGGATCATTTATTTCCCTACCCCGGAAGAATGTACCATACGCCGGATATTGGCGGATAGCAGGCCCAGGGAATTCAGCCTGGAAAGGGGCAATATGAACCTTGTGGGGGGAGGTGCTTTGGATGAGCTGGCTGAATGATCTGTATCTGACCTATGAAGCCTGTAAGAGTGAGGCGGGGATCGTCAGGGACGGTCAGCCCCTGCTTCTGCCCATTGCCCATCTGACCCAGAACGCCCAGCTGGAGGTGGTTCTGGACGGGGAGGGGAATTTTGTCAGGGCATACCGGGTGGACAAGGAAGATGCCGTTACCGTTATCCCTACTACGGAGGACTCGGGCAGCAGGGCCGGCAGCGCGGTGTATCCACATCCTCTGGCGGACAAGCTGGAATACATTGCCGGGGATTATGGGGAGTTTGTGCCCAGCTGTAAAAAGGAGAAGCAGGAAGCTTATATGGCGCAGCTGGAGGAATGGGCGCTTTCGGAATACAGCCCGCCCCAGGTGGACAGTGTGTACCGATATCTGAAAAAAGGTTTGTTGATGCACGATCTGCAGGCAGCCGGATTTTTTGCATTTGAGGGCGGGAAGCTCATCGCGGAAAAGCAGCAGGGCGTGGCGGCGGAGGACTGGTTTGTCCGGTTTTCCGTGGAGATACCGGGGTGGGAGGAGAGCAGGTTATACTGCGATACAGGGGTATTTGAAAGCTATACGAAATTCTACCTGTCGAAGCAGGAGAAGAAGGAATTGTGTTACGTCTCGGGTGAAACGGTGCCCTGTTCCGAGAAGCATCCCGCAAAGATCAGGCATACCGGGGATAAGGCAAAACTGATATCGTCCAATGACAAATCAGGTTACACCTTCAGGGGCAGATTGAGGGAAAGCGGGCAGGTGGCATCGGTCAGCTACGAGATTTCCCAGAAGGCGCATAACGCGCTGCGCTGGCTCATCGCAAAGCAGGCGTGCCTGAGAGTGGGGGAACAGGTCTTTGTAGTCTGGTCTGCGGAGAACCCAAAGGTGGAAAATCCCTTTGCCGAGTTTTTCGGGGAGGAGGAAAAGGGCGCCTGCACCGATGAGGCCTACGCGGCAAGAGTCAGGAAAGCAGTCTGGGGGACGGACAGGGAGCCGGAAGGGAATGAAAGTGTGATGGTGATGGGCGTGGAGGCTGCCACCACCGGCAGGTTGTCCATCCCTTTTTACCAGAAGTACGGGGCAAGGCAGTTCCTTCAGAATATCGCCAGGTGGAAGACGGAAGCCTGCTGGATGGCCAGGCCCGGGAAAGACCGGAGAGCGGTGGTATGGTCGCCCTCCCTGCTGGATATTGTGAAGCTGACGGCGGGGGATAAAAACGATAAGCTGAATAAGAGTATGCGGGAGCGGCTGATCCCCTGTGTGGTGGAGGGCAGACGGCTGCCCTATGATGTGGTTCTTTCCGCCGTGAAGCAGGCGGCTAACCCCATGCATTATGAGAGCTATTGGGAGTGGAACAGGGTGGTGTCGATTACCTGTGCGCTGTTAAGGAAATGGCAGATAGAGAGAGGAAACGGAGAGAAGGGATATCGTATGGAGTTAAACAGGAACAGTGAAGACAGAAGCTATATTTTCGGGCAGCTTCTTGCCACGGCGGAAATGCTGGAGAGAAGCGCCCTGTCCATGGGAGGCGGGAAAGACCCGGTCAGGAATACGGCGGCGGAGAAATATTTCGTCCGGTTCCAGAGATACCCGGTGGAAACATGGAATACCATCAGGAATCAGCTGCATCCCTATGTATTGAAGCTTCAGGCAGCCGGGAAGCCGTTTTATATTAACCGGATGAATGAGTTGACGGCGAGGCTGGAGCTGACAAAAAGGAATAAACTGGAACCTGTATTTTTACAGGGGTACAGCTGCCAGATGATGGAATACCGAGGGTATTTTAAGAAGGATGGAGAGGAACAGGGAACAGAGTGAGAAGAATTTCTAACGCTGAAATACGGCGTTTTTCATACCGGTTTGAGTCGCGGTGGGGACGCGGCAAGGGGGTAGCGTGATCTGAAATTCCGCGGAGCGGGATTAGGGAGATCCTGGTAATTTGAAAACAGGCGGGTAAGAGGCAAATGGATTGATATGTGCGCTGCTTGACACAAACTCGTCGTGTGAAAAAAGCAGCGCAGAAATGGAGAAAAATATGAGCGAATTTACAAATAAGATTGATTTTGCAGTAGTGTTCAGTGTGAAAAATGCAAATCCCAACGGAGACCCCTTGAACGGGAACAGGCCCAGGGAAACCTACGACGGATACGGGGAAGTGTCGGATGTGTGCTTAAAGAGAAAAATGCGCAACCGTATGATCGATATGGGGTATCCCGTGTTTGTACAGTCGGATGACAAAAATGTGGACGGCATCAAGAGCCTGAGCGAGAGAGCGGGTTCTGCACCGGAATTGAAGGAAGCAGGGAAAGATAAGGATAAATATGCGGCGGCAGCCTGTAAGAAATGGATGGATGTGAGAACCTTTGGGCAGGTGTTTGCCTTTAAGGGAAGCGGCTCCGACGGTGTTTCGGTAGGCGTGAGAGGGCCTGTCTCCGTCCAGACCGCAGTCAGTGTGGTACCTATTGATATTTCATCCATGCAGATTACAAAGAGTGTCAACAGCGAGCCCAGCGAAAAGAAGTCTTCTGACACCATGGGAATGAAACACAGGGTTGACTTCGGAATGTATGTCACCTATGGAAGCATCAACCATCAGCTGGCGGAGAAGACAGGGTTTTCGGATGAAGATGCGGAAGTGATCCGGGAAATCCTGGTGACGCTCTTTGAAAATGATGCTTCTTCGGCAAGGCCGGAGGGCAGCATGGAGGTGTGCAAGGTAATCTGGTGGAGACATAATTCCTTCCTGGGGCAGTATTCCTCCGCAAAGGTGCACAAAAGCCTGCGGGTGCAGAAGAAGGAGGGAGTTGACATCCCTAAGAGTGCGGATGATTTCGAGATCACGGTAGAGGAAATGGATGGGTTAAAGGCGGAGATATATGACGGAATCTGAATACAGGGAAGAAGACTTTTTACAGCTTTCCGGTTTACAGCATTTTACCTTCTGCAGAAGGCAGTGGGCGCTCATCCATATTGAGCAGCAGTGGGTCGAAAATGTGCTCACTGTAGAGGGGAATCTTTTCCATGAGAAGGTACATGACGGATATTCCTCCGAGAAGCGGAGAGACATTATCATTTCAAGGGGAATGCCCGTTCATTCCAGGTCGCTTGGGATCAGCGGGGAATGTGATGTGGTGGAATTTATCCGGGCAGAGGAGGGAATCACTCTGCCCGGGCGGGAAGGGCTGTATGCCGTGCATCCTGTGGAATATAAGAGAGGCAGGTCAAAGCCGACGGATGAAGACAGGATGCAGCTGACGGCGCAGGTAATGTGCCTGGAGGAAATGTTTTTCACCGAGATACCGGAGGCTTATTTGTTTTATGGGGAAACGCGCAGAAGAGAACAGGTAGAGATTACGGAAGAATTGAAAAGCCAATGCCGGAAACTCCTTCAGGAGATGCATCAGCTCTATGCCAGGGGATATACCCCCAAGGTGAAAAGAACGAAGAAATGTGAGGCGTGTTCGTTAAAAGAGATATGCCTGCCGAAGCTGGAGAAACAGAAGAAGGTGACAGCGTATATTTCCCAGTATGTGGAGGGGGAAGATTGAAAATGAGAATTTTCAATTGCGAGATTTGGGCCTGCGCGTTGCAAAGTCATAAATGACTTGACACAAACTTATCGTGCGCAAAAGGCAGCGCAGAAATGAGGGGAAATAGGGCCAGTGTTCTTTTTCCAAGGGGATACGCTTTTGTACAGCCCAGGATTTGCTGATACAGGCGTTTTTGGGAGGCGATACGGCGGCATGTCTGCCGAAATGCGGCGCTTTTCATTCAACGATCCCACCGCATCACCTCGTTCAGCCGCCTTGCAGACCGAAAATATATTTCCGCGGGCAATGAGCCAAGTGGCCGTGCTTGCACGGACAGTTGGCGAATGCCGCGAGGGTTTTGATTCTGTGCCATTTGACTGAAAATAAACGGGTCAGCACATTGGGAATTCTCTGGTGGATGGTTTTTTCTAAAGAATATGTAGATGCCGGAGGTGGGAGTTTGAGGAAGCTGTTGAATACACTATATATTACATCCAGAGATTATTATCTGTCGCTGGATGGGGAAAATGTGGTCATCACACAGAATAAAAAAGAAATAGGCCGGCTTCCGCTGCACAATCTGGAAGCTGTCGTAACATGCGGATATGCGGGAGCGAGTCCGGCGCTGATGGAGAAATGTGCGGCGGATAATATTTCCATGACGTTTTTGTCCTCATCAGGCCGATTTCGGGCAAAGGTGACGGGAAAGGCATACGGGAATATTCTGCTGCGAAGGACGCAATATCGAATGGCCGATAATGAAAAGACAGCTTTAGAGATTGCCAGAAATTTTATCATCGGTAAAATATATAATGAAAGAAGTGTTATCAATAGAGCAATAAGGGACTATTCAGAGAGGCTGGATACCGAAAAACTGAGCAGGGTTTCCGGGCAGCTGAAAGATATTTTACAGGCGGTGAAAGAGGTTAAGACAATGGAGGAGCTCCGGGGACATGAGGGGGAAGCTGCTTTAAGATATTTCTCCCAATTTGACCAACTGATATTGCAGCAGAAAAAAGATTTCTCCTTTGATGTAAGAAACAGAAGGCCGCCTCTTGATAATGTAAACGCTCTGTTATCCTTTACTTATTCTCTGCTGACCGGTATGTGCGTGGCAGCGCTGGAGTCTGTGGGGCTGGATCCCTATGCAGGTTTCATGCATACAGACAGGCCCGGACGATGTTCCCTGGCGTTGGATCTGCTGGAGGAGCTCAGGGCGCCGTATGCCGACAGGTTTGTATTGTCCTGTATCAATAAGAAGATAGTGGATGCAGGGGATTTTGAGCAGAAAGAGAACGGAGCGGTATTATTAAGCGAGTCAGGGCGAAAAAAGTATTTATCCGCATGGCAGAACAAGAAAGCCGAGAAGCTGACCCATCCGTATCTTCAGGAAAGTATTGAATGGGGATTGGTGCCATATGCACAGGCTATGCTGCTTGCCAGATTTGTCAGAGGTGATCTGGATGGTTATCCGCCTTTTTTCTGGAAATAAAGCGACGCAAATGCTGTGCGCGGGGCTTCCTGTATAAAAGCAGGAGATTGCAGCGGCGGAAAGGAGAACAATGCTTATAGTAGTTACATACGATGTCTCCACAGAAACATCGGCAGGCAGAGGCAGGCTGCGCAAGGTCGCCAGGCAATGTCAGAATTATGGCCAGCGGGTACAAAATTCTGTTTTTGAATGCAAAATGGATGAAGCGCAATTCATTGCGTTTAAGAGCAGTTTACTTAAGCTGATCAATGAAAAAGAGGACAGCCTGAGATTCTACCGTCTGGGAAATAATTATCAAAATAGAGTAGAGCATTATGGGAGTAAGGAGGTGCGGGATATTGATGCTCCCCTGGGCGAGGCAATTCAAAACCGAACACCCAGAAGACGCTTGCGCATCTTCTGAAAATGGCGGTTCTTCGGTACTGTCCAGCATATCAATATAGCTTACTTGCTTACCGCCTTTGATGTTATAAT
>CATKXX010000017.1 GCA_949840935.1 uncultured Acetatifactor sp. | reverse complement strand
GTTTACCATGGAGGGACGTTCAGGCGGCTTAACGGGGCCCACAGGACGCTACAGAGGGTGATACAGGGAGGGAAAGACCGTCTAGCTCTTAATCAGGGTGTCCAGGGTTCGAGCCCCTGGCGGTGCATTTGAAGGGACTGTTTTTGAGGACATGAGAGCCTTGGGGACGGTTCTTTTTTTGTGTATTTTTAAGGCTTCGGGGTTTTGAGCCTGAAAAGTCAGGGGGAAAGGCTTTGGCGCAGGAGTTGTCGCAGAACGGTCGCAGAGTCGTCGCAGTGGAAATCAAATACCCCGCTGCAAGCAACAGGGTATTTGACTCTCGCGGCATTCGCCAATATGCTCAAGCCAATCTTTGATTGGCTTTAAGCACGGCACTTGGCTCATTGCTCGCGGAAATAAATATGGCATAAAACGAAAAGGATAATGTGCTTTTAAGGCATGTTATCCTTTTCCATATCTGTATCTGCCTGTATGCTGTTCAGTGTATTTTTTCGTGAAAGGTCGCACAACCGCATCATATCTTTTACCGTCTGGAGAATCATCAGCTTTTCAGCCTCATTCCTGTCGCTTATTTGTGCAAGGATTTGCATAGAAACAGCGTCCACTGGCTTTTCAGGAGACTGAGACGGAGAAAAAAATTCCCCAAGGCTGATATTGAATTGACTGCATAGCTGTTCAATTACTTTTACGGTGGGATTTTTCTGGTTTCGTTCCAGTAAGCCAAGATAGGTTGTGGTAATGTTTGCCCTAAGAGCAAGCTTTTCCTGACTTAATCCGCTTTTTACCCGCAGTTCGTGAATTCTGTCACCTATATTAAAATTAGTTTTCATATCCATAAATATAGTTTAGATTATTGACAAATTTTATTCAAACTGATATAGTTAATTGTGCATGTATTAACTATAGTTGCTATCAGGAGGAACACAATATGATTGTGGTGTTATCAACAGTAATTGCTTGTATATTAACAGCTTTGTTGGCTTGTATTCTTTATCCTATCGCAGGAATATTCTGGCTTGCTGGAAAAGTGGGTGAAATGGTTGGTATTGTTGGTAATTGGATTTTTGTACATGCAAATGCGGCGATAAAGCACTTGTGGGCAGACCTCAGAAATTCGTCCAGAGGTACATCTGATAATGGACATAATGATGGAATTTCAAATTAATCTATGGGGAAACAAGTGACAAAACCTACCAGATTTAGAAAGGAGACTTTTATATGAATTGGATTTGTAAAAATTGCGGTAAGACCATGACAACAAACGCACCGACAGCAAAGCCCACAGGGGGAAACTGTCAGAAGGATAAAAATGGTAAGATGAAGCCCCATAACTGGGTGAAAAGATAGGGAAATTCAAATATATATCATTATTATGAAGGTGACTTTCAAAGCATATCATTTTATGTATTTTATGCAGAGTGCTAATGCAGGAGCTTTCACGGCGGCAAAAGGGACAGGTTGATACAATCTGTCCTTTTTCTCTGCAAAAATTTAAGGAAAAGGAGGAAACGGGGTGAAGGTCATAAAGATTTTTTCAAAGAGCCAGCTCATACTTCTGCGTAATATTAATCCATTGTTGGGGCGGCATAGACTGCCGAAAAGAATTTTAAAGAAAATGGATTACATTTTGGAGGAAGAAAATCTGGGTCAACAGGGATTTCTCATTGCCATAGTAGAACCTGTCAGGGATGACGTTCGGGAAATAGAAGATGCCGTCAATGTATATCCTTGTCAGCTTCAATTTTTGGATGAAATCGAACGACAGGAGACACAGGATACTGACCGCAGTAACAAAAAGGGCAGAGAGTGGTTTTTGAAAAAGCTTCATATTCAGGAGACAGACAGCTATATCTATGTATTGTACTATATCCTGAAAAAGCATTTATACAAAACGCTTTCGTGATGTAACGGCAATCATGTCAACAGTGTTTTGGGCGGTGTAGCGGCGTACACCGCCCAAAATCTTTTTACCTTATAGGAAACTGCGTCATCAGACGCATACATAGCGTCACGAAGGGACGCTTTTTTATCAGGAGGGGGAAAGCCTATGGAGACAGTCAGACAGAATGTCATATTGGAGCGTACAGGGATATTCAGCCAGACAGCAGGTAAAAGGTTTGAGTATACAATGGAGCGCAAGGAAACAAAGGGCAAAAAGATTTTAGTTATCTGCACCAATCCCGCATCAGATAATTTGCTGGTGGTGGATCTGACGACAAATTATCTGATGAACAATCTTTTCGCAATGGGGTACAGCACGATTACACTGTGTAACCTGTTTGCGGACATTACAGACAAACTCCAGCCTACAAAGGCAGGAGACAATACCGACAATTTAGAGTATATCAAGGAGGTTCTCAAAAGGGACTTTGACGAGATACTTCTGGGGTTCGGCAATGGCTATGTGGGCAACAAGAAGGTGAAAGAGGAAAAGGAAAATCTGTATAAGATTTTGAAGCCGTATGCCAAAAAGCTGACAGAGCTTGTGGATACGGACGACAAGTATAAAACATTGAAAACAATACACCCTTTGTTTGCGGGACAGAGATTTTCAGGAAAATGGGCATTCCGTAAGTTTGTACTGCCTAAGATATAGACGGGGCAGGAGTATTGTTTTCAGGTGACAGAAAGGAAAGGGTATCGGTTATGAATTATTTTATTGGAATTGGCATAGGGATTGTGCTTATCAACGTAATCTATATCAATGTATCTATGTGGGAAGGAGCATATTGAAAATGGGCGATATTATCTTGGGTATAACACTGGTAGTCAGCATCTTAAAGGTTGTGGTTCAGTATAAGGGAAAGCAGGGAAAATAAAATGTATAAAATCATACCGAATGCAGACGCATTAAAACAGTTTCAGGAGGAGATAGGGAACGCCTTATCCCTATGGAAAAATACGAAGGCTGTTGAAAGCATCAGGGTAATGGCTGAACAGACGGACTTTTACTATGGCGCAGACAGGGATATTGCCGCTGATTTGGGCGGTTACATAATTATCCTTTATGGGGACGCTGACGAAATGGAAAGAGAATTTGACGGAGTGTTACAGCGTTACTGCACAGAGAAGGATTTGTGTGAGTTTGAGGATGAATATCCCAATGGGCAGGATATGGTCGTGATACGGCTTTATATCTGTTCAAACGATTATGCGGTGGCGGTTGTGACGGTTCAGTAATGTCAGGATATAATTTTTGATATGCCGCTTGCCTGAAAGCGGATGAAACGCCTGATTAAATGACAAAGCGGCATATCAAAAATTACGCCTTCCATTCCTGTTTCACGTTTGAAAATATTGTTGAGGGACGTCGATAAAAATAAGTACCAAACCTGAAAATCACAGCATATAAATTGATATGCGTGTGCCTGACCATATATGCCATGGAAAGGAGATGTTCATCATTTTAAAAGCGACAGTAAGAAAATCAGCAGATAAAAACGAATGCTATGTGATACAAAAGAAATACACCGTTTATGAGGGACAGTACGGCTTATGGGAAACAAAAGACGATTCACTTGTTTTTATACCAAAAGGTTCTGCGGTATATGTATCAAGAATTGTGAACCGCATAGACACAGGAGAAAAATTTCTGGATTTACTTTTTACAGATGCACAGGGAAATGAGGTAAAGATAACATTTCCAAGAAAGGAACTGACAGAGCAGGGCATCATGGCGTTGTTGGGATATGGGGTTCAGGTATTGAAACAGGATGCAAAAGTATTGATTACAAGCATCTTTAATCAGGAGCCGGATGTCCCCTGTATTTTACAGCATGAGACATTGGGGTTTTCCCAATATGATGAACGCACTGTTTTTTTGGCTGAGAAGGCTATCGGCGCAGAGTCAAAATACTGTGGCAGATTACAAATCGGTTCAAAAGGAAAATACAAGGCATGGAAGAAACTGGTCATAGATGAAGTGCTTGGAAACATTCCCTTGGAATTTATGCTTGCAGTAGCAGGAAGCGGGATTTTAGTGGACTATCTCAGGGAAAAGGTGCAGGTAGAAAATATAATCGTCAGCATGGTGGGTGAAAGCTCTTCTGGAAAGACTTCAGCAGGACTTTTCATGGTAAGCTGTGGTGCAAAACCCAGTTTTCAGGGTGACAGTCTGGTACTGAATTTCTCCGATACACAGAATGCGTTATTGGCAACAAGCCAGTCAAGCTATCCTGTTCTCATTGATGAAGGTTCCCTGTGCAATTATAATCCCACAAAGCTGTTATACAGCCTGTCTATGGGAAAGGAGAAGAAAAGGCTCACAAAAGATTTGGAAAGGGCTGAATCGGGATATTTCAGCACCACCATTGCCATTACGAGTGAAAAAAGCCTGATTGGTATAGCGGATGAAAACACAGGGTTATTAGTGCGTGTGCTGGAAATTGAAAATGTGATATGGACAAAAAGTGCCGAATCTGCAGACCGAATCAAGAATACCGTTTCAGGAGATTATGGATGGCTGATACCTAAGCTTGCCAAATATATTCTGGATTTAGAACAGGAATATGGGCAGGAAGAAATTGTTTCTTTATATTGGCAGTGGTATGGGTATTTAGTAGAAAGTGCGCAGGAACAGGGCTTTTATAATAATTTTACAGAAAGAGCCTGCAAACAATACGCACTGATATTGACAAGTGCCTCACTTATTGAGAGTGTAATGGATATTCAGCTAAATACGGATGAAATCATTCAGTTTATCGAAAAACACAGCCTTGTCAGAGAAGCGAACCATGCAGATATCGGTGCAAGAGCTTTGATATATCTTATGCAGTACGTCACAAAATATTACAATCAGTTTGTGAGGGAAGGAGAGGGGGATTTCGTACCACAAAAGTGTCTGGGACGTATCAAGGATTTAAAGCAAGGCGGTGTTATCTATAAGAAACGACTTTTTATAGCAGACGAAACGCTTGAAGAAATACTCAGGGAAGGCAGATTTCCTGATAAAAAAGTGGTTTTAAAGAGATGGAAGGAGCAAGGCATACTTCATTGCGAAAAAGACCGTTATCTTTCAGATATCGTGATTGCAGGAGAAATAAAGGTAAAGGGGTATAAAATTGATTTACCTGAAATAAGTGATGATACCAAATAAGGATGTTGCAGAAATAAATTTTAGGATTTAGAGTAAGAGGTGATTCAATGTCAAAAAAGTCAATAACGGGGTCAATCAGACCCCGTCCTTCAAGGGATGATGTACAATATTATACGGTTGTTCTGGAACTGGGCAAAGACCCCGTTACGGGAAAACGTATCAGGGCAAGTTTTCGGATAGATACGAATGACAAGAAGGAAGCAGAGAATTTCCTGACTATGAAAAAGGCGGAATACCTGCAAGGTGAACTCCTGAACCCTTCCGACATGACAGTAGCGAGCTATCTTGATGAATATCTTGAATACTGTGAAAGCTGTAATCACAGTGCGGCAACGATAAGGGATTATAAAGAAAAGATAGAGAGATACTTGAAGCCTATGTTTGGCAAGAAAAAACTTCAGGAACTGCAAAAAGTACACATTCAGCAGGTATATAACACTTGGAAGAAAAAATCCAATGCCAGTGACAAACCTCTTGGCGCAGAAAGCATTAAACACATTAACCGTATTTTTAAGGCGGCATTGAATGAGGCTGTAGAACGTCAATATATCAAACAAAATCCCGCAGCGAATGTGAAGATTGCAAGGGACGCTTCCACAAAAAATATAGATGTATATACCGTGGAGGAAATCAGGGAATTACAGAGAGCCGTGAAAGGGACAGATATGAAGCTTCCTGTCGCCCTGTTGTTTGACTGTGTTATGCGCCGTGGAGAATTATTGGGATTAAGATTTTCAGATATAGATTTTTCTACGAATACCGTTACAATATGCCATTCTCTGGTTGAGACGCAGGACAGCAAGGTTTGTGTCCTGAAGGACTGCAAGACAGAAGATTCCTGCCGGGAGATGGTTGTCAGTGATTATACCATGAAGCTATTGAAAAAGCAGAGAGCAATATATAAAGCAAATAAGCTGAAATATGGAAAAGATTTTAATGATAAAGAATTTGTTGTGTGCCAAGAGGACGGCAGTCCTTTTCTGCCGAAAAGCTTTACCCGAAAGTGGGCAAGGACTTTGGAAAAACATGGTCTGCGTCATATCAAGCTTCACGGAACAAGACACAGTGCCATATCCCTGTTGCTGTCAGAGGGAATACCGCTGCATATCGTACAGCAGAGAGCAGGGCATAAAGACCCTAAAATAACGCTGTCAGTCTATTCCCATGTTGCAAAGGATAAGCAGAACATAGTGGCAGAAAAACTGGAAAACCTTATATTTTCGGCGGTCAACGAGTAAAACTGACCCCCTGATTTTATTACAGAGAGGTATAGGGGATTAAGGACAATGTAAGAATGACTTTGCAAGGGTATCAGAAAAATTCATAGGAATTTCATTGTAAGCGGGAAGGTTTTTTTGTATAATTGAAATGTAACAGGCACAGGATAAGGAAAATATTTTGATAACCCTATTGAGTATCATCGGTTAATCAGCATGTATTACAATAGAGAGGTGGTAAAGTGGCGCAAAGCACACCAAAACGTAAAATAAAAGACAGCGTATTCACAAATTTATTTCAGGACAAAAAATATCTGTTACAATTGTATAAGGCACTTCACCCTGAGGATGACAGTGTGAAGGAAGATGATATAAAAGATGTTACCATCAAGCATATATTGGTAGATGCAGACTACAATGACCTTGGTTTCTCGGTCGGCGGCAGGCTTGTCATTCTGGTTGAGAGCCAGTCAACATGGACATTGAATATCATAATACGTGCGTTAATGTATCTGATACAGACTTATCACGACTTCTTTAAGCGTACCAAACAAAACTTGTATGGGGCGAAAAAGGTGAATATGCCAAAACCTGAATTATATGTGATATTTACAGGTGAAAAGCCGAAGAACCCGCCTGACGCTATATCGCTCTCAAAAGATTTTTTTGGTGGTGAAAAGATAGCAGTTGACGCAGAGGTCAGGGTGCTTTATCAGGAGGACGAAAACAGCATAATTGGGCAGTATATCATTTTCTGTAAGGTGTATAATGAACAGAGAAAGATGTACGGTCAAACAAAAGAAGCGGTAATAGAAACAATTCGTATCTGTAAGGACAGGAACGTGTTAAAAGAATATCTTGAAAACAAGGAACAGGAGGTTGTAGATATAATGATGACATTGTTTGATGACGAGCAGGTTTTGGAAGCATACGCAGAAGATATTAAAAATAGCGAGGCAAGAAAAACGGCGGAAAAACTGATAAGAAAAGGGAAAATGTCGCTTGATGAAATTGCGGAGTGTGTTCCGGCATTATCCCTTGAAGATTTAAGAAAACTTGAAAAGGAAGTTCTGCAGATGGCGTAATCAATTAAATCATAACAGTGCGAGGGTAAAAAGAAAATACATTGCAGATAACAGGATAGCTGCCCGAAATCCCGTAAACAGTATCAGAAATCACAGAGCATATCGAAATATTTTTATGCACTGTTGATATTAGAGCGGGATTTCGGGCATTTTTATGTGAAATTTTTCTGCTTGTGAAGCTTATTTCCATGTGCTAAGATTATTTCTAAGAGCATGTCGCAGGATTGGTCGCAGAGCTTGTACACAAATTTCCCATAAAATTCCACTTTGGATAGCTTTAGATAGGTGATAATTTTTAATGGGGTTTGTCCCTTGTGAGTTCCTCTTAATCAGGGTGTCCAGGGTTCGAGCCCCTGGCGGTGCAGGGAAGGTCTCGGAGCCTGCATTTATGCGGGTTGCGGGGCTTTTTTTCATGCAATGGGATACAGCGGGGCTGAAAGATCAGGTTTCCCCGCTGTACAGTTTATCGAGATGGGATATACAATCTTTCGCACATATCAGCTCGTTGGCATGGTGCAGGTAACGACGGGTGGTCTCTATGTCCTCATGCCCCATGAGTACCATGAGCCTGTATATGTCCACGTGGCCGCGCTCCTCGTACTGGTCGAGGCAGTAGTTGGTGGCGAAGTTATGCCGGAGTCTGTGCGAGGAGAACTCAAAGGGGAGCTGTGAGGAGAGCTTGGCCATGAAGACCTTGACCGCATTGTGGTCGTACTGTACGCAGTGCTCCTCCTGCATCCATTTCAGGAACATCTTCAGGTGGCGGATGTAGGTAGCCCGGGTGGACTTGCTGAGGGGCCGCTCCAACAGGCCGGAGAGGTAGAGGGTGATGTGCCCCTGCGTGAGGGCATCCAGGGGCAGGCCGGGGCCAGCGGACTGCAGGAACGGCCCTATGAACTGCTGGTAGGCCAGGATGGTCTTAGGGGACAAGCCCGCGAGCCGCCTGGACAGCATGCAATCATCAAAGCATTGTTGCAGGGTCATCTGTCTGCCACCTTATTTAAGATTGCCAGTTCCTTATCTCTTGCGTTTTTACGCCCTTTCTGCTATTCTAATTGTAAGACTACTACGCTACGTTCTGCAAAGGGATTTGGCAGTGCCATAGTAGAACAACCCATAAAGTAGCATATAAATGGCAAGACTGTCAATCTACTTTTTGGAGAAAATAATTCAGGACAAGCAGAATCAAATATATATCAGGCTGATGCAATGCAGGGTTTGGCTTAAGTAAGATAATCTGATGCGCGGAAAGGAGAAAAGTGGAGGTATTAGAAATGTCTGTTGAAGAAAAAAGAGATATGCTTTTAGAAATGTTAGCAGACTTATATATGATTAAAGCGGCGAACAAAGAAGAAAACGCTGTATTGAATCACAAAATAAAAGTTACTGAAAAACGATTAGAAGTCTTAGGGGTTACTGATTTATCGGACATTAAACCATAGAATCAGAGAATAACAGCCTGCAGGATGTGTCGGGATACCGAACAGAACATCACGGCGTTATCCTGTAACTTTTAAAAGTTAGATGAGAGGGGAAGGTCTCGGAGTCTGCCTGTATGCGGGCTGCGGGGCTTTTTTCATGAAGCAGCAGAGGGATTGGAAATGAGAGGAAAGGATGAATGAAGGGGTTATACGAGGATGTCAGATATTTTCTCCGACATAAGTTTTTTGTGATTGCTTTGACGGTTACGGCGGTGTTCAGTTATGGATTTGCCATCACTCATGAAAGCATTGGGGTAGATGATACCTTGGTTGGGCTATATCTGGAAGACGGCCTGGAAGTGGTCATGGGACGTTGGACCGTATTTCTGGTGAACAAACTGTTCCATATCAGCGATTTTACGCCTTTTATCACGGAATTGGCAGGGTTGCTGCTTTTATTGACTGCGGTTGTCCTGTACTGTGTGCTGATGAGACGTATTTTTGGGGACAGGGTCGGTATTTTAGGTTATACAGCCTTTGCGGGAGTCTTTGTTTCTTTTCCGTTTATCAGCGAGGTATGGGTTTATTATTATCACGATGGTGTTGACATTGGCTATGTCCTGACTGCCCTTTCCCTGCTGGCATTTCTGGAGAGCCTGGACAGGAAAGAAAAGGACGGTCTGAAGTATTTGGCGGCCAGTATGCTGTTTATCTGGGGTGCAGTGGGCTGCTATGAATCTTTTATCATATTCTATTTACTGGGGGTTGTCATGCTCCTGTTTTTCCGCGGGGTGACAGGCAGGGACAGGCTGACCTGCCGGTGGATCTTCCAGAAGCTTTTTCAATGCAGCTGTGCGGCGGCAGGATGTATCGTCCTGCGGGCTCTGATCAGAAGGGCTGTTATAATCGTCTTTTCCCTGCCTGATTCGGGAACACGGGATTTGTGGTATGGTTTGCAGATTTTTCAGAGTGGCCAGTGGCTGCAGGAAATTTTTATGCTTTTGAAAAAGTACTGGCTGGTTTATTGCGTGAATGGTGCTGTTTATTTCCCTGTCACTGTCTATATGCTCGCAGTGTTTGTGATGGGAGCAGCTTCTGTGATGTATACGGTAAAAAAGAAAAATGGCTGGTATCTCTTTCTGTTTGCGGGAATGATCATGATACCGGTTATCCTGACATTTGTGGAGCTGAAGGCCCCGCTGTACCGGGCCTGCCAGTATATGCCGTTTTTTGTGGCTTCAGCAGTCTTGCTGTTGTATTGCTTTTTAAGTAAGAAAAAGGCAAATGGAGGGGGCACTTGGCTGTTTGCAGTATTGGCTTCCTGTCTGATCTGGAACCAGGCGTATGAATCGAATTATGCCTTTTATACGGATTATCGGAAATACGAGTATGATAAGGAGGTTCTGACAGAGATAGCCTGGACGGTGGCCAGGGATTACGGGGAAGATGCCAGGGTATTGTTTACGGGCTCCTATGTTCCACCCTATGATTTGGTGAAAAGGTATTGTGTTGACTTTTCCTCAAAGGAATTTGCCAGGATAGCTTTGCTGACAGACTGGCTTGACCCGCTTCTGAAGGAAAAGTTTTATAGTCCCCACGGCTATTCTTTTGCGGGGGAAGCGGAGTATTCTGTTATCAGCTGGGGCTTATACGCATTTGACAAGCAGGGGATGGAGATTGCAAATTTCCTTCGGATGCATGGACATGACCTGCAGGTGGTGACGGAGCCGGAGCTGGTCAGGGAGGCGGAGTTGTATGCAGAGGGAATGCCTGATTGGCCTCAGGAAGGCTCTATTGTGGAATGGAACGGATATGTTATAGTGAATTTTTAGGAGTTTGGATACGGAATTTGCGCAAAGATCAGCGCAGAAGCGGGGGTTAATATGGGAAAGTCAGACAAGTTAAGCGTATTTATCAGCCTGGTGCTGCGTCATGATCCCGATGCGGCACATGTGACTCTGGATGAACACGGCTGGGCTGATGTGGAAGCTCTGCTGGACGGCATTCGGAGTACCGGCAGGCAGATTGACAGGAGGATCCTGGAGGAGATCGTGGCCACTGACAATAAGCAGAGATACAGCTTTAATCAGGACAAGACGATGATCAGGGCAAACCAGGGGCACAGCGTTCCCGTGGATGTGGAGCTGAAGGAACAGGAGCCTCCTGAATTTTTATATCACGGGACGGCGTCCAGGTTTCTGGACAGTATTAATCGGGAAGGATTAAAGCCCATGAGCCGGCTGTATGTCCATCTGTCGAAGGATACGGAAACTGCCCGCAAAGTGGGGATGCGGCATGGCAGTCCTGCAATTTTAAAGATACACAGCCGGGAAATGTACCAGGCCGGGCATAAATTCTATTTATCCGAGAATGGGGTGTGGCTGACAGAAAAGGTGGACGTAAAATATTTTGAGACGGAACGAACAGGAATTGAGGAGGCACAGGCTAAAACAGTGGACTTGTTTCTGTTTATGGGCCAATCCAATATGGCGGGGCGGGGGATTGTAAATGAGGATCATAGGGAAGGGGTGCCTGAACTGATCCGGGGGGCAGGGCACGAATATCGTGCCGTGTCGGCACCGGACAGATTAAATGAGATTGCCGAGCCCTTTGGACGCCATGAAAACCGTAAGGGCGGCATTGATGACGGCGAAATGAAGACGGGATCCATGGTGACGGCATTTGCCAACGCCTATTATCAGAAAACCGGCATACCCATTGTAGGGGTCTCCGCCTCAAAGGGCGGAAGCAGGATAGATCAGTGGCAGCCGGGAGGAGCTTTTCTGGAGGATACTGTTTCCCGGCTGAATGCGGCGGAGGAATATCTGAATGCCAGCCATTATATGGTCAGGCATAAATTTATGCTCTGGTGCCAGGGGGAATCCGACGGCGATATCTCCAGGCCGGGGAAACAGTACCGGGAAGGGTTCGAGAGAATGCTTGAGGCCATGCTTAAGGCCGGGATTGAAAAGTGCTTCCTGGTCAGGATTGGGCATTACAACGGTTCCGGAGGACAGGATTACAGTGAGATCATGGAAACCCAGGAGGAGATCGCGGACAGTAATGAAAATGTGGTAATGGTTTCGAGGGCTTTTGCGCAGATGAGGGAGCGGGGACTGATGAAGGATGATTTTCATTACTTTCAGGAAGCCTATAATATAGTGGGGAAGGAGGCGGGGGAAAATACGGCCGCCTATGTACTGGCAGTGCAGTAACAGGTACATTTCGTGCTTACAGGGATGTATTTCGTGAACGATTTGAAAATTCGCCTTTTGAAAATGATATAATGCCCTCAGCAGGAAGGGGAGGGAAGTATATGGATACTTTAGGAGAAAGGCTGAATTATGTCCGTAAAAAGAACGGATATACACAGAAGGGGCTGGGGGAAGCGATAGGAGTATCCCGAGGGGTGATATATAACCTGGAAAAAAATAAGACGGCGCCGCAGGCGATAGTCATTAATGCCTTATGCCAGCACCTGAATGTAAGCAGGGATTGGCTGCTTTACAATGTGGGAGGAATGGAGGATACAAGCGATCTGCCATTGAAGACAAAGATTCTGGCGGAGCTCTACCAGATCATCCGGGAATTGTCGGAGGAAGAACAGGCCTATTTGCTGAATGTGGCGAAATCATTGCACCATTAGTGTGTTTCTATGCGGCTGCCAGGCATTTTGCCAGAAACCGGTATCCCCGCTCAGGGCGTCTTTCACAGACCTGCGAGATTTCCCTGGCAATCAGTTCAGCCATAGCGAGGGCGGAGTGAACCTGGGGTGCATTTTTATGAATTTCGATTACAGGGATGTGCGTTATACGGCCCACTTCCCGGCAGGCATCTGCGTATTGTTCATTTAATGCGTCAAGATGTCTGTTTTTTTCTGTGTGGCAGCAGACCGCAGATGTTAATAGCAGGGGATATATCATTCGTTCAGAGCATTCGATCACATAACGGGTGAGCTGGCGCCGGAGGCATCCGCCTGCTTTCAGGTCTGTCGGCTGGAGCCTGCTGTGATCAAATTGAAACAGGATATAGTCGCCCGGCCTGCTGTACTGACATACAGCTGCATATTGGCCGCTTCTGCGGAAGGAATCAGCCGTGAGACCCGGGCGGGAGTGGTCGGACACAGCAATCTGTCCTCGGGTACAGGTCGCAAATACCCGTCCCCATTCGAAGCAGGCCAGCCTGGGTTGAAGATCTGCCCGCCTGTCTGTGGTATCAGGCTGCGTGGCGGCGGCCAGGTATATGGAAGGGCACGGGGCCTCCCTGACGGAAACTTTTCCGGAATAGGATGTGTGTGTGATGATGGAAACAGTCAGAGTCCTGTCATCACATATACGGTCTTTCCCTGAGGGAATAAAGTCCCCTGCGCATACATTCATACCGTGCTGAAAGCTCATCCCGGGGATGTTTCCCTGAAAAGCGATGCTGCCGGCTCCTGTGGAGACAGTCAGGGTTCCCAGCGGCTCCCGGGAGGTGATGCTGACAGATATCTTATATTCGCCTGGGCGCGGTACACTGATTGTTACAGGCTGTCCTGTTTTGATAGTATAATCTTGTCGGAACATATTGTATACACTCCTGTTATTGTTGAGGTTTCCAGGTATTCACCATTGGCAGAGGCTTCTGATCTTCCAGTGGAGTCCTGTAACATTATGAATGCTTTTTCCTACCAGATCGGAAGAACAAATCGGAACAAAATGCGTTGATAGCGCAATAAATCCATTGAAAATGACTTATAAATGAATTGTATCATGGAGGAAATGCGGTGTCAATGATAATATGAAGAATAATACGCTCTGACAATGAAAAGCCTGGATGCATTGACAATGAATGCATTGACAATGCGCAGGCCCTCCTATATACTTTGTAGTAGTAGATTGTTGGGTGGGAAAGGCAGAGGAAAGATTTGAATGAATACTTTAGGTGAACGGTTACACTATGTACGGAAAATGAAAGGATACACGCAGAATGCTCTTGCGGATGCTATAGGGGTATCCCGCGGGGTCATATTTAATCTTGAGAAAAATAAGACAGCGCCCCAGGCCATTGTGATAAATGCTATATGCCAGATCCTGGGAATAAACAGACAGTGGCTCTTAACAGGAGAGGGTGAGATGGAGGGCAGTGAGAAGGATCATGCACAGAGTGGCAGAATCCTGAAGGAGCTTTATGAATTTGTCGGGGAATTGTCAGAGGATGAACAGCTTTATCTGCTGGATACGGCGAAGGCCATGAAACAGCGGCTGGGACACAGACAGGGGACAGATTTTTCAAACACGCTTTAGGAAGCTTTGCAGGGGAAAGTGGGAAGGGAACGTAAAGTGGCGGTACAAAAAGTGACGATCAAGGATGTGGCAAGGGAGGCGGGGGTATCTATTTCCACGGTGTCTAATGCGTTGAATAATGTGGACGTGCTTCGGCCTGACACAAAACAGCACATTCTGGAAGTGGCACAGAGATTGAATTATATCCCAAATTTAAATGGAAGAAACCTGAAATCAAAGTATACAAATGTGATCGGCCTTTTTATTACATCCATCCGGGGAGCTTATTATGGTATACTTGCGGACGCCGTATACCAGAGCTGTAAAAGATACGGGTATGAGCTGAATATCTTCGTCGGTGAGAAATCGGAAACCATTATGTCCAATATACTTGGAAAGCGGATAGACGGAGCCATTATCCTGAATGAGCATATTAAAGAGAAGGAAGTGGAAATGCTTCTGGGCGAACAGATCCCGGCGGTATTTATCGACCGTGAGCTGCAGGGCGAAAAGGTGACAGGTATCGTTTTTGATTCTTATCATGCCGGCGAGACCGCGGCGGAATACCTGATCGGATTAGGGCATCGGTCGTTCGCATATATGCGCGGAGTAGACAATAACTTTGATAACACACAGAGATTCAGAGGATTCCGGGACACTTTGAACCAATCAGGCTTTGGATTAAGAGAAGATTATGTCCTGAGAGGCGAATTTGAAAAGGAGGCGGCATACCGTTCCGTGAAGCAGTTTCTGAAATCAGGAAATCCTTTGCCGGACGCTCTGTTTGCCGCCAACGACGAAAGCGCTATCGGCGCAATAGAGGCGTTTCTGGAGGAAGGAATCAGGGTTCCGCAACAGGTAAGTGTGATGGGATGCGATGATATTGAGATTGCGCGTCTGGTAAAGCCGTCCGTTACTACAATAAGGACTTCTTTTGAAAAACAGGGTTCTCTGGCAGTGGAGCGTCTGATTTCCCTGATACGGGAGGAAGAAAGCGGCAGCATTATTATTATACCCGGCGAGATCATTCCAAGGGAATCCACAAGTACCAGGAATTAACGTTGCAGCCAAAAAGCTGTTTCCTGTAAAATGAGATAAGCGAAAAGGGCACAGGCCCGGAATGAAAACATGCGGCATTCAGGATCCGCATGTTTTTTGTCTTGTAAAAACGTTTTTATTGTGATACTCTTAAAATGTATAAAAACGTTTTTATTAAAAGAAATATGGAGAGGTCGGTTATGGAATACGGGAAAAGACATACAACAGACAGCGTTATTTCGGGCTTGTGCAGAAAAGCAGCCGCTCAGGGTGCTGTTCTTTTGAAAAATGAGGATAAAGCTCTTCCTCTTGTGGAAAGGGATCATGTGGCTGTTTTCGGAAGGTGCCAGAAAGATTATTACAGAAGCGGAACAGGTTCGGGGGGCGCAGTAAATGCCCCTTATACTACAAATCTGTTGGATGGGCTTCGGGACAACGGCGTAACGGTAAATGAAGAAATAGCGGGATGCTACGAGGAATGGATAGAAAATAATCCCTTTGATAATGGAGGGGGAAGCTGGGCGTGCGAACCCTGGTGCCAGGAGGAGATGCCGGTTGACGAGGAGCTGGCGGCCCGGGCCGGAGCCGTTTCTAATAAGGCTGTGATAGTCATTGGCAGAACCGCGGGAGAGGATAAGGACAATTCCCCGGAGGAGGGAAGCTATTTCCTGACGGCCGGGGAAAGGAAGATGCTGGGAAGTGTATGCGGCAGCTTCCGGGATGTCATTGTGGTTTTGAATGTCTCCAATGTTATTGACATGGGATTTTTGTCGGAGTATGCCAACATTAAGGCTATGGTATATGCATGGCAGGGAGGAATGGAGGGAGGCAGCGGCATAGCGGACGTGCTGACCGGCGCAGAGGTATTCCAGGGAAAGCTCACGGATACCATTGCAAAAAATATAACGGATTATCCTTCGGATAAAAATCACGGCGGCCGGGAGAAAAATGTATACCGGGAGGATATTTATGTCGGCTACCGCTACTTTGAGACGTTTGCCAGGGAAAAGGTATTATTTCCTTTTGGATATGGATTGTCTTACACCGAGTTTGACATTTTTGACTGCGCTGTGGATGCGGAAGGAAGCGGTACGGATGTGAAATTCGTTTTCACCTGTAAGGTGAGGAATAAAGGGGAAGGTGTCGGGAGGGAAACGGTTCAGCTGTACGTGGAAGGGCCTGTCGGCAGGCTGGGGAGGCCGGCCAGGGAGCTGATCGGATTTGCCAAGACCCGGGAAATCAGTCCCTCTGATGTGGAGGAGTTGAAAATGGAAATCCCGATATCCGACATTGCGGTGTTTGACGACAGCGGCGCCAGCGGATATAAAAATTCCTATGTTCTGGAGGCGGGCAGTTACTTCTTCCATGCGGGGGCAAATGTGCGGGATACCTGCCTGGCAGAGGTGAACGGTCAGAAGGGCTGGAGGCTGGAGGAAACGCTTCGGGTCAGGGAGTGCGAAGAAGCGCTGAGCCCTTCAGAAAGCTTTATGCGTCTGCGTGCGGTGTCAGGAGAGGACGGAGCCGTAAGGCCGGAATATGAACCGGTTCCTGCGCGGACGATTGACCTTGGGCGCAGGATAGAAGAACATTTACCCACGGAATACCCGTGTACGGGGAACAGAGGCCTGCTGTTGAAAGATGTGGCGGAGGATAGATGCAGTATGGAGGAATTCATCAGTCAGTTTTCCCCGGAAGACCTGGCGGCGGTGGCGAGAGGAGAGGGCATGTGCAGTATCAAGGTCACGCCGGGAACTGCGGCGGCGTTTGGCGGAGTGTCGGATTCCCTGCTTGCATTCGGCCTGCCGGTGGGGTGTTGTGCGGACGGGCCTTCGGGGATCCGCATGGATAACGGCGCCTGTGCCTCGCAGCTTCCCATAGGCACCTTACTCGCGTGTACATGGGATGAAGCGCTTGCTGAGGAGCTGTTTCAATGTGTGGGGGATGAAATGCTGCTTAACCGGGTAGACGCTTTGCTGGGGCCGGGTATCAATATACACAGGCATCCTCTGAACGGAAGGAATTTTGAATACCTGTCGGAGGATCCGCTGCTTACCGGAAAAATGGCGGCGGCAATGGTACGTGGGATCGGGGTAAAGGGGACGCGTGCCGTGGTCAAGCATTTCGCCTGCAATTCCCAGGAAACGGGAAGGCACAGGATCAATGCCGTGGTGTCACAGAGGGCGCTTCGGGAAATTTATCTGAAGGCTTTTGAAATTGCCATAAAAGAAGGGGATGCGAAATCCATTATGACGTCCTACAATCCGATAAACGGTTTCCAGGCCGCTTCCTGTTATGATCTGACCACCACTATATTAAGGAAGGAATGGGGATTTGAAGGAATGGTCATGACAGATTGGTGGGCAGAGATGAACGATGTGTGTGAGGGAGGAGAATCTTCAAAACAGCGCACAGGGGACATGGTAAGAGCCCAAAACGACGTATATATGGTAGTGAACAACAACGGGGCGGAGATCAATGCCGCCGGGGATGACACGCTGGAGGCGCTGGAATCCGGCAGGCTGACAATGGGGGAGCTCCAGAGGAACGCCATGAACATTTGCCGTTTCCTTATGGAAATTCCTGCTTTTCAAAGGAATGGGGACAGGAAGGTGGAAATCCCGTTTATCAGGGCGCTGGCTCAGGACGGATGGGAGGACGCCGGGATGGATACGGGCAACCGCATCAGCTGGAATACATCCTGCGAAAAGGATATGACTTTTTACATCAGGGAAGCAGGGATATATGATGTCATTGTAAGGCTGATGTCGTCCCAGACGGACAGGGCGCAGACGGTCTGCAGAAGTACGATGAACGGCAGGGAGTTTGCCGTATTCCAGACCAACGGGACAAACGGAAGATGGATACAGCAGAAGCTTCTGCGGGTAAGGCTTGAACAGGGCGCATACATGCTGAAGCTTGAATTCCCAAAACCGGGTATGGAGATTGATTACATGGAATTCATGCCTGTGTAAGGGATATTTACAGACAGGCGGCGTATGACGGAAAGGATTGTGGAATGGACAAAATATTTCATAACAAAAGCGTTTTCCTGAAACTGTTTGGTTCTTATCTGCTGATCCTTGGGATTACGTTGATTGTCGAGATGGGGGTATCCCTGAGGGTTCTCCATGCGGGAAGGGAACAGGCCCGGACATTAAACAGAAGCCTGATGCTGCTGGTGAAAAACGAGTGTGACAACCAGGTCAGGGATATCTACCGGAATATGGATCTGCTGGCATTTGACGACAGGGTTCAGACTCTTTCCGGAATAAAAGGGGAAATGAGTTCCGAAAGCAGGTATACCGCTTATATGCTCTATCGGGAATTGCAGAACATGCGGTTTGCCTCGGAAGATTATGAGCAGATTTACGTTTATTTCAGGAATACGGATTCCATCATCAGCTCTTCGGGCAATATGTCTCTGGAACTGTATCACTCCATATATTACGGAGATACAGATATTTCCCTGGAAGAATTGCGGGAATATCTGAGCTGCAAACATTTCCATGATATGATGGTCCTTTCTTCGGGTGGGGATACGGTGGGGACGCTGTATACCATGACCAGCCTGAATACGGATGTGGGAGAATCTACCGCAACCATCGTAATTCAGATTACGCCGCAGGCGATTGACGAAAGGATTCAATCCGCCAAATGGAATGAGGCCGTCCAGGTAGCCGTCCTGAACGAAAGGAATGAATTTCTGAATTCTCCGGGGTTTTCGGACAGTATCAGGAATGTAGCCTATGAGAATCTGCGGATGGAGGAAGACTTGTCTTTTGAATTGGACGGGGAAGATTATATGGGGATTGCCATGGAGTCGGAATATGCCGACTGGGTGTATGTTTTGCTGATACCTGACAGCGTTGTGGAGAGCAGTGCAAGGCAGGCGGTAAAATACTGTGTGACAGGGCTGGGAATCTGCCTGGCCCTGGGTTTTGTTTTCGCCTGGTGGCTTACCGGAAGAAATTATGGCCCCATCAGAGGGCTGGTGGAGCTTTTCCGCAGACAACACGCGGAGGCGGATGCCGGGGCGGAGAATATCGGAAACGAATTTGTATGGTTGGAGGATCAGACAAAGAAATTTTTCAGAGAACATGCGGATGTGCGGTATTCCCTGGACAGGAACCAGAAACGGCTGAAGGAATTTTACCTGTACAGACTGCTTTCGCTGCCCTACGAGGAAATCGAGGAACCGGAGAAGGAGCTGCTCAGGAAATCTGGCATTGATGGGGGGGGCGTACTGCGCGTAGTACTTCTGTCAGTAGGCATTCCTCCTCAAAAAACAGACCGGAAGATACAGAATGCTGACGAGGAAGAAATGACTCTGGAACTGAAACGGTTTATCATAAAAAATGTGGCGGGGGAAGCGCTCAACGGAGTTTTTCCCACAGAAATATTTGAAGTCGGAGCCGAAGTGGCCGCGTTGATCCGGCTGAATGCCATGGATACGGAAAACTATGACAGGATGTGGTGGGCATTGGGTGAAGCCCATGACCTGATGAAGGAGAAATTTCATTTTTATATGCAGATCTGTGCAGGTACGGCAAAGGAAGGGATTGAGAATGTCCATCTCTCCTGGCTGGAGGCAAGAGAGGCAAAGGAATATGCCGCACTGCTCGAGACTTACTTTATTAATTACAACGATATTAAGAACAGGGGGAAAAAATATTACTACCCCCGAGAGGCTGACACGGGAATCCTGCATGCAGTGGCATCGGGGAATCCGGAACCGGCTGTGGCCTGCGTCAGGGAGATTCTGCAAACTAATTATCAGGAGAACCATATTTCGGCGGGAATGCTTTCCTTCCTGGTGTATGACCTTTTGGGCGTATTTATCAGGGCGGCGGACGAGGCGGGCTGCGGTGAATTTTTTGAAGGGGCATGGGCGGAGAAGTTTAAGAATCCCGCCGGAAAGACTCCGACAGAGCTGGAAGGGGAATTTGAGGGGATGATCCAGGCCCTCTGCGGGGAGATCAGGAAGGTAAAAGCGAAGGGGGATACGCAGCTGGCTGACCAGCTGGAAAAGTATATAGTGGACAATTTCCGGAATCCAGATTTGAATATTTCCCAGACTGCGCTCTGCTTTGGAAAGACGCCCTCGTATATTTCTTCCGTTTATAAGAAGCAGACGGGCAGGGGGCTTTTAAAATTTATTACGCAGACGCGGATTGATGAGGCGGTACGGCTTCTGGAAAAGGGACAGTCCGTAAACGAGACGGCGCTGCTGTCCGGCTTCCGGGACAGCAGAAGCTTTATCCGGGTGTTTAAGGAATATACGGGAATAACTCCCGGGCAGATGAAAAAAGAGTAATTTCCGTCAAATGGGGAAATCGTGAATCCCAAAATAAAATATGAATTGCAAAACCTTGATTTTGTCTATGAAATCAAGGTTTTGTCTATTTCAAAACAGCGAGGAAAATGCTATGTTAATACTCACATCCGGTGGCCACGGATCAGGAAAATGAATATGAAAAGACTTCTGCGTATTTTGAACCTGTTCCCGTAGAGGGGAAGGGTTCGTCGTACGGGAAAGGTAAGGATTTTATTATGAAGAGTTTTAAGACAAAAAAAGTATTGGCAGTTTTTGCCGCAGCCGCTGTGGCAGCGGGAACGCTTACCGGCTGTGGAGGGAGCAACGGCGGACAGCAGAGCCAGGCCCAGCAGCCTCAGTCCTCATCTCAGGGGCAGGCTCAAAGTGCTGCGGATGCATCGGCAGCCACAGATTCTGCGGAATCCCAGGGATTTACATATCCCATGGACACGGATGCAAAGCTGACCTATTGGTGTGAGCTGAATCAGAATGTTTCCGCGAATTATTCCAACCTCGGGGATACGCCCTTCGGCCAGGAATGGCAGAAGGAAACGGGGGTTTCCATAGAATTCCAGCATCCGCCTGCAAATCAGGGCAGCGAGCAGTTCAGCCTGCTTCTTGCCGACGGCGACCTGCCGGATCTGCTGGAATATGCGTGGATGAGCTATCCGGGCGGGCCTGAAAAGGCAATTAAGGACGGGAATATATATGAATTGACAGATATAATCAATCAATACTGCCCTAATCTCAGAAAATACCTGGACGAAAATCCTGACATTGACAGGATGATCAAAACGGATGAAGGACATTATTACTGCTTTCCTTTTATCCGTGGTGATGACAAGCTCTGTAACACCATTGGCCTCATGCTTCGGCAGGATTGGCTGGAGGAGCTGAACATGGAGGTTCCCACCACAATCGATGAGTGGCATGATGTGCTGGTGGCCTTCCGGGACAAGGAGGGCGCTTCCGCTCCGCTGAGCTGGGAGTATACCATGGGGGCGTTGACTTCGGCGAATCCCTTTGCCTATGCATATGGAACCTGTCAGGACTTTTACCTGGGCGAGGACGGGAAGGTACATTACGGACCCGCGGAGGACGGCTACAAACAATACCTTGAGCTGTTCAGACAGTGGTACAGCGAGAAACTGATCGATCAGGATCTGGGAACTCTTGCACTGGATCAGGTCAGTGCCAAGATAACAAGCGGTGAAGCGGGAGCTTCTATCGGATGGGCGGGAAGCCGTATGGGGACATGGATAAACGCGGCAGTAAAGACTAATCCGGAGTTTATGCTGGTAACAGCCCCTTATCCGACCTTGAAGGAGGGCGACAGCCCTAAGATGGGACAGATCGACAACCGCTATCCCAATCAGGCGGCTGTAGCAATCACTACCAGCTGCAAGGATATTGAGGCAGCGGCAAGGCTGATGGATTACGCGTACGGCGAGGCAGGACATATGCTGTTTAACTTTGGTATTGAAGGCGAGTCCTACGAAATGATCGACGGTTATCCTACCTATACGGACAAAATTTTGAATAACCCTGACGGCTGGAGTGTGGCGCAGTCCATGTCCGCATATATCAGAGGAAATTATAATGGCCCTTTTGTGCAGGATCTCCGGTATCTGGAGCAGTATTATACGATTGAAACCCAGAAGGAGAGCAATCTGGTCTGGGGAGCTACGGATGCGGCGAAATATAAGGTTCCGCCCATTACGCCCACTGCGGAGGAGAGTAAGGAATACTCCACCATTATGAATGAAGTCAACACCTACCGGGATGAGATGACGCTGAAGTTTATCCTGGGGGACGAAAGCCTGGATAAGTTTGACGAGTTTGTTGAGACATTGAAGGGGTTTGGGCTTGACAGGGCGCTTGAAATCCAGAATGCGGCTTTGGAACGCTATAATGCACGCTGATTACGGAAACTGAAGCTATAAGCGCCGCGGAAAATGCGGCGCTTATAGTGTAATTCATGACAACAGAAGACCCGCGAAGCAAGGATTCTGTTGTTGACAGTATGGAAAAGGTGGTTACATTTATGAAGAAGAGTTCTTTTTCTGTCAGGGCAAAAAAGGATTTTCGGCGGAACCGCAATCTGTATCTGCTGGTGCTGCCTGTATTGGCTTTTTACATCATATTTCATTACAAGCCCATGTACGGCGCGGTTATAGCCTTTAAAGATTATTCGCCGGGGCTTGGCATCGGGAAGAGCCCATGGGTGGGGTTTGACAATTTTATCAGGTTTTTCAGCGGCCCGTATTTCGGACGCCTGATAAGAAACACATTGCTCTTGAGCCTGTATAATCTGCTGTTTGGCTTTCCGGCCCCCATTGTTCTTGCACTGCTGCTGAATGAGGTCAGAAACAAGAAGTTTAAAAGCCTTACACAGACAATTACATATCTTCCCCATTTCATTTCCATGATCGTGGTTACGGGAATGATTACCAATTTCTGTATGTCCAACGGTCTGTTTAATGACATCATTGTATTTTTCGGAGGCGAGAGATCTCCGCTTCTGCAGAATCCCAGGCTGTACCGGACGATTTATGTGGCATCCAGCATCTGGCAGGAGGTGGGCTGGGGCTCCATTATTTATCTGTCTGCGCTTTCAGGAGTGGACGCGCAGCTCTATGAAGCGGCGTCGATTGACGGGGCGGGGAAATGGAAACAACTTCTTCATGTAACGCTGCCCGGAATTTCCCCTACAATTATTACCATGCTGATATTGAAGATGGGCTCCCTCATGAGCCTTGGCTATGAAAAGACGATCCTGCTCTATAACGCGGCGACCTATGAGACGGCGGACATTATTTCTTCTTATATTTACAGAGTCGGGCTGGTTGATCAGGATTGGAGCTATTCCACGGCAATCGGACTGCTGAATTCAGTCATTAACTGTATCTTACTGGTATTGACAAACCGGCTGAGCAAAAAGATCAGCGACACCAGTCTGTGGTAAATTTACAAGAAAGGCGGATCTGAAGTATGAAAATAAAACGTTCCAGGGGCGAGAGAATTTTTGCCGTTGTCAATTATGTGATATTGACCGTGATTATGCTGATGTGCCTGTATCCGGTCTGGTATGTGGTGATGGCTTCTTTTTCGGACAGCAACCTGCTGATGCAGCATTCAGGGCTGCTGTTTCGGACTGCTGGCTTCAGCACGGATGCCTATGTAAAGGTATTTAAAAACCCGATGCTTTTAAGAGGCTATGGGAATACATTGTTTATCCTGGTAGTGGGAGTGTTTTTGGATATTGTCATGACATCTCTGGGAGCATATTTCCTTTCCAGAAAGAATGTCATGTTCCAAAAGCCCATCATGATGCTGATTATGATTACCATGTTCTTCTCGGGAGGCATGATTCCCTTTTATCTGACGTTGAAGGATCTTCATCTGACCAAGACCCTGTGGGGGTTGATCATCCCTTTTATGATCAGCACCTATAATATGATCATCCTGCGGACTTCCTTTTCCAGCCTGCCGGAAAGCCTGATTGAGGCGGCACAGATTGACGGGGCGAGTCATTTCAAAATCCTGGCAAAGGTGGTGCTTCCCCTCTCAAAGGCCATTCTGGCCGTTATGGTGCTGTATTACGGCGTGGGGATCTGGAATGCATGGTTCTGGGCGTCCGCTATTATCCGGGACAGGGAGCAATACCCTCTGCAGGTTATATTGAGGGAGATCCTTCTGCAGAATGATGTGGGCTCCATGTCCACCGGAGTCAGCGTGGCAGACCAGGAGGCTGTGGGAATGACAATCAAATATGCCACGATTGTGGTGGCGACTTTCCCCATCCTTTGCATTTATCCTTTTCTTCAGAAGTATTTTACCAAGGGAGTTATGATCGGGGCGGTCAAGGAATAACGAAAGGGGAGAGTTTACTGTGGAAGTATGGGAAAAGAGCGTATATAAGAAAGACTATGAAAGAGAATTGCAGTATGCGGAAGATATAATAATGAAAAGCCTGAACCGCTATGTATGGGAGTACCCGCATGTAAGCACAGGCAACCGGTATGTGCCGGAAAAAAATGAGCTGTGGACGTCATCTTTTTTCATCGGAATGTGTTTTCTGGCCTATGAGCACAGTGGGGACAGCATTTTTCTGACATATGAAAAAGAATATCTGCAAAGCTTTGAGGACAGGCTGATCAAAAAACGCCATATCAGCCATGATCTGGGGTTTCTGTACACGCTGTCCTGCGTTGCCGACTATAAGGTTACAGGAAATCCGGAAGGAAAGCGGATTGCCCTGATGGCGGCGGAAATGCTGGCGGAGCGTTACAATGAAAAGGGCAGGTATATCCAGGCATGGGGGGAGATGGGGATTCCATATCCCAATGTTAAGATCATCATAGATACGATGCTGAATCTGCCCCTGCTGTACTGGACGGGGGAAGCCGATAAGGCTGCCATGGCGGAAAATCACGCGGAAACGGCGGCACGCACGCTGGTGCGTCCGGATTATACCACCTACCATACCTACCTTATGGATCCGGCCACCGGTAAGGCGGTCTGCGGCAAGACCCATCAGGGGCACAGGGATGAATCTGTCTGGGCAAGGGGGCAGGCATGGGCCGTGTACGGTTACGCGCTGTCATATCGGTATACCGGAAATCCCGGATTTCTGAAAGTGGCGGAGAATGCGGCGGAGGTGTTTATTGGAAATATGCCGGAAAATAGGGTGCCTTACTGGGACTTTGACTTTACCGATGAAAATCCGGATATCAGAGATACTTCCGCAGCCTCAATATTTGTGTGCGGTCTGTTGGAGCTGTGCGCCCATGTGCCGGAGGAGCAGGCGGACAGATATCTGTGTTACGCCGAGGCCACTATGAAGAGCCTGCGGGAGCAGTATTCTACCCGGCAGATTCCCGGCTCTGACGGGCTTTTAACGGAGGGCATGTACCACCGCAATGACGGGGCGGAGGAATGTACGATATGGGGTGATTACTTTTATATGGAAGCATTGATGAGACTTACCAGGGACTGGAAAATGTATTGGTGACAAGGCCGGGACCGGCTGGATAATGGAGGAAGGATATGCGTAAGCTGACTACGAGAGAAGATGTGGTTCTTCTGTTGTTAGACTGGATCCGCCCGCTGAAGAAGCATTACAGCGACGGGGGCGCGTGGCTGATGGTAGGAAATACCTCGGCGCATTATGGGGAGAGTTCCATACGGATGGAGGGCTTTTCCCGCGTATTGTGGGGATTGGGCCCGCTGTTTGCCGGTGGGAATGAAAATCTGCCGGAGGGGATAAGGCAGGAAACCGAGGAATGGAAAGTACTTGCCAGGAACGGGCTGATCCATGGCACAGATCCGAAGCATGAGGAATACTGGCTGGATATCTGGGATTATGATCAGAAGATGGTGGAGACGGCAGCCATCGCCAATGCGATCCTGCTGGCTCCGGACGTATTCTGGGAACCGTTGGATACCTTACAGAAGCAGCAGGTATACGATTGGCTGAATCAGATAAACGGGCATAAAATACATAACAATAACTGGCGCTTTTTCCGGGTGCTGGTCAACGTATTGTTTCAGAAGCTGGGAATGCCTCACGACAGGGCCGCTTTGAAGGAGGATCTGGGAGTCATAGAACATTGCTATGAGGGAGACGGCTGGTATTTTGACGGGCATCCCGGTCAGAAGGACTACTACATTCCCTTTGCCATGCATTATTACGGTTTGATCTATGCGGCGCACAGAAAGGACGCGGAGCCGGAATATTGCTCGGAGCTTCGGCACAGGGCGGAGCTTTTTTACAGGGATTTTATCTACTGGTTTGATGGGGATGGAAGGGAGGTGCCCTATGGGCGCAGCCTGACTTACCGGTTTGCCCACAGCGCTGCTTTTGCGGCCATGGCCTTTGCCGGCGCAGACGTACCCCTGGGGGAGTTGAAGCATCTGCTGTTGGGAAACCTGCGCTACTGGGGAAGTAAACCCATTTTTGACTGCGGAGGGATTCTGACCATAGGCTACCAGTATCCCAATCTCATTATGAGCGAGAGGTACAATGCTCCCGGCTCGCCCTACTGGGCTTTTAAAACGTTTCTAATGCTGGCGCTTCCCCAGACGCATCCCTTCTGGCAGGCCGAGGAACGGCAGCCCCGGACGGCGCAGAAGAAGCTTCTGGCCCATCCCGGGATGATAGCGGTTCACGAAGGCCGCGGTCATACGCTCCTATATCCCACAGGACAGTGTTCCGCTAATTTCGGGAATACAGCGGCGAAGTACCAGAAGTTTGTCTATTCAAACCAATTCGGCTTCAGCGTATCCCGTGGGACGGATCTGGAGGACGGCGCGTTCGACAATACTCTCGCCGCGGCGGGAACGGAGGAAAATATCTGGAGAATGCGCGGCCGGGCGGAAAAATTTGAAGTGACGCAAGAGTATACCAGGACATTGTATGAGATTATGCCGGGGGTCAGGGTGGAGAGCATGATTTTTCCTGTGGAGAGGGGGCACTTCCGGGTGCATTTTGTGAAAGCGGATGTATCGGTCAGACTGGCCGACGGGGGATTTGCCGTTCCTGCGGAGGAGGGCGTAAAACGTTCGGACGTATCCATGACGGAAAAAGACGAATATGGAATCCACTGTAAGTTCCCCTGGGGGAGTGCGGGCGCGGTGAATCAGGACAAAATGGGCGAGGCTGTTCTGGTGACGCCGTTTCCAAACACAAACCTGATGTATGGCATCACAGTCATCCCTACGGTGCGCTATACGCTGGAACCGGGTGAATACCGACTGGTCAATTATTTTTACGGAGAGGCGCAAAAGCCGGAGGAACCTTTGGCACTGACAGAGTTTGCGGCGCCGGAAGCGGGGAAATGGTTATGAATATGTATATGGAATTGTTGAAGGAATGGTGCGACAGGCTGTTGGAGCTGCAGATAAGGAAGGAGGCCGAACCAGAACTGCATGGCGGGATACTTTGTCCCGCCTGCGGAAGGATACACGGCAGATGCAGCGATGCCATGTATCCCATGCTTTATCTGTACCAGGCCACAGGCGAAAGGAAATATAAAGACTGCGCCCTGGGCCTTTTTTCATGGAGCGGGAATATGTACCATGAGGAGGGCTTCTTTTATAATGACACGAACAGCGCCTGGAAGGGCATCACGGTGTTTTCCGCGGCACAGCTGGGAGAATGTCTGGAAGACTTTGGGGATTGTCTCGAGGCGGAGGAAAGGGAGGCGGTCAGAGGACGTTTCCTGAAATGTGCGGAATATCTGCGGGAGCACATTGAGGAAATCGGAGGGAATATTAATTATCCTCTGACCTGCGCTTATACCATGGCGGTAGCCCATAAGGCGACAGGAGAGGAGAAGTACGGGCGTAAGGCCCGGCAGCTTGCCCATAGCGTAAAAGATTATCTGACGGAGGAGGGGCTGATATTCGGGGAGGGTAAGAACAGGCGCGAAACCAGCCCCGGAGGCTGCCGCCCGGTGGATATCGGGTATAATGTGGAGGAGTCGCTGCCTGCCCTGATACAGTACGCGGTGCTGGAGCAGGATGAGGAGATTTATGAGCTTGCGGTAAAGAGTATGGGGGTTCATCTGGAATTTATGCTGCCCGACGGGGCGTGGGATAACAGCTTCGGCACCAGAAACTATAAATGGAGCTATTGGGGAAGCAGAACCTCGGACGGCTGTGCGGCAGGATACGGACTGACCCGGGAGCCTGTGTTCCGGGAGGCGGTAAGAAGGAATGTCCTGCTATTAAAAAAGTGCACCCATAACGGCCTGCTGTATGGAGGCCCTATGTTTACCGACGCCGGGGAACCTCCCTGTGTACACCACACCTTTTGCCATGCCAGGGGGCTTGCGGCCTGCTTACAGAAGTCGGAGAAGGACGAGGGAAGGCCGGGAACAGCGCTGATCCCTTCCGACCTGCGGGACGGAATCCGGTATTTCCCTTCCCTGCGGACGCTGCTTCTCGGGAAAGGACAGTGGAGGGCCACTGTCACAGGGTATGATGTAGAATATCATAAATGGGGACATCCTTCGGGAGGAGCTGTAAGTATTCTTTGGAATGAAAAGCTGGGCCCGGTTTTTTGCGGAGGTATGGGAAATTATGAGCTGGTGGAGCCGAATAATATGCAGCTTTTAAGAAAAAGCCTTCCGGCCTGCCTGACCCCGCGGATAGAGTATCGGGCGGACGGAAGGGTGTACCGGAATATATACGACAAGGCCGCCATGATTCAATGGAAGGAGGAGGTGGAGGCTGTATATGTAAATGTGGAAGGAAAAATGATATCGGAGGAAGGGAAGACGGGAGCAGGATTTTTCCTGGAATATGAGATGCGGAAGGATCAATTTCGAATGACTGCCGGCTGCGAGGCAGGAGGCCGGCTGGTACTGCCTGTTGTTTCCAAAGAAGGAGATGAGGTGGGGATTTTCGCAGATGGAAGACAAATCCGGTTCGCCAGAGACAACGGCGCCGCAGCGCTGCTGAGGGGAAACAAGCCTTTCCGTGTACCCTGGGGGGAAGAAGAAAAGATTGTCCGGGAATTTTCTCCTGTGGGCGGAGTGCAGGGGGTGATCCTGGAGCTTGACATGGAAGAAAAGGAGCGGGTGGACTGTGAAATCAGCATGATGTGAAGTCCTGTGATGCAGACCGTAAACTATTGTGGAAGACATCAGAAAAGTATATGAAAGACCATGGAAAATATGGTATAATCCACTTAAGAATCCAGCCGCTGCGCGTCTGCCGCGCTTCGCGCTCGAAGATTCTTTCGTTACCATATCAGGTGAAATCAAATGCTCATTTCATTCGCGCTTGATTTCCTGCTGATATGGTATAATCCTGTTGACGCAAAATGGTATCTGGGCAGAGAAGCGGGTGATGATTTCGGGACATATGCCTGCTTGCCGGTTCCGGTGGTTTTTGTAATGGATGAAAGAGGCACAGGTACAGGATCCCGGGAATATTGCGAGGAGAAAAATATGCTGATATACCTGATGAGACATGGAGAGACGGATTGGAATAAGGCCAGGCGCCTGCAGGGTCAGAGCGATATCCCTTTAAACGCAAACGGCACAGGGCTTGCAGCCGAGACGGCAAGGGGACTGGCGGGAGCGCCCATTGACATGGCCTTTTGCTCCCCCTTAATGAGGGCCCGGGAAACTGCCGAGATTATCCTGGGTGACAGGAATGTTCCGCTTTATGCGGATGAGAGGTTAAAGGAAATTCATTTTGGGGCCAACGAGGGAATCTGTTTCGATGCGGCGAAGCAGAATCCGGAGGATCCCCTGCACGACTTTTTTTGCAGGCCGGAGCACTACCTTCCGCCGGAGGGAGCGGAATCCTTTGCACAGGTTACGGAGAGAGGGCAAAGCTTCCTGCGGGAGAAAATATTTCCCCTGGAGGGAAAATGCAGGGCGGCGCTGATCGTTGCCCACGGAGCCTTTAACCGATGCCTGCTGAATTGCATCCTGGGGACTCCCTTAAAGGATTTCTGGCGGATTCTGCTGCCCAACTGTGCGGTCTCCATCCTGTCTCTGGAGCAGGGGGAGATTAAGGTGGTGGAGGAAAGCAGGGTGTATTATGAGCATCCGGTAAACGGCAGGCCATGAGAGGCTTTGGAAAGGCTTTTATTATGACAGAAATATTTGACACTCATGCTCATTATGACGATGAGGCGTTTGAGGAAGACAGGGAAGCCCTGTTACAGAACCTGCCGGTGCAGGGCATCGGTAGAGTAGTGAACATAAGCTCCAGCCTGTCCTCCTGCAGGGCGGTGAGGGCCCTGGCGGAGAAGTATGACTATATTTACTGCGCGATGGGGATTCATCCCAGTGACACGGGGGAACTCACCGAGGAAGCTTTCGACTGGCTGCGACACCAGTGTCAGTTTGAAAAATGTGTTGCTGTGGGAGAGATTGGCCTGGATTATTACTGGGACGAGCCTGACCGGGAGATTCAGAAGAAATGGTTCCTGCGGCAGCTGGATTTAGCCCGGGAATGTGGGAAACCTGTGGTGATTCATTCCAGGGATGCGGCAAAGGATACGGCAGACATTATGACTGCCGAAAAGTGTCGGGAAATCGGCGGAGTGATCCATTGCTTCTCTTATTCCAGGGAGACCGCCAGGACTTTTCTGGATATGGGCTTTTTTATCGGGATTGGGGGTGTGCTGACCTTTAAAAATGCGCGAAAGCTGGTGGATGTGGCGGAGTATGTGCCCCTGGAGCGGATCGTGCTGGAGACGGACTGCCCCTATCTGGCGCCGGAGCCTTACCGGGGGAAAAGGAACAGCTCCCTGTATCTGCCCTATGTAGTCACAGCCCTTGCCCGGATAAAAGGTATTACGGAGGAGGAGGTACGGCTGGCGACATGGGAAAACGCCCATGCCCTGTACCGGCTGCCCGTTTTAATCCACTGAGTAGGAGGCTATAATATCCGTAATCTTGTTTTGATAGAGATTGCCCTTCAGTACGTCCCCGTTTGGCGAGAAGCAAAGTGCCCGTACATCCCTGGGATCCTCCTCATAGGGATCCGCATATTCTGTCCCCTCATTAAAATACTCTGCCAGATACTTTTTCGCATTGCCGCTGGGGAAAATGATGTTTCCAGAGGAGACGGTGATTCCCATCTTAGTAAACTGGCTTAAGATTTCCCTTGTTTTCGCATTATATGGATTCGGATCTTCTACGCTTACGAGCCAGGCAGGATGCGCCTGTATTACAATGTCGGTGGATTTGACACATTCCGCAAAATATTTCACAGTCTCGAGAGGGATGGTCTCCTGATGAAATGCGTCCACAGACAGAAGAAGGTGGCGTACCCCGCTTTCAGCCAGCATCAGAGCCACCTCCCGGATGCGCTCCCTGTCCTTGCTGAAAAAGCCGTTTGTGATCAAATCCTTTTTCGGGATATTCATTTCTGTAGCGGCTTTGTGGATTTTGCAGACTGTTTCGGGATAGAGCAGCGGTTCCCCGCCAAAGGTCATCAGGGAATCTATCCTGTAATTTTGACATATTTCACGGACGGCTTCTGCGGCGGCGTCTCCGTCCAAATGCTCGCCGGATGCAGCGTGTCCGCCCTCGGAGCAATGCTTGCATTTGCCCGTACATGCCATGGTAATTACAAACTCGATCCGATTCAGATTTCTAAAATATTGATTTTCCATACCAGCCTCCTTATTCCGCTGTTATCTACGCCTCCGTGAGGTTTTTTCACACGCGAGAAGATTTTCTTTGATTATATCAGAGCCCGCAGATGGATTCAAGCGTCTTGACAGGGAGTTTTCCATCTGTTATAGTATCGTTAGTTAGAAGGCCACAGAATGTCCCGATTACGGACATCAGAGAGGAGGCTCCCCATGTAATACGATATTCCGAAATGTAAATACAAAAAGCTGAAGGCACTGGCAAGGGGCGTGTGTGAAAATGCCCTGGATATAGATCGGACAGTGGCTGTTTTTTGTGTTAGTTAAATTGGAATATCTTAACAGCATGGGTTTCTAAGAAAAAGTGAAACATTGGATGATACCGTAATGTTTGAGGGCAGTTTTCTGCCATCAGGGCGGTATTGCTTTTTGTATGCTGTGAAAGATATTCCTTCACGGCTTTTTTCTTATAGAAAATTTCGTCCTGACCGGGGAAGAATGCGAAGCATTATGCACACGGACGCGGAAAGGAATATGCAGATTCGCATATGGAAGCTTGACATTATAGGAAGGAATGATATTACATGGAACAGATTTATAAATATCCCAGAACCAGACACCTGGAGGGTTCCAGGGAGCAGCTGGGCGACGAGGATTTAAAATGTGTAAGTTATGAGGAAATAAAGGGGAAATATTTAGTCCTTGAGGAAAAGGTGGACGGTGCGAACTGCGGCGTCAGCTTTGGCAGGGACGGGAAAATGTTTCTCCAGAGCCGCGGGCATTTCCTGAACGGCGGATATGGGGAGAGGCAGTTTGACCTGTTTAAGCTGTGGGCAGGCTGTTTTGAAGACAGGCTGCGCCTGCTGCTGGGGGATCGGTATGTCATGTACGGCGAGTGGCTGTACGCGAAGCACACGGTGTTTTATGACAGGCTTCCGCATTATTTTATGGAGTTTGACATTTTTGACAAGAAGGAGGAGCGCTTCTTTTCCACCCGCAGGCGCAGGGAATTCCTGAGTGAGGCCCCTTTTATACGGTCTGTCCGCGTGTTGGGGGAGGGAGCCTGCGAGTCCCTGGGGGCAATCGGAAAATGGATAGGCCCCAGTCTCTTTATCTCCGAGGATCCGATGCAGAGCTTCCGGGCGCAGTGTCAAAAAGGCAGGGTGGATTCCGAAATGGCAGCCCGTCAGACGGATTTAACGGGAATTATGGAGGGAGTCTATATCAAGGTGGAGGATGGCGATTATGTGACAGACCGCCTGAAGTTTGTGCGCGGGTCTTTCCTGAATACCATCCTGGATTCGGAGAGTCATTGGGTCAATCGGCCGATTGTGGCAAACTGTCTGGCGGAAGGGGTTGACCTGTTCGACATGGAAGGGGGGAGATGAGGATGGAGCTGGAAGTCCTGAAGGGAATCCGCGGCAGCGGATTTTCCCTGGGCTGGCTTGCAGAGCAATTCCCGGAATTGGCGGCATTGAAAAATATCCCCCAGAACCCGCAGTACCATGGGGAGGGGGACGTATACCGCCACACGGAAATGGTATGCGGGAAGCTGGTGGGAACGCCTCAGTGGGAGAGCCTGGATGAAGGCGAACAGGAGCTTCTGTTCCTGGTAGCGGCCTTTCATGATATGGGCAAAGCCGTCTGTACCAGGAAAGAGAATGGGCAGTGGGTATCCCCGAAGCACACCATTGTGGGGGAGAAGCTGTTTCGCAGGATGGCGTACCGGGAAGCGGAGCGGTTCGGCCTGACCTTTTGGCAGAGGGAGAGGGTAGCGAAGCTGATCCGGTATCACGGCCTGCCCGTGTGGTTCCTGACCAGGCGCAGGCCGGAATTCGATCTGTTCCTGGCGGCGGAAAGCATTCCCCTTAAGCTGCTGTATCTGCTTTCCCGGGCGGATGTGCAGGGGCGGATTGCAGAAAACCCCGGGCGGCTGGAGGAGAATGTGGAGCTGTTTGGAGACTATGCAAGGGAGCTGAAAATCTGGGAGAAGCCCTATCCTTTTGCAAACCTCTATACAAGGTGTGAATATTTCCACAGGGAGGGCCTGTGGCAGGAGGCGCAGCTGTATGACGAAACAGAGTTTGACGTGGTCATGATGTCGGGGCTGCCCCTGGCCGGGAAAGACACGTGGATTGAAGAAAACGGCGGAGACACTCCTGTGATCTCCCTGGACGCCATCCGCGAACAGATGGGGATATCCCCTGCCAAGGGCTCCGGCAGGGTGGCGCAGGCGGCTATGGAACAGGCCAGGTGCTGTCTGCGGAAAAAGGAACCCTTTATCTGGAATGCCACCAATATCATCCAGGAGACCAGGCAGAAGCTGACAGGGCTCTTTGCCGGGTACGGCGCCCGGGTGCATATTCTGTATCTGGAGGTTCCTTATCAGGAGCTGCTTCGCAGAAACCGGAAACGGGAGAGGCACATCCCGGAGAAAGTTTTGGAGGATATGATTAAAAAACTGGAGATCCCTGCCCCCTGGGAGGCCTATGATGTGAAGAATTATCCGCTTTTATGACAGCGCGGAGAATTTTTATCATGGTTTTCTCACCGGGATTCTCAGCCAGAGCGAGGATTATCTGGTGAAGTCCAACCGGGAATCGGGCGGAGGGAGAGCTGATATTATGGTGAAAAGCCCTTCCCTGCGGGGCAGGTCGTTTATCCTGGAAATAAAGGTTTCCCAGAGCATTGATGAATTGGAGAAGGATGCGGAACAGGCTCTGCAACAGATTTACGATAAAAAGTATATGGGGGAACTGCGCACGGAAGGTTATGGGAAAATTGACTGTTATGGGGTTTCCTTTTACCGGAAAGACTGTGCAGTCCGGTTTAGCAAACCCTGTTAATGGATGGTTCCCGAAACGAGGAATCTTCCGCGTCGTTTTCCTGCCTTGAAATGTCATTCTGCAGCCTTGTAGGCTCGGAAATCTGCAGGCTCATTGCTGTTTCCATTCCTCCGATGTTCACAGTGATCATGAGTACTCTGGAACCATCCGGTTTTACAATGATTTCGCTTTTGGTCTCTGTATCCTGCTCCGTTTTATCTCTTTTCTGCTCCGCGTCGAGAGTAACCTCCGGCTCCTGTATTGTGGGAAGGCAGTGATCTCTGCCGGAAGCTTCGGCTGCCTGGGGTATTCTACCGGGGCCTTTGCAAGAAGCCCTCAGATCCGTGTCCGATGGGTTGGCCGTATCCATGTGTTCGGCAAAGCTTGTTTTCGGCAGGCCATACTGTGTTTTCTTTTTGTCCCGGGCAGCGTAATAGTTTGAAACACCAATTCCGTTAATATTCATATTCACCTCATTTCTGCTCTGCAAAGCATATATAAATCATTCCATTTACAACTGTATCGGCAGGAACAGGGCAAAAGCTTTGGATTATGTAACCAACAGGGCAATATCTATTAAGACATTTTGGCAGGGGCCGTGGTATAATGCACTCAAGAATCCAGCCGCTGCGCGTCTGCCGCGCTTCGTGCTCGGAGATGTCAGGGAAACAAAAACAGATCAGCAGGGAGTTTATGCCAATGGAAGGACGCAACATCATACAGAAAATCACGGAATATATAGAAAACCATATAGAGGAAGATTTATCTTTGGATAAAATCGCGAAGGAGCTGAATTATTCAAAGTACTATATCGCGAGAACTTTTGCCCGGGGGACGGGATGTACCGTTTACAGGTATATACAGGGGCGGAGGCTGACCCTGGCGGCGCAGAAGCTGGTGGAGACGGACGCTCCCATCATAGAGATTGCGGGAGAGGCCCATTATGGTTCCCAGCAGGCGTTCACCCTGGCCTTTGAGCGCCTGTACCTTGATGCGCCCCAGGCTTACAGGAAAAAGGGGATTTTTGAACCCGTGCAGACGATAATCAAAATGAACGATATGATAAGCTGTTCAGCAGGAGCGTATGGCACATATGGAAAGCCCCATTGCAGCAATCGTATATTATATCGGATCAGAGGAGGTATGGCGGCATGAACACGATTCCTTATGTGATTGAACAGACCAGTCGCGGGGAGAGAAGCTATGATATTTTTTCAAGGCTTTTGTCTGACAGGATTGTCTTTCTGGGTGAGGAGGTGAGCAACGTCTCTGCGGGGCTGGTCACTGCCCAGCTGCTTTTCCTGGAAGCCCAGGATCCGGAGAAGGATATACAGCTGTACATCAACAGCCCGGGAGGCTCTGTCACAGCCGGTTTTGCCATCTACGACACCATGCAGTATATAAAATGCGATGTATCAACCATCTGTATCGGTCTTGCCGCCAGCTTTGGAGCGTTCCTGCTGGCGGGTGGTGCAAAAGGAAAACGGATGGCTCTTCCCAATGCGGAGATCATGATACATCAGCCTGCCATCCATGGAAACGGTATCCAGGGCCAGGCAACGGACATAAAGATTGTGTCGGATCATATGTTAAAGAGCAGGCAACGGCTGAACCGTATTCTGGCGGAAAATACAGGACAGCCTGTGGATGTCATTCAGGCCGATACGGAGCGCGATAACTACATGTCCGCGGAGGAAGCCCTTTCATATGGGCTTATTGATGGGATCATTGATAAGAGGTGAGGTTGCGTGATGTTTGTTGCTTTTCACACTCACGCCACCGCGAAACTGTTGTTTTGCGGCTACAAAATTAGTGATTTAGAGGCTTTACACTTTTCAAGCCGATTGCTATAATTAAAGTAGGTACAGACCAATAATGTTTCAGGAAAGCAGGCGATGATATGCCGGGTGCTGCAGATATTATAAAAGATTACGTGACGGAATTTTCCAGGATTCAGGATTGGATGATACCCATTAAAGAAGTGGCTCCGGAAACATATGCGTCAATGTATAAAAGATATCTTGAATTAAAAGTTACATTGTCAAGCCTGGGGGTAAATCTTTCACAGATAGACAGGATTCAGGAATAATGTCACATTACGCTTGCCACAGCGAAGGCAGTGTGATACCATAAAGAAAGCAATAACAGCAAAGGAGAGCGCAGAATGAACGGACTGGGTTATGTGCCGATCTGCAGCAGCAGTTCAGTGTCCAAAACATGCAGAAATTCACGTTTACGGGATTACTGCGCCCTTTTTCAGAGCATTTTTCTATAACGCTCCGGGGAATAAAAAGGATATATATGTTTTTTCGCAGTAATTCCGGGACAGTTTGGCTTAAGAAAGGCCAGGCTGTTTTTTTGTTGCCGTAGTTGGGACTGTAATATGCGGCGCTGCCGGAAGGCCTGTCACCGGGTTTAGGTGGCGCGTATGGGAAAGGAATTTGATATGAATGCGAAAAAACATACTTTGGAATCAAAATTAGAGAGAAATATTGGACTTGATTATATCAGCACCTTCATCACAAACCTGAATATGCAGAGCTCCATATGGGTGCTGTATCTGGCATATTGCGGGATGAGCCTGGCCCAAGTGGGTCTGATTGAGGGGATTTATCATGCCACCAGCATCGTTTTCGAGATCCCCTCCGGGGCGGTTGCGGATCTGCTGGGCAGAAAGAAGAGCATGATTCTTGGCAGGATCTGCATAGGGATATCCTGTATGATCATGCTGTTTTCCAAAAGCTTCGGGCTGTTTGCGCTGAGTTTTATCATACAGGCCCTGGGAAATAATTTTAATTCCGGTTCGGAAGAAGCCCTTGTGTATGACAGCATGAAATACATTGGCCGGGAGGAACATTATATGGGGGTGTATGGAAGGCTGAATGTTATCATAGAAGTGTCCCAGGGAATCGCCACGGTGGCCGGAGGCGTCCTGGCGGAGTATTCCTGGTTCTGGTGTTACGCGGCCTGTGCGGCAATCGCCCTGCTGGCCCTGGTTCCGGTGCTGCTTCTGACAGAAGCGCCCTGTGACCGGCAGGAAGGAAAGAGGATCGCCCTCAGGGAGCTCGTGATATCTCATTTCAGGAAAAGCTTTCATATATTGCGGTCGGATGCGCGTATCCTGCGGATCATCCTGTACTTTTCCACGGTTTTTGCCGCGCAGACCCTGCTGTTTTTCTACAGCCAGCAGTATTATTTTGAATGTGGATATAACAAGATAGAGATCAGCCTGATTCTGCTGGCAGTGGGGCTTGCCTCCTGCGCGGGGGCGGCGCTGAGTGAGAAGATTTACCGCCTGTGGGGGAAGAAGACAGTGGCCATTGCTACTGTCTTCATAGCCGGCGCCCTGATCTGTTACAGCCTGGGAAATATAGCAGTCTCCATCGTCGGGTTTTCTGCCGCGGGATTTTTTAATTCCATGCTGTACCCGGTGCAGTCAGAAGCCCTGAATCAGCTGATTCCCTCTGAACAGAGAGCCACTTTGATCTCTGTGAACAGCCTGTTTTTCTCCGTGGCCATGATCTTACTGTTCCCGGCGGCCGGGGCGCTGGCGGACAGGCTGGGACTGGCCACAGTGCTGGCCGGTATCGGGTTTACTGTCCTGGTATTTGCGGCCATCTGTGCCGGAACGCAGATTTGCAGGAATGGGAAATCATGAATAAATCGTGTATTCCATACCATGGATTCAATAGTGATATTTTTTCCTGTTCCCTGCTAAGAACAGCGCCGTGACTGCCGCCGCCATTACCTCTGCCGCCACAATGGAAATCCAGATACCGTCGATTTCCCAGAATATAGGAAAGATCAGGATTGCCGCCACCTGAAAGACAAGCGTCCTCAGAAAGGAAATGAGGGCGGAGATCAGGCCGTTGTTCAGTGCGGTGAAAAATCCCGAGCCATAGATGGCAACGCCTGAAAACAGGAAGGAGAAGGAGAAAACGGCAAATCCTCTGAGTGTCAGGCTCAGCAAATCGGCATCGTAGCCCACAAACAGGACGGACAGCGGCCTTGCCAGCGCCTCCCCGAGAATCAGCATGCCTACGGAGAACAGCCCGATAATGACCAGGCTCTTTTTCAAAAGGCTTTTTAACTCGCTGTGGTTTCCTGCGCCGTAGTGGTACCCGATGACAGGCGCTGTCCCGATGGTATATCCGATAAAGGCCGCCAGGAAGATCATGCACACATACATCAGCACACCGTATGCCGCCACGCCGTTTTCCCCCGCGTATTTCATCAGCTGCATATTATAAAGCATGGACACCAGGGACATGGAAACATTGCTCATAAGCTCCGAAGAACCGTTTGTGCAGGCTTTCAGCAGAGCCTTCCCGTCAAATGCGGGCTTTGCCAGCCTGAGCAGGCTGGTATTCGGGCGCAAAAAATAGAACACCGGAATCAGGCCGCCAATACACTGGCTTGCGGCGGTGGCGATTGCGGCCCCGGCTACGCCCCACTTGAACACAGCAATGAACAGGGCGTCCAGTATCATATTGGCCACGCCTGCGGCGACCGTTGTGTACAGTCCCAGCTGAGGCTTTTCCGCCGTGATGAAAAAGCTCTGGAATTCCTGCTGCAACATAAAAGCCGGGATGGCCGCAAGAATGATCCGCCCGTAGAGGACGCAGTAATCCAGCATTTCCCCCTCTGCTCCCAGGAGGGAGGCTGTCGGCCGGATGAATATAACGCCCAATATGGCGACAACTACACCCAGCAGGGCGGAAACGCTGACCAGCATGGAGAACAGGCCGTTTGCCCGGGGCAGGTTCCCTTCGCCCATGGTCTTGGATATCAGGGCGCTGCCGCCGGTGCCGAACATAAAGCCGAAGGCGCCCAGTATCATGAAAAGGGGATATATAAAATTAACGGCGGCAAAGGGGGTTTTGCCCACGTAGTTGGACACAAAAAACCCGTCCACCACGCCGTAGATGGAGGTAAATATCATCATGGCGATGGAGGGAAGCGTAAAACGCAGAAGCTTTTTATAAGTAAAATGGTCGGATAATTGAATGCTCATATATTGAAGTACCTTTCTGTATAAATTTTCGCTAATCTGGCGTATCATGCTTGTCAAACCAGCATTTGGCGAAATGTGCCACAGCCGGGGCCAGATCCTTCAGATTCCAGCCGCTTGTATTGACGGTGAGATGGTAGGCCGTGTAATCGCCCCATTTGCTTCCGCCGATGAGTTCGCGCGTCTTGGCGCGGTTTTTGTCAATACGGCGGATATTCTGCTCGATATCTTTGGGGGACAGATTTTCGCTGTCACCTGCCCTTTCCATACAGCGACGTATTTTGGCCTCTTTGTCTGCGTGGACGAATATGTGAAAGGGATTTTCCTCTGCCAGAAGTACGTCCGCGTTGCGGCCTACGATCACACAGTCCTTTCCCGCCCGGGCAATGTTTTCAATGACCCGTTTCTGTTCCAGCAGCAGGCTCGTCTGAGAGGCCTGCGGTATGGGGCCTCCGCTGAAGGAGCGGCGGTAGGTCAGAGGGATGCTCTGCCATATGCGGCTGTCAATTGTTTTTTCTACGTATTTTTCATCCAGGCCCCGGGCCCCGGCAATAGCGGTGATGATCTCGCGGTCATAATAGTCATAGCCCAGGATGTCCGCCATGCGCTTTCCCAATTCTCTTCCGCCGCTGCCGAATTCACGGCTGATAGTGATAATTTTCATATTGCGTCTCCTCGTTTTATGGATAGATTTTGATGCCTGGCCTGTTTACGCCATATCATGATTTTGGGTATAAGGAAACGATGATGAAATCAGCGTTTCCTTAGAAATTCCCGCAGCAGGGAACAACGCTTTCCTGCCATCTCTACAAATAACCGGTTTTCCTCATCGCTGAAAGCGTCGAAAACCTGATTTTCTGCGCATCTTAAAGGAACCACGATCCGCTGCGCCAGCAATTTTCCCTCCGGCGTAAACGCTACATGCTTGCTTTTGCGGTTTCCGGGAACGGGTTCCAGCTTTATGATGCCCTGCTGCTCCAGCCCTTTTAGTGCAGTGTTGATGGTCTGGCGGCTGAAAAACCAGTCGTTGCAGATATCCGCCTGGGTGATATCCTCCTCTGAGCCGAAAACCACATAGAGAATCCAGAGGGCAGCGTCGGACAGATTATGGCGGAGTGCGTAGGCATGGTAAATTTCATTAATTTCCTTGTCATATTGATCCAATAGGGCAGTATATCTGTTATATTGTTTTGTATCCCTGTCCATGGGGAATCCTCCTTGCAATATATTCCGAAACCGGATAAAATGCATTATAGTCCGAAACCGGATGAAAGTCAACAGATAAATTCAGCAAAAAGAAATTCCATTTGTGACAATATTTGTGTTATTCTGATTAGAGTATGTTTGAGCGTAGAGGAAGCATGGTCAGACTGACAGGAGGAAAACAATGATTTACACGGTTACGCTGAATCCGGCGATCGATTATATCATGGAGGTGGAAAGGCTTGAGCCGGGGATGACGAACCGTTCAGCCTCTGAGCAGCTCCTTCCCGGAGGCAAAGGGCTTAATGTTTCTATGATTCTCCATCACCTTGGTATCGGGAATATCGCATTGGGCTTCATTGCCGGGTTTACAGGAGGGGAGATCAGGAGAAGCTTTGAGGCAATGGGCGGAAAAAGCGATTTCATTGAGCTTAGGGAGGGTATATCCCGGATCAACGTGAAGCTCAGAGGGGTTACGGAAACGGAGATAAATGCGTCAGGCCCCGTGGTTGACAGCGGGGCTTTGGGACAGCTGATGGAAAAGCTGGACTCGCTGAAAGCCGGGGATATCCTGGTGCTTGCGGGAAGCCTTCCGGCATCGCTTCCGGATTCGCTGTACAGTGATATTATGACAATGCTTTCAGGCCGGGGTATTACGATAGTAGTGGACGCCGCGAGGGAATTGCTTGAAAAGGTACTGCCTCACAGGCCCTTTCTGGTAAAGCCCAATCATCATGAGCTGGGGGAAATCTTCGGCGTAGCGCTCAAAACCCGGGAAGAGGTCGTCCCCTATGCGAAAAAGCTGCAGGAAAGAGGCGCCGCAAATGTCCTGGTTTCCATGGCAGGGGAAGGCGCCGTGCTTCTGACAGAGGCAGGGGAGATACTGGCCGGTGAGGCCCCCGCAGGAAGAGTCAGGAATTCAGTGGGGGCGGGAGATTCCATGGTGGCGGGATTTCTGGCCGGGTGGTGTGAAAAGCAGGATTATGCTCATGCGTTTAAGCTGGGGCTGGCAGCAGGGAGCGCCAGCGCATTCTCCGACCTGCTTGCCACAGAGGAGGAGATCAGGAGGATATATGACGTCCTGTGATATTGTCAGGGTATTGTGTGATGGTGATGCGGAGGGGACTGCCGGAGGATGGAGGCAGGGGGAGGTATTCTATTTTGGAGGGGCCTTTGCGCTGGATACGGCGGAGCTGTTTATCCGGAAGCTTGGGATTGGGGAGCCCTTTGACGCAATTATGGAAATTCCCGCAGGCTGTGAGCTGGCCGTGTGGGAAAAGGATGGGGTACAGTATTTGTTTGTGCTCAACTACGAAAGAGAATCCGCGGAGATTTCCCTGAAAGAGGAGCTTTGGGAGCTGCTTTCCGGGGAAAACTGCCGCGGGGTGCAATGCCTGGAGCCATACGGGGTCAGGGTCTACCGGAGGTAACAATTTCATTCAGCTCATAGTGACAGGCATTCAGCTGCAGGCCCTGGAGGGCAAGCTGTCTTGCCTGTTCCTTTTCACCCTTTCCCAGATACCCCAGGGCGGCCATAAGGCAGCAGTGTACCTGGTTGTTTCGGTTCAGATCGCCTTCAAAGATTAAAAAGTCGGGCAGGGATACAGCGAAATATTCAATTTTTACCTGGTCGCTGCGGTGCGCGTCCGCATATTGAATAAAGGCGTCAAAGCGCCTGTCCGCTTCCTCTGTTTCGCCCAATGCTCTCAGGGCCAGGGCGGCATAATACATCATCTGGGGAGGCTGGTCATTATAGTACATGGCGGAGGACAGGTTAAATTCCCCCCTGGCGGCCAGCCGGAACGCTTCCCGGGACTGTCCGGGATCCTCGCAGAGGGTTCCCAGCAGGTAGTAAATGTCATTGTCCATATTCCCCACGAGCTTGCCCTCTCCCAGGTTGTGGGGGTAGGTAAGTGCCTGTCGCAGAAGGGAAACAGCCTTTTCCCGGCAGGATTCTGCGCTTCCCTTGCAGGCGGCCGGAAGCGGCTTTTGCAGTGCGCCCTCCCCGGCGCAGGAGGCGGCCTTTGCCATCTCCTCTTTGGCGCAGGAGGCGGCCTTCGCCATTTCGGCCCTGGCCAGCTGGATCAGGGCGATGCGGTACTGGGCGGGGATCTTACCCTCGCCGCCCTCCCAGGGGTGGAAATTGTGATTCCTTATTTTCTCATAGCTTTCCTCATACCGTCCGCATAAGTTCAGCAGGGTAATGTACTCCGTATATAGGTCGTCCCGGTTTTCCAGAAGTTCCTTATGGGACTCCATATGGGCCAGCCGTTCCCCGGAGGAAAGGTTCATGGCCTTGTAAAGCTGGTCTAATTCAAAGAATACCCGGGCGTCGCCGGTGTCCAGGGCGAAGGCCTTTTCCAGAGCGGCCTTTGCCTTTTCGGCGTCGTGGAGCTTATTATAGTACACCAGGGACAGGTTACGGTGTACGGTGGGCAGCGAAATCTCCTCTGCAGCCTGTTCCCAGAGAAGCCGGGCATCCTCCCAACGGCCCCTGTCATAGCAGAGACAGCCAAGATAATAAGCGGCATGGCTCCCCCGGGCCTTTACCGCCTTTTGCAGTACGGCGATATCCTCCAGGCGGTTGGGGAAACAGTAAAGGCTGCTTGCGGACTCCGCTTTTTGCAGCTCCCCGCTGTCCTCTGTCAGGGCATAGAGGTAATAGTGCACCATAGGTGATTCTGCGTCCGGGGCAAGTCTCAGGATGTCCGCGGCATCCTCCAACAGGCCCGCACAGCTGTAGCAGAGGGCAAGCTCGATATAATTGTGAGGATCCTCCCGGAGAAGGCTGCGGAATTTTTGTCCTTTGGAAACGGAGCCGTCCAGAAGGTACAATTCATAGTATGCGCCGTGATCCAGAGGGTCAATGCTCACCGTCTCCCAGGCAAAGGAGGACGCCGAAGCAGTCTGCCCCGTGAGCCGCAGCAGGGCGGTTTTTAAGGTTCGGGCTTTCAGGTTATGGGCTCCTCTTGCCAGGGATTTTTCAAGGTATCCCAACGCCTCCTGCCAGTTCCCTTTTTCCGAGGCAATGCAGGCCAGCTGATAAAAGGCCTTATCCTGCATATTGCCGTCCCAGACAGCCTTGTAAAAGGCGTCGAAGGCTTCCTCTGTTTTTCCCTGCGCCCGCAGGGCCAGCCCCAGGTTAAAATAGGGCTCGCAGTCGTAGGGATTGGGATTTTTCCAGGTGGAGGAGCGGACGGCCTGGCGGAAATAAGCTTCGCTCCGGGCAAAAAGCCCCTTGTTATATAAGTATTTCCCGTAGCCGTTGTTCAGGCGGATATCGCTGCCGTCCCGTCTCAATCCCTCCAGATAGTAATCCTCGGGGGAGCAGGTGGCGTGTCGGTACTGCTCCAGGTGGGTGGCGGCCAGGAACAGCTTTTCCGTGGTCTCCAGGGCGGAAGGCTCCGGAAGCGCCTGGGCGGGAGCGGGGGCGGGGGAGTCATAGCGGGCGGGGGCATAGCGCAGGACTTCCCTGCCTGCCCTGCGGACGATCATGGTGATATCGGGATCAACTGCCTCCTGTGGGGGCATATTCCTGTCGCCGTCTATTGGAGAAAAGGCGTTATCCTTGGGGTGGAAAGCCTCGGTATGGTTCACACGGTTTTCTGCGGCAGAAAGCATGTCTCCCGGTATGGGGACGGCGTCGCGGAAAGCTTCCCCGGGCATCAGTTTAAGCTGCCGGGAGTACAGGACAGCGCCCCGGCAGGACATTTCGATAGACGTGTCGTCGCTTTCCACAGGGGAGTAGAGAGTGAATACAGCCTTATCCCCTTCCAATTCCAGATTTAGCACGGCCTCCGTGGAGGCGTTTTTCACCGCGCCTGCATCCTTGTAGGGCATGAAGTACTGTACAAAGCTTTTCTCCTCATAGGGCTTCAAATAGGTAAAATCGGGCTGGTTGTCCGTGAACATGCCGGTCATCAGCTCGATGTAGGGGCCGTTTTCATCGGTGAGGTTGCGATCCCATGCTTTTCCGAAATCGCCATTACCCCAGGTCCATTGTTTTTTGCCGGGGGAAACATGGTGGTCGGCTATATGCAGCACCCCCGCTTTCCTGGAGTAGTCGTAATTTCCGATGAAATCGAAATCGGAGTGGTACGCCATATAGGAGGTAGGTACGGGAATGTTCTTATATCGGGAAATATCCGTGCCCGGGGCGTAATTTACCTTATAGTAAACGCCGTCCGCTATGGGGAACCTGGAGACGTCGCGCTTGCCGTGATCCATAACGGCGGTCACATCGGGAGGGAAGATGGACTGGGTATGGTCGTTGACGGACACCGCGGGGTTGGCCCACCAGAGGAAGGTCTGGGGCCTGTCTGTGGGGTTGTAGACCTGTCCCCGGATTTCCAGATAAGCCCTGCCGGGATACAGGGTAAAGCCCGCCATGCCCTTGGTGTGGAACATTTTCTCTATTTCCCCCGCCCAGACGGTGACGGAGCCGTCTTCATGCTTTTCTATGGTGCAGTCCACCGGATCGTAGGTGGAGGGCCTGTGGTGCTGTGGCCAGTTAAATTCAATGCCGCCGCTGATCCAGGGGCCTGCCAGACCCACCAGAGCCGGTTTGATCACTTCGTTGTAATAGACGGCGTCATAGCCGTTGGTCTTGTCGTAAAGCCTCTGGATACGTCCTCCCAGCTCCGGGAGGATCATCACCAGGAGATAATTGTTTTCCAGGAAAATTGCGTTATATTCGTGGTTGGTCTTTTCATCGGATACGCCCTCGCAGACAGGGTGGGGATACACCCTGCCGCTGGAGCCCTGATAGACGCGTTTCTCCAGGAACATGGGATTCTTATCGTACTCTGCGGTTTCGTAAGTGGGAATGATTACTCTCTCCTGACGGACGGTTACGGTGTCTGGCTTGTTCATATGGTTATCCTGACCTTTCTTTGGGGAATGTTTGGGGAATGGGGATCCCCTGGTTCTGACCTTAAAGGTATTATAACGCAGATTCCAGGAAAGGGGAGTAGGGAATATTGCTGGAAAATAAGAAAAAATTGCTTTGAGAAGAAAGGATGCTATGACCTGTTTATGACAGGAATGTGCTTGTAAAAAGGATATGCAGGCAATATAATGTATATGGTGTCATTCGGGAGAAAATTTTAATACTGCTTCTGAAGTCTGGGAGGAATAATATGGAGAAAACGGTTGAAGCATACAGTAAAAAACTGGAAAGCTATTATGATTCTGAGGGAAGATTAACACAGTACCCGTCCAAGAGGCCAATGCGCATCATTGCCCTCATAAAAATTGCGGGGAAAATAGAGCCGGACAGGAAATATACAGAAAAAGAGATTAATGAAATCATCCGGCAGCAGATCACATTCGGGGATATCGAATTGATCCGCAGGGAAATGTACCAGTATAAGTTTCTCGGAAGGCTCAGGGACGGCTCAGAGTATTGGGCTGAGGGCAATTGGCGGAATGCGTATGCGGAGTACCTTGAACCCTGCGGGGGCCTGTGATAAAATTTTAGGAGACAATGGCGGATGCGCACGGATTTGCAGTGGTTTATGCTGTGGGGATGCAGTGCAGGGAATAAATTTCAGAGAGGAGATAAAAAGTTATGTTCGGCTTATTTGGAAAAGGGAAAGACCCGGAAGTGAAGCTGGAGGAATGCCTGAAGAAAAAGGACTGGGACGGCCTGTCCAGGGCGTATTATGATATGGGAGTGGAAGCCATGGAACAGGGGGATCTGAATAAGGCTGTGCTGTGGCTGCACAGGGCGGACACGGTATACAGCGCCAGTGATGAGGTTTATGAGCATGTGAGCAAAAAGAGGCTTTTCCATGAAGATATCGCAGATGATTGTTCCGAACGCATCGGAACCCTGGAGGAGGCTTCGCTGCTTTATAACAATATTCTTGCCGAGGCGGAGGAAAAGGTGGAGGAGCTGAGCGATTCCCAGCTCAGGGTGTGGGGGCTTCTGTCTATTGCCCGCCTGGTTCGGCTGGGGGAGCGCCTGGGCAGGCTTCCCGGTTGTGAGGTATTGGGGGAATTGGGATGGGCTGTTGATACTATGTTGAAATCTTTTCAGGCGGCAGTCTCGCAGGAAGAATTTAACCAGCTGATGGATATTTGCAACGCCCTGTACGAGCTGGGGGATTCCACGGATTTTTATGCAGGCGGAAAGATTGATGTTCCCGGAGGGGAGCCTTTTGAAGTTTTTGATTTAAACGGAATGATGGTACTTCTGGAACTGAACGGATATCTGGACGGGCATCTGCGTCTGTTGAGCGCCTTAAGTCAGGGGATGGAACCTCCCACTGCGGAGAGCAGCATCATAGGCTGTGCGCTGCTGCCTGACTATTATGTCCGAACCCATGCGGGGAAACTGGAGGATGTGCCGCAGATCAGGGCGGAGCTGGAGCGCATTGAGAGAGATTTTGATTTTGTCCGCTCCGGTATTACCTGGGATCAGGTAGCTCAAAGGATGGATGAGTATAAGGCACTGGATATATTGCAGGCATGAAAATGAGGCGATAAAGATATATTGCGAACGGCAGAGAATTTGTTTTGGCAGAAGGATGAACGACAAGCGTGGGAAAATACAATGAGAAGATAAGAGATGATTCGCGTTGGATTACGGCCACACCTTCTCCCACAGCGCAGGCGCTTCCCTTTTATGCCATGGAGGCGGGACATTTCTATGGGGAAAAAGGATATCTGGTGGAACGGCAGAGCCACGACAGTTATCTTTTCCTTTTTACGCTGGCAGGGCAGGGGAGGGTAAAAGCTGGGAATACGGAGCTGTTGCTGGAGGAGGGCCAGGCAATGGTGCTGGACTGCCGCCAATATCACAGATATGCCGCTGTGGGGGACTACTGGGAATTTATATGGATCCACTTTAACGGAGCCGCGGCAGATGAATTCTGGAGGATTCTTTATCCGAATGAGATTATGGGGATCCCTGTGAATGACGAAACAGCCTTTTGTGAGATATTATCGGAGATCCTGGAAGGAATCACCAGGAATGACCTGGGAGGGGTCATCGGGCTTTCACTGAAGATGCACGAGCTGTACCACAGGATGGTTCTTTTTGGCCTGGCGGGGGAACAGAGCGGGCAGAAGGGGGAATATGGCAAATATATTTCACAGGCGGTTACTTTTATAGAATCCCATTACAGGGAAAATATTATCTTGGAGGATATTTTGCAGGGGATTCCGGTTTCAAAGTATCATTTTATACGCATTTTCAGTCGTGCCATGGGCATTACGCCTTACAGCTGCCTTACAGCCTGCCGGATCAACCGATCCAAGGAGCTCCTTCGGACGACGGATCTGACCGTGGCCGAGATTGCCGTCGGCTGTGGTTTCACGGATACCAGCAACTTTATTGCGCAGTTTAAGAAACGGACGGGGCAGAGGCCGCTGCAGTACAGAAAAGATTTTTCCAATTTCTGAGATTTTATGAAACGGGATAAAGGGAGTCAATATGAGTGAAAGCCGGCGGGCCATACGCGGGCGTACTTTGACGCGAAGACGGATCCAGGGCGGAAGAAGCGGATCGCCTGGATGGTGGACAGGCTCAATAAGAATTTGAAACTGATGTAAGGGCGGCCATGCGCCGGCCGGATGGAAGCGGTATTTCAGGCGGTTAAACCGGAGGACGAGTAATTGGAGAAGATATTCATATCAAGGTTATCCATTCAAAAGGTCAGACATTTAAAGGACATCACAATCCCATTGTCAGAAAGCCATATAAAGCATCTGATATTAACTGGAAAAAACGGGAGTGGGAAAACGAGCAGCAATACGTAGCTTTGGAGGATTAGCCGCATGAGGTGGGACTATTTATTTGATAAACATGTATTGGCGCAGGGCAGGGAGCTGTTTCAAAGCGGCTCTGTGGCGGGATTGATGCACAGGGGATCTACCTACCAGGCCAAGGTCGCAGATGCGAAAAAGCAGGATGTGGAGGTGTATCTGACTGACAGGGTTCACCCGCGGCTTTACTGCGATTGTAAGGAGGCGTCCTATAACGGCTGCTGCAGGCATACGGCTGCCGTACTGTACGCTATTGCGGAGGATGAGGAGCGGGGAAAGGCGCCGGTGACAGCAGAAAACAGCCGGAAGCAGGAAAGTAATATTCCAAAGAGGATATACCCGTTTTCCCACAGGTGGACGGTCTGGGATGAGGGGGAGGCGCCGGATGCCGGGGAAGGCGCTTTGGAGGAATATGAATATTTTGATCTCCGCGAAATGACAAGGGACTTCATCTTTTATGAGGAGTCCTGTCAGACGGCTCTGAAAATGACGGAGAACGGTGAGATCACGCTGGAAGCCCTGCATATAGGCTATCCGAACAATTTGGGGGCCAACGAGATGATGGGGATTGCCGAGGCAAGTATCCGGCAGGAAAAAGGCGGGCAGCCGGTGGGATGGGCCAGGGTCTGTTTTGACAAAAACACGATTCTTTATGCAGAGTGCGGCGTAAAGAAATGCTATTACAGCTATCATAATGAAAGGAGCCAATATGGAAACAGACGATCCTTCCGGAGAGAGGAGACCCAGCCCTGCGTCCATATCATCGGAGTTCTGCTTCTGCTGCAGAAAAGGCTGCGGGAGGAGGCCCTGGGGGATGCCACGGACAGCTATGCCCAGAGGATGCTTTTCGACTTCCGCAATCTGAGGGCATGGAGCAGTGCGGAGGATGAGCCCGAGAAGGTATCCCGCGTTGTGGTGGAACCCTTGCTGGAGCTGGATTATGACGGCCTGAAGCTGGGCGCCAGGATTGGGAAGGACAAGCTTTACCTGGTCAAAAACCTGCCGTCATTTGTCGCCAGCGTGGAAGCCAAGGAGCCCATGAAGCTTGGCACAAAATCGGAGATCGATTTCTCTACCGCACGTTTTGACGAACATTCGGAGAAAATTTATAAATACATACGGCAGGTGATAACAGAGGAACACAGAAGGGGAAAGTATTCCGAACAGGGATTCCGCTATTATACAAGTACTGCGGAAACGATCAAGGCAAGAATATCTCTTTACGGACGGCGGCTGGACGATTTCTTTGATATGGTCAGAGGGGAAAGGCTGAATTTCACGGAAAAGAGCAGGGGAAAAACGCAGAAGTCCATGCTGCTGTTTCAGGAGGCGGATCCGGATATCGAGTTTGTCATCACCAGGGAGACGGATGAAAAGGGCGTCTTCCAGGGGGTGCGCATCAAGGGGAGCATACCGGAAATGCTGGAAGGCCTGCATTATAAATATTTCTTTTCAGAAGGCTGTATCAACCGGATCAATCCGGAAAAGATGGAAAATCTACAGCCTCTCCTGGAAAAGGCGGAGAATGGTAAGATTTCCATGCAGGTGGGCCGCAGATATCTCTCAGAATTTTATTACCGGGTACTTCCTGTGTTGAAGGAATACGCTTCCGTCAGGGAGCAGGATGCGGAAACGATTCAGAAATATCTTCCGCCGGAGGTGGAATTTGTCTTCTATCTGGATGCGGAACAGAAAAATATCACCTGTCGCGCCGGAGCCGGATACGGGGACGTGGAATGTGATATAATGGACTGGCTTGACAATACGGCTAAAAAAGAGAGGTTCCGCGATACGGAAAGAGAGACAGAGACCCTGAATTGTGTGCGGCAGCTGTTCCCGGAGGCGGATATGGAGAAAAGGCTGTTCCATTGCGGCGGGGATGTTGACAGGGTTTATTCCATACTTGAGAGCGGAATTTCAGAGCTGATGCGGTACGGGGAGGTAAGAACCACGGACAGCTTCCGAAGGCTGCGCATCCGCAAGGCATTGCCGGTGACGGTGGGCGTTTCTGTAGGCAGCAGCATTATGGAGCTGGAGATACATTCGGAGGAACTGAGCCAGGAGGAACTGCTGGAAATTCTGCAGAATTACCGCAGGAAGAAAAAATATTACCGGCTGAAAAACGGCGACTTCCTGAACCTGGAGGAGCAGAGCCTGGAGGAGCTTGCTTCCATGCTGGACGCCATGCATATTTCCCCGAAGGAATTTGTAAAAGGGAAAATGCAGCTGCCTCTCTACCGCGCGCTTTATCTGGATAAGATGCTGGAACAGTGTGACAACATCTATGCCAACCGTGACCCCCACTTTAAAAAGCTGGTAAAAAATTTCAAGACCATAGAGGATTCCGATTACGAAATACCCCCTACTTTAAAAAGTATTGTGCGTAAATATCAGAAGCACGGTTATCGGTGGCTGCGTACGCTGGAGAGCAGCGGCTTCGGCGGCATACTGGCGGATGATATGGGGCTGGGGAAAACGCTGCAGGTGATAGCGGTGCTGCTTGCGGCAAAGAATGAGGGCAGGCTGAGGGGCTCTGATGCGGAAGCTTCCGGGCAGCCTGCGCTGATCATTACGCCCGCCTCTCTGGTGTATAACTGGAAGGAGGAATTTGAGCGGTTTGCGCCGGAGATTTCTGTGGGTATCATTGCCGGGAATCAGGGGCAGCGGCGTGAAATCCTGAGCCAGTACAGGGACTGGGACGTGCTGGTGACTTCTTACGACCTGCTGAAAAGGGATATAACGGAATATGAGGACAAGCAGTTTTCCTATCAGGTCATTGATGAGGCGCAGTATATCAAGAACCATTCCACCGCGGCGGCAAAGTCGGTGAAGCTCATCCACAGTAAAGTGCGCTATGCTCTTACGGGTACACCCATTGAAAACCGTCTGAGCGAGCTGTGGAGTATATTTGATTATCTGATGGCGGGATTCCTGTACGGATATGACGTCTTTAAAAAGGAATTGGAGACTCCCATTGTCAAAAATCAGGATGCGGACGCATCAAAGCGTCTGAAAAGGATGGTTTCCCCCTTTATCCTGCGAAGGTTAAAGGGAGACGTCCTGAAGGATCTTCCCGATAAGATGGAGGAGACCTGCTATGCGAAAATGGACGATAAACAGCAGAAGCTGTATGACGGGCAGGTTATCCATATGCGGAAGCTGCTGGAAAAGCAGACGGAAGAAAATTATAAGAGGAATAAGATACAGGTGCTTGCGGAGCTCACGAAGCTGCGGCAGATCTGCTGTGACCCATCGCTGCTCTATGAAGACTTTGACGGGGAATCGGCAAAGAGGGCTGTCTGTATCGACCTGATCCAGAGCGCCATAGAGGGGGAGCACAAGATATTGCTGTTCTCACAGTTTGTCTCCATGCTGGAGCTTTTGGAGAAGGAGCTTATGGAACGGCAGATTCCTTATTATAAGATAACCGGTGAGACGGAGAAGTCGAAGCGGTTGGAATTAGTGCGTAATTTTAATGCGGATGACACGCCTCTGTTCCTGATTTCCCTGAAGGCAGGGGGAACCGGTTTAAATCTTACCGGGGCGGATATTGTGATCCATTATGACCCCTGGTGGAATCTGGCGGTGCAGAACCAGGCCACGGACAGGGCGCACCGCATCGGGCAGACAAAGGTAGTCTCCGTGTATAAGCTGATCGTGAAGGGCTCCATAGAGGAAAAGATACTCCGCCTGCAGGAGGAGAAGAAGAACCTGGCGGAGGAAATCCTGAGCGGGGAGAACGGCAGTCTGGTAAATATGAGCCGTGAGGAGCTGCTGGAGCTTTTGGGATAGGAATTAATGTAACGAAGTATTTTAAATGTGGATGCAGGGCAGCTGTGATCTCAGCGGGGGAACAGCTGCCCTGATTTTGACTTTTAATAAATATTTATTGATTATCAATAAAAATATATTGACTTTTAATTACATCACTGGTATAGTAGCTTTACCGGGAAAGAGAAATTCCGGGTGAAAGTGAGGCATGTATGGCAGAGCAGAACAGGAATCAGGCGGCCGCCCTGGAAGACAGAAAGAGGAGGCTCACTGTCTGTACAAAGTATTTTCTTGATTTTATGTTTTATGCGGGGATTGTGGTGACATTGTCGCTGTCCTTCAGCATCCATTGGATTGGCAGGTATCTGCCCCGGTTTGAAGAATATTACGGGGAGCTGCTGGTGATTTACTCCATCCTTGGGGCCTGCGCGGTATTGTTGATCCATGAGCTGAGGAAGATTTTCCGTACAGTACTGGCGAAGAATTGTTTTGTACAGGAAAATGTAGGCAGCCTGCGGCGCATGGGGAATATCAGCTTCTTGATTGTGGCAATGAGCCTGATCCGGTGTATCGTCTACCTCACGATTGCCATGGCGGTGGTGATCCTTGTGTTTATGATTGCCGGGTTGTTCAGTAAGGTATTGGCATATGTATTTGAAGAAGCCGTGCGATATAAGGAAGAAAACGATATGACGATTTAATGGCAGCCGGGAATGGAGGATTCATATGTCGATCATTGTAAATCTGGATGTGATGATGGCGAAGCGCAAGAAGGGACTGACCGAGCTTGCCAGCGAGGTGGATATTACCCTGGCCAATCTTTCCATATTGAAGAATAATAAAGCAAAAGCAATCCGCTTTACCACATTGGAGGCAGTCTGCAGGGCGCTGTCCTGTCAGCCGGGCGATATCCTGGAATATGTGGAGGACGACAAGGCGGAAGGTACTGAGATACAGAGAAGCAGAGGAAAGGAGCAAAGCTATGAGTGATAAAGATCAGAATCAGGGAACCTGGGCGGAGCCCTCACAATTTAAGGTAACAGGCACATCACCGGCTATACAGCAGCCGGGCCCTCCGGTTCCCTATCCTGTGGTGCCAAACAAGCCCAAACCCAGGGAGACAGAAGAAACCGTTAAGCTGAAGGAAAGCTACAACTTTTTCGGCCCTGCGGCCTTCTGCTATGCGGTATTTTACACCTTCTGTATGTTCCGCAACGGATCGGGGGTGACCTACCCTTTTTTCGTCGCAGGCAGTCTCTTGCTTATCTGCTTGTCTTTATCAAAGTTAGGGACTACCTTAAAAAAAGGAAGCGGCTTTTATGTGACGGGCATGATGCTTCTTGGCATTTCGACCTTTCTCACCGATGACCAGCGCATTATTAATTTTAATAAGCTGGGCATATTCCTGCTTCTTATGAGCCTGCTTCTGAAACAGTTTTTCAATACGTCAGGCTGGAATCTGGGGAAATACCTGGGAAGTATCATCCAGGTGGTGTTCATGTGTATCGGGGAAATGCCCCGCCCGATTCAGGACGGTGCGGTTTACCAGAAGAACAGGCGGGAGAAGAAAAGCAGGACAGCCGGATACATTCTGATCGGCCTGGTGGTCTCCGTGCCGCTGCTGTTGATCGTGCTTGCCCTGCTGGCCAGTGCCGACGTGTTCTTCCTTGAGATGACCAGGAAAATCTTTGGAAGCATTAACCTGCCGAACATTGCAAACATCATATTCCGCATAGGGTTTATGTTCTTTTTCTCCTATATGCTGACGGCTTATCTCTGCAAGAAACAGATTAAGGAGGAAGTGAAGGATCATCGGAAGGGGGAACCGGTGATCGCCATCACTGTGACATCCATGCTGACCTTTGTATATCTGGTCTTTTCCGTAGTGCAGGTCGCAGGGCTGTTCCTGGGACAGCTGAAGCTGCCGGAAGGGTATACCTACGCCGGTTATGCCAGGCAGGGCTTCTTCCAGCTCCTGACGGTGAGTATATTGAATCTGATCATTGTACTGGTATGCATGTGCTATTTCCGGTCAAGTAAGGTGCTGAAAGCGGTTCTGACAGTAATGTCGCTTTGTACCTTTATCATGATCGCTTCCAGCGCCATGAGAATGATCATTTATATCCGTTTTTATTATCTTACTTTTTTAAGGATTCTGGTGCTGTGGTCGCTGGCGCTGCTGGCAGTGCTGTTTCTGGGAATCCTGGCGAATATTTATGCGGAGAAGTTTCCCCTGTTCCGCTACAGTATGACGGTGGTGACTGTGTTTTACCTTGCCCTGTCCTTTGCGCATCCTGATTATATCATTGCCAGGGTAAATGTGGCAAATGTGGAGACCAGGCAGTGGTGGGTGGACGAGAGTGTGGAGCCCTACCATGATTTCAGCTACCTCAGCAGGCTCAGCGCGGATGCCGCGCCGGTGCTGGTGCCTTACATGGAAAGCCTGGGGTATGATCTTGAGGCATTTAAAAGCGAAAGCGCGCTGGCTTATGCCAAGGAGCGGCGCAGCAGCAGCGAAGAACGATATCTAATCCGGCATGAAAAGGAGGATTTCGGTTATTGGTGGATGGAGAGATTACAGGATCGCACGGAAAATTTCGGAGTGCGCACCTTCAACCTGTCCCGGTACCATGCTATGCAGCTGCTGCGGTCAGGCGGGAGCCTGTAAATCTTTCAGCTTCCCGGACACAACGACCCAGCTGATCACCAGCACCACATCCGCTCCCAGCCAGGCTGCAACCTCCGCGAAGAAGATACCAGCCTCTCCCACGGCCAGAGGCAGCAGGAGTGCGGCGCCTGTACGCATGATAAATTCTACGATTCCGGATACCATGGGCAGCAGCGTATTGCCCAGGCCCTGGATACAGGAGCGGATCACATACAGGATATATAATACGGGCAGGCAGACGCTCATAACCGCCAGGTAGAAATAGGCGATTTCCAGTGTCCGGGCGGCTTCCTCCGGCGTACCGGAGATAAACCAGCTTAAAATGACCCTTCCAAACAGCAGCATCACGGCGGCAATCACAAGGGAGGTGGCAATGGCAATCCTCAGGGCGGAACGCATTCCCTGGCGTATGCGCCTGATCTGCCCCGCCCCCAGGTTTTGACCTACATAAGTGATCATGGCGTAGCCATAGGATGTGGCGGCAATCTCCAAAATCCCGTAAAGCTTATTGCTGGCAGTGAAGCCTGCAATGAAAAGGACGCCGAAGCCGTTCACCACGAATTGGACGATCATGCCGCCCACCGCGATAATGCAGTTCTGGAATGCCATGGGAAAACCCAACGCCATCAGCTTCTGATCCAGCGCCGCCTCCGGCCGGAAATCGGAGGCGGCCATCCGCAGGATTTCCAGCCTGCGGATATGGTACAGGCAGAACAGGCCAGATACAAGCTGTGCGATGAGAGTGGCGGCAGCCGCGCCCCCGATCCCCCAGTGGAAGACCATCACAAACAGCAGATCCAGCACAATATTCGTAAGGGAAGCCACTACCATGGCCTGCAGGGGAGTCCTGCCGTCCCCCAGGGAGCGAAGGATGCTGGCAAAGAGATTGTACGCCATAACAATGGGAATTCCCAGGAACATGATTTGCAGGTACAGCAGCGTGTTTCCCATAATATCTTCGGGGGTCTGAAGCAGCGTCAGCACAGGGCGCGCGGCAAGCTGCCCCAGGATAACCAGGAGCAGGGAGGAGATCAGGGCCAGGATGCCGGAATTGCCGATGACCTTCCGCAGGCTGTCGTATTTTTGGGCGCCGAAGTCCTGCGCCATCCGAATGGCAAAGCCCTGGGCAAAACCCTGTACGATGCCCAGCATCATCCAATTCATCCAGTCCGCAGCCCCCAGGGCGGCCAGTGCGCCCACCCCCAGGTACTTCCCCACCACCATGGTATCCACCACGGTGTACAGCTGTTGAAAGACATTGCCTGCCATCAGGGGCAGGGCAAAGGTAAGGATCAAATTTCCGGGTTTCCCCTGTGTCATGGTCTTAATTCGTGCGCTCATAAACTTCTCCCATCGTGTTTCTATCCTTTTATTAAACCATAGAAAAACTTGTTTGCAAACAGCAAAAGAAGAAAATGCGTGGAAGTCGGCTACCAGCCCATCTCCATAAGCCACCTTGCCACCTTTTCCTCCCGCCGCTTCTCCACCCCGGACACGGATTTGCCCAGCGTCAGTTCTGCGGAAATCTGGCCGTCCAGCAAGTAGATAATTCGGTCACAGCTACTGGCGATCCTGCTGTCATGTGTCACCATTAGGATTGAGGTTCCCTCCCGGTTCAGCTTGACCAGCTCTCCCATGACCTCTGTCGCCGCGCTTTTGTTCAGCGCCCCGGTGGGCTCGTCAGCAAACAGGATTTCCGGCCCGTTTATCATGCTCCGGCAGATACATGCCCGTTGGAGCTGGCCCCCGGACACCTGGTTGACCTTGCGCTTTTCCAGCCCGGTGATTCCCAGCTTTTCCATGAGCCTGCGGGCCCGCAGGTTCAATTCTTCTTTTGACTTTCGTCCCCTGCCTCTGTTGGCCTGCGTTGCCGGGAGCAGAATATTATCTATCAGATTCAGATTTCCCATCATATTCATCTGTTGGAACACAAAGCCCATGCGGTGCAACCGCAGCCTTGCTTTATCATCCTCGGACAGCTTCGTGATCTCCTCATCCCCAAGCCACACCTGTCCGCTGGTGGGCTGATCCATTCCGGCCACATTATAGAGCAGTGTAGATTTTCCGGAGCCGGACGGCCCCATGACCGCCACCATTTCCCCCGGTTCCATATCAAACGTGATCTGGTGCAGGATTTGTCCTTTTGTCATACCCTCTATTCGCAGTAACTTTTTCATTGTCATTACTCCCTTCCTGTGCAGCACTCATAGGCTTTGACACTCTGTACTTCCGCTGTTCCCATCAGCACTGCCAATATTGTTGTCCCAAGGATGATGGCTGGGATTCCAACCAGTAAAATCTCCCAGCGGATGATAAAGCGGAAGCTGTCGGCCCCCAAAGATTTCAGCACAAGTCCGCAAAGGCTCTCTCCCAGCAAAGAGCCAAGAGCCAGCCCGGATATGACGCCTGCCGCAGCAGAGAGAAAGCCTTTGAGACAATAGGCGCGCCCAATATCTCTGCTGGTAAATCCCAGGGCCTTTTGCAGAGAAATCGCGTCACGGTTCCGCTCCACGATCAACCGGAGGAACAGCATGGTCACGACAAAGGCCACAAGTACGGCAATCAGCGTGGCCCCTCTTGAAGCCAGGCCAAGCTGTACCAGCGTTGGCCCATAGGTATCCCGCACATAGTTCTCAATGTCCGTTACATCGGCCCCCATTTGACTGTAGGCTTCCATCCACCGGGCGCTGGCAGACCGGTCTTTGAGAGAAATATACAGAACACTCCAGATCACAGAGCTATTGTTAGCGCTGCTGCTGATTTTCGCTGTTTTGCCGCCGTTGGTGATGTCCGAGTAAATTCCGCAAACGGAGCATCGCGTTTCTGCACCGTTTATCCGCAGCTGCAGAGTATCGCCAACGGACAGCCCCAACTCCTTTGCGTTCAAAGAGGACAGCGCAATCTCATTGTCCAAGACCGGCGGTGTTCCCTCCGAATACCGCACAGGGAATATGGTATGGTCACCCATTTCCACGATCAGATTACAGGTTGTGCCATCTGATAAAACTGCCGGGAGAGACCCCGTTTGCAGTACAGCATATCGCTCTACCTGCCCGTCCTGCTCCAAGGCAGCGGCAAGCCGGGCCGTTGTCAAGCTGATGTCCGCTCCCTGGCGTATGTCCATGCGTATGTCCGCGTTCCCAATGCCCATATAAGTGACAAACGTAGGAGAGGACAAAGTGGAATACAGATTTTGCGGCAGCAGCATCAAAAAGGTACAGGCGGCGGCCACAGAGCCAATCAGCAGATACCTGCGCCGATTCTGCTTCTGCTCCCGAACCGGGAACAGCGCGGACAGGGCAGACAACCAATCTGTCTTTTTCAGGCTGTGCCACACAGAGAGCAGGATCAAAACCTCTGCCGCGGCAACGGCGCAGAGAGCAAGCACTGCCGCCTGCGCACCGGTATCAGAAGCGCCGTACAACTCCCTTATCTGCTGTTCCAGCGACCCTTGCAGGATAGCGGAAGCTCCAAGGCCCAACAGGCCGCCGCAGACGGAGAACAGGATATACTTTGAGAAGTAGAGCCGCTTGATCTCGCCCCTTCCGATGCCCAGGGCTTTCAACATCCCTACCTCCCGTTTATCCCGCTCCATACGGATGGACAGGATAAAACGGATGCAGAGCAGGGAGACCAGCAGCATCACGACAGCCGCAAGGAAGATTACGAAAATCGTTGTTCCGTCTGACAGCGCGTTCATCATGCGGATGAGCGGCTTTGTGATGGCGGGGCCGTCCGCTGGAAGCCTCTGCCGCGTGTAAGCGGCGCTGACTGTATTGGTATCTGCGCCGTCCTTCAGGAGAAATTCAATGAGATATTCTTCCTCGCCGCAGGGTTTCAGCCGCTCATAGTCCCATTCGCTCACAAGAAACCGCTTGGAAGATGCCATCATGGAGTTCATCTGTGCGTCCCGCAGAAACCCGGCAACGGTAAACGTCTCGCTGCCGACCCTCATGGTATCCCCGATATTCAGATCATAGCGTGTGCGGTAGCAGATGGGGACATAGACCTGTCCTGACAGTACTCCTGGGCGGTTGTTGTCCATGTCCAGAAGATAATCAAACCGCTCACTCTGGATACACAGACCGTTGTCCTGGGTGCTGTCCAGCAGGCTGTGACCGCCCAGCGTGATCTCGCTGTTATCCAGGTTCAGAAAGCGGCATATCTGCCATTGGCTGATTTCCTGCCGTTCCCCGGCAAATTGAGCAATTTCCTGTTCGTCTAATGCACCGGTGTGCATTTGTACGAGATCGGGGGTCTGCGCCTGTTCCATCAATCCATTGACCGAACCCAGCAGGCTGGAAAACAGCAGCGCCGTCAACGCAAGCATCATAGCGGAAACGGCCATAAAGAAAACAGTGGTGGTGGACAGCAGCTTATTTTGCCGCACATCGTTCCAAATCAATTTTTTCAGCATTTTAGTCCTCGTTTCTGCGCTGCTCAAGAGGGTGTGTAAACACCCCTCTTTGCGCATAAGCGACTTTGTGGCAAGCAGCGCGCAGACACAAATCGCCGTGTGAAAAATGAATTTTTCACACTCCCCCTCTCTCCAGTGTTCTCACGCTTCTGAATGAAAATAAAAGCAACGCTGTCAGCCCCAGCAGAACGCCTGCCGTTATTATGGCCCATGCCGCGCCCCGGCCTACGCTGATCTGGAGCTGGGCAGCAATACCATCCGCAATCGCACCTGCAGTGCCGTAGGCCACCACATAGCCGATCTGCGACAGGAAACCAATCAGGCCCCAGGCCCGGCCTTGCAGTTCATCCGGAATGTTCACCCGGACTAAATAATCCAGGCAGTTGTTGGCAAAGGGCAGGGCAGCAAAAAAGATAAATCCAAACAGACAGATCGGATAGATATTCTCCCGCAGTCCGAACCCCACCATGCCAACCCCTGACACCAGAAGGGACAGACACAATTTTTTGACATAACCCCGCTGGATTCCTTTGGCTCCCAGGAACAGTCCGGATACCAGCATCCCGGAGGCGCAGACCGTTTCCCCAATCCCCAGCGTGGTACTATCGGCAAAGTCCAGGATGAGCGGTTGCGCCAGGATTTGGAACACACCCATAAAGCAGGTCAAAGCCGCGGAAACCGCAATCAGGATCAGAATGCCGCGATTTCCGGTGACAGCCTGCCAGCCCTGCCGCAGACTGTCCAGAAAGGAGCCCTGGTGTTCCGTCGCTTTCCTTGCAATGCCCTTCCGCACAAAAGCGGCAGCAGACACAGTGGGGAAAAACGTGCAAATATCGATAACTAACAGCAGCTTGATGTCGCTGACAGCCAGAAGTGCGCCCGCTAAAACAGGGGAAATCAAATACCGGGCGCTCCCCGCAAGGCTCACCAGGCCGCTGGCCTTGGAATATTCCTCTTTTGTGAGCAGGTCGGTCACGGTGGCCCGGTAGGACGGCTCCAGCAGCGCGGAGAAGGTGGAGCTGACAAACACGCCGATACAGATTTGCCAGAGCGCCGCTTCACCTTGCGTCATGCACAGCAGGATATAGAGGATGCCCAGCGCCGAACAGCCGTCCCCCAGCATCATCAGCAAGCGCCGGTCATACTGGTCTGCCAGCACCCCGGCGGGGACGCTTAACAGCAGCGTGGGCAGAAAGGCCAGCAGCGTGACGAGAGCCATGCTGGACGCGCTGCCGGTTTGGTTAAATACATAGACGCCCAGGCCGAAGCTGGTCAGCCCGCCGCCCACAGCGGAAATCAGTTCTCCCGCCCACAGTAACATAAATTTTGGAAAATTACTTTGTTTGTTCATGAGTTTGCCTCCTTACAGACCGTCTGCCTGTCGGTATTAAATTGTAAAACAAAGGAACTCTGTGGTTCCTTTGCTTTATACCTATCTAAATATTTTATCCACTATCCGAAAATCGGGAGAATCACCTCCCGCAGACTGTCCCGCTCCATTCTCAGCAGCCGCTCCAGATTATAGACGAATGCGACAACTTTTCTCTGCCGCGCATCCCCGCTGTACCCTGCCAGATCATCAAATACCGTGTTGGAATAGAGCAATGTCATTTCCACTACCTCTGCCGGGTAATCCGTCTGACAAATGCCCTGGGCGATTCCTTCTTCAATAAGACTTGTGACAATTGGGGTCACCCCGGCCAGCAACCGATCCTGCATCTTCTGGTGCATGAGCGCGTTCTGTGGTTTATGCACCTGCTCCATGATTTCATGTCCGAGATTGTTGTCCACATTCAGCGCCACCATCATCAGGGTCAGGCGCTGCAATACCGGCACATCCTTCTTCCCGGCAATTTCTCTGGCCTTCGCCATTAAACTATCCGTCATTCGTTCTATCAAGGCATCCAGAATGTCCTCTTTGGACTTGAAGTGGTAATAAAGCGTTCCTCTGGCAATGCCAATTTTTTTCAGAATGTCATTGGTACTTGTGGCATCATAACCTTTTTCTCCAAACAATTTCCCTGCAACATCCAATATTTCATTTTTCCGTTCTTCCGCCTCTTTTACAATACGCATTTTCTACACGCCCCCAAACATTCTATGACCGACAACCTGTCGGTTACAATCTTATCATAGAGAGTATTCGTTGTCAAGAGAGATGCTTCTAAATGCACGACAAACGCATGAACACTCCTATTCTTCAAATTCTCACGATCACTCTTTTTTAAAATTCCAACACATCTTCCAAATATTTAATTGGTGACAGGCTTATTACAAATCGTTTTTTCTTCATTGATAATTTCTGTTTTGTCAATTCCATCATCTTTAAAATACTTAAACTCCATTTCCTGATAATATTGAGATTCT
>CATKXX010000016.1 GCA_949840935.1 uncultured Acetatifactor sp. | reverse complement strand
AGTGTTCTTTAAAAATCTTTTGAAGGATGTTCATAAGACTATTATGAGGGAATGAAAGGCAGAAAGCAACCCCACCCCTCAAGATTGAGGGGCAGGGGAGTTGAATAGGCGAAGCCTATTTTTTATGTGCGGCAGAGATTTGTGTCTGCGCGCTGCAAAGTCATAAATGACTTGACACAAACTCGTAAGCCATGTATGGCTTTGCACAAAGAGGGGTGTTTACACACCTTCTTGAGCAGCGCAGAAATGGAGAAAAAATGGGCGCCAGAGTGCAGGAGGCATTAAAAACCACAATAAAAGTATACCTGGTGCTGATCTTGCTGGTTCTGCCGTTGTATATGGAAAACGGCTACGCTATGATCGGCAATGTAAAATATCGTTTTTTTCGCAATGTGACGCTGTTTTTTATACTGGTGACAGTGATACTGCTGGCAGTGCTGGCGGTTTCAAAGAGTCATGCGGAGAAAAGGGCGCCTCTGTTTTCCGGTACGGATATCATGGCGCTGTGTTATGGCGCGGGCGCTGTCCTGTCATGGTGCTTCTCAGGGGACAGGTACAGGGCCTGGTGGGGAGCCCCGGGATGGTATATGGGGCTTTTGTCCCAGCTGATGTTTGTGTGGATCTATTTCGCGGTATCCAGATGGGGGGAGGAATTGTCGGGAGTCCTGTGGGCTTTTTTTACAGGCGCTGTCATTGTCATGGCCCTTGGAATCCTGAACCGGTATGTCTTTGATCCGCTTTCGGTAGTGGAGGGCCTGAGCGATTGGGACAGAGAGCATTTTCTGTCCACAATCGGAAATCAGAATTGGTACTGCGGCTACGTCAGCGTGGCGTCTTCGGTCTGTCTCTGCTTTACCTGTATGGAAGGCAGGATCCGGCAGGCGGCGGGCCTTGCGGGAAGCCTGCTCTTTTTCTGGACCCTTTTGACTCAGGGAAGCGAAGGAGGCTACCTGATCGCCCTGGCGGAAGCGGCAGTCCTCCTGTTCTGGGCGCTGGAGGACAGGAGAAGGCTTTTCCGCTTTCTGAGAGTGATGGCCTGCTGCCCGGCAGCGGCGCTGATGGGGCAATATTGTATCCGGTTCAGAGGGCTGGTGCTGGTGGAGGACGGTTCCCTGGGCGGGTTCTTGTTCTGGAGGGGCTGGCCCGCTGCTCTTGCCGTCCTTGCAGTGCTGCTCGTGTTGCTATATTTTCGGGAAAGGAAGGGCTGCGAGGACAGGCTGAAAAGTGGAAGGGTAAAAAAGGCCGCGCTGTGGGCAGCGGGAGCACTGCTTGTATCCGGTGCGGCTGTGATTCTGGCGTGCCAGGTGTGGGAGGGCGTCTGGGTTGTCCTGGGAGAGAAGGAGCTGCTCCGAATTACGGATTCCTGGGGAAACGGCAGGGGGGCGCTGTGGCGGATCAGCCTGGGAACCTACGCCCGGGGAAGCTTTGTGGAACATTTGGTCGGGGCGGGGCCGGACTGTTTCAGCAATGCAGCGTATGCCCGATATCCCGTGAATGAAATTTTACACGCTACAGGAAAGTGGGAGACGGCTCTTTATGCCAATGCCCACAATGAATGGCTGAACATACTGGTGAACCAGGGGATCCTGGGGCTGGTTTCCTATGGGGGGATTTTTGCGACGCTTTTTATCCGTCTCTGGAAAAGCGCCCGCAGGGATCCGTCTGCGCTCCTTGGGATCCTGGCTGTCTCGGGCTATTGTGTCTATGGGGTGGTGAGCTTCCAGCAGACCGTATCCACACCGCTTGTATTTGCAGTGCTGGGTATTTCGGAGGCGGCGCTGAGAAAGGGCCGAAAGGTTGACTTGAAGGGAGAGAACGGATATACTGAATGCAGGAATTTGAAAAGCGGGATGGGCGAAAGCTTGGTTGTGAAATGAGCGTCCCGCGATTGCATGATGCAGGTACAGGCTGTAAGGAGATGGGATATGGTAGGAATAGTGGGGATGCAGAAAATATGCATTAGAAATAATGGCCCGGTCAAGGACTTTGAGATGGAGGTTGCGAAATTCAACCTGTTAATCGGCGAGCAGGCGACGGGAAAGAGCACCATTGCTAAAAGTGTTTATTATTTTAAAACAATTAAGACGAAGATTATTGATTACCTGACTCAAGTGTGCGATTCTAATTCTTATAACAATGTTTCGCAGGAGGGCATCCGGTTTGACAGGGCGATAAAATCGGAATTGAAAAGTATTTTCATAAGGCTGTTCGGATATAGCTGGGATTTAAGCTCCGAATTTTATATGAAATACGATTATGAGGCGGATATTTGGATACAGGTGGAATTGGATAAGGACAGGCAATATATCAATGTAAAATATTCTCCAAAGCTGTTAAATTCATTGAAAAAGCTTCAAACGGAGGTACAGGGGATTTACCATAACAATGAAGGAATCATTAAAACCAGCCTTGTACTCACCAATGAAGAGAAAAAAAGAAATCACGAAATGATAGTCCGTAAGGTAAATGAGATTTTTTGCGACTATAAAGAAACTTATTATGTCCCTGCGGGCCGGAGCCTTTTAACAGTGATGTCCAATAATCGGGCGGTAATGAATAATGCCGGTAATCTGGATCTGATTACGGAAATGTTCATGATGCTGATCGACAGTGTCCGAAGCAGCTTTGGAAACGGTGTGAAAAAGGCGCATCTGTTTTATCCTGTGGAAAAAAGGCGGTTCGATGAGAACGATATTGCGGATTTGATCATAAGTATCGAAAAGGGAGAGTACTTTTACAGCGGGGGCAGGGAATTCTTGAAAATAGAGGAAGATGCGGAACATTCGGTTGCAATCAATTTTGCGTCTTCAGGGCAGCAGGAAATTTTATGGCTTTTAAACTTTATGTATGTTTTATTACTGCGGGAAGAAAATGTATTTCTGATCATCGAGGAACCGGAGACACATATATATCCGCTGCTTCAGAAAAAAGTGATGGAATTTATCACAATGTTTACCAATATGCAGGACAGCGGGGTATTTATCACAACCCACAGCCCATATATCCTTACGGTTGCCAATAATTTGTATTATGCCGGCGTATTGGAGGAAGATGGCCAGGCTGAAGAAGTTTATAAGGTGTTGAATAAAGATTATATCATTAAAAAAGGCGGGCTCTCGGCATATAAATTACTTACGCACAGCGCGTCCGGGGAGAAGCGCTATCGAAAACTGCTGGATGAGGAGGAAAGAGAGATAGAATCATCCCTGGTGGATGATGTCTCTTTGCAGATAAATGAATTATATACCGCGTTGTATGGAATTGAATTGGATGGGGGACAGGAATAAAACGATATTATGACGCGAAAAAAGGGACAGAAGATATGGCGAAAAATAGGAAACCGAGTGCGGCATTTGTTACTGATTTGGGAGAAGGACAGAAATACGTGATTCAAGACAGGGGGCATCATAGCAAGGCGTTAGTCCCCATACAGATTGATGCAGGGAATTCTGTTGAAATCGTGCAGGTGGACGGCGGCCTGATCACCGGACTGGCCAAAGGGGATTTTATATGCGATAACCTTGTATATACAATAAAAGATAATAGCATGGGATTGAACATTACCTGGATAATAGAATTGAAAGGGACAAAAAATCCGAAGGAAGCGAATCATTCTATTAAACAGATTGTAAAAAGTATACAATATTTCCAGGATCAGGCGGCATATCCACAGGCATTTAAATATGTCAGTAACAGGGATTATGTGTTTGCTGCCGTTGCAGGGGCTCCGGATAAGACGCTGCCGATGTTGAATAACGGGGAAGTGAAAGCACTTTGTCGGAAATTATTGGCCATCAGCGGTAAGAGAAAAAGTGTGAGAGACATGTTTGCGCTTTTTTGCTATATCAAGCCCAATATACAGTGTAAAGGAGCAGAGATACGGGGGAATAAGCCGCCCTATGATATTTTATGCTATAAAAATCAGGGAGGCTTTATATCATATCCTTCCATGCTGATGAAATTATTGGAAGGGAATGTCAGGTTATAATGGAATTCCAACAAACCCCACAATAAACCTCACATAAAACCCAACAAAAACAAAAATAAACCCACAAAAAATAATAAAATAACTAGTGGTTTTGTTGACATATGGAGATTGGAGGAATATACTGGACATATGAGTTTATGAATGGACAGGTCTCTTGCTGAAATCAAAACACCATTGCAATAAAAAAGAATACAGAAATGTGAAAGGAGCCGTTATGGAGAAGTATTACACTCTTGAAATTCCCAAGACAGACAGAATCCCGAAGCTGGTGGCGCATCTGTACGCTAAAATGCCGGAGATTGAATCGGCCAGGGCCAGGCTGATTACGGAGTCCTACAAGGAGACGGAGGCGCTGCCAATCGTGATGCGCCGGGCCAAAGCCTTTGAACATATTCTGGACAACATTCCCATTATCATCAGAGAGAACGAGCTGATCGTGGGAAGCACGACCATCGCCCCCAGAGGGTGTCAGACATATCCTGAATTTTCTTATAAGTGGCTGGAAGCGGAATTCGAGACCGTGGCCACGCGGAAGGCGGATCCCTTCTACATAGCGGAGCAGACGAAGCGTGAGCTGCTGGAAGCGGACGCTTACTGGGAGGGGAAGACCACCAGCGAGCTGGCCACTTCCCTGATGACCGAAGAAACGAAGAAAGCCATCGAACATAATATCTTTACCCCCGGAAATTATTTTTATAACGGCGTGGGACATGTCACCGTACAGTACGACAAGGTGCTGGCAATCGGATACGAGGGCATTATCGCGCAGGTGGAGGAGGAGCTTGCTAAGTGCGATCCCGGCGACCAGGATTACTGCACCAGAAGCCAGTTCCTGCAGGCTGTGCTCATCAGCTGCCGGGCGGTGATCCGTTACGCCCTGCGCTATGCGGATCTGGCCCAGAAGGAGGCAGATGCCTGCTCTGATGCGTCCAGGAAAAAGGAGCTTCTGCAGATTGCGTCCAACTGCCGCAGAGTGCCTGCAAAAGGAGCCACCAGCTTCTATGAGGCCTGCCAGGGCTTCTGGTTCGTACAGCAGCTTTTACAGATCGAGTCCAGCGGGCATTCGATTTCTCCCGGACGTTTTGACCAGTACATGTATCCTTATTATAAAAAGGATCTGGACAGCGGTAAGCTGACCAGGGAGTTTGCCCAGGAGCTTCTGGACTGTATCTGGGTGAAATTAAACGACCTGAACAAGTGCCGCGATGCGGCCAGCGCGGAAGGGTTCGCGGGCTACAGTTTGTTCCAGAACCTGATCGTGGGCGGGCAGGATAAGGACGGCAATGACGTGACCAACGATCTGTCCTTTATGTGCATCACCGCGTCCAAGCATGTATTCTTACCCCAGCCTTCCCTGTCCATCCGTGTGTGGAACAAGACGCCCCACGCCCTGATGCTGAAGGCGGCGGATCTGACCAGGACGGGAATCGGGCTTCCCGCTTATTATAATGACGAGGTGATCATCCCCTCCCTGCTGAATATGGGACTGACCATGGAGGACGCCAGGGAGTACAATATCATCGGCTGCGTGGAGCCCCAGAAAGCAGGTAAGACGGAAGGCTGGCACGACGCGGCTTTCTATAATATGTGCCGTCCTCTGGAGCTGGTGTTCTCCAACGGCTATGACAAGGGCGAGAAGATCAGTATCGAGACGGGCCGGGTGGAGGATATGTCCACCTTTGAGGAATTCTACGACGCTTATAAGAAGCAGATGAATTACAATATTTCCCTGCTGGTGAACGCGGACAATGCCATTGACGTGGCCCATGCCACGCGCTGCCCGCTGCCCTTCCTCTCCTGTATGGTGGACGATTGTATCAAGAGAGGCAAGACGGTGCAGGAGGGCGGGGCGGTCTACAACTTTACCGGGCCCCAGGGCTTCGGTATCGCTAATATGGCGGACTCTCTCTATGCCATCAAGAAGCTGGTGTTCGAGGAGAAGAAGGTGACCCTAGGGGAGTACAAGCGCGCCCTTGCCATGAATTACGGACAGGGCTTCGATGAGATTACGGCGGCGGAGATTGTGACCCAGATCGTAAAGGAAATGGAAGCCAAGGGGATGAAGGTAGGCGAGGAGCAGATTGCCGCCATGATCGCTACCGTTATGAGCGAGGAGCTTCCCGCGGAGGAAAAGCAGAAATACGAAGCGCTCCGGGCCATGATCGACGAGGTGCCCAAGTTCGGGAACGATATCGAGGAAGTGGACATGTTCGCAAGGGACGTGGCTTACACATATACCAGGCCCCTGCTACATTATAGAAATCCCAGAGGCGGGCAGTTCCAGGCCGGGCTGTATCCTGTGTCCGCCAATGTGCCTCTGGGCGCTCAGACGGGAGCAACCCCTGACGGCAGACTGGCACACACTCCTGTGGCGGACGGCGTATCGCCTTCCGCGGGTAAGGATGTGCACGGCCCCACCGCGGCGGCAAACTCCGTGTCCAAGCTGGATCACGGTATCGCCTCCAACGGCACTCTGTTTAATCAGAAATTCCATCCCACGGCGCTTTCCGGGGAGAAGGGCCTGGAGAATTTCGTGGCCCTGATCCGCTCTTACTTTGACCAGAAGGGCAGCCACATGCAGTTTAATGTGGTGGACAGGGAGACGCTGCTGGATGCCCAGAAGCATCCGGAGAAATATGCCCACCTGGTAGTCAGGGTGGCGGGCTACAGCGCGCTGTTTACCACGCTGTCCAAGTCGCTTCAGGACGATATTATCCGGAGGACGGAGCAGGGATTTTAAGCGTGAAGGGAATGTATTGTTTGTGTCGGCTGCATTGGTGCGGCGGGAAACCGGAAAATCTTACACGGAGGTAAAAACAGGATGATCGTAAAAAGTGATTATCCGATATTAGAGTACAGTACGGACAGGGAGGCTGTTATCAATCCCGGCCGGCATTCCCGTCTTTTTCCCCGGCTCTGTTTGGTGACTTTTTTTGGAGAAGTGCTTGCGGGGGCGGTTGAACGGTATGGCGGAAATGTGGTCGGTACCTATGTTTCTGAAATGAAGGAATTCCCTTTATATCGATTTGCGGTGGACGGGACGGAGGTCTGTGCCATACAGGCGGTGGTGGCGTCAGGTTCTATCGCCATGATGACGGATTGGCTTTACGGCGGCGGAGTGGAAGTGATCGTCTGCTGCGGATGCTGTGGCGTGTTGGATGATATCCCGGCGGGTGACGTCATCATACCCGTGCGGGCACTGCGGGACGAAGGGGCATCCTATCAGTATTTGCCGCCTGCCCGTTTTATAGACTTGCCAAAGGAACCGACAGCGTGTTTCCGACAGGTGCTTGACAGGCATCAGATTCCTTATATGGAATGTACCACATGGTCTACGGACGGCTTTTACAGGGAGACCAGGGAGATGGTGGATTACCGGAGGCAGGAGGGCTGTAAGGTCGTGGAGATGGAATGTGCGACCATGGCTGCAATCGCCGAGTTCCGTGGGAAGATATTCGGCCAGCTGCTTTACAGCGGAGATATTCTGACAGGCAGTGCGGACGAATACGATGACAGGGATTGGTATTATAATATTTCAGCAAGGGAAAAGCTGTTTGACCTTGCTTTGGAAGCGCTTCTTATGCTGTGAGGGAAAGGAGGCATGGAGGGCTGGCGTGGAAAAGATACTGTATGTCACGGATTTGGACGGGACGCTGTTAAACAGGAGCAGCCGGATCAGTCCCAACAGCATAAAGATCATCAACGGACTGGTGGAAAGGGGGATGCTGTTTACTTACGCCACGGCCAGGTCCCTGGTGTCGGCGTCGGTGGTCACGGAAGGGCTGTCCGCGAATATCCCGGTCATCGCGTACAACGGGGCGTTTATCATGCAGCCCTCAACCGGGGAAATCCTGTCCCGGGAGGGATTTGACGGGGAGGAGGTCAATGCCGTCAGGGCCGCGCTGGAGGAGCATGGTGTAAGCCCGCTGGTATATTCCCTGATCAGTGGCGTGGAGAAGGTATCCTGGCTTAAAAATAAGGAAAACCAGGGAATCCGGTATTATCTGGATTCCAGAAAAGGGGACAGGCGCCTGAATCCCTTAGAGGATACGCCGGAAGGCAGGGACGCGCTATACCGGGGGGATGTGTTTTATTTTACCTGTATCGGTGAAAAAGACGAGCTGCAGGATTTATATGAAATGTTTTCAAAGGATGACAGATATTACTGTACGTTGAAGCAGGAAATATACAGGCCGGAATTCTGGTGTGAGATCATGCCGGTGAAGGCCACAAAGGCGTATGCCATTGAGAAGCTTAAGAAGCTCTGGAATTGTGACCGGGTGATTTCCTTCGGCGATGCCGTCAATGACATTCCCATGTTTGAGGCTTCGGACGAAGCCTACGCGGTGGAGAATGCCGCGGCGGAGCTGAAGGCGCTGGCTACGGGAGTGATCGGAAGCAACGAGGACGATGGGGTGGCCGTGTGGCTGGCGGAGAACGCCTGTATTTTTGCCGGAAGTTTTCGGTGATCGGAGAGTGGATATGGATTATTTACAGACAAGGGGACGTATCTTTGATATCCAGCGGTATTCCATACATGACGGAACCGGTATTCGTACCATCTGTTTCTTAAAGGGATGTGTCCTGCGGTGCAAATGGTGCTGTAACCCGGAATCCCAGGAATATGGCATCCAGGAGATGAAAGTCCGGGAAAAGATTAAGGTCATCGGACGGGATGTCACCGTGGGGGAGGTCATGGAGACCGTGGAGAAGGACAGGCCCTATTATAAACGTTCAGGAGGCGGGCTGACCCTGTCCGGCGGCGAGAGCTTATGCCAGCCGGAATTTGCAGGGGATCTGCTCCATGCGGCAAAGGCGGTGGGCATCAACACTGCCATGGAGAGTATGGCCTGCGCCAAATGGGAGGTGATCGAACAGATCCTTCCTTACCTGGATCACTATCTGATGGATATCAAGCATATGAACAGCGCGAAGCATAAGGCGTTTACCGGGAAGGGCAATGAGCTGATGCTGGAGAATGCCAGAAAGATCGCTTCTTACCGGGGAACCAGGCTCAGCATCCGGGTGCCCGTGATCCCCACCTTTAACGACAGCCCCGAGGAGATACGGGATATTGCGGTGTTTGCGGATAAGCTTCCCGGGGTGGAGGAGATATACCTGCTTCCCTATCACAGGCTGGGACAGGATAAATATGAGGGGCTGGGCAGGAAATACGAGCTGCCGGATATCCTTCCGCCGGAGCCGGAGCACATGCAGATACTGAAAAAAGTGGTGGAGGCCAATTCCAGGCTGAGGTGCCAGATCGGCGGATAAGCAAGAAGGGAATGAAGATTTTGGGAGTATATCTGAATCCGGGGAATGATGACTTTACAGAGTCGGTTCAATCAGAGATTTATGTGGATAAAACAGGGCTGATTGCCTGTGTAAATAAATATTTGGGTACAAAACAAAAATATATTTGTGTCAGCAGGCCCCGGCGCTTTGGCAAGTCAATGGCGCTCAGGATGCTTGCTGCCTATTACGGCAGTGGCTGCGATTCCAGGGATTTATTTGCAGGAAGGAAAATAGAGAATGCTCCGTCCTTCGAAGAACATCTGAACCAGTATGATGTGATTTTACTGAATATGCAGCAGTTCCTGATCGGTGTCAAAGACCATGATGTGACAGGATATTTGGAGCGGGAGGTTCTGGAGGAAATTCTGGAGGAATATGGTTCTTTCATCAAGAAGAAGCCGGATATCGGACTTGCCGATGCATTGAGAAAGATATACGCAAAGACAAATAAGAGATTCATCTTCCTGATCGATGAATGGGACTGTGTGATGCGGGAGAGGCAGGAGTCGGAGGAATTACAGAAGCAGTACCTTGACTTCCTGCGGAACCTTTTAAAAGACCAGCCCTATGTGGCCCTGGCCTACATGACGGGGATCCTCCCGGTGAAGAAATACGGACAGCATTCCGCCTTGAACATGTTTTGGGAGTATTCCATGACGGATCAGGGATTCTTCGAGGAATATACCGGGTTTACGGACACGGAGGTGCGGGAACTGTGCGAGCGGTACAACATGGACTTTGCCGAGGCGGGAAACTGGTATGACGGCTACCGCTTCACGGAGTTTCAGCATGTGTACAACCCCAAGTCCGTGGTGGAGGCCATGCTACGCCACAGGTTTTTTAACTACTGGACGACCACGGAGACCTATGATGCCCTGAAGGTCTACATGGACATGGACTATGACGGGCTGCGCCAGGACATTGTGCGGATGCTGGGGGGGAACCCTGTGAGGGTGAACACGCTCAGTTTCCGGAATGATATGCGCAACCTGGCGTCAAAGGATGATGTGCTGACTCTGCTGATCCACCTGGGATATCTGGCATATGACCAGGAGAGGGAGGAGGCATACATCCCCAACCGTGAGATCGTCAGGGAATTCGAGAACGCCATGAGCGTGGGCGGATGGCCGGAGGTCATGCGGGTGCTGAAAGCATCGGAACAGCTCCTGGAGGACACGCTTCGCTGTGACGGGGAAAGGGTTGCGGAGGGGCTTGACAGGGCGCATACGGAGGTGGCTTCGATTTTAACCTATAACGATGAAAATTCCCTCGCCTGCTCCATCAGCCTTGCATATTACAGCGCCAGAAAAGATTATAAGATCATCCGGGAGCTGCCTGCGGGAAAAGGATTTGCCGATGTGGTATTTTTACCCCTGCCTTTCAGCAAGAAGCCTGCCCTTGTGGTAGAATTGAAATATGACAAGTCCGCCGACACTGCCCTGCGGCAGATCAGGGACAGGCAGTATATCAGGGCGCTGGAAGGGTATGCGGGTGAAGTCCTTTTGGTGGGTGTCAATTATGATAGGGACAGTACGGACAAGCCTCACAGCTGTGCCATAGAAAAGCTGGTATGTACCATATGATCTGCAGTTTCCGGCGTTATGGCGGAGCTCTGTGACAGGGAGGGACAGGGACGGGAATGTATATAGCGGATAAGTATTGGAATAATTACATTGGTGATACGGATGACAGTATGACGCTGGTGGAGTACCTGGCGGACAGGCATAAGGAAGAAATCTCTTTAGGTGAAATCTTTTCCGACACCGGGCTGGATAAGTTGAACGGGGATTTCCGTCAGCATGAAGAACCCCTGACGGTTGTCCTGGAGAATGTGGATTCGGACTATGACGGGGCGGAAGCAGAATTTTATTATGCTATTGACCTGATTACTGATCTTGCGGCGCTGCTGTTGGAGTGCAGGGTCAGCGGAAGTGTAAATCTGTGTGAGCTGTCGGGAGAAGCTCTGGAAACGCCCGTGCCCCATATCCGTCTTACCGCCACCCCGGAGGAACATGAAATGATGAACAGGGCACTTGCGGATTTCGTGTCCCAGCCGCTGGCCTATGATCTCAGTGAAATGTGTGCGGAGGAGGATATGCTGGAGATGGCGGGAATCTGCGGGAAATTGAGGGGCGAGTTATACGGGGATACGGATTTAAAGGAATGAAAACGACACAAAGCCAACTTTATCCATGTTGACTTGTGTGGTATATAGATTTATAATAAAACAAGAATCAACAAAAACAGGAGGAATCAAAATGCAAAACGAGTATGAAATCAAAAAAGAGATTTGTGACATCGGAAAGAGGATTTACAACAGAAACATGGTTGCCGCAAACGACGGTAATATCTCCGTCAAGCTCAGCGACAACGAATTCCTTTGCACTCCTACCGGCGTGTCCAAGGGCTTCATGACTCCTGAGTACATCTGTAAGGTTGACGCACAGGGCAATGTGATCCAGGCAAACGGCAATTTCAAGCCCTCGTCCGAGATTAAGATGCACATGAGAGTGTATCAGGAGAGACCTGATGTAAACAGTGTGGTACATGCTCATCCCATGTATGCGACCACCTTTGCCATCGCAGGAATTCCTCTGACCCAGCCCATCATGCCCGAGGCGGTCATCGCCCTTGGCTGCGTGCCCATCGCAAAGTACGGCAGGCCTTCCACCATGGAGATTCCCGACGCGGTGTCCGAGTATGTTCAGTATTTTGACGCAGTGCTGCTGGAGAATCATGGCGCCCTGACCTATTCTGATTCCCTGTTGAGTGCCTATCTGAAGATGGAATCCGTTGAATTTTACGCACAGCTGCTGTACCAGTCCAGAATGCTCGGCGGCCCCAAGGAGTTTACTCCCCAGCAGGTGGAGGATCTGTACGAGATTCGGAGACAGTTCGGTATGAAGGGACGTCATCCCGCTAATCTCTGCCCCGCATTAAAGGAAGGTAAGCCCAGCTGCCATAACTGCGGCGGAAACTGTGGCGAGCACAAGAATGCAGAAGCGGCATCCCCTGAGCTGGTGGCGGAGATCACCAAGAAGGTACTGGAGCAGCTTGGCAAATAATCGGACAGGCAGTCCTGTCATATGAAAAGAGACCGATTATGACAAATACAGAGATCGAAACCATTGTCCGTCAGGTCTTAAACAAAACGGCGGACAGTCAGGGCGGTCCTGGGCGGCAGAGTGCTCTGCCCGGGAATCCCGTGGCGGCAAACGGCGGAACCGTCATTCCCACCATGCCCCTGAAGCTGGCGGTGAAGCTCATCGAGCGGATCGAGGCGAAAGCGGCGGAGTGGGATATGAGAGTGGTGACAGCCGTTTCCGACGCGGCAGGAAGGCCCGTTGCCATCCATTGTATGGACGGCGCTTACATAGGAAGCTTTGACGTGGCATTGAACAAGACCTACACATCCATTGCCTTCCAGATGTCCACCGCGGAATTGGGGAAGCTGAGCCAGCCGGGAGAGTCCCTCTACGGCATCCAGTTTACCAATGACGGTAAGATTACCATTTTTGGCGGCGGTGAGGTCTTAAAGTATCAGGATGTGATCATCGGGGCGCTGGGAGTCAGCGGCGGTTCCGCGAAGCAGGATACGGAGCTGGCGGCCTACGGACGTTCCGTTTTGAAGGAGGTAATATCGTGCTTGTAAACGAGAGCATGGTACAGGACATTGTGCAGGAGGTAGTGGCGCAGCTTCAGATTTCGGAGCCTGTGGCAAAAAGCCACGGCGTATTTCCCGATATGAACGCAGCTATTGCCGCGGCGAAAGAGGCGCAGGCGGTGATCCGCAGAATGTCTCTGGATCAGAGAGAACAGATTATCAGCAACATCCGCAGAAAAACCCATGAGAATGCGGAGACATTGGCCAGGATGGGCGTGAATGAGACCGGAATGGGCAATGTGGGGCATAAGATCTTAAAACATCACTTAGTGGCGGACAAGACTCCGGGAACGGAGGATTTAAAGACGACGGCCTGGTCGGGCGACAGAGGGCTGACCCTGATTGAGATGGGGCCTTTCGGTGTCATCGGGGCCATCACCCCTACCACCAATCCCAGCGAGACGGTCATCTGTAACTCCATCGGTATGATTGCCGCAGGGAATACGGTAGTGTTCAATCCCCATCCCGCGGCCATCAAGACGTCCATTTTTGCCCTGAATATGATCAATGAGGCTTCCCTGGAGGCTGGCGGCCCCGACAACGTGGCATGTACCGTGGAGGCGCCTACGCTGGAAACCAGCAATATCATGATGAAGCATAAGGATATCCCTTTGATCGCGGCCACAGGCGGCCCCGGTGTGGTCACCGCAGTCCTTTCCTCCGGTAAGAGGGGAATCGGTGCAGGCGCGGGGAATCCCCCCGCGGTGGTGGATGAGACGGCGGATGTGCGCAAGGCGGCGGAAGATATCGTGAACGGCTGTACCTTCGATAATAATCTTCCCTGTATCGCGGAGAAGGAGATTGTGGCGGTGGATTCCATTGCGGACGAATTGATGCATTATATGATCTCCGAGCAGGGCTGCTACCTGATCTCCAAGGAGGAGCAGGATAAGCTGACCTCCATCGTGCTGACGCCCAAGGGACTGAACCGTAAGTGCGTGGGGCGTGACGCAAAGACGCTGCTGGGCATGATCGGGGTTACCGTTCCCGACAATATCCGCTGTATCGTGTTCGAGGGAGAGAAGGAGCACCCTCTGATCGCCGAGGAGCTGATGATGCCCATCCTGGGCATGGTGCGGGCGAAGGATATCGACGATGCCATCGAGAAGGCCGTATGGCTGGAGCACGGCAACCGTCATTCCGCTCATATCCATTCCAAGAACATTGATAATATCACGAAGTATGCGAGAGCTATTGACACCGCGATCCTGGTGAAGAACGCACCCTCCTACGCGGCCCTTGGCTTCGGCGGCGAGGGGTACTGTACCTTTACCATCGCAAGCCGTACCGGCGAGGGGCTGACCAGTGCCAAGTCCTTTACCAAGAGCAGAAGATGTGTTATGGCGGACAGCCTCTGCATACGGTGAGAAGGAAATCTAAGAAAACAAAGTACGTTTTCTAAGATTTCCTAAATCTCACCGGAAAGAATCGCGGAGCGATTCTTTCGGAACAGAGAAGTAAATTAGAACAGAAAGGAGTAATAAAATGGCTGATACAGCGCAGATAGAAGCGATAGTAAAGCAGGTGCTTGCCAATATGTCAGGTTCCGGCGCGGCACCCGCGGCGGGCGGAAGCGCGTCAAAGGGTGCGATTCCCAAGACTGCCCATGTGGCAATGCTGACAAGCCTGGAGCATTTTGACGTAAAAGAATTCCCCATGCCCGAGGTGGGGGACGACGATATCCTGGTAAAGGTGGAGGGATGCGGCGTCTGCGGTACGGACGCCCATGAATTCAAGAGGGATCCCTTCGGCCTGATCCCCGTGGCCCTGGGCCATGAGGGCACCGGCGAGATTGTGAAGATGGGTAAGAACGTGAAGAAGGACAGCGCAGGCAAGGATCTGAAGCTGGGCGACAAGGTAGTGACCTGTATGATCTTCAAGGACAACCCGGACATCACCATGTACGACCTGAACAAGCAGAATGTGGGAGGGGCGGATGTGTACGGTCTGCTTCCCGACGACGATATCCATCTGAACGGATGGTTTTCCGATTACATCCTGATCAGAGGCGGCTCCACCGTATTTAATGTAAGTGACCTGGATCTCTATTCCAGAGTGCTGATCGAGCCCTGCGCGGTACTGATTCACGCCGTGGAGCGTGCAAAGAGCACCGGGATTCTGCGCTTCAACTCCAGGGTGGTGGTTCAGGGATGCGGGCCTATCGGCCTGATCTGTATCGCAATCCTGCGCACCATGGGAATCAACAATATTGTTGCGGTGGACGGCGAGAACAAGCGGCTTGAGTTTGCGAAGGAGCTGGGAGCTTCCGATTATGTGAATTTCAAGGATCACAAGGGTATCGAGGCCCTTGCAGATGCTGTGGCACAGAAGTTTGACGGCCATCTGGCTGATTTTGCTTTCCAGTGTACCGGTTCTCCCGCGGGACATTCCAATATCTATAAGTTCATCCGTAACGGCGGCGGGCTTTGCGAGCTGGGATTCTTCATCAACGGCGGGGATGCCACCATCAATCCTCACTTTGACATCTGCTCCAAGGAGATTACCACGGTGGGTTCCTGGGTATATACCCTGCGGGATTATGCAACCACCTTTGATTTCTTAAAGAGCGCAAAGAGGATGGGGCTTCCCATGGATAAGCTGATCACCCATACATATCCCCTGGAGGAGATCAACGAGGCGCTGAAGACCAATCTGGCGATGACCGGATTAAAGATTGCCATTATCAATAAATAAGGATGTGGCAGTCTGAAGGAAACAGACACTTCCAAATAAGAGACCGGCATCCGCGCAGACGGGCCGGGCGGACAGAAACGAGGCTGATATGGAAGAAGCGGTAGGAATTTTGGAGGTATACGGTCTGGCGTGCGCGTTCCTTGCAGCCGATGCGGGATGTAAGGCGGCCAGTGTCAGACTGGAGCCCTTCGATAAAAATAAACCTGCGAATGCAGACGCGTTGCCGGTGCCCTTATTGGTGACGATCAAATTCCGGGGTTCCGTGGCAGATGTGGAAGCGGCTATGGCGGCGGGAGAGGCGATGGCCGAGTCCCTTACCGGTGTGGTGCAGAAGCATATCATTGCGCGGCCCACGGAAGACACGGTGAAGATGTTGAAGCTGAATGCTTTTGACAGGAATTAGTACAGAGGGTGCTGAGCACAAATTTTGAGATTATTTGCCCATAAGCGAATGCTTGTGTAAGAAAGGAGATCATTATGGCACAGGAAGCATTAGGAATGGTAGAAACAAGAGGTCTGACAGCGGCGATTGAGGCGGCTGATGCCATGACCAAGTCCGCGGAGGTTACTCTGGTGGGTACGGAAAAGATCGGTTCCGGCCTGGTAACCGTTATGGTGCGCGGCGACGTAGGCGCTGTCAAGGCATCTGTTGAGAGCGGATCCGCAGCGGCAAGCAGGCTTGGCGAGCTGGTGGCGGCACACGTGATTCCCCGTCCTCATACAGATGTGGAGAAGATCCTTCCCAAAATTTAACGGAGAAGGAAGTATAGAAGAAGGAGCCAGTCAATGAGCAATACATCATTAGGCTTTATCGAAATTTCAGGTGTGGTTGCCGCCGTGGATTCACTGGATATCATGTGCAAGACCTCCGGCGTGGAGCTGGTTACCTGGGAGAGGAAACTGGGCGGACGCCTTGTCACCATTGTGATCAAGGGCGATGTGGCGGCTGTCACGGAGGCCGTGGAAACCGCGGCTAAAAGCGCGATCAAGAAGCCTGTGGCAAAGGGCGTGATCGCCAATCCTCATGAGGAAATCTGGCGGCTTGTGAAGCTGAGCGCCAGCCGGTTTAGGGATAAGCATGAGGTGAGCACGCTGGATGCACGGACGATCCAGGAAGTATAAAAGGAATGAAGAATGTTTGTGCCGCCGGAGGCGGCATGACGGGAAGTATGGAGAAATTTTGCCCCAAAGAGGAGAACATAACAGTAGTATCATCAGAAAGCAGGAGGAAAAGAAATGGCACAGGAAGCATTAGGAATGGTGGAAACAAGAGGTCTGGTTGCGGCAATTGAAGCGGCGGACGCTATGTGTAAGGCAGCAAATGTTACCCTGATTGGTACGGAGAAGATCGGTTCCGGCCTGGTAACCGTTATGGTGCGCGGCGATGTGGGAGCGGTGAAGTCTTCTGTGGAAGCGGGCTCCGCAAGCGCATCCAAGCTGGGAGAGCTGGTAGCTACCCATGTAATCCCTCGTCCTCATACGGATGTGGAGATGATCCTTCCCAAGGTAAAAGAGTAACGGGGAGAAGGGGCCGTGTCCGGTATCCCGGCAGACGGAGGGATGCCGGACGGCTTCTGTGCTCTCTTAGAGCGGGACAGCTTTTCCGGGAGATTCTGTTTCCTGGGCGGGTTGCGCCGTGCCCGTACATGACGGGAGTGAGCATGGTTTCGGGCCGGATGGCAGTATAGGCCGGTGGATTGTGCCATGCCCGCAAATGGCGGGGATGAGAGAAATTCGGAAGAAGCTGATTTCCGAATGAGTGATTGACTGTCCGCAAGGGCGGAAAGCGTGGAGGCGGTGCGGATTTCGGAGAATGCCCTGTATCAGGGTGGAATGGGAGGAACCGTTTCCATGCAGTTTGGAGGAAAACATGGAACAACAGACAGTGGAAGCGATCACAAAGGCGGTTCTGGAGACGATCAGTAAGATGGACAGTAAGACCAACGGCTATCAGGTTCCTGTGGGCGTATCCGCAAGGCATATCCATCTGACCCAGGAGGATGTGGAAACTCTGTTTGGGGAGGGCTATCATCTGACGAAGAAGAAGGATCTGATGGGAGGGCAGTATGCCTGCAACGAAACGGTGACTATCGTCGGCATTAAGCTCCGCGCTATCGAGAATGTCAGAGTTTTAGGGCCTGTCAGGAAGGCATCCCAGGTGGAGATTTCAGCCACGGACGCCATGAAGCTTGGGATTGCGGCGCCTGTCCGGGAATCCGGGAATGTGGCGGCAAGCGCGCCCATTGCAGTGGTGGGGCCCAAGGGCGCCATCTATATGAAAGAGGGCTGTATCATTGCCATGCGCCATATCCATATGTCGCCTGCAGACGCGCTGGCGGCCGGGGTTCATGACGGCGATATTGTGTCGGTAAAGGCGGATAATGAGAGAGGGACAGTGTTCAACCAGGTAAAGATCCGTGTCAATGACAGCTTTACTCTGGAAATGCACATTGATACCGACGAGGCCAACGCCAGCAAGATTAAGACCGGCGATAAGGTTACGATCATAAAGTAGCGTGAAGTGATTCACAAAGATGAGAGTGCCGGTACAATCCGCAGATTAAATTGTACCAGGTATCCGAAAAAAGAGGTATTTACCTGGCGGGCGGGGATGAGCCGCCCCGTCCGCACAATAGGAGAGATGCGCCATGGTGGTAGGTAAAGTAGTGGGAAGTATTGTTTCCACCCGCAAATGTGAAAATCTGGTGGGGAATAAATTTATGATCATTGAGCCTCTGGAAGGGATGGCATCAGGCGCTTCCAGGTTTGTGGCGATTGACAATATCGGGGCCGGAATCGGTGAGACAGTCCTGGTGGTCACGGGCAGCGGCGCCAGGGTCGGCACGGAGAATGCGCCTGTGGACGCGGCAATCGTGGGGATCGTGGACGAATAAATACAATCTCAAAGAAATCAACAATATTTCAGAATGGATGATGAATATGGAGATTCAGGAGTTAAAGCGGATTTTACAAAATGTGGGTACGGTGGGCGCAGGCGGAGCAGGTTTTCCGACCTATGCGAAGCTGGATGAACGCGCCGAAGTGATCCTGATGAACTGCGCCGAGTGCGAGCCCCTGCTGAAGCTTCACAGGCAGCTTTTGGAGCAGTGCGCGGGAGAAATCCTGAAGGCCTTTGACATGATCGCGCAGACGGTGGGCGCGAAGGAGGCCGTTATCGGCATTAAAAGAGAATATAAGGCGACTTTGAAAGCCATAGACAGATACATAGACGCATACCCTGACATGCGGGTACAGCTTCTGGACGGAGCGTATCCCATGGGGGATGAGGTGGTGCTGGTCTACGAAGCCACAGGCAGGGTGATCCGCCCCGGAGGACTGCCCATTGAGGAGGGCGTGGCCGTCTTCAACGTGGAGACAGTGTACAATGTATACCGGGCGGTGGAGCGGGATATCCCCGTGATCGACAAGCTGGTGACGGTGGTGGGAGAGGTGGAGCATCCCATTACCGTGAGGGTTCCTTTGGGAACGTCCATAAAGGATGTTGTGGCCTTTGCGGGGGAAACCACCACCGGGAAGCCGGCTTATCTGGTGGGCGGCCCCATGATGGGAAACCTGGCGGATGAGACGGCGGTGGTGACGAAGACTACCAACGCGGTGATCGTGCTGGATCAGTCTCATTCCCTGATCCGCAGGAAAAACCGGAATGCGGCCATTGACTTGAAGCGCGCCGCCTCCGCCTGCTGTCAGTGCGAGACCTGTACCAGCCTGTGTCCCAGACATGCGCTGGGACATCCGATAGAGCCGCATAAATTCATGCGCAGTGCGGCGAATCAGGATTTCCAGGATACCAGCGTGTTTTTGAACACCATGTTCTGCAGCTCCTGCGGCCTTTGTGAGAATTTTTCCTGCCCCCAGGGATTATCTCCCAGGAGCCTGATCGCGGATTATAAGCTGGGGCTCAGGAAGGCGGGAGTAAAGCCTCCTGCGGGAGTGGTTCCGGCGCCGGTAAAGGAGAGCAGGCAGTACCGCAAGGTTCCCGAGGAGCGTCTGGCGGCGCGGCTGGGGCTTTCCAGGTATGACGCGGAAGCGCCTCTGCAGGAAGACGGCTACTGGAAGACCCGGGACATCATCCATAAAGTAAAGATCCTGCTGTGCCAGCACATCGGAGCCCCTGCGGTGCCCGCTGTGAAGGAAGGAACGAAGGTAAAGGCAGGGGATGTGATCGCCGGGCCGGGGAATGGGTTAAGCGTGGCAATCCATGCTTCCATGGACGGTATCGTCCGGGAAGTTACGGATCAATATATTGTGATTACAGAGAGGTAGGCGGGCCATGAGCAGAGCGTTAGGAATGATTGAATTTAAGACGGTTTCCACAGGTGTCACTGCGGCGGACGCCATGGTAAAGACGGCGGCGGTGGAGCTGGTGGAGGCACAGGTTGTCTGCCCCGGCAAATACATAGCGCTGATCACCGGCGATCTCAGCGCCGTCACCGCGGCGGTGGAAACGGCGAAGACACAGTACGGCGAGCAGTTGATCGACAGCTTTGTGCTGGGGAATCCGGATGAGGGGATTTTCCCCGCCATCTATGGAACCACCCATATTGAGAAGGTGAGCTCCCTGGGGGTGCTGGAAACCTTTGACGCGGCTTCCATTATCGTGGCCGCGGATGTGGCAGCGAAGACCTCCGAGGTGGAATTGATCGAGCTGCGCGTGGCAAAGGGCATGTGTGGCAAGTCCTATGTGTACCTGTGCGGCGAGGTTTCCGCGGTGGACGCGGCCATCGCCAGGGCGAAGGAGGCTGTGGCGGAGAGCGGGATGTATCTGGACTCCACTGTGATCGCCCATCCCGACGAACAGATCATCAAATCCATACTGTAACATGCAAAACCGTGGACTTACAGGCAGGAGGTGCGTACCGTGCTGGCGGCTGAGCGCAGAAATCTGATCTTGGAAAAATTGCAGGAAGAAAAGAAGGTGGTTGTCAGCGAACTCAGCATACTTTTTGATGTCTCGGAGGAAACCATCCGCAGGGATCTGGACAGGCTTGACAAGGACGGCCTTGCCACCAAGAGCTATGGCGGCGCCGTCTTAAATGAAAGCTCCGGTATCGACATGCCCTTTAACGTCCGCAGGAAGCGGAATATGGAGGGAAAGCAGGTCATTGCCGGGCTGGTAAACGGGCTGGTGCAGGAGGGGGAGCATATCATTGTAGATCCCAGCACCACGGCGGTTTCCATTGTGAAGGCGCTGAAGAACCGGAAGCGTCTGACAGTGATCACCAATTCCATTGAAGTGTTGGTAGAGCTTTCGGATGTCAGCGGATGGGATATCATTTCCACCGGCGGGACGATGCGGGAGAATTACCTGGCGCTGGTGGGGCCCAAGGCCCTGGAGGGGGTCAGCTCCTTTCACGCGGACAAGGTGATCCTGTCCTGCAAGGGTATCGATATGGAGAAGGGCATCACGGATGCCAATGAGATGTTTTCCCAGGTAAAGCAGACTATGTTGAAATGCGCAAAGCAGCGGATTCTGGCGGTGGATTATACGAAATTTGACAATGTGGCTTTCTCAAGGATCTGTGAGCTGTCTGCTATCGATATGGTGGTGACGGACATACGTCCCTCGGAGGAATGGCTGAGTTACTTTGCAGAGAAAGGAATCGAGTGTCTCTATGGCAGGACGGACGAAGACAATAGCCTTTGCGAATAATAAGGGCGGAAGCGGCAAGACTACTACCTGTGCCAACACAGGGTATTCTCTCTCTACATTAGGGAAAAGAGTGCTTTTGGTGGACGGGGATATGCAGCTGAATCTGTCCCTTTCTTTTTTTTCGGAGGAGCGGGTGCTGGAATTTGCGGCGGGGGAAAAGAATCTGTACAATGCCATCCGCGGGGAGAAGGATCTGACGGATTATGTGGTGCATACCTCCTATGAAAATCTGGATCTGATCCCGTCCTCCACGCTGATGAGCGGCATTGAATATGAGCTGTTCACCAAATGGCAGAGGGAGATGATCCTGTCCAGAGGGCTGGAAAAGATAAAGGAGAGCGGGGGATATGATTATATCCTGATCGATTCGCCTCCGACCCTGGGGGGCTGGGTCATGAATATCCTCTGTGCTTCGGATTATGTGATCCTGCCAGTGGAGGCGAGCCCATGGGGGCTTTTCGGGGTGGCGAACCTGTTTGAATTTCTGGAGAATGTAAAAAGGATTGCCCCCAGCCTGGAGCTTTTGGGTGTGGTCATCACCAAGCTGGACGCCAGGAAAAATTATGGGAAGCAGACCATGGAGGTCTTGAAGGATTTTGAGCAGGTGACGGTATTTGACACGGTGATACGTGTGGACAGCGAGATCGAATGGGCCCAGGACAACAGCAGGCCCGTTATGGTACATAAGAGAAGTGCAAGGAGCGCCGGGGAGTTCCTGGAGCTTGCAAAGGAGGTAGATAAAAATGTCCGTAGGAGCAGGTAGCATCAGGAGGGCGGCAAAGGCGGCGGAGGGAAGCGCGGAAGCGAAAGCATCGTCCGGGAAATTAGCGGGAGGCAATGCAGAGGCCAGGGCGAAAAAGCAGACAGGCAACAGTGCGGAAGCAGAATCTGCGGAATCGTCGGAAAAAGGGGCGGAGGAGAAAATGACAAAGACGGCTAAGGAAAATACGAATGCGAAGGCAACAGGAAAAAGCGTGGCAGCGGACGGGACAAAGAAAACGGCTTCCCGTAAAACTGCGGTCAGGAAAACTGCTGAGAAAGCAGATGAGGGCAGGCAGGCTTCCGATGTTGAAAAAACGGCCAAGGCAGGAGAGGATGCGGCTGTTCCCATGACTTATGGTATCGGGCAGGAGCTTCCGGTTCATCTGATGTAAGGGTTCAATATGGTTCAGTGGCAGTATAATGAAAGAACAACAAACGGAAATAATGGATACCAATGAGTTTCATACTTTATATGAAAAATCAAAAAAGTTGATAGATAACGCCCGGAACAGTATGGGACAGATGGCAAACACGATTACGGTTCTGACAAGTTTTCTGTTGGGGCAGTATATCGTAGAGCAGGAACAGCAGGGCTCTGAAAGGGCAAAATACGGAGCAAAGGTGTTGGATTCCTTGTCCGCTTATTTGACGGAAGAATATGGGAGGGGCTTTTCGAGAAGCAATGTTGCGGGAATGCGGCAGTTTTATATGGCATTCAAAGACAGGGAAAATGAAATTATCCAATTGGGAATTGGACAATTCGGACAGGATTTTTCAATTGTCCAATCGGGAATTGGACAATTAGAAACGTTATATGGCAAAATACCCTTTAAGCTAAGTTGGACACATTATCAGCTGCTTATGCGCATAGAAGACAGGGATGAAAGGGATTTTTATGAAAAAGAAGCAATTCGCTCTAACTGGAATGTGGATACGCTGAAAAGGCAGTTTCATTCCAGCTTATATGAAAGACTGGCATTAAGCCGTGATAAAAATGACGTCATGCGGCTGGCAAATGAAGGGGCGGTTCCGCAGAAACCGCAGGATATTCTCCATACGCCATATATTTTAGAATTCGCAGGACTGGAAGATAAAGCGTCTTATCACGAAAGCGACCTCGAATCTGCCGTAATCAGCAAAATGCAAAAGTTTCTGTTGGAATTGGGCAAGGGCTTTTTGTTTGAACAGCGTCAGAAACGGTTTACGTTTCATGATAAAAATTTTTATGTGGATTTGGTTCTATACAACAGGCTGCTCCGCTGCTATGTCCTTATTGACTTCAAAATCGAGGAACTTACGCATCAGGATTTAGGTCAGATGCAGATGTATGTCAATTATTATGACAGATATGAGAAAACGGAGGATGAAAATCCGACCATCGGTATCCTGTTGTGCAAGCAGAGCGATGAAGCGCTTGTTGACTTGACGCTGCCGGAAAATGCAAACATTTATGCAAAAGAATATAAACTTTATCTTCCAGATAAAAAGCTGTTGCAGAAGAAGCTCAAGGAATGGTTGGATGAGGAACAGAAATAAAATTCCGTTACATATCTTGTGTTTTCGCTGAACAGTATGGCGTTAGTCGGATATTTTACAATAGCATTAAAACCGCTGACAGTTCAGGGTGAAAAGATAAGCAATACAATAAAGAGAAAGGTAATACGTGTCAGTGAGTTTGATAGTCGGACGCAGACATATACAATGTCAGCATATTTAATCGCGCAGCTTGGCAGAAATTACTCAGATGGAGGAAACAAGGAAATCACAGGTGCAGAGTTTCTTGAGCTGGCATTCTATCAGGACAATAAGTTCCGGCAGTTTGATACTCGATTAACTACGTCTAATCCGGAAAATCAACATGAGCTGATACAATTGCTGAGATTGCTTTAGCCCCTAATTTTTGCGTAACAGTAACTTTAGGTGTAAGATCGTGAATTAGCCTTACGTCTCTTTTCATGGGCAGGCCTGCAATTGGAAAGTCTGTTAAGCTTTTTATAGTTTGCTTAGAGCGTGTTTCAAACACGCTCCGGAATGGTATTTTGGCATCCCAGATTGTATGGGCAGATATCCCTGCACTTGTGGCAGGAAATTTTCCAGACCTTTGTTTCCTTATCGTCTCCGAAGGCATAATCATAACAAACCTGCTGCTTCAACTCCGGTCCTTCCAGGGCATGAACAGGACATGCGTCCACGCACAGATTGCAGTGATTGCAAAGAGGCTCTTTCATTTCATCGGGCTCCAATTCCTGTTCGCAGAGAATTGCGCCCAGCCAGACCATGCTGCCGAATTCCGGCGTTATCAGCAGGGAATGCCTTCCTATGACACCCAGCCCGGCGGCCTGGGCCGCATGTTTCAGGGAAATTATGGAGCGCCATCTGTTCGTGTTTGTATCCCATTGGCTCTCATTTGTGGGTATGGGGACGCATATGGCCTGGTGTTTTTCCATTTCGATACAAAAATCAAGGGCTATGGCGTCCATTTTAGGCGTTATGGAGTTCCGCACTCTCGTATAGGGAATATCAGAGCTGCAGTGCAGCGTCCCCACCGGGAATCTGCATCCGAAGGAGATTACGGATTTGCAGGAGGGCAGGACGTCCAGGGGATGATAGCCCCTGGGCGCATCGACAAACCTGTCCATACCGGCAATCCCGCACAGATCCGCACCCAGCGAGAACATGATTTCTTTCGTTTTTTCTTTGGTGATCACAGACGGCCTCCTGTTTTGGTTCGTATAGTATAAATATATATGCTGTGCTGAAAATCGTCAAGCGCTTTCTTCTCACTCTATGGGAAACCGCGCGTCGCTTTTCACACCCACGACACCGCAAGGCGTTTTCGAACATTTTTTACGAGATCACACGGAAACGATTAAAATAATTGATTTGACAGCTGTGCGCCAAAACGTTGTTTTGCGGTTTCAAGGAGTCCGGGGGACTCTTTTTATATGTTACCTGTTACAGAGTGAACAGCAACAACTGCGCCGACAGGCGCGTGCGATCACGAGTTTGCGTAACAAATCTCGCGAGAGTGCGGATTGAGCGGAAGCGGAAATAAACTTTTCAATTCCGCATTGCGGATCGGAGAAATGGTTTTCAGATACGCTTTGCTATCTCGTAAAAGCGGTACAGCTGTTCGTCCGCATCGTTTACATCCCGATACATCCTCTTTTTTTTCAGGATAAATCCGGCCTTTTCAACCGCCTTCCAGGAGGGCGTGTTTTCATCCCTCACGGTAGCGATCAGTTTTCCGGTATGATAATGCTGGAGAAAATAATCCGTATATGCCCTGACCGCCTCTGTGGCATAGCCATTCCCTCTGTATTGGGATCCGACAAAAAAGGTAACACCTGTTTCCCGCAGGTCGTCATAGTAGGAGCATCCGATGGAACCGATCACTGTGGCTTCGCCTTTTAATGCTATTGTATAAGCAAGATAATCCCTGTCGGGATGATTCCTGGCCGCGAATTCTTTCGCTTCTGCAATCCATTTTGTGATCCATCTGCTGCAGTTTACGTCAAAACCGCAGTCATTCAGGCTTCCGTCTGAGGCCATATTAATATAGGGTACTTCATCTTCGGTTTTTACGTCCCGGATCAGTAATCTCTGTGTCTCAATTTTCACGGGCATAACCTCCTTAAATTTGATTCATGAATAAGGACGGAAACCGTTTTGGGGTGGTTTCCGATTATCTCCATTCCGCCTCCTTCCAGGAGGCTTTTGACCTGGCTTCGGGATAATCCCGCCACCTCGGCAATCTGTTTTTCCGGCCGGATTTTCAGTCCCCGGGGATTGTGGATCGTGATCAGAATCTGCGCTCCGGTTCCGCTGTCTTCTGTGGTTTCATGGAGTCGGACATAGCCGTAGTTTATCCGGCCCATATCAATTTCTGCTTTGTTTTTCAGGAAGAAACGCAGATTCTTGCCGTATGTTTCCGCCAGCGGCCTATCATTGTCCAGGAAGCGCGTGTATTCTTCCTTTGGTATGGAAGAAACCTTCTGCCTCTCGTACACCGCGAGATTGAGCGTATGCTTACATTCCTTACACTGATAGATCAGCCAGACGTCCAGCCTGTTTCCATTGACGTTGACGCGGAAATTCTTTGTGTTGATATAATGTGTTTTCCTGCCACACTTGGGGCAGTTCCTGATAACCTCGAAGGAGCCTTCCAGGGCAATCTCATATTCAATTTTCTTTCTATAGCTCATTTGCATCTCCTGTGTGATTTCATATGGCGGATGCATGGGCTATTACATTATCTGACTTTGAACATAGTATGCAACAGCCATGCTATGCAAAGTAAACGGGTGTGGTCATAACAAATCTTTCTCCTCTCTATGCAGTATTTGCCTTTCGGCATTTCCTGTGGTATAGCATAGCATGTCTCCGGCCAGCTAGCCACCTCGTTCATTTTTGTAAAAAAACATGAGCCGGAAATTCCCGTTGCTGCCTGTCAAGAAAACGGGCGGAAATGCAGGGCTGCGTTGGTGGCATTCCGGCTGTGAAAATAGTATAATCAGCACATATCATATTCAGGAGGTAATGCCATGAGCTTGGGAAATCATTTGTATCACGCGCGGAAGAAAAGGGGGCTGTCCCAGGAGGAGGTTGCGGAGAAGCTGGGGATAAGCCGACAGACTGTCTCGAAGTGGGAGACGGATGAGACGCTGCCGGATATCCGCCAGTCAAAGCGGCTTGCCGTTTTATACGGGCTGTCGCTGGACGAGCTGGTGGATTTTGACATTGATGTCAGGGAAATACAGGATGCCATCGACAGAACCAGTGAAGAAGTATCGGAAAAGATAGACTGGACAAAGGCATGGAGCAGGAAATACCCGATCCTGGCGCGGTATCAGGGGGAGATGGACACCGCCCGCTATGAGGCGGAGCTGGAGAGGCTGTTGGAGGATCTGCAAAAGAGGCAGGGGTATAACGAGCTGGATTCCTTTCTTGTCCTTAAGGATATCCTTGCGTCCGTCTGGAAGAGGAGGAAGAAGGGAGATATATAACATATTTTTAAAACCGCCTCATTGCAAAGACTGGACGATCAGGGTATGATCTGGTTAAAGACAGTAAAGGGAGGTATGGGACTATGGCAAAGGAAGACGGGAAGGATTTCAACGCAATGCTGCATAACAGCAAGGATATGCCGAAGCTGCAGATCATCACAGACGAAAAGAGCATAGAGAAGTACGGCGGGAACAGGATGTACTTTGCCCCGCCCATTGACTATGACCGTGTGATGCGCCGGGTTCCCTTTGGGAAGGTGCTCACGGTGGGTGCCATCCGGGAATATTTTGCGAAGCAGAGCGGGGCTGATTTCACAGAGCCCATCACCGCGGGGATATTTGTGTCCATAGCCGCGTGGGCGAGTTTTCAGCGGGAGGACGATCAGACGCCTTATTGGAGGACGCTGAAAGCGGACGGGGAGTTAAACCCCAAGTATCCCGGCGGTGTGGAGGCCCAGAAGGAGATGCTGGAAAAGGAGGGGCACACCATTGTCAAAAAGGGCCGGACGAATATCCGATACTATGTCAGGGATTACGAGAAGGCGCTGTTTACGCTGTGATGCTTTACGTCACGCCTTTACATCCCGCTTTTTCAGGATCAGGATACCGGTTCCGCAGAACAGAAGGAAAAATCCTGCGGTACTGACGGCAAAAGGGATTACCTGGCCTTCCATCCGGTCTTCGTAAGCATTGGAATTCATCCCTGCCAGCATCAGGGCGTAGGGGCAGAGGAAGATGGCGGCTTTGCTGAGATTCGCTGACAGGAAGCCGAAAATGCTCCCCACAAGCGCCAGGCCGATGGGAATGGCGAAGCTGCGGATGCACATGGACAGAAGCAGCTGCAGTGCGCCGATGGCCAGAGCCGCCGCCGTTCCCCGCAGCGTCCAGGTCAGGGTGATCACAGGAGGGAGCCCGGGGAGGCCCGCCAGCTTACCGCAGAGGCAGAACAGCAAAAAGAGCCACAGCTGGGTGATCAGGGTCATTTTAACGATTACATACAGTTTTCCGAAAAAGATGTCCCGCAGGGGGACTGGAAGCGTCATCAGCACATTCCAGTTGTGCTCCAGATGCTCCAGGCGCCACAGGTAAGAGCAATACAGCGCCACCAGAGGGGCATAGAACAGCAGGGCGTAAAACAGGGTAAGCTGCGACCACAGAGAAAGCCATTCTCCGGTGAGCATCTCCCGGTTCATCCAATAGTTAAAGGTTCCCATGACGGCGGGAATAATGGGGATGATGATACAGGCAATCCAGAGTACGGATCCCTTCAGTTTGCGGTTTTCCGCTTTGACAGTGAGTAATAGCATAATGAACCTCCTGATTATGGCTGTCGGCTTTGGCCCGCGAAGGCCTTGTGGACAGCGTATTGTGATAGCAATGTTTCTTAGGAAGGTATTGGGCTGCAGTAAGCGGCGTATTCCCGCCCTCTACAGCTCTTTTCTCACGAAAATATACCTGCACAGAAGACTGAACAGGACAGTGAAAATAAAAAAGCCGATAAAAAGCCCTGTGGGGAAAATCTTGGGAACAAGCAGCACCTCGCCTGCGGCTTCATCCCAGTCTATCCGGTAGGGAGTGAAGGCCCCGAAATAACCCCACAGCACCAGCCTTGCCACCGCAGCGGGAAAGAATTCCGAGAACAGCCCCAGAAAGGAGCCTGCCAGGCCCGTCAGCAGGGGGACAATCTGGTTGACGGAGAGCAGGGACAGGACATGCTGCAGGGTCAGAACGGCGCTGCCGGCCAGCAGGGCAGCGGCCAGATGCCGAAGGCACAGGATTGCAGGAATGGGTTCCGTGTAGCCGTATATCCTGCCGTAGAGCAGGAGGATTCCCAGCTCGCCCACGCAGAACAGCAGCAGGTACAGAAATTCCGTGAGAAATTTCCGGTCATAAAATCTGCCCTTGTCCTGCAGGGTAAAGAGGAGCTTCCAGGTCTGCCCCTTTACCTCTATGTCGCAGATGCGGCTGGCGATCACAGCCAGCATGATGGGCATGATGATGCAGTTCAGGACGGGCAGCTGACAGAGCAGGTAGGAGTAGCCCTGGGCCAGGTCATAGTCCGACAGGTTCCTCTGTCCCGCGCCGCCCCATAAAAAGAGGGCCGCCAGGAAGGCCAGAGGTATCAGCCAAACAAAAAGATGTCGTTGTTTTCTGTATTCTACGATGAGTTCTTTCATGGTCATATCATTCCTTTTTAAATTTGTGTTGATTTGATTACGTCTTACGGAATCCGCCTGAATATGCGGCATCAGCATTGCCCGGTCAGATGCAGGAAGATATCCTCCAGGCTGGCCTGACGTTCCTCAATGCGCAGCAGCCCGATGTTCATGCTGTATAATATTTTGCCCATGCGCAGCACGTCGCTGTCGCGGTGGGAGTCCAGGAACAGAGTGTCGTCCGTCCGTTGAACGGGCAGGCCGTTCTGAACCAGGAGGCGGCAGGCGGCATCGTCGTCGGTAGTCCGCAGGCTGATCCCTGGGCGGCTGTGTTCATGGAGGATGTCCAGCCTGTCCTGGAAGATCAGGATACCCCTGTCGATAATGCCCACATGGGTCGCCATCTGGTCGATCTCAGCCAGAAGGTGGCTGGATACCAGGATGGTCATGCCGTACTTTTGAGGGAGGGTGCAGATCAGTTCCCTCATCTCCTGGATACCCGCGGGATCCAGGCCGTTGGTGGGTTCGTCCAGCAGCAGGAGGGCGGGATAGCCCAGCAGCGCCGCAGCCAGCCCCAGGCGCTGTTTCATACCCAGGGAGTAATGGCTTACTTTCTTATGCTGTTGCTCTTTGAGACGCACGATCCCCAGGACGTCCTCCACCTGCTTCTCCGGTACCTGCTTCAGGGAGGCGATGAGGGACAGGTTATCCCGGCCGCTTAAATGTCCGTAATAGGCGGGGGATTCGATGAGGGAGCCGATGCCCTTTAAGAGGGACAGGCGGTTTCTGTCGTTCAGGGGCTTTCCCAGGATGCTGACATTTCCCCGGGTGGGCTTTACCAGCCCCAGGAGCATTTTCATGGTGGTGGATTTCCCCGCGCCGTTGGGCCCCAGAAAGCCGTAAATGCAGCCTGCGGGAACGGACAGATCCAGATCTTCCACCGCGTTTTTCCCATGATAACTTTTGGTGAGTGCATTTGTTTCGATCACTGTTTCCATTATGATTACCATTCCTTTCCGCCGTCTGTGCGGCTTTACATAGAATAAAACAGACGGCTTAATCCCAACTGAAAATCACCTTATTTTTACCTTAAGATTTGCCGGGTGGGTGGAAAGGAGGGGGAAAATGAATTATAGTATAAGGGAATCAGGGAGATCCTGAGAGGCTGTCGAGGAAAAGAAGGAGGGTGCGGCCATGAAGCTGTATGACTGTAAGATATTGCTGGTGGATGACAACAGGGAGCTGCTTGCCATGACGAAGGACATTCTGAACCGGAACGGCTATGACCTGGTGGTGACTGCCATGAGCTGCAGGGAGGCCGAGGAAAAGTTTGCGGAGGAGAGCCCCCAGCTGGTGATCCTGGATATCATGCTTCCGGACGGGGACGGCTTTACGCTGTTCCGCTCGCTCCGGGAGCGCTCCCGGGTACCCATATTATTTCTGTCCGCCAGGGATGAGGACAACGACAGGCTGTTCGGCCTGGGGCTGGGGGCGGACGATTATGTCACCAAGCCGTTCCTGCCCCAGGAGCTGGCGCTGCGGGTGAATGCGATTTTGAAACGGAGTTATTTTTCCGGGCAGGATCTGGAGGCGGGGGAAACGCTGGTGCTGGGCGCAAGGACGGTTTCCCTGCAGAATGCCACGGTGGAATGGGAAGGAGAGAGCGTCAGCCTGACCGCAAAGGAGCTTCTCCTGCTGCAGAAACTCTACCACAACAGGGGGAATATCGTCACCTTTGACGCTCTGTGCCAGGCGGCGTGGAACGATAAATATTACGGATATGAGAATGCATTGATGGTTCACATCCGCCACCTGCGGGAGAAGTTGGAGGAGGATCCCTCCCATCCGAAATATCTGCTCACGGCCAGAGGGCTGGGCTACCGCCTGGCGGCGGAGAAGGCAGGCGGGCGATGAGGGGACTGTGGAAGATCAGCAGGCGCTATATGTTCACAGCGGTGCTGGCCACGCTGTTTGTCATCGGTGTCAATTTCGCGGTCTTACTGTACTGGGGATACCAGGCGGTGGGTGAGGACGGCAGCGTCAGCACGAATTTCGGCCGCAGGAAAATGAATGCGGCGGCGGAGGAAATCTCCCTGGAAAACGGGACGTATCGCATGTCGCCGGAGGGATACCGGATCCTGGGGGAGGGCCCCTTTGTCTGGGCAATGCTGATAGACGGGGAGGGGGATGTGGTGTGGAGCCACCAGCTGCCGGAGGAGATTCCGCTGCATTATGAGCTCGCGGATATTGCCGTGATGAGCCGATGGTATTTAAAAGACTATCCGGTGGGAGTCTGGAAGAATTCCCTGGGATTGATGGTGTATGGTTACGAAAAGGACAGCATTGCCCGGTTTAACCTGATCAGCGACATGAGGATGATAGACAGCCTGCCGGGCTGTCTAAAGGGTATGCTTTTGCTGAACGGGCTTCTTTTTCTGGGGCTGGTGCTGTTCCTGGCTTGGCGCTTTTACCGTTCCCTGAAGCCTGTGGAGCAGGGAATTGTAATGCTGTCCGCGGGGGAGAGGGTGGAGCTTGCGGAGAGGGGCAGCGTGAAGGAGCTGGCCCGGAGGTTGAACCAAACCTCCGCGGCGCTGCGGCAGAAGGACGAGAAGCTGAAGCGCAGGGATGATGCCCGCACGGACTGGATCGCCGGGGTGTCCCATGATATCAGGACGCCTCTGGCGCTGATCACCGGATACTCTGACGAATTAATGCATGACCAGAGGCTTTCCGGGGAGGCCAGGTGGAAGGCGGAGGCAATCCGCCAGCAGGGCCTGGTGTTGAAGGAGCTGGTGGAAAACCTGAATCTGGCCTCCCGGCTGGAATATCATTCCCAGCCCCTGCGGAAAACGGTGTTTTCCCCTGCGGAGCCGCTCAGGGAGTGTGTGGCGGAGTATTATAACCGGGGGCTTCGGGAGAATTATGAAATCTGCATCTCCATCCGGGAGGAAGCGGAGCAAAGGATGATCTGCGCCGACAGGGCGCTGCTTCTGCGGCTGTTCCGCAATCTGATCGGGAACAGCATCCGCCACAATCCGGAGGGCTGCCGTATCCGTGTTTCCCTGCGCGGCGCCGGGGACAGGGTGCGCTACGGCTTCGCCGACAGCGGCCCGGGAATCCCGGGGGAGATTGTGGAGGTACTGATGGGAGAGGCGGAGTGCGGGGAAGAAACCGGGGCGCAGGAGATGGCCGGACAGGCGTCAGGGCGTGAGGAAGAAGCCGGGGCGCAGGCGGGAGCCGGGCAGGCGGCAGGGCGTGAGGAAGAAGCCGGGGCGCAGGAGGTGGCCGGGCAGGCGGCGGAATGTGGGGAAGCCCGGTCTGGAACCGGCGCACAGCCGCATATCATGGGGCTGCGCATTGCGTGCCAGATTGCTTCGGCCCATGGCGGCGCACTGAGATTTGTGCGCCGGGAGGGAGGGGGCTTTGACATGGAAGTGGAGCTGCCGGTTTCTTAGCGCGTGTGATCCGGCCTGTATAATAATGTCATGCAGTTATTGGAAAATGGTTCCTGCAGCGGGGGTTGTTGAGTCCCTCTGAGGTATCCTTGCTCCACCGCTTCGCAAGGATAGAAGCGGAAGAATTCTAAGAAAGGGCAGTCCTAAGACCACCCACTCTCTTTATTCCCGCGAGCAATGAGCCAAGCGGCCGTGCCTAAAGCCAATCGGAGATTGGCTTGGACAGTTGGCGAATGCCGCGAGGGTCAAATACCATAGCGTCCTATGGACGCATTGCCCTTGGGGTGCTTCAAGATTGATACTCCGTTGCTTGCAGCGGGGTTTTTGATTCATAGTGCAATCGCAGTTGATATGAAAGAGCGGATTGAAAAAGGGATTTTAGATATAGGGCTTATTATGGAACCTGTGGAGGCTGGAAAAGGTAAAATGGTGTAGGGGAAAATTTTTTTCGTCCGACAATTGATTTTTCGTCCAAAATAACTTATAATTGGATGAAAAGAATTACATTGGACGAAGGGAAATAACATGAGAACGTTTGATTATATTCGTCTTGCAGACCAAACGTGGGATATGGATATACTTAATCTTGTCGCAAAGATATATGAATATAAGGGACGTCAAGACTTATATATCAGGCAAAAGCCTGTTGAAATTGAACGTCTGGTTGAAATTGCAAAAATCCAGAGCACAGAGGCATCCAATAAAATAGAAGGGATTGTTACGACAAGTTCTCGGATGAAGCAGTTGTTTGAAGAAAAAACGACACCCCGGAACAGGGAAGAAGATGAGATTATGGGATACAGAGATGTGCTTAACACAATTCACGAAAGTAATGAGTACATTCCAATCAGACCATCATATATATTACAGTTACACAGAGATCTTTTGAAAAGAGCGGGATTTTCTTATGGCGGGAGTTTTAAGAGCGTACAGAACTATATTAATGAAACAAAGCCGGATGGAACAGTAGTCACAAGGTTTACTCCGATTGCTCCGTATGATATACCGAATGCAGTGGAGCGGTTATGTACGGCTTATGAGCAGGCAGTTGCGAGTGAGAAGGTGGATTCCCTTATATTGATCCCTGTTTTTATATGTGATTTTTTGTGCATTCACCCTTTTAATGACGGAAACGGAAGAATGAGTCGGCTGCTTACTCTGCTTCTTTTGTATAAGAATGGGTATAGTGTTGGTAAATATATAAGTATTGAGAGGCAGATTGAAAAAACAAAAGACAGATATTATGATGTCCTTGAAACTTCGGATATAGGGTGGCATGAGGAAAAAAACGATCCGACACCATTTATACGTTATATGCTTACGGTCATTTTGGCTTGTTATACCAGATTTGAGGAATGTGTAGGAATCATGGCGGGAAATGGAGGTACCAGTAATGCTTATGATATTGTAAAAAAATATACAGAAGAAAAAGTCGGGAAATTTACAGGTGCAGAAGTTGTTGCACACTGTCCAAGCATAGGGAGATCATCAGTTCTGGCGGCATTAAAGAAACTGGTGGGTGAAGGAAGTATTATTCGGTATGGGAGTGGCAGAAGCACCTATTATGTAAAGGCTGATAGACCTTGAAATACAAATAACAAATTTGTTTAGAGTTTTTGTGTTTGTATATGAGTAAAGCGGTAAAAAATTAGTGGATAAATGATAAACAAAGAAAAAGGAGAGAAAGGCAGGTAATAAGTCATGGAATTGGAACAGCTCAGAAGCGATATGGTTGCGGCCATGAAGGCAAGGGACAAGGAGAGGAAGGACGCTATTTCTTCCCTGGTATCCGCGGTAAAGAAAGCGGCGATTGACGAGGGGTGCAGGGAGGATGTGCCTGCGGAGCTGGTGGATCGCGTGATCATCAAGGAGTTAAAGACTGCCAGGGAGCAGTTGGACACCTGCCCCGCCGAGCGCACGGATTTAAAGGCGGAATACCAGAAGCGTCATGACGTGATTGCGGAATATGCGCCGAAAATGATGTCAGCGGAGGAAGTGAAAGCATATATTGAAAGTAACTTTGCGGAGCTTCTGGAAACGAAGAACAAAGGGCAGATCATGAAGGCCGTTATGGGAGTCCTCAAGGGCAAGGCCGATGGTAAGGTCATTAACGAGACGGTTGCTGGGCTTTGCAGGTAAGAGCGAAAATGTCAGCAAGTAAAAATATTTCAAAAATACTTGACAAATGGTTTCAAATGGTTTATCTTCTTTTTAAACCTGTGAGAAAGAGTAGTAAGCTTAAGGGAATATTTCAGAGAGCTGCCGGTGGTGGGATGGCGGTATAGGAACTTATGCCGAATGGACTTTTGAGGCTGGCCCGAAATAGCGATACGTAGGAGCCGGCGGGATTCGGGCCCGTTATCAAGCCGACGGATATGATGGTATCCGGAACGAGTGGATTTTCAGGATCAATTTGAGTGGTACCGCGGTGATTGTATGATCAGCGTCTCAAATGTGCGATTGTGCGCAGTTGAGGCGCTTTTTGTATGCGTACAGGCAATCGGAGGAAGGTTTTAACATCATTGAGCGAAAATCCGCACGGAACAGAAATCTGTCGGCAACAGCGCCGTCCAATGACAGAATGGCCAACTGTCGGAAGCGGTCAGGGTCCTGCTTTTTCAAAGGTTTGGAGACAAAGCAGCGTTGAAATGATGGAGGAGTAATATTATGAAAAAGAAAATCTTGACGGCAATGATGACAATTATGGCTATGAGCGCAGCGATCCTGGGGGGATGCGGGGACAGCGGCAAGGACGTATATACAATTGGTATTTCCCAGTTTGCCGTGCACGGTTCCCTGGATAACTGCCGCGAGGGCTTCCTTGCAGGGCTGGCGGAGGAAGGCTTTGTGGAGGGTGAGAACCTGAAGGTGGATTATGTGAACGCCCAGGCGGACACCGGTACATCGGCCATGACAGCCGATAATTTCGTCACCAAGAAGGTAGACCTGATCTGTGCCATTGCTACGCCCGCGGCCATGACAGCCTATAATTCCACCATGGACACGGATATCCCGGTGATCTATACCGCCGTATCGGATCCGGTGGAGGCGGGGCTTGCCAATGCGGACGGGACGCCCGTGGGCAACATCACCGGCACCTCAGACGCCCTGGCGGTGGACGCCCAGCTGCAGATGATCCGTGAGATTCTGCCGGACGCGAAGAAGATTGGCATTATCTATACCACCAGCGAGGCGAATTCCATCAGTACCGTGGCGGCTTATGAGGAGGCGGCTGGAAATTACGGCTTTGAGATCGTTACCACCGGCGTCACATCTCTGTCCGAGGTGCCCCTTGCGGCGGCGGATATGGTGAAGAAGGTGGACTGCATCACCAACCTCACGGACAATACCGTGGTAACTGCCCTGCAGAGCGTCCTGGAGGAGGCGGGCAAGGCGAACATCCCCGTATTCGGTTCCGAGGTGGAGCAGGTGAAGGCGGGCTGTGTGGCCTCCATGGGGCTGGAATATTTTGAATTGGGCAGGCAGACCGGAAAGATGGCGGCGATGGTGCTCCGGGGCGAGGCAAAAGCCTCCGAGATGGAATATGAAATCATCACCGAGCCCAGCCTGTATGTCAATTATGCGGCGGCGGAGAAGCTTGGGCTGGAATTGCCGAGACGCTATGCCACGGATGCGTACCAGAGCTTTGAAGAGATTATTGTGGAATAGAGTGAACGAACGGATTTTGGAGGAACGATATGGCTTTGATATTAAGTGTCCTGGAGCAGGGGATGATCTACGGCATCCTGGCCCTGGGAGTCTATATCACTTATAAGATTCTGGATTTTCCCGACCTTACGGTGGACGGCAGCTTTCCTTTCGGTGCGGCGCTCACGGTGCGGCTGATCACAATGGGCTTACCGCCCGTTGTGACGCTGCCCGCGGCGTTCCTGGGGGGCGCGCTGGCGGGGGCCTGCACCGGGCTGATCCATGTGAAGCTGAAGGTGCGGGATCTGCTGTCCGGTATTATCATGATGACAGCGCTTTACACCATAAATCTCTGGGTGGCAGGCGCCGGGTATGTGGCCATTTTTAATCAGGACACTATTTTTGAGAACGGAGTGGTGAATGGGGTTTTTCCCGGGGCGGCAGGGAGAGTAAAGACGGCGGCGGTCATCTTTCTCATCACCCTTTTGTCAAAGCTCCTTCTGGACTGGTACATGAGTACAAAGTCGGGACTCCTGCTCCGGGCGGTGGGGGATAACGATACCATCGTCACAAGCCTGGGGGTGGATAAGGGGCTGGTGAAGATCGTGGGGCTGTCCATCGCAAACGGGCTGGTGTCCCTTGGGGGCTGCATCTACGCGCAGCAGCAGAGAAGCTTTGAGATTTCTATCGGCACGGGAGCCGTGGTCATCGGCCTGGCCAGTGTGATCATGGGAACCAGCCTTTTTCGGAAGGTGACGGCTCCGCGGGTGACCAGCAGTGTGGTCATCGGCTCCGTGCTGTATAAGGGCTGTGTGGCACTGGCTATGTTCGCGGGAATCGACGCCAACGCCATCAAGCTGATCACGGCGGTATTGTTCCTGATCATCCTTGTCATCAGTATGGACAGAAGGAAAAATCCCGGGGGCGGCCTCACATGAGGAAATCCTCTTTCAGTATGTGGAAAGGTATGACAATGTTAGAATTGAAGGGTATTTGGAAAAATTATAATCCCGGTTCCGTGAATGAGCTTTGTTTGTTTCAGGATTTTAACCTGACAGTGCGGGACGGAGAGTTTGTGTCCGTGGTGGGAAGCAACGGATCAGGTAAGACCTCCCTGCTGAACATAATCTGCGGAAGCATCGAGATTGACAGAGGTCAGATTCTTGCGGATGGTACGGATATAGGAAGGCAGAAGGATTTCCTGCGTCAGAGGCGTATCGGCAGGGTTTATCAGGATCCCTCCAAAGGAACCTGCTCCGGTATGACGATTCTGGAAAATATGTCCCTGGCGGATAACAAAGGGAAGCCCTACAATCTGGGCAGAGGGGTAAATAAGGCAAAGGCAGGGCGGTACCGGGAGATGCTCCGTCCGCTGAACCTGGGGCTGGAGGATAAAATGAATGTATCGGTGGGCTCCCTGTCCGGCGGACAGAGGCAGGCCCTGGCGCTCCTCATGGCCACCATGACGCCCGTGGATTTCCTGATCCTGGATGAGCATACCGCGGCTTTGGATCCCAGGACGGCGGAGACCATCATGGGGCTGACCGACCGGATTGTGGGGGAGAAAAGGGTCACTACCATTATGGTGACGCACAATCTGCGGTATGCCGTGGAGTACGGGAACCGCCTGATCATGATGCATGAGGGAAAGGCGATCCTGGATAAGTCCGGGGAGGAGAAGGCCCGGGTGAATGCGGAGGAAATCATGGGGATTTTTAACCGGATCAGCGTGGAGTGCGGCAATTGACCCGGAATACGGAGGGAGCCTGTCTGACAGGTTTCTTCCTTTTTTATGCGCACATCCGAGCAGAGGAATATGCAACAAAATGTTACACAAACAGCCCGAATATGTCAGGCAGGGTTGGTAGACAGGGAGAGGATATTGACTTATAATGCAACATAACAGGACAAAGGTGGGAAAAGTATGATTTGTCCCCGAATGCGGGAATTGTGGAGGAGCGTATGATCAGTGAGAATCTGTATACATTGCGGAAGCTGAAAAAACTGTCCCAGGAGCAGGCGGCGGAGGCGGCGGGAGTTTCCAGGCAGGCTTATACCAGGTGGGAGAATGGCGAGACTACGCCGGATATAAAGCATTGCGCTCTGCTGGCGGAATTCTATGGGGTGTCGCTGGACGAGCTGGTGAATTTTGTCCCCCGGGAGAACGGAGGGTTACCCATTCCGCCTAAGGGAAAGCATCTGTTTGGCGTAGTGAGCGTGGGAGAGAAGGGGCAGATCGTGATTCCGAAGAAGGCCCGGGATATCTTCCATATCAGGGCGGGGGATCGTCTGGTCGTCCTGGGGGATGAGGCACAGGGAATCGCGCTGATGCCGGAGAGGGAGCTGTTTGCCTTTATGAACGCCATGGCTGAGCTGGAGCAGGGGAGCCCGGGGAAGGCTGAAGGGGAGCTGTAAAGCGGAATACCTGTTGTGCAGACGTCTGGTACTCATGGCGAAAGGTATGTGGAGAGGAGCGTTATGACGGGAATGAGAAAAACTTTTATCGATAACCTGCGGTACGGTGTGGTGATTTCTGTGATCGTGTACCATATTGTTTATATGTTTAACAGTGTGGGAGTGATACGCAATGTGGACATACAGGGGATTCCCGGGATGGACGTGATTCTGTATATCCTGTATCCGTGGTTCATGGCATTCCTGTTCCTGATCGCCGGTATCAGTGCAAGGTACGCCCTGGAAAAGAGGAGTATCAGGGAGTTCCTGAAGGAGAGGACGCGGAAGCTCCTGGTACCCTCTGTGGCGGTGATGTTTCTTCTGGGCTGGTCTATGGGGATTGTGAATAATTATTATTATGATATGTTTCCGGGAAACGGGGATCGGATTCCGGGTGTGGTAAAGTACCTGATCTACTGTCTCTGCGGAACAGGCCCTCTCTGGTTCTGCCGGGAATTGTTTCTCTTTTCGGCGCTTCTGGCGCTTCTGCGCAAGGCTGACAAAAAGGACAGGATGTGGAAATGGGGCGGCAGGGCCGGTTTTCCGACGGTGCTTCTGATGGGGCTTATCGTCTGGGGCAGCAGTCAGGTGTTCAATACCCCCGTTGTGGAGGTTTACCGGAATGGGATTTATTTCTGCATGTTTCTTTCAGGCTATGCCGTCTTTTCCCATGACAGGGTGCAGGAGCTGTTGGAGAAAAAGCGGTTCCCGCTTTTGGCGGCGGCGGTGGCGCTGGGGACAGTGTATGTCATCCGTTTTTGGGGGATGAATTATGCGGCCACGGCAAATTTGAAGGGGTTTTTGGTAAATGCCTATGCCTGGGCGGCCTGCCTGGCACTTTTGGGCTGTGGGAAAGCGTGGTTTCATGAGGAGACGGCCTTTACCAGGTATATGAGGGGGCACAGCTTCGGCTTTTTCATCCTGCACATTTATCTCATCGTATGGATTGCCTGGGGAGTGGACAGGCTGTTCCATCCCGCCCCGGCCTGGTACTATGCGGCGGAGGCGGTTCTGCTCCCTCTGTGTCTGCCCCTGCTCTACGGATGCCTGAGACGTATCCCTTTGGTCAGGAGGGTGATGTTCGGGGAGTAAACCCTGTTCTCCTCCTTCAAAAAGGGCAGTCCCGCCGCAGGTCGCGAAGTGGGGCGTGCAGGCCGAGGGAATGACTTTTCAAACACGCTCTGGTGTAAGTTTTGATTTCCATGATGCAGTTCTGACAGGAATGGAATTCAGGCTTATTACATGGTATAATGCACTCATGAATCCAAACTCGTAAGCCATGTATGGCTTTGCGCAAAGAGGGGTGTTTACACACCTTCTTGAGCAGCGCAGAAAAGAGGTTAAAGATGCTGGATATCTTAATTGTAGAAGATAACAAAGAAATAGGTATGTTGTTGTGTGATTTTCTGCGCAAGGAGAATTACACGGTCAGTGTAGCCCAGACCGGTGAAAAGGCTTTGGAATTGTATGAAAAATATGGGGCTAAAGTGATTGTGTTGGATATTATGCTTCCCGGAATGGATGGATTTGCGGTTTGTTCTAAGATCAGGGAGACTTCCAATACCCATATTCTAATTGCCAGTGCCAAGGTGGAAAAGTTTGATCAATTAAAAGGCTTAAATCTTGGTGCAGATGATTACATTGAGAAACCTTATGATGTAGATATTTTAATTGCCAAGATTAAGGGCATTTTTAAAAGAAAATATGGTCAGGCGGAGATTGTAGAAGGGAATATCCGATTGAATACCGTGCAACAGACGGTCTATGTAGACGGGCAGAAAAAAGAAGTTACCGAAAAGGAGTTTGAACTGTTAAAGCTGTTAATCGAGAATAAGAATGTAACTATGAAGAAGGAGTATTTGTTCAATACTGTTTGGGGAAGTGACAGTGATTCGGAAATTCAGACACTGACGGTACATATTAAATGGCTTAGGGAAAAAATAGAAGAAGAACCCAAAAAGCCCAGACATATTATTACAGAGTGGGGAGTAGGGTATCGGTTTGAGTAAGTTTAAAAAATTTATATATTGGATTGTCATTGTTGAGATATTGCTTTTATTGTCAACTAATAGTCTGTATTTTTATCAAAATAATGACAGTGACGGAAAATTGTATCTTGTGGAAGCTAGGCGTTTGATGAAAGAAATAGAAGAACAAAAACCGGAGGCTTCCGAAATAGAAGCAATGAGTTTCAATCAGTATAAGACGATAGTAGGAATCAGAGAGTTTGTTGCCGGAGAAGCCTGTGATAACGATTATTTAGTGGAAGAAATAGCCGGTAAACTGTATCGGATAGAATATGCGGAGGAAAGAAGTCCACGATTACCTTTGTATATAAATATCTCATTGATGGGTATGGTGATTGTGACGAATACTGTGCTCCTGTATGTGTATCATAAAGTCTTAAAACCTTTTCGGGATATGAGTAATTTATCTTATGAGCTGGCGAAAGGGAATTTGTCCATGCCTGTAAAAGAAGAAAAAAGTAAGCTGTTTGGGCGTTTCCTGTGGGGAATGGATATGCTCCGCGAAAAGTTGGAGGAAACAAAAGAGAAAGAACTTGCATTTCAAAAGGAGCGGAAGACATTGATTCTTTCTTTGTCCCATGATATTAAAACGCCGCTTTCTTCCATTGAATTATATTCGAAAGCGTTGATGGAGGATTTGTATGACACACAGGAGAGAAAGGACGCAGCTTTGCAGGGCATTGTAAGGAATGTGAAAGAAATAAAGGGGTACGTGAATGAAATTGTAACGGCATCCAGAGAAGATTTTCTGAATTTGGAAGTGAATTTGGGTGAGTATTACCTTTCAGAGGTTATGAAAATCACAGAAAGTTATTATAAGGATAAGCTGTCTGTCATTCACACCGAAATGCAAGTGGATGAAATTTCGGAATGTCTTGTCAAAGGGGATAAGAACCGCATGGTTGAGGTTCTGCAGAATGTTATGGAAAATGCCATAAAATATGGTGATGGTAAGAACATCCGCATTTCGTTTGGTGAGGAAGAGGAATGCAAATTAATACAGATCGAGAACTCGGGGTGCAATCTGAAAAAAGAGGAACTTCCGAATCTTTTTGATTCCTTCTATCGTGGAAGCAATAGTACCGGTATGAAAGGAAATGGTCTGGGGCTTTATATTTGCAAAACACTGATGCGTAAAATGGATGGTGAAATCTTTGCCGGGATGAAGGAAGATGTTTTTTGCGTGACAATAGTAGTTAGAAAAGCATAATGGATATGAAAACTTCAGAGCTCCTTAGTGACTCTGAAGTTTTTTATGCACAGCCCCATGCAGAGGAAGTATGCCGCTAAGGCGGCGCATGGGGGGCGCGGCGAGTAGGAGAGAAGGTCGTTCCCCTACTCGATTGTACACGGACGCGGAAAGGAACTATGCAGTTAAAGCAGCCTGCGTCCGGCCCGCGAGAAGAGAAGATTTATCTTTCATGCTCGATTTAAGGATTATTTAATAATTTTGATGTTAGCATATCTCTTGTAAAATCAATTCAGAAGCAAGAGAAAGGAGTAACAGAATGTATCTGAGCATACTGAAAAAAGACTTAAAACGAAAACGGGCAATGAATATTGTTCTTCTATTATTTATTATTCTTGCCACAATGTTTGTATCGTCAAGCGTAAACAATATCATAAATGTTACCACGGCATTGGACGGTTATTTTGAAATGGCAAATGTGCCTGATTATTTTGCGGTTGCCACAAATAAAAATAGTGCCGTTGACATTGATGAAACGGTAAGTTCGGCCAGTGCGGTAGATCGTTATGCAACAGGAAACGTGTTGTTTTTATCAGCCGATAATTTTATCTATGAGGACGAGGATATCGTTACAGAAGGGACGAATCTGGTTCACAGCGACATTTGTATGAATTATTTTCTTTCCGATGGCAGTATCCTTGAAACGGTCAGGCAGGGAGAGTTTTATATGGCGGAGGGTAAGGCGGACGCTCTCGGTGTTGATGTGGGCGATAGGCTTACCATAGAATTAAACGGTGTGAGTCGTGAATTTGTTCTCGCAGATAAAATAAAGGATGCGCTTTTCGGCTCAAGCTTGCTCACTATTACCTCTTATATCATAAGCGAGGAGGATTTTAACTATTTTCTTTCCGGGGAAAATGCGGAGGAATATTACGGCGGTACGCTTGTCTACATATATTCTTCCGATATTGAAACAGCCTTGACGCAGGTAAAGCCGCTTGCAGATAACAGTGTTTTCACAATGGACAGAGCCCTTATGAAATTCTCTTATATTTTTGATATGATAGTGGTAGGCATTCTGCTTGTGGTAAGCATTATTCTTGTTATAATAGCATTTGTAGTTTTGCGTTTTACTATTTCATTTACGCTTTCGGAAGAATTCCGTGAAATCGGTGTAATGAAGGCGATTGGCATCGGCAATTTCAAAATCCGGGGATTATATCTTGTGAAATATATAGGGCTTTCTGCAATCGGCGCGGCGATTGGTCTTGCCCTTAGCTTCCCCTTTGGTAAAATGCTTATGGGCGTGTCCGCGCAGACAATTATTGTCCGAAATCAGAGTCCAATTTTGGTAAACATTCTCTGTGCGATTCTTGTCATCGCAGTAATTTTACTGTTCTGCTATGGTTGTACAGGTAAAGTTAGGAAATTGACACCCATTGACGCGATCAGAAACGGTCAGACAGGTGAACGTTTCCGTAAAAAGAGTCTTTTGAGTCTAAGTAAATCCAGGCTTCCTGCAACGTCTTTCCTTGCACTGAATGATATTGTAAGCAGCCCCAGGCGTTACGGCATTATCACACTCACATTTTTCTTCTGTCTTGCTCTTTTGTTTATGCTTTCGGCAACTGTTTCTACTATGAACAGCAACAGTCTTGCTACAGCTTTTGGAGCGGCAGATTGCGATATCTATTTGGACAGTAAAATAGTTACGGAATGTATGCTGGATGGCGGACAAGAAAAGCTTGAAAAGCACCTGGACGAAATGGAGCTTACTCTTGCAGAAAATGGTATTCCGGCAAAATGCTATCAGGAAATGCTGTTTAACCTGCCCGTATCTTTCGGAGAAAACGAGAGCAATATTTATATATATCAAGGCACAGGCTCCACAATGGATATGTACGAATACACAGCAGGAATAGCACCACAGAATACCGATGAAATTGCAATAACACGGATTGCCGCGGATAAGCTGAACGCAAATATCGGTGATACCGTTACGATTAAAACCATTGACGGAGATAAGGAATATATCATTTCGGCGTTTTTCCAGTCTATGAATATGCAGGGCAGCGGTATCAGGCTTCACAGTGATGAGTATATAAATTACGTTCAGGCAAGTGGCGGTCCCAATACGCAGATTACCTTTACAGATCATCCTGACAGCAAGGAAATTGAACGGAGGATGGAAGAAATTCAGAGGATTTTTCCTGATTATGAAAATATAGAAACCTGCTCCGAAAGAGTAGCAGATATGGTCGGTGTTGCGGGTACTCTTGACGCAGTGAAATCCTTTGTAGTTGTTCTTACGATCGTATTAGCCGTACTCATAATCGTACTTATGGAGCGCTCTTTTATTGCAAAGGAGCAGGGTGAAATTGCACTCATGAAAGCCGTAGGCACACGAAACGGAAAAATCTATGTATACCACTCTTTAAGGTTTTTATTCGTGGGAATTATTGCAGTGATTATCGGCGAAATATTTGCAATGCCACTGACGCACCTTTGCATAGACCCGATCTTTAAAATGATGGGTATGGAGCTTGCACCCTCCTACGTTATCAATCCTGTTGAAATGTATCTGATCTTCCCTATTGTAATTCTTGTTACAACAACTGTAAGTGCATTCCTGACCTCGCTTTACACAAGAAAAATCAAGTCCTCAGACACTGTTAATATTGAATAACACCGAAATTGAATAACACCGGAATTGAATAACACCGGAATTGAATGACACCGAAATTGAATGACATCGAAATTGAATAACACCGATATTGAATAACATCGAATAAGAAAGGAAACTGGTATGAATATCTTAGAAGTAAAAGACCTCTGCAAAACATATATCGTAAACAAACGCCAGAACAACGTTTTGAAAAATGTAAACTTTACCGTTTCTGAAGGCGAAATGGTAGCCGTTATGGGTCCGTCAGGCTCGGGTAAATCAACTCTCCTGTATGCCGTTTCGGGCATGGATTCCATTAGTGCAGGCGAAACAAAATTCTGTGGAAAGAACATTGCGAAAATGGGTGAAAAGGAGCTTGCAGACTTACGTCTTGATGAAATGGGCTTTATCTTTCAGCAGATGTATATGCTGAAAAATCTGACCGTTCTCGACAATATTATCCTTCCTGCGGTACAATCTAATAAGAATACCGAAACTCGTAAGGAAACGGCCCGGCGTGGACAAGACTTAATGCGTAAGCTGGGTATTATTGACATTGCCGATAACGACATCAATGAAGTTTCGGGAGGGCAGCTTCAGAGAGCCTGTATCTGTAGAAGTATGATTAATATGCCCAAGGTTATATTTGCGGATGAACCTACGGGAGCTTTGAACAGAACTGCGTCAAATGAGGTAATGGAGGAACTGGTAAAGTTAAACGAAGAAGGAACAACGATTATGATGGTAACCCATGATGCAAAGGTAGCCGCAAAGTGTTCCAGAGTGCTGTATATTGTAGACGGCAACATTAAGGGTGAGTATATAAGTCCTAAGGGCTCAGAGATACAAGAGAAGGACAGGGAGAGATTATTAAATAACTGGCTGTTGGAACTGGGATGGTAAGTTGTTTTGGAATCCCTCTGGCGGCTGTGAAATTCTCAGGGAGCAGTAATTTATGGAATCGTTTCGTGACAATCAAAAGGGTGGGAGGATTTGACCTCTCACCCGGCAGCGGGTCAGGAAGCGTGATTTACACTGCCTCAGCACACATCCCTCCTTTGATATACGTTCACAGCGATTTTACAGGATAAAAGAAAGAATGCGGCTGCCATCGCCAGTACAATCTGGAATGTCAGTAGGAGATGGTTTTTTACGGGAATCAACAGATTGAGGAACAGCACAAGAGCCACGATGATCCCTGTGGAGGCCATAAAGGACATCATAAAAACAATCTGCGATTTTTCCGGGTCAAACAGATATGCGCAGGGAAGACTGATCCCACCCGCCAGCAAGGTGGCGCTCATGCCGATGGAGCCGTACAGGCACAGGGACTGGAATGTGACGTCCGCGCCGGACAACGCCAGTACTCCGCAGGGAATCAATGCGGCGATCAGTCCAAGCACGGCCAGTATCACATAAAAAGAATATTTTCCGCCGATGATCTGGCTCCTCGACACAGGCATGGTGAGCACATTCTTATTCCATCTGGAGCCCGCATCGCTTGTGATGCTGATGAAAACCGCTGTGGTGGAGGCCACCGGGGCAAGGATCAGGAGCGCGCCTGCCTCCAGCAGAAACGAAAGCCCGAAGCCCAGCACCACCAGGCTGACGGCTGTTACCAGGATATTGCTCTTTGCAATGTATAAATCTTTCAACAGGACACCTTTCATCACTTTTCCCCCTTTACATAGAGAAGCATCATCTCGTCGATCGTTGCCGGGACTATCATCGCCTTCGGATATTTTTTCTGCATTTTCTGCCGGTCTGATATCAGGATCTGCCATTCATAATCCATCCTGCGATAGACGATGATATCCGATTTGTCCAGAGCGTCAAACTGTGCGGCCCCGCACTTTATGATACCGTATTGTTCTGTCAGTTCGTCCTTGGGCTTTGAAAAAACGACTTTCCCCTCATGGATGAAGACAATATAGTCGGCAATCTTTTCCAGATCGCTGGTAATATGGGAAGATACCAGGATGGAATGATCCTCGTCCTGCACAAAGTCCAGAAGCATATCCAGGATATCGTCCCGGACAATGGGGTCAAGGCCGCTGGTGGCTTCGTCCAGGATCAACAGCCTGGGATGATGGGAAAGGGCTGCGGAAACGGCCAGTTTCATTTTCATACCCTTTGAAAATTGTTTGATCGGTTTATCACGGGGAAGTGAAAACTGCTTTAACAGCCGTGAAAAGTCCTGTTCATCCCACGAATGATAAATGTGTTTCATGATCCGGTTAATCTTCCCGGGGGAAAGGATTTCCGGGTAATTGCTGCCGTCGAATACTACGCCGATCTGTTCTTTTACAGCGTTGTCCGGTTCCTCCGCCCCCAGAATCGAGACATGGCCGGAATCTCTCTGAATCAGGCCCAAAACCGCGTTGACGGTAGTGCTTTTACCCGCGCCGTTTTCACCCACCAGCCCCACGATGGAGCCGTTTGGGACGTTGAAGGTAACGTGATCCAGGGTAAAGTCGGGATAGGTTTTGGTAAGTCCTGTAACGGTTAAAGCGTTTTTCATATCAATCCTCCTTGTACAGCAGTGTCAGCAGGTCAAGCAGTTTGTCAAGCGATATCCCGCTGGTGCGGGCTATATCAATTGCTTCGTTGAAATGCCCCTCAATCTTTTTCTGCTGCTCCTCCAGATAGAAATCCTGGTTTTGGGCGGAGACAAAACAGCCTTTTCCTGCCGTTGTCTCGATAAATCCGTCCTCCTGAAGCAGATCGTACGCCTTTTGCACCGTCAAAACGCTGATCTGCAATGACCGGGCAAGGGAGCGGATAGAGGGAAGCGCTTCTCCGGCCTTCAGATTGCCGCTCATGATCTGTGCCTTGACCTGTGTCACAATCTGTTCATACAGGGGCCGGCTTGTCTTATTGCTTACATTGATCTCCAAGGGATTACCGCCTTTCTGTATTTGACTGTATTATTTATATAAGCACAGTATAAGACAAATAAATACACATGTCAAGAGGATGTGTAAAAATCCCTCTTTGTACAAAGCCATACATGGCTTACGAGTTTGTGACAAGTCATTTATGACTTTGCAGCGCGCAGGCACAAATCCCGGGATTGAAAATTTTCCTTTTCAATCCTATGCCTCTTGGAAAGAGAAATGGATGTGTGATATAATGAGCGTCAGAGCGTGTTTGAAAATTCATTCCTGACATCTGCACGCCCCATTTTGCGTGATATTTGCGCCAAATTCAGGTTACATAGCCCGCTATGCGCCCTTCATTTGGCCAAGCGTCCGTTGGATGCTTTATCTCCCACAAATTGTGACGCACATCTGCCAGAAAGCAATTTTCAAACATGCTCTAGCGAGAAGAATGTGCTTGCATATTCGGCGAGCGGCGAATGTTGATCATGAATTTATACTTATGAACGAAAATAAATGTATGTATCTGCAATATTGAACAGAAAGCGGCAAATAAATGCGTTCACGAGTATAACACTATGGGAGAAAGCAGATGGAGAAATATTTGACGGTCAAAAAGTATATAGATGAGATGGATTACTGGGGCCTGTTGGAAGATGGCGCGCCTGGGGATGAGTTTGACTGGGAATCGGAGAAAATAAGCGGGCTTATTACCGAAAACAGCACAGCGGAGGAGATTGCCCGGGCCATAACGCTGGTATTCCACTTGGCCTTTGGACTGGAGGACCGGGAAGAGTTTTTCAGGCCCTGGGCGGAAAAGATATACCGGGAGCTGAACTGCGGGGGACGGGGAGGGAACGAGAGTTGAAATGCTGCCTGGGCGGCGGAAGGTGAGGGAAATATGGCGTTACATCTGAATACAAACGCGGCATATAAGGATTTTCAGATGCTCAGGAATGACAGGTATTTTGTAGACAAATCGGCTATGATCGAAAAGGTCAGTGGGCGGGTTAAAACGAAAAACCGTTTTCTCTGTGTCATGAAGCCCCGCCGCTTCGGGAAGACCTCCGCCCTGAACATGCTGGGGGCATATTATGGGAAGGCCTGTCCCACGGGGGAGCTTTTTGAGGGCCTGGCCGTCAGCGGAAGCCGGAGCTATGAGGAACATCTGAATCAATATAACCTGATTAGCCTGACCCTGAACGAGCTGCCTGACAGGGGGACGCTTATGAGGATTATATAGGACGGTTTGAGACGAATCTCAGGAATGACATCCAGGAGGCCTACCCTGATTTGGGAAACAGGGAGTACAGCGGGCTGCCTGACCTGCTGACTGCTACGGGGGATGAATTCATTTTTCTCATCGACGAGTGGGATTATATTTTCAGCCACGATTTATTTCGGGAGAGCCAGGGGCGGTTCCTTGAGTTTCTGCGGAACCTGCTGAAGGACAGGCCCTATGTGGCGCTTGCCTATATGACAGGGGTGCTGCCCATTCAGAAGTACAGTACCGGTTCCGCGCTGAATATGTTTGATGAATATACCATGCTCAATGACAGTTTTTTTGATGACTATTTTGGTTTTACGGAAGAAGAGGTTCGGACACTTTGCAGGAAGCAGGGTAAGGTGGAATTGAGGGAGATTGCGGAGTGGTATAACGGCTATAACACGGACGACGGCAGAAAAATATATAATCCCCGTTCTGTGATTTTAGCGTTGATCAACGGGAAATGTCAAAGCTACTGGACCAGGACCGGAAAGATGGATGAAGTGCTGTTTTTCCTGAAATATAATATCGGTGAGGTCAGGGATGATGTAGTGAAAATGGTCAACCATATGCCTGTTAGAATAGAAATTAACAAAGAATACACGGCAGGCCAGGAAAACCCTGTCAATAAAAAGGATATCTATTCTGCCATGATCATATACGGGCTGCTGTCCTATCACGAGGGGGAGCTGGCAATCCCCAACCAGGAGCTTATGATAGAATTCGAGAATGCTCTGGAGGATGAGGATTTCGGATATGTGGCGGAGCTTGTGAAATCCCAATCTTGAAATATAACGATGAAAACAGTCTCTCCTGTGTGGTGACCCTGGCCTACCTTTCGGCCAGGAACAGGTACCGGATAGAGAGGGAGGAAAAAAGCGGCAAGGGTTTCGCGGACTTTATTTTTTATCCCAGAAGGCGGAAGCTGCCCGGGATCATTATTGAGTTAAAGGCGGACAGCACGCCGAAGGAGGCCATCCGTCAGATCAGGGACAGGGAGTATTGCGAAAAGCTGGAAAGAGAGGGCGTGGAGAGGCAGCTTTTGGTGGGCATAAGCTATGACACTTTGCAGAAGACGCATCAGTGTCGGATTGAAGAAGCCCACAGTTCCTGAAAACAGATCAAGGGAAGGATACCGGCAGCCCGACCATGTACCAAAACAGGCCCGCCGGAGCCGGGAAGGAGCAGGATGTGAGGAAAAGGCCGGAGTATGACAGGAAGCTCATAGGGTATAATCTGAGGCGGCTCAGGGAGTCGGGTCATTTCTCCGTGGAGGAGGTAAGGCAGTATCTCTGCCTGGGTTCCGTACAGGCGGTATATAAGTACGAAAATGGGGCAAGCTATCCGCCTGCGGACACACTGTTAGCCCTTATGGAACTGTACGGGGCGGAGCTGAAGGATATTATCGCCGGCCAGGAAGCGGCGGGAGAGGCGGATTTGGTGCGGCCTGAATGGTTTGATATCTTTCCTGCGGATGTGGCACGGAGACGGCGTGTGATCCTGTTGGCAGGATATTGCAAATGGTATATGAGGTTTATTCAAAAAGCTGTCGGATGATACCGGCAGTTTTTTATGCGCGCGGGCAGAGGAAGTACTCCCTGCCCCATCGAGGGAAATGGATTGCGATTTCTGTTGGCGCGCCGCGATTAAACTATGCCGTCAATGACAGAAGGAGGAAGCTATGATACAATAAGACTTATTCAAAACATTCATCGGTTGCACTCGGGAGGGATTGCCATGCTGTTTTTGATCGATTACGAGAATGTAGGTAACGCGGGAATGAAGGGCTGCGAGTATCTGGACGGTCAGGATCATATCATTATATTTTACAGCGAGGCAAGGAAAAGTATGGAACAGGGGCTGTTGGAAAGCATTGCTGTTTCCGGATGTGTTTTTGAGGTGTGCAAGTTGTGTAAAATAGGGAAAAACGCCCTGGATTTTTACATTGCGTCCAGGCTTGGGGAATTGGTTGGAAAGGGGTATGAAGGTGGGATTGCGGTAGTCAGCAATGACAACGGATTTCAGGCAATCCGGGACTATTGGGAGAAAAGGGCGGTTCATCGGAGGAAAATACTGGTGTCGCCCTGCATTGAAGACGCCATTGTATGCGGGAACGAAAAGAATGAGCGCACGGACACGCTCCGGCGCCTGAAGGAAAAAGTGTCCATAGGAGGGTACTATTCCGCTTATATGGAAAAGAAGCGGGTAAGGAAGGTATTGGACAGCCTGTTTGCAGGCACGGAATACGAGGATAGAATAGCGGAAATCCAGGAAATGATCGAAGGCAGGGAGAAGAACGCTAAAATAATTTATCTGAACAGTCTCCGAATGTTTGGCAGAAAAAGCGGGCTGGAAATTTATCACAGGATCAGGACAAGCGACGAATTACAGAAGTCATAAGGAAAAATGCAGAAGCCATAAAGAAAAATGCAGAAGCCATAAAGAAAAATGCAGAAGTCATAAGGAAAATTGCAGAAGTCAAAAAGAAAATTGCAGAAGCCATAAGCTAAATTGCAGGTTCCATAGGCTAAATGGCAAGACTCTATAGGCTGTATTGTTACGGGCTGCGGACGAAAATATAAAATATCCTTGACAAAAGGTATGCTTTTGATGAATCATCAAATCAGAACCATATTTTTGTACAAGGAGGAACCACAATGGGACTGTTAGACACATTCAGAAAAAGCAAGGCCCCGGAGCGGGTCAGGGAGGCGGGGCAGCTGTTCTGCCCGGAACCGGATCCCCGGAAGGCGCTGAACCGGGTGGAGGAAATGCTGCAGCTTGAGCATACGGGCGACAGCAGTGTTCTTACCCTGCATAAAGGGGATACGGAGATCGTCCTTTTGGCCGCCTGCCCTAAAGACGAGGGGGAAGACGGCAAGTTTGCCAAAGAACAGCTGGCGGGTGTGGCAGGGTATGTCTACCAGCTCAAGACAGAGCAGACGGATATCAAACGGAACCTTTTTTATCATCTGCGGCAGTGCAACAGCCTGCTGAGGATTATTTACTCCTTTGACAGCACCGGCCTCGCAGAGACCGCCAGGAAGGAAAAGCAGGCCCGGACGCTCCTGCTGGGCATTGCGGAGACGCTTCAGGGCGTAATAACTTTCGGAGACGGGCTGGCGCTGCTTGACGGTAAAGGCCGGGTCATCCTGGACAGGGAGGGTAAGAGCGGGCTGAAATATTATATGCCCGCAGAGCTTCAGCCGGGGCCGGACTGGGCACAGGGCGCGCCTGTGGAGGCCATGGAACGCAGGAACCGTTCCCTGGCGTTGCTGCGGGAGCGGCACATCTATGTCACTCCCTGGCTGCCCCTGCTGGACGAGGATGAAAATCCCCCCGGGCGGACGGTGGAGGAGGTCTGCGGCCGTGCGGCGGCGTTGCTGGCGGTGTCGCTGTATTCTGAGTGCCGGCTGGGCGAGCACATGTCCTATGAGGAAGGGCTGAAATTTGTTGCCCCTGTGATGGAGAGCTATGGGGCGGAGAGGTTTCTTTCCCCCGGGGAAAAAGCATATCTGGACGATCCTGATTCCACGGAGCAGACCCAGATACAGTACTGCTGGCAGTATGAAAACTTGTGGGTGATGGAGTGGGCGCTGGGGCTTACCGATGACCTGTTCTGGCCGGATCATATCTGTGATGTCCCCGGTACTGTCCGGCTGCTGCAGAACCGGCGTACCATGGAGGAGCTGCTGGCGGCTGCGAAGCTGCGACCCCGGAAAGAACTGCTGGAGCAGGCAGACCTGATCTACCGCCTGCGCTGGGCCTGTGAGGACGCCCGGGTCATGGGAATGCCCGCCCCCCAGGGAGTGGAAGCAGGCGTGGCCATGGAGCGTCACCGGGCCCTGTTCTGGCTGGCCGGTATCGACCATATGTGCGGCTGGGATGATGTGGATCTGTCCACCTGATGCAAACATGATGATGTGGCTGGGTTGTGAGGCTGTCCGCTTGATGCAGACATGATGATGCGGCTGGACTGTAGGACTGTCCGCCTGGCGTAGACATGATGGTGCGGCTGGGGTGACGGGGATTTGTCCGTCTGACGAAGAAATTCTCTCCGGTAGAAACGGCCAAAGGCCCCGCAACAGGCCGTCGGGGTCTTTGGCGCTTATGATATTCACTGGAATTCCGTAAATGCGGGTATCAGAGCCAGAGTGAATGAAAGATCAAAGCTTCCGCACGGGCCTGACAAATTTCCAGAACCGCTCCGGGTCGTGGTAAAAATAACCGATCCTGCCGGGGGTAGTATCCAGGCAATAGCCTGAATCCTCATAGTCGAAAGCTTTCATTGCTTCCTCCACCGTTTCTTCCACGCTGCGGTTATTCTTATCATAATCAAAGGGCCCATGTTCAAATACAACGTAATCTGCCTCGGGAACGTCCATCAAAAGCATCTGTGGCGGAACCTCGCCCTGATAATCCGGGGGAAGCCGCACCCCGTAGCATTCTGCCAGGGGGATGCCCCAGCTGCCGATCCTGCCCTTGGGGTCATTGAGATAGCCGATAACGTGGCCGCTGCCGCTGTTGGACTCGGTGCCGCCCTGGTCGTCAAGTTTCCCCTTGATGCTGTCCAGCAGGCCGCAGATCGTCTCACAGTCCTGTCCCGGAATCAGACTTTGTTTCTGCCAGAAGTCCCAGTACCCGATGCTTTCATAATTCCTGATATGCAGAAACTTGTGGGCGGGTACGGTGATAAAATAAATCTTGATGGATGTACAATTAGTGTTGTTTGTTGATTTTACCATGCCAATCTCTCCTATTCCGAAAAAGTAGCGGTCGAATGGGTGTATCTTGGTGCGGAGAATTACGGGTATGGGATTCCTGCGGTATGCGCTGGGCGTTATGCCGTAGGCAGCCTTGAAAGCCCTGGTAAAGGCTTCATGGGAGGAAAAACCATAATCAATGCCTATTTCCAGAAAGCTTCGATCGCTGTCCCGCACTTCCCACAGCGCAAAGGCCAGCTTTCTGAGACGCAGGTAATCTCGGAGCGATAATCCCGATATCTCTCTGAATTTCCTGGTGGTGTAATACTCAGAATATCCCAGCCTGCGTGAGAGGGACTGCAGGGTCAGAGATTCATCCTGATGCTTCTTTATACATTTGTCAATCTCATCCACGATCATTTGAATCTGCTGCTGCCATTCGTACATTTTCCGTCCTCCTCCGGCTGTTGTTTTCATGAAAATCCCGTCTCCAACCTGTCCGCTTCGACCACCCTGTATACAGTGTAGCAGGGCGGGGTGTAAAATACTTGATTTCAGTTGCTTTTTTACTATTTCCAAGTGGGGAAAATGGAAAAACTTTAATGCTGTTTCTCATAGGAGAGAGCTGCATTACCACATCCAGACCGCCGCCAAAACTGCATATACAGCGCAGTAATACGGCGCAGACGGGAGCGCAGCGCAAGGGTAACAGGTGTATGTGGGGACAACGAGGGGTGTTATTCCTGACCCAAGTAAAGTCTGTAATTTACTCTTGAATTATAATGTTGATTTGCACTTCTAACTGTGCGGTATCACGGTCATCTTGATGAGAATAAATCAAAGAGCCAACATCTTCATGCCACATCAAAATATACTCAGTGTCGTTTCCATAAAGCGTGATAAAGTCGAAAAAAATCCCCTGGACTTTTTATAGCTAACTGTGTTTAACATCCCATTGATACTTCCTCTTGCAATTTCGTTCCCTGCTGCCCGGCCTGCATGACCGAGGCACGCATGGGCGATACCGGTCTCACCGTTTCCGGCAATCTCAGACATAGCACATAATGTTAGTTTTTTTCATATGTTAACATCACGGGATAATTTTTACAATATACTTACTCTATGTATAGGGGAGCGTAGGGGATGCGATTTTGACTTCGCAGGAGAGGCTGTTTAAATTGCTGCGAAATATGGCTATAGATACAAATTTGTTGTAAAATAATGTTGAATAAAGGTATAACTCAGGCATATAATATTATTATATACGCAATAAAAAGTAGCAAGAAGATGTTGTATAAATCGCAGAAGATTAATACTTTAACGGAAGTGGGATGGCTGGCTTTGAAAAGGAAGCTTCCGCAACAAAGCAGCGCAGAAATGAGGTTAAAAATGGATGAGATTAATAGATTGGAGAAAAATAGTATTTTATATTACCAAGGGGGAGGGCCAGGCATTGCCCTGAGTCCTGGAAATAGCAATTTGAGAGAATTTTATGATGTGGACAATTCTTACATCGTAATCAACGCCCTGCTCATGCCGGGAATCAGCAATGAAAAAGCCAGACTGATGGAAGAAGGGAAAAAAGTTACTCTGTCCATATTTACACATATGGATGAAATGATAAATGTATATTGCAGATTATATTCTGCGATGTGCAAATATACTTATTCCTATGAACATGAAGATAAATACCATACATATCGCACTGACCGGATGAATACCTTGGAGTTTTTAAAACATGGCCAGATGTATTCTTTCATGTCCACAAAAAAATGCAACTGTAAGAATACAGACTTTGATGATAAGGACGGCATACTTTTGCTCGAGGTGGAGACCTTGGGGAATATGGAGCATGTAGACATAAATGCGGTACTGAAAGAGGAAAGCAAGTATCCTCATGAGCAGGAAATTCTATTTGCACCATTTATTTTGCTTGATAAGGAACCCTTGGAAATGACGGAGGAGGAAAGGCTCTACAGGGATATTCATGGGAATCCGCCAGAGGCAAAATATTTGCTGCATTTAAGGTTATCGTCAATAGCTCCCTGCAAGGAGCACATGGAGGAAGAATTGAAGGGACTGTATCGAGAGATTACAACAGCGGATTCCATGGAGACTGTCAGACAGGTATGGGAAGTGCTTATGTGTGGTAAAGAACCGGAAGCAGATACCATACAACATTATATAAAATGGAAGGAAAAATTTCAGATATATCTAAGAATCCGGTTTGCCCAAATTAAGTATGAAGTGACGACACGTAATCTCGAATCTGGCGGAGAATGTGGTGTAAACTATATGCAAGATGTGGATCAGGGGCAGGATAAGGATGAAGGGCAGAGTACAGGCGGAAAGCGGGATATAAACAATATACCGGAGGGTGAGGGGATGCAGGATTTTCGGAAGCGGCTGGGTAAATTAGAGAAGGACATCGGAAATTATTATGATTATACGGATAAGAAGCGAAAAACATACAGGCGCTGTGTTCAGGTGGTGAATGTGATTGTGTCAGTGCTATATCCTTTGACAACTTTATTTGTGGCGCTGAGTTTGATGGAGAATTTACAAGTATTTATGAAAGTGGCAGGCTTATTGACCAGTGCAATGGGCGCAATAGCTCCTTTAGTGGCAAAAGGGTTTGCATGGAATGAAAAGTTACAACAGAGAACTGCTACATTTATGAAATTGGACAGGCTGATCAGAGATATGGAATATGACCAATCTTTTGATAAAGACAGCTTGGATTGGTATGTGGAACGTTACAATGCTATTGTTGACGAAGATAATAAAATGGGTTTGGCGAATGCACTGATTATGGGAAAGTATTCGGAAAGCATGACAAAAAAATCAGAAAAAGAGCAGGAAACGGACAATGGGGAAAAAGAATAAGAAAATACATCGGACAATTGAAGGGCAATTGGAGTACTATTATAAAAGTGACCCGCATACGGAACGTAACGGGATCCTGTGGCATGCATGGTGCCAGAACAGGCGTTGGCTGTCCCAGCTGCTGGAGACCACCATGGGGTCATTCCCGACCTACAGTAAACATGATGAATCCCATGCTAAAACAGTGCTCCACAATATAGAGATGATTCTTGGGGAAAAAAGAATTAAAGAACTCTCCGCTTCGGATTGCTTTATGCTTTTGCATACGGTGTATATCCATGATATTGGCATGGTTATCACTTATGAGGATCGGGAAAATATTGTTAAAAATGACAAATTTGTTGACATGATCAGGGAGATGGAGGATGAAACCGATCCCGTATTCCAACGTGCGATCAGAGCTTTACAAAAGCAGGATTATACGTACAGGGATGAGGAAGATAAGGAAAAGCAGATGAAAAGGCTTTACGCCGATAAGCTGGACGTCTATTATGCCATTCTGCATTTAATTGCTACATACCGGAGGCCGGAGCATGGGGAGCTTTCCAGTGAGCGGTTGGAAAAGTGGACGTTGGAGTCTGAGAAATTAGGCAGTGGGTTTTCCATGGCGGGGATACCCCAGCGGATTTTCCTTTGGATTGCTAAATGCGCAGGTTTACATACGGACGGTGACTTTTCACATATCATGGATCTTCCCCAGGAGGATAACGGATATGCATCTGATTACCTGCATCCGCGGTTTGTAGCCGTACTCTTGCAGCTGGGTGATATTTTGGATATGGATAATGACCGTTTCCACCCATTGACAAGGGAATGCGTCGGCGCCTTGCCGGAACTTTCACAGCGCCATTATGAGAAACATCAGGCTATCCGCAGATTATACATTAAGCAAAATCAAATTTCCATAGAGGCGGACTGTAATTCTCAGGAGGCTCTCCGGCTTGTAAGAAAAGAATGTGATATGCTGCGGAGTATATTGGCAGAGGCAGGTTACAACTGGTCACAGATTTGTCCGGATAAATTTAGTGGGGCACTTCCTACGATAGAATCTGTGAAGTTATATTTGCAAGGATTCCAAATACCAGAAGAACTTGTTACGGCACAATTTCGGATTTCCCAGAAAAAAGCCTTTGCCATTTTGGAAGGCTCTAATGTATATAGGGATCAATTTGTATTCCTGAGGGAATTTCTGCAGAATGCCATTGATGCCAGCAAGGTTCAATACTGGAATGAATGTGTCAGAACCAGAGGTTATTACAACAGTAAGAATGATATGAAGAAAATGTCACCTGACCAGTTGGGTGAGATTTTGTCAACCGATAATTTCCCCATTGAAATAGAGATGGAAATTGTAAAACAGAACGAGGAAAAGGACATAAAGCCTATAGAGGAAGCAGATGTGAAAGCACTGCGGGAGGGTAAAATAAATGAACTGCTGCAGTACGGGGTCAGAGTGCGAATTAAGGATTTCGGAACGGGAATAGACAAGGAGAGCATTATAAGTATTGCCAGTGTGGGAGACAGCAGGAAGAGAGAAAAGTATATAATCCGGGATATGCCGGAGTGGCTGAAACCGACAGCGGAATTTGGCATTGGGCTTCAGTCGGCATTTATTTTGGCAAATACTTTTAAATGTATTACCTATACACGTAACAATGAGAAATATGAGATTACGTTCTCAACGGTAAAATCCAATTATTATGAAGGCTATATCAATGTCCGTCCGATGGAAAGGCTTTCGGAGAATGATGATTCTTATGGAACCCGTTTCGAAGTATTTGTGCCGGCAAGTAAGAAGCTGCTGCATGAATTATATCCTGCTGCATGGGATGGCAAGGACTATTTTGATAAAGAATACGAAGTGCTCCGCCCATTGAGGCATTCTGCGGAGTTGCTTGCGCAAATGGCATTGTATTTGGATACTATAATTGGGGAACAGTTATTTCCCATCCATTTGAATGTAAAAAGAAATCCGTATGTAACTATACCGTTGAATTTAACCGAAAAAAATCAGATTAAAAAATTAAAATACAAATTAAATCCCGATAAGGAAAAATCAGAGGAAGTAGAGGATACAGCCGGGACAGACAAGGCAGAGAAAGAATTTAAAACAATCGTAAATAAAAACTTTGAACCTAATGATGTGGAAAAGATGATAAAGCTGTTTCAAGAACGGGATTGGGAGAGAAGTGGAAAAGCATGGGCGTTTTATTATAAAAAATACCAAAATGAGGAGAGCGGAATCAAAAGCGGTAACAACGAAAATAGAGAAATTGTAGTGGAAAAGACCGAAAATACAATTGCTCTTTTAGATTGCCGGGACGGACATTTATACTATTGGGATAATGAATTGTGTACATTCTGCCTGATCAATATGGTCAATTTTCTGCTTCAGGAAAGGCAGCAGACGGAAAACTCAGATAAGCATTGTGAAAAAAATTCTCCAAATGTAAAAATATATTATAAGGGCATCTTGCTGGAAGAACGGGAACTCCCGGGAATCGGGAACGAATTGCTTCAATGCATAGATATTAAAGGAAAATTGGAGCGGGAATTTGTGAGCTTAAGCAGGAAAGGGTTTACAGAAAAAGGAAAAGAGCATTTTCTTCAGGAGATTTATACGCCATTGCTGGAATCCGTTTTAAAAACGTTAAAAATTATGAACGAGAAGCATCCGGATGCAGTAAAGGACTGTGTCAGAATTTCCCTTAATGATAAGGCGGTGATTTTTAGGAAGCTTACGGAAAAAATGGAGCGGTGGAAAAACGGGGAGGAACAGATTTCCGGCGTGACGGATCAGGGGGAGTGGCTTGTTAAATTTGCAGAGAAGAGGAACCAGTTGCGTGTGATGTATAAGGAGAACATCATTTCTATTACGATGCTGGCCTTCTTTGCCCAGAAAGAAGCTTTTGAACCTTTGGAGGAAATTGGTTGTGGAAGTAATGGGGATGAGAATAGCTGTTGGGCCAAGGTAGTGGAATATGTTCAAAAGAGCTGTGGCCAGCGGAAGAGCATAAAGAACGAAGACGAGTATGTGGAGAGATTTGAGGATTCGACATTGGAGAGTTCTATTCTCTTCCATATAGAGCATCGTCCTCAAATTGATTTGGAGAAAGAACCAAACCAAGAGATGAGGGGGAGTGGATGGATTACCTTTCCGGATATTTTTTCCCATGAAAATCAGTTTTTGGTGGTGTCTAAGCGAGAGAACAGATCAGCCGGCTGGAAACAGTACCTGACTCCTATCCAGTCAGTAAGGGATGATGGAAAAAAATCAGGCATTATTCAGTGTCTGAAACAATTTTCCGTCATGGCAAGTAATTCTGATGAGAAAAAAGAAATGGAGAGCAGAATACTGCAGATGGGGAATACGGCGCTGGCTTTTGCTGATGAATATGGAAAGGATACGCTTGGCGGTAACGGTGCCATGAATCCGGGAGAATATTTGCAGCAGTATTTGCTGAAGTGGCTGTTACGGTATATCCCAACTGTGGCGCTATTTATGAGTGAAGACGGGAACACAAGGGTAAATATTATCCATGGGAAAACATTACCCTTTGTGTTTATGGATATGTCTACAAAAAAATTGATTCTGCAACGCATTTTGGAAGAAGCCAACAAGTATGACATTCAACGTTTTTCCATCCCTGCATGGCAAGGGCTGGAGAATTTAAGCTGCACAAAATTACCCTATTCCCACTTTTTTGTTAAGCGGGGATATATGGCGGAAGAATCATATTCCAAGGTGATTTTTCCCTTTGCAAAAGACGAGCTGGTTGAAATTGACGAACAGGTTCATTCGGAGAAAGCACAGAAGACAATACATGGATTACACATGCTGAAAAAACTTCTAAATGTGCGCCAGCAGTTATTGGGCATTCTGTCTCAATCAGAACAAAAAGTGTTAAGATTGATAAATAATATGGAGGATGCCCATCAACGTGATATGGTTTATGGCGGATATAAATTGTTTATGATGAATTTCCGTCAGAGAAATCATAGAACGTTAAGAATCATTGATAAAGTAAGAAATGAATACCGAGATCTTGTTGTGCTGATGCTGAAACAGGGAGATTGGGATAAGAAATTTCATTTGGAGGACTTGGAGAAAGTTTCTGAGAATTGGGAGGATATATATATTTGGCTTTTGCTTAGGGTTATATGCAATAATTATCGGGAAACAAAAGAAGATATGGATGAAAGCATGCAGGAGGCAAATATTGGGATTACAGATGAAATGAAAAAGTCTCTCGGAGCAGCGTGGAATTATATTCTAAAAAACGAGTATATGCAAAACGCCGATAATGTGTTAAAATATAAGGGAAAATACATGGATGATATGGAAAGGGGTAAGGGAATTGCTTACCAAAAAAGAGAGGGAATCTTGGCATATATTGAAAAGACCCGAAGCAATGTTCTACGGAGGGAGAATCTTATATATTGTTGGATGCGTTATGTATCTGAAATCTTCGACTTGCTCCAACACATGGAAGAAGAACAGTATCAAGTGATGGAAGGCTTGGCAGACTGGGATGCCATAGAGAAAGAGATGTACGGAAAGGGAGAGGAAAGAACCGAAGATGCCGACAATTGACATGGATTGGAGAATTAAAGATTTAGAAGATTTGATGCGGGATATCAAGAGGTTCCTGAAAGAAGAATTTCAGGGAGAAATTCAAAAACCACAACCGCTGATAAAGTATTATTGGGAGGCCAGCCGTAAGGCGGATTGCCTGATCCGGACAGTACTGGGTGAGAACGGAAGGTTTCCTGTTGATATAGAGTTGCTTGCGAAAAGGCTGGGAGCTAAGATAGAGATAGAAGACTTGAATGAATTTTCCGGTTGGAACAATATGAATCGGATAATCGGGCAGATTCAGATTGGAAATAATTTTTTTACCAAGGAAAAAAAGAAAACGATTTATGCCGACAAGGCAGCGCCTACTTCTTCTAAAAGATATGCCATTGCGCATGAAGTTGCACATTATATCATGCATTATGATGACAGGGATTTTTATGAGGATTATTGCATTATGCCAATGTGCCCAGCGGATATTGAGGAGATTGTGGCAGATATCTTTGCTATTTTTCTGTTGATTCCCGTGAGATATTTCTTTGTGGAATTTCTGGAATATGTGAAATATAAGCGAGAAGAGGGAAAAATACCTGTGACAACGGAGAATTGGATAAGGTATCTGGCAGATATATCTATGATTCCGGATTATTATGTTGCCTATGGGTATCAACAGCTCCGATATGTGGCGTATTGGATCTATCAGGCATGGAATGACGGGGAAAATGTATGGAGGAGCAGCGGAAAACAAAATGTTATGACCGACGAGGACAGGGAACAGGTTAGAAGTGAAACAGAAGATTTTTATACGGAGGAGATGGGTGAACTTTTATTTGAATAGAATAAGAGGGAGCAAGCAGCCGATGGCAGATTATGTATAATGATGTAATCTGCTGTCGGCTTTCATATTATATGGATGTAAAATCTTGGATATTTGAATGTAAGTCGAAAAATCATTTGTTGGGACTGTCCCAAAGTTTGTGTAAACCTCCGAACTGATGTAAGATAACATTACACAGTCTGGAGGTATTTTATTATGGCAAGAAGAAAAGAAAGCCCACAAAAAGCAGCCATGCGGGAAATGATGC
>CATKXX010000015.1 GCA_949840935.1 uncultured Acetatifactor sp. | reverse complement strand
TAAACTTCTTGTTTATCAAACAGTTGCATGGCTCAGCGTGCGGCCGTCGGGAGAATGGATGCCGCACGCTATGCAACTGCCATTCCGCTATGCTGCATTTTCGATAAACATTGTGGATTTTAACGAATAGTTAGCTCGCATGCGAGGGTTTTTCCCCATGATGAAACAATGCCGGTGACACCCTGCCGTTTTCGAACAGCATATAATTTATAAGAATCAGTATAATAAAATCAAAGGAGGAACGTCTATGTCAACTTTGGAAAAAACAATCGGCTTGTTGGAAACCATGCCGGACGATAAAATCGAAACCGTTTATGCGTTTGTGCGGTTCATTGATTCGGACACCTATGAATCGCCATCCGAACCCGCAACCACAAAAAGGGAAATTATACAATCCATGCTCGGAATCGCCCATGAATATGCGAATCCGGCATTGATGGAACAGGAGGAGGGGGCTTTTGAACGTGCTATTGCGGAAAAATTTGCAGCTGATAGATGCTAACGTGATTTTAAGATTTGTCTTGAATGACAATGCTGAAATGGCGAAACGTGCTGCGGAGGTCATAGAATCCGGCGCATATACAAAACCGGAAATCATTGCAGAGGTTGTCTATGTGCTGAAAAGCGTCTATTCTACCCCGAAAGACAAGATCAGGTCTATCATCCGTGGACTATCATCCATTGTCCGGATTGAACACTCCGACTGTGTCATCCATGCGATAGACCTGTTTTCCAGTACATCACTTGATTTTGTTGACTGCCTGCTGGTTGCCTATCACTCGTTGAACGGTGAAACTGTATTCACCTTTGACAAAAAGCTGAATAAACACTTGAATGTGGATGCCATGTAAACTCTTTTTAACGAATAGTTTCCCACGGTGTTGATTTTCATAGTGGTTATGATTATGCATAATAATATCATTTGTTATATTATTGGCAATTCATAATATTTATCAACACTATATTTCTTTTTACCTTTATTAAATCATAAACAATAATTAAAACAGGTGTTATGATTCCACCTGTTTTAATTATTATTACACTTACGTGTATGACGTGCGTATGAAGTTGAGCCTCATGAAATTCTATCAGAAATCAGTATTATTATCCTGTGATGTGGCCGTTGTAGCTTTACCTGTAGCCGTTGCGACCTTACCGGCCAGGAAGCCTGATAATACCGCCTGAAGATCCACTCCGGTAGCCTCCTTCAGGCCATCCGTAATCTGAACCACTGTTCCCATGACATCTTTCATCAGCTTAGCTGAATTCCCGTCACCATACATTGTGATCTTATCCACATTGGTCAGAGGTTCCGCAGCATTTTTGACTACTTCAGGCAACGCCTTAAAGTACATTTCCAACACAGCCGCTTCCCCCATCTTTGCCATGGCTTCAGCCTTTTTCTCAATACCTTCTGCTTCAGCCACCGCTTTTGCACGAATTGCCTCAGCCTCTGCAACACCTCGGGTACGGATACCTTCAGCCTCCTGCTCCATGGTATACTTTCGGGCATCAGCCTGTGCCCTCATAGCTTCTGATTCTTTTTCTGTTTCAAATTTTTTAGCCTCCGCTTCACGTTGACGCTCATAGAGCTGTGCATCTGCAAGCTGCTGCTTGGCAAATTTATCAGCTTCAGCCTTTTTCTTAACCTGCGCGTCCAGCGCCTGTTCCATAACTTCGGCTTCACGCTGTTTTAAGAGGATTTCTTTTTCCTGCTTAGCAATATTTGCATTCGCAGTGGTTATCTCAACTGTTTTACGCTGCTCCTCCTCCTGAATCTTGTAGGCGGCATCTGCTTCTGCACGCTTAATATCAGCTTCCCGCTTTAACTCAGCTTTCTGGATATCCAGCTCATTCTTCTTTTTGGCGATTTCAGATTCTGCATTTACCTCCGCTTCATTCGATTCACGTTTTGCCTGTGCCTGTGCCTTGGCAATCTCCTTCTCGCTCTCGGCCCTGGAAATAGCAGCATTCTTCTGAATCTTTACTATGTTATCCACACCAAGATTCTCTATGACGCCATTACCGTCCACAAAATTCTGTACGTTAAAACTGATGATATCCAACCCCATGGCCGCAAGATCCGGTTCCGCATTTTCTTTAACCAGCATGGCAAACTTCTGTCTGTCAGATACCATTTCCTCTAATGCCATCTTCCCGACGATTTCGCGGACATTTCCTTCGAGCACCTCCCGGGCCACATGGCCGATATATTCAGGCTTCTTATTCAGGAAATTCTGGGCCGCCAGCTTTAAGCGTTCTTCATTATCACTGATTTTGACATTAACAGTGGCATCCACATTAATGTTTATGTAATCTGCCGTGGGAACTGCACTTGAGGTCTTAACATCGATAGGAATCAACTGCAGATTCAGGGCATCCTTTCGCTCCAGAAAAGGAATCTTTACACCAGCCTTACCGATCAGAACCTTGGGTTTTCTGCGAAGGCCTGAAATGATCAGGGCCGTGTCGGGAGATGCCTTCACATAGCCGGTCAAAAAGATTACCACAAATAATACTGCCACAATAATTACAACAGCTGCTACAAGATCAATCATATGTTCCCTCCTCTTTCTCTTTGATGTGAAATTTATTTCACACCCTGTATATTGTTATGTATCCCTGCACGTCTATCATTCCATAATTTCATGATGGTATCAGAGCTCCTCTGAATCAAGCCATATGGTAAAAGGACCGTCATTCAAAAGTGAAACCCTCATTTCGGCGCCAAAGGAGCCCTCCTCCACTCTCCCAATCTCCTGCCTGCACCGCCGAAGAATATATTGATACAGCTTATTTGCAACTTCCGGAGGGCCGGCGTGTACAAAGGAAGGCCTGTTTCCTTTTTTGCAATCCGCATACAGCGTAAACTGGGAAATAATCAGCATTTCCCCTCCTACCGTCTTTATATCCAGATTGGTCTTCCCATTCTCATCCTCAAATATTCTCAGCCCGATCAGCTTTTTGACCATTTTATCAGCAGTTTCCTCTGTGTCCGTACCGCTGATTCCCACAAACACCAGAAATCCCTTTCCAATGCTGCCAAGCATCCTGTTCTCAACCTCCACACTTGCCTGCGTCACCCGCTGTATCAGAAATCTCATTTGTACCTCCCGTCCGCCTCGGAAGAAATCATCCCCGAGTGCCAAGTATATAGTATCATTGACATTCAGCCAAGCCTCCCTGCCTGATGAACAATGAGTAACGGATCATTTCTCATTGTCCCCGCCGCTTTCAGCAGATTCACTTTCCACGCTGCCTGCCTTTCCAACGATACTGTGCTTAAGCTTTAAAGGCTTCTTTGCCGGAATACTTTCATGAATCCCCTCCTGATCGATATAATCCAGATTCTCATATTTCTTTGTCTCATGTGGTAAATCCTTCTTTCTTAAGGAGGTATTGACCAGAGAACGGATTGCAGCATAGATTACGGCAAATATAGGTACACCGATGATCATGCCCAGCACCCCAAACAGTCCGCCAAATAGAGTAATGGAAGAAATGACCCAAAATCCGGTAAGGCCGGTAGAACTTCCCAGAATCTTAGGCCCCAGTATATTACCGTCAAACTGCTGCAAAATCAGGATAAACAGCAAAAAGTAAACACAATTCAAAGGATGCGAGGGATCCACGATCAGAACCAGTATCCCGCAGGGAATCGCCCCCAGATATGGTCCAAAGAAAGGAATCACGTTCGTAACCCCGATGATCACGCTGACCAGGGCCGCATAAGGGGTACGCAGGATGGATGTACCAATAAAGCACAGGATCCCGATAATAATGGAATCGAGAATTTTGCCGCTGATGAAGCCTATGAATGTCCTGTGCGTAAAGCGAAAATTCCGTATCACTGTGTTTGCAGTATCCCTTTCAAATACCGCATAGACAATTTTTTTTGCCTGTCCGGCAAATTTCTCCTTGCTGGCCAGAACATAAATAGAAATAATAAACCCGATAATGCTGTCCCACAGCACTCCAAGCACATTAATAACACTCATGGAAACCGTTCGGATCAGAGGGCTGATCTTGGTAAAATCACTGATCCATTTTTCCAGCTCTCCCGAATATTTATCTACATTTCTGACGACATACTCTCCCACTTCAGGATTATCCTCCAGAAGCTTATCAAGCCACTGGATAAAATTGTTGGTATAGGAATCAAAATTCACAACAATATTTTGTATGCTGGGGATGATCTGCGACAACAGCATGGCAATTAAAAGATAGATTACTGACACAAATAAAAAAGCCGTAATCAGGATACCGATTCCCCTGATAATGGAATTCCTTTTTGCGGATTCCCTTATTTTACACTTTTTACAAAGAGGTAACATGACCTTGTCTTCGAGGAAATTCAAAATGGGGGTCAACAGATATGCCATTATCAGTCCCAGCATGACCGGCATTACTATGTCCGCTATCATTCCAATACCCGTCCTGATGCTGGAATGGTGGAACATAAAATAGTAAAAGACTATGCTGGCAGCAATCACTGTAAATGCTGTCAACCCCCATCTGAAATATTTGCTGTTTATTTTAAATTTCATACAGATCTTCCCCTCTTTGGTATGGATTTACTTCTATAATACTCTTATCTGCCGAAAGGCGCAAGCTCAAATCGAATGAAATAACCCTGATCATGCTGGCAGACCGGACATACAGCCGGCGCCTTCGCACCCTTGAAAACGTAGCCGCAGTTTAAGCACATCCACTCTTCCTCCACATCTGAGACAAAGAGCCTGCCATCCTTTAACAACTGAGCAAATTTTCCGAACCGGTCTCCGTGAATCTTCTCTATTCCCGCAATATGCTGAAACACGGCTGCTACTCTGTCAAATCCCTCTTCTCTTGCCTTCTCTCCAAATGCCTTGTACACATCATCGTGTTCTTCGTACTCGTTATGCTGAGCCATGGAAAGCAAATCCGTTACACTGTCCGAAATATCAACCGGATATCCTCCATCGATATAGATGGTCTCACCCGCCAACTCTTTCAGATGCTTATAAAAAATTTCGGCATGTTCCTTCTCCTGGGAGGCCGTAAAAGCGAAAACAGCGCTGACTACATACAATCCATTTTTCTTTGCCTGAGAAGCAGCAAAGGTATATCTGTTTCTCGCCTGGCTTTCTCCGGCAAACGCCCTCATCAGATTATCCTTTGTAACACTCTTTGTAAAATCTACTGCCATAATTTACAGCTCCTTCCACTACTTTTTTAGCAGGCATTTTTATTTAGCCTGTACATCAAACAGTATATCCACATAAAGTCAAAATATAATTTATGCCCCCTTTGATTTCTGTAAAGAATCGTATATAATAGAATTCATACATCTGTAATATGGAGGGAACAATGAAGCTTCAACAGGTATTGAGCCATGTCCGCAAAGCAGTGGACGATTACCATATGATTCAGGAGGGAGACAGAATTGCCATTGGGATTTCCGGTGGTAAGGACAGCCTTACACTCCTGTACGCCATGAACGCATTAAAACGCTTTTATCCTGAAAGTTTTGAAATACGCGCCGTAACGGTGGATCTTGGCTTTAAGAATCTGAAACTGGACAAGCTTCAGGAATTTTGCAGAAACCTTGGTGTGGAATATACAATTGTCAATACGGATATCTCACAGATTGTATTTGAGGAACGCAGGGAGGATAATCCCTGCTCCCTCTGCTCCAAAATGCGCAAAGGCGCCTTGAACCAGGCTATAAAGGAAGCGGGCTGCAATAAGGTAGCTTATGCACATCACAAGGATGATGTAGTAGAAACCATGCTGATGTCCCTGATCTATGAAGGACGATTTCATACTTTTGCTCCTGTCACTTATCTTGACCGCATGGATCTGACAGTCATCAGGCCACTAATCTATATGAATGAAGCCGATGTAATAGGCTTCGTCAATAAATACGCCGTTCCCGTGGTAAAAAGCCCCTGTCCGGCGGACGGGCATACCCGGCGGGAATATGTGAAAGATATGCTGCGGCAGCTGAATTTGGAAAATCCCGGTGTGAAGGAGCGTATGTTTACCGCTGTCAGAACCGGAAATATGAAAGGTTGGGTGGAATACCTTGGCAGTAATAAAGTCAAATAATTATCATGATGAACAAAATAAACAAAATATTCAGAAAATGCGTTCTGTCCTGGAAACGCTTCCCGCTTTCTGCAAAACATTTTTCCGCGGCATCGAAGAATACACATCTACCCGTACCAGGCTTGCCTATGCCTACGATATCCGCCTTTTTTTTGAATATCTGCATGAAAACAATACTGTGTGCCAAAAGCATGAGATTAAGGATTATCCTATCGACATCCTGGACAATGTAAAACGTGTGGAAATTGAAGAATACCTGCAATATATGTCCCTTTATCAGAAGGACGGCAGGGCCATTTCCAATGAAGAGAGGGGAAAAGCAAGAAAACTTGCTTCTCTGCGCAGCTTTTATAATTATTTTTTCCAAAATGAGATGATAAGCACTAATCCTGCCTCCCTCGTCCCCCTTCCCAAGCTGCATGAAAAGGAAATCATACGCCTAGAACCAAATGAGGTAGCTATTCTTCTGGATCAGGTGGAGGATGGAACAAAACTGACCAAAAAGGAGCTGGAATATCATAAAAAGACAAAGCTGCGTGATGTGGCGCTCCTGACTCTGCTTCTGGGTACTGGGATACGTGTTTCTGAATGTGTTGGCCTGGATATTTCCGACATAGATTTTGACGTAAACGGAATAAAAATTCGTCGCAAGGGCGGCTATGAAGCAATAATCTACTTCGGCGTGGAGGTAGAGTCTGCATTGTCGGACTATCTGGAGGAACGCAGGCATATTATCCCTGCAGAAGGCCATGAAAAAGCGCTGTTTTTGTCACTTCAGAACCGCAGGATGGCTGTGCGCTCCGTAGAAAATCTTGTTAAAAAATATTCCTCCAGAGTGACCACCCTGAAGAAGATTACTCCCCATAAGCTCAGAAGCACCTATGGCACTACCCTCTATCAGGAATCGGGTGATATTTATCTGGTCGCGGACGTACTGGGGCATAAGGATGTCAACACTACCCGGAAACATTACGCGGCTCAGGCGGATGAACGCCGCAGAAAGGCTGCCCAAATAGTCCGCTTAAGGGAAAAATAGCCATAACGCCCCATATAATAAACGAGTAAGTCATATTTTTCACAATATGCGTTGGCCTTACATAAATTCCGACGAATAGTACGGTATGATCAAAAGCTGCCCTGCCAAAAGCATTTCATCGTCATCCAGATGGTTGATGCATTCAATTTCATTAATATAGGCTGCTTTATCCTCATAATATGCATAATCAATATACTTGTCTGCGATACTCCAGAGGGTCTCACCGCTTTTCACTGTTATGCCGGTATAGTACTTAAAGCCGGTGTTTGCCTGTACTTTGATCGAACTGTACGATATTGTACAAATCAGTATCATACTGATGATAACAGCCACGGCAAACCCAAAGATTAAGAATTTCGACCTGCTCTCTCCCTCGGAGTACTGCAGCTTTTCTTCTTTCTGCTTTTCTTCCCTCTGCTTTTCCATTTTTTGCTCTCCCTTCTTTTGATTCTCTTCCTCCATGAGAATCTTCTCCCTTCTTTTCCGCTTTCATAAAAATCCTGCAACGGAACATTTTATAGTTGCTATCGTCCAGGCATTACGGTAATTTCAATCTTTATATCTCACATTGGTTCATATGTTCGGAACACCCGTTCTTTATCCTGTAAATGGAATATATCACAGGAACGTTTGTTTGTCAATATAAATACCGAACATATTTTTGGAATATATGTTTGCTTTTTCTGTTCAGTTATGATATTATATAGTCAGGGAAATTATAAGTGATATTTCATCATCAGAAAGAATGAGGTAGGTAAATATGAGTCATGGGAAAATTTCAGCTAAACAGCAACAGATACTCGATTATATTAAGGAAGAAATACTAAAGAAAGGCTATCCGCCTACAGTGAGGGAAATTTGTGAGACAGTGGGCCTGAAGTCTACCTCTTCCGTTCACTCCCATCTGGAAACGCTGGAGAAAAACGGCTATATCCGCCGCGACCCTACCAAGCCCCGTGCCATTGAGATCTGCGACGACAGCTTCCAGGTTGTACGGACAGAAATGGTCAGCCTTCCGGTCATCGGGAATGTGGCGGCTGGACAGCCTATTTTTGCGGAAGAAAACGTACAGGAATACTTCCCGGTTCCCGCCGAGGTGGTGCCCCAGGGAGAGTCCTTTATTTTAAATGTACGTGGAGAATCCATGATCAATGCCGGTATTTTCGATGGTGACCGTGTGTTTGTCAATGTCTGCGATACTGCGGCGAACGGCGATATTGTTGTGGCGCTGATTGATGATTCCGCTACCGTAAAGACCTTCTATCGGGAAGACGGCCATATCAGGCTGCAGCCAGAAAACGATACCATGGATCCCATTATCGTAGATGACTGCCAGATTCTGGGACGGGTATTCGGCATATTCCGCTTTTACCGCTGATCAGTATGTTGTATTTGACACAAAAACCCCCTAAGTAGACTTTGGTTATTTACCTTGTCTACTTAAGGGGTATCAGCTCACATAGGGATAAACAAATCATCTCAATCCTGTTGGAACCGCACTTTCATGTACGCAATAATCTCGTCCACACACCTGTCAAAGCCCAGTTTTGAGCTGTTCAGGCACAAGTCATAATTCCTGGCGTCGAACCAGCTTCTGCCGGTATGATAGGTATAGTAATCTGACCTGTGCTTATCTGTCTTCTGGATAAACTTCTCCAGCTCCTTCCGGCTCATACTGTGCTTCTTTGCAGCCTGCTCCAGACAGAAATCCTCTGGGGCATGAATAAAGACACTGAGGACATTGTCGTAATCCTTCAGCACATAATCTGCACAGCGGCCGATAATGACACAGGTCTCTTCCTCGGCAAGTTTACGGATAATTTTAGCCTGATAATTAAAGAGATTATCTGTGGAGGTAAAATTATCACTCTCAGGAGGAATCAGCTCACCGCCGTACACGCTTTTTGCAATGCGGAAAAGCCGGGTACTTTTCACCTTTTCGTCAGCATTGGCAAACAATGCCTCGTTGATCCCGCTGTCTTCACTCGCCAGCTTCATCAGCTCTTTATCATAATAATGGATATTTAGCCTTTCCGACAGCATCTGGCCGATCGTTCGTCCGCCGCTTCCATACTGTCTTGCAATGGTAATGACAACCTTTTCCATACCCTGTCCCTTTCCTTTCCGGTTCCCGGAAGCCGTCCATAGTACTGTCCCTCCCGCCGCTCAGACACGTACCACCCAGCCTCCGGGCTGTTTACATATAAGCTCTCTGATCTGATAACTCCCTTTGGGGCAATATCCTTCCAAGCTCCCAAGCACACTATTCGCCGAGATAAGCCTTCTTCACAGAATCATCCTTCAACAGCTCATCCGCCCTTCCCTCCAGGACGATCCGGCCTGTTTCAAGCACATAAGCCCTGTTCGCGATGGACAAAGCCTTTTTTGCATTCTGCTCCACCAGGAGAACCGTAGTCCCGCCTTTACTTACTTCCTGGATGATGTCAAAAATCTCATTGACAAAAATAGGGGAAAGTCCCATGGAAGGCTCATCCATCAGTATGATCCTTGGATGGGACATCAGGGCCCTGCCCATGGCAAGCATTTGCTGCTCACCGCCGCTCAGGGTTCCTGCCATCTGATTCTGACGCTCCTCCAATCTGGGGAAACGGTCAAAGACTGTCCGCAGAGTCTGCTGAATCTCATTCTTATCCTTCCTGGTGTAGGCCCCCATTTTCAGATTCTGTAAGACGGAAAGCTGTGCAAAGACACGTCTTCCTTCCGGGACATGGGCCATCCCCATGGATACGATCCTGTGACTGGGAACCTTCGTAATATCCGTCCCCTCAAATATGACACTTCCCTCCTTTGGCGAAAGAAGTCCTGATATGGTGTGAAGGATTGTAGTTTTACCCGCGCCATTGGCGCCGATCAGCGCAACTACCTCCCCCTCCTCCACATGAAAGGAGACACCTTTTATTGCCTGTATCATGCCATAATATACCTGTAAATCTCTAACCTCTAACATCTGTAACCATGCCTTTCCGCTTCTCACTCCAACTCCCCTGCCAGGCAGCTTACGGCGTCTGACTGCATCAGGCTGCCGTCCGCAGATTGGTCGCAAGCTGCTCACAACAGTCAGCCTCCTTCTCGTGCGTTTATACAAATACACGGAATGGGAGATCTGAAATCCGGCTGTCAAGCCGTTTCAATCATTCACCCAGATACGCCCTGATCACTTCCGGATTATTAAGAACCTCATTTGTAGTGCCCTGGCAAAGGACACGTCCGAAATTCAGCACCGTAAGCTCCTCGCAGATTCCGCTGACAAGCTTCATGTCATGCTCTATCAGGATAATGGTCATATCAAAGTGTTCCCGGACAAATTTAATAGTCTCCATCAACTCCTGAGTCTCATTGGGGTTCATACCTGCAGCCGGCTCATCCAGCAGGAGCAGCTTGGGCTTTGTGGCCAGCGCCCTTGCGATTTCCAGCTTCCGCTGCTTTCCGTAAGGGAGATTGGCCGCCAGAACCTCTCCTTCACCCTCCAGGTCAAAGACTCTCAATAATTCCAGCGCCTGCTCCTGCAGCTGCTTTTCCACCCGGCGATATCCGGGCAGCCGGAGGATTCCCTCCATCGTAGAGTAACGCAGCTGAGAGTGCAGACCGGCCTTTACATTGTCCGCCACAGACAATTCCTTAAAAAGCCGGATGTTCTGAAATGTCCTCGCAATACCGGCATGATTGATATCTATCGTCCTCTTACCCGTAATATCCTTGCCGTCAAGAGTAATGATTCCCTCACTTGGCTTGTATACGCCGGTCAGCAGGTTAAACACTGTGGTTTTCCCTGCACCGTTAGGCCCGATCAGGCCGTACAGGCACCCCTTCTTTACCTCAATGTTAAAGTCATCCACCGCACGGAGACCACCAAAGGAAATGCCCAGATTACGTATCTCCAATATTGCCATTCCTATTCAGCCTCCTTTGTAAGTTTTTTTCTGGATTTGAGCCGGTAAACCATCTTCTCTCTCCACTGAATACATGCAGGCGCCCAGTTAAACAGCATCATAGCGATCAGCACCACCGCATAGATCAGCATACGATAATCGTTAAGGCCCCTCAGAAGCTCTGGCAGCAGAGTGAGGACTACTGCCGCAATGACAGATCCCCTGATATTACCGATACCACCCAGCACTACAAAGACCAGAATCATGATTGACATATTATAACCGAAATTCTTGGGCGTTGCACTCAGGGTGGACAGGTTATGGGCATAAAGCACACCGGCCATCCCGGCAAAGGCTGCCGAAACAGAAAACGCCATCAGTTTATACTTTGTAATGGGAATCCCTATGGACTCCGCCGCAATTGTGTTATCCCGGATGGCCATGATAGCACGACCGTCTCTGGAATGAATCAGGTTCAGTATGACGAACAACGTGATCAGAAGCAGCACGATTCCCACTGTAAAGCTGGAATCATTGGGTGTCCCCGTAATCCCCTGGGCGCCCTGGATAATGACTGTACCATTCTCTGACAGGTTCAGCTCCAGTGAACTCTTTGTGGAAAAGTGCAGTCCTGCCTCGTCCACGCCTATATACAGCATATTTATGACATTCTTGGCAATCTCCCCAAAAGCCAGCGTCACGATTGCCAGGTAATCTCCCTTCAGCCTGAGGACAGGGATACCGATCAACAGGCCCATAAGGCCCGCACACAGTGCACCGATCAGGATTGCAATGGTGAACCGTAATGCTGCGATGGGAATCGCCTCCTGCATACATTTGGAAAAGAATGCACTGGTAAATGCCCCAATACACATGAAGCCCGCATGCCCCAGACTTAATTCTCCCAGAATCCCTACTGTCAGGTTTAAAGATACCGCCAGAATCGCATACGTACAGAGCGGAACCAGAAGCCCCCTGACCAGGCTGGATACCACCCCTGCCGCCAGCAATACCTGCATAATGATATAAACGCCAATCACCATACCAAAGGTGATAAGATTGCTTCTTAAATTTTTGTCTGACTTCATTTTAACTTTTAAAGCCTTCATACTAACCTCCACGCGGAATTATCGCTTTGTGACCTACACCTTTTCCTGAATATTCCTGCCCAGAATCCCTGTGGGTTTTATCAGCAGGATTACGATCAATATGGCAAACACAATGGCGTCCGCCATTTGAGATGAAATATAGGCCTTAGCAAAAATCTCAATAATCCCCAGCAGAATTCCGCCGATAAATGCTCCAGGGATAGAGCCGATACCGCCAAATACCGCAGCCACAAACGCCTTGATACCCGGCATGGAGCCGGTATAGGGATTCAGGGAAGGGTAAGCAGAGCAAAGCAGCACTCCGGCAACCGCCGCCAGTGCAGAACCGATGGCAAAGGTCAGTGCGATTGTCCCGTTTACATTGATACCCATGAGCTGTGCCGCGCCTTTATCCTCCGAAACCGCCAGCATTGCCTGTCCGGCCTTTGTCTTCCTGATAAAGATCATCAGGCCAGCCATTATGACAATGCATGATACAATGGTGACGATCGTCTCTCCCGTGATGGTGAGCTGTCCATCCGCAAGCCTCACAGCATTTACGGATACCACGGAGGTAAAGGCTTTCGTATTCGTACCAAAGATCAAAAGCGCCACGTTCTGCAGCAGATAGCTGACCCCAATCGCCGTGATCAAAACCGCCAGCGGGGAGGCCGCTTTCCGCAGGGGCTTATACGCCACCTTCTCAATGCAGACCCCGAGCAGCGTACAGAGTACCACAGCTGCAAGCACGCCTGCCGCCGGGGGCAGCCCCAGGGCACTGCAGATCGTATATGTGGTAAAAGCGCCGATCATAATGACATCCCCATGTGCGAAATTCAGCATCTTTGCTATGCCGTAGACCATGGTATATCCCAATGCTATCAAAGCATACACGCTTCCCAGGCTCAGGCCGCTGATCAGATATTGTAAAAAACTCATGGTAAAGCCCTCCAATTAAGCTCTAAAACTGAAAATTTATCTTTTTTATACTTTTTTAATAAAGTATATCAGAAATAACCTTAAGAATCCACCTTTTCTTTTAAACGACGGATTCTTAATCTCATTTTCTCATGGAAACTGCAATCTTCTATATTATAAGACGCCTGCCTGTTAAGAAAAGGGCTGCCCACCAAAACTGAGCAGCCCTCATTGGCTTTGTCATTACATCTCGATATATACGCCGCCCTGGATTATTACAACGCTGGGAGCCTTGTTGGGCTCGCCGTCTGCCGACCAGGTGATTCCTGAACCGGTCAGGCCGTCAAAGGAATAATCAACGATAGCGCCCTTTAATCCGTTACAGATCGTTGCCACATCGTCGGAGGGCTTTACGCCGCTCTTTTCGATGAGGGCCTTGATGAGATAAACACCGTCATATGCATCCGCCGCGAACTGGTTCGGAGTCTCACCAAACTTTTCTTCATAAGCTTTCACAAAATTCACAATATTTGCATCTGAAGAGGTAGCCGCAAAAGGTGTCAGGAACATCACTCCCTCCGCCAGGGAAGCGTCAAAGTTATCCACACCGCTGAGGATACCGTCCATACCGTCCACACCGAAGAATTTCGGGGCAAAGCCCATACCGTTCGCCTGGGTCAGTATCAGGGAAGCCTCCTTATAGTAAATCGGCAGGAATACCATATCCGCACCGGAATCCTTTGACTTCTGCAGCTGTACGGAAAAGTCTGAATTGCTGTCCTGTGTAAAGGCTTCTGCAGATACGATCTCAAAGGAATATTTCTCCGCTTCCTTCACAAAGTTCTCATAGATACCGGTAGAATACACATCGGAGCTGTCATAGATGATCGCTACCTTGGAAGCCAGGTTATGCTCACCGATATACTGTGCAGACGCCGTACCCTGCGCGGGGTCGGAGAAGCACACGCGGAAAGCATTGTCATACTGTGTGCATTCCACCGCCGTGCCCGAGGGGGTCAGCTGGAAAATATTGTCATCCTTTGTCTTGTCAGCCACTGCGATACAGGGAGCAGAAGTCACACTGCCCAGGACAATCTGAACACCCCAGTCCTTTATGGTGTTATAAGCATTTACAGCCTTCTCTGCATCATGCTCGTCATCCTGATAATTCAATTCCAGCATGTATCCGTTGACGCCGCCGTTCTCATTGATCTCATCCACAGCCAGCTGAGCCGCATTTCTGACAGCCTGGCCGTAAGCCGCTGCGCCGCCGGTAAGAGGGCCAGTACCGCCGATCTTAAAAGTATCACCGCCGCCACCGTTATTGGAGCCACAGCCCGCCATGGCAAACACCATGGAAGCTGCCATGGCAGCGCCCACCAGTTTTTTGAAATTCTTCATAATATTTCCTCCTTCTACATACATGTATACAATGATATATCTGTATATATTTTTAAATATTACATTGTTCCGGTTTTTTTGTCAATAAAAATATGTATATTCTTTAACATTTTACAAATATTAATACTGCCGGTTTTTAAGAGAAGTGAACAAACCGTGCAGAAACGGGGGTAAATATGGGAAATAAATATATTGATGCCACTGCGCTTACCATTGCTATCATTGGCGCTATTAACTGGGGGCTGATCGGTCTGTTCCGCTTTGACCTGGTAGCTTTTATTTTCGGAGATATGTCATGGCTTTCCAGAATTGTTTACACCCTTGTGGGTACCTGCGGGCTTTATCTGATCACCTTTTTCATGAAGCTTTCAGGCAAGGCAGAAGCCTGACGAACCGGTATACGGTAAGACAGAAAACAGAAAAAGAAAACAAAACAGGAAAAAGGAAGCCGCGTTTCATGGCTTCCTTTTTTCGCATTTCACCAGAGGAGCCGGGCTTTTAAGCCTGCTCTCTCCGGAATTCCTCCATATTCATCTGTCTGCCATCCCTCCAGATGCGTTCCAGATCATACAACAGCCTGTTCTCCTTGTCAAAAATATGGACAATGACATCCCCGAAATCCATCAGGATCCAGTTTGCCGTATCGTATCCTTCCTTCTGTCTGCAGAAAAAGCCCGCCCTGCCCAGCGTTTCCTCCACATTATCACACAGTGCCTGAATCTGATTCCGGTTATTTCCCCCGGCGATCAGGAAATAATCAGCGATCACTGTCACCTGGCTGATATCAATGATGCGGATATCCTCCGCCTTCTTGTCCTCCAGCGCCTTTACGGCGAGCTTCGCCATTTCCATTGAATTCTGTTCCATATTACCTCTCATTCCGCCGCACCTGCGGCATTTGATTCCCGCGGGCAATGAGCCGGGTGCTGCGCTTGCACGAGCATCTGGTGAATGCCGCAGGGAACCCACTTCCATATAATATTCCCAGGTTTTTCTTGTCATAGGATCCACATCCCCGCTCCCGCTTTCCAGATATTCCAGCGTATCACCCAGAATCTTCAGAAGCGCCTGATCCAATTCCGTAAATGCCAGCCTGCGTATTTCTTCCAGGTTGGAAGCCTTATTCCTTCCCGGTTCGATGTAATCCGCAACAAATACAATCATTTCCAGCAGGCTCATTCCCGGCCTGCCGGTGGTATGACTGCAGATGGCATTCAGGATATCCTCATCCTCAATCCCGTATTGTTTCTTCGCCAGAAAGGCTCCCGCCTTTGCATGGAGGAGGAAAGGGTTTTTCCACTCCATTTCTGAGATGGGAATGCCGTTTTTCCGGCAGATGGATATCCTTTCTTCGTCTGTAAGACATTTGGCACAGTCGTGCAGAAGCCCTGCAGTCCGGGCACTTTTAATGGATGCGCCATAGCGCATGGCCAGGGAAGCAGCCGTGAATTCCACCCCCAGCGTATGCTCAAAGCGCCTGGAATCCTGTACCTTTTCCATTTCCCTGCGAAGCTTTCTCAAAGAATCCTCTTTTGCCATTTCTGATTTTCCCCTCTGCCTGTCATCACCTGTCCCGCAATCCTTCTTATCGGTACAGCCCCTTTTCTTCAATATAGGCCAGGACACTGTCCGGAATCATATATCGCACACTCTTTCCCTGCCTGATCCGCTCCCTGACCTGCGTAGCGGAAACAGACAGCCTGACAAACGGAAGCAGCAGAATCTCCCCGCCAAAGCGCTGTTCCAGCTGCGCCTTTTTCTCCTTCAGCGCCTCCATAGGCGTATCGTCCCGGACAGCCACAGCCAGCTTGCAGCAGCCAAGGAGCCGTCCGGGATACTTCCAGGTCTCCAGGGTAAACAGACAGTCCGCACCCAGGATAAAGAAAAATTTGTCTTCCGGATAAGCTGCCGCCAGCTCCTCCATCGTCTCATAGCTATAGGTATAGCCGCCCCGCTTTATCTCCAGGTCAAGGCATTTAAAATACTTGTTGCCCTGCACAGCAAGCTCCGCCATACGCAGCCTGTGCCGGGCAGGAGCAATCTCCTGTCCGGCCTTTTTGTAGGAAATCCCGCTGGGAATCAGCCACACCTCATCCAGCCCTGCTTCAACTCTGGCCCATTCAGCCAGCAGTAAATGTCCCATGTGGACGGGATTAAAGGTGCCTCCCATAATACCGATCCTTTTCATCTGCCTCTGTTCCCTCTGTATTCCACTCTGATTTCCGCCCATGGCAGAAAAATCTACTGCTTTGTCTCCGCAGCCCTGGGCAGCACAATCTTGGGCTTGTTCTTATCCGGCTTATAGAGGATGATCTTTTTCCCTATCACCTGTACAAGCTGGGAATGTGTCCTCTCTGAAAGGATCTCCCCGATCTCACGGGGATCATCTGCACAATTCTTTAATACCGCGATCTTTATCAGCTCATTGTTGTTAAAGGCTTCACTGACAGCCTCTGTCAGCTCCGGCGTGAGGCTGGATTTCCCAACCTGGAAGATGGGATTCAGCCTGTTTGCAAGGCTTTTTAAATAAGCTCTCTGTTTACTGGTCATCTTTCTACTCCTATTTGTAATAGTCAAAGGACAGGCCGTATATGCGCACCGTATCACCCTCTTGAATGCCAAGCTCCTCCAGCTGATCCAGAATACCGTTATCCTTCAGGAAATTCTGGAAAAAAAGAAAGCCCTTTTCACTGTCAAGATTCGTATAGCCGAGCATTTTCTCGATTCTGGGGCCTTCCACCACATATTCATCCTCCTCCCGGTCATATCCCACGGTGAAGGGTTCATTGGAAGCATCGCCGGTCTGCTGCTCAGGAAAATACTCCTGTTCAAATACGGCAGGCTCCCCGCCGATGTCCTGCAGCATCTCATAGACATGATAAAGCAATTCCCTTACACCCTCTCCGCTGACTGCGGAAATAGGATAGACCTGTATCCCCTTTGGTTCAAATTCTTTTCTGATCGCATCTATGGAACGGTTGTCAGGCTCGTATATGGCGTCAATCTTGTTGGCCGCGATCACCTGGGGACGCTTCGCAATATCAGGATTGTACGCATCCAGCTCCCTGTTGATCGCATAGATATCCTCAATGGGATCCCTGCCCTCCGTACCCGCAGCATCCACAATATGAATAATGACCCTGGTGCGCTCGATATGCCTCAGGAATTCATACCCCAGGCCGACACCCTCTGAAGCGCCCTCGATCAGGCCCGGGATATCCGCAATCACGAAGCCTCCCGTCCCCTCCAGGTCTACCACCCCAAGATTGGGATTTAAAGTAGTAAAGTGATAATTGGCAATTTTGGGCTTTGCGTTGGTCACTCTGGCAAGGAACGTGGATTTCCCCACATTGGGGAACCCTACCAAGCCCACATCGGCGATCACCTTCAGCTCCAGCATAAGCTCCAGCTCCCGGGCCGGCTGTCCCGGCTGGGCATACTTCGGTGCCTGCATGGTGCTGGTGGCGTAATGCTGATTGCCGTTGCCTCCCCGGCCGCCCTTCAGCAGGGTTACCTCCCGCCTGTCCCCGGACATATCCGCAATGACCTTGCCGCTCTCAGCCTCCTTGATCACTGTCCCCCGGGGCACCTTTAATATAATATCCTGGCCGTCCTTTCCCCGGCAATTCTTCTTGTCGCCGGGTTCACCGTCACCTGCTTTGTATTTGCGTTTATTCCGGAAATCAATCAGGGTATTCAGCCCCTCGTCCACCGTAAATATCACATCACCGCCCCGTCCGCCGTCGCCGCCGTCAGGCCCGCCGTTGGGCACATACTTTTCCCTGCGGAAGGACACATGGCCGTCGCCGCCCTTTCCGCTCCTCACATAAATTCTGGCTCTGTCTGCAAACATGCTGCCTCCTGATCTGTCATCTTTTCCTCATTGCCCGCGGGAATAAACCACTTGGAAAAAACAGGACTTCAAACATCATTAGTTTGAAGTCCTGCCTGATTCGTAATTATTTCTCTACAGGATACACGGAAGCCTGCTTCTTGTCTCTGCCCTTTCTTTCGAAACGGAGGACACCGTCAACTAATGCAAACAGGGTATCATCGCCGCCGATACCCACATTGATGCCGGGGTGAATCTTGGTTCCACGCTGTCTGTACAGAATGTTTCCTGCCTTTACGAATTGTCCATCAGCTCTCTTCGCACCTAATCTTTTGGACTCGGAATCCCTGCCGTTCTTGGTAGAGCCCACTCCCTTTTTATGAGCGAAAAATTGAAGGTTCATATTTAACATGGCTTACACCTCCTCTATCTTAACCTGTAAATACTTCTGTCCATATTCCCTGCTTATGGCTTCCAGCGAAAATGTCATGGCATCCATGAGGAAATTGGACTTTTCCTGCAGAGTGCCCTCAAAATCACATCTGAGATACCCCGTTTTCCCGTCCTGGCTGACCTTCAGACGTTCTCCCGCCAATTCCTCCAGGGAATTGACCGTCCCGATGGTCAGCGCGGAAACAGCTGCGCACACCACATCCGGTTTGCCGGGCTTTGAATACTCTGCATGTCCCATACAGAGGAATCCCCTGTATGCATGGTCCTTTGTCCTGCGGATCACTACGGTTATCATAGCTTATTATGCATTGATCTTGTCAATCTTAACCTGAGTGTATGCTTGCCTGTGACCGTTCTTTTTATGGTATCCGGTTTTTCTCTTGTACTTGTATACAATAACCTTCTTACCCTTCCCCTGCTCCATTACGGTTGCAGTCACGTTTGCGTTTGCAACGTCCTCGCCAACCTTCAGGGTTCCGTCACTTACTGCGATCACCTGGTCAAAAATAACAGTGTTCCCGGCTTCTGCGTCCAGTTTCTCAACCTTGATCACATCACCCTCGGAAACCTTGTACTGTTTTCCGCCTGTTGCAATAATTGCGTACATAGTAAGGCACCTCCTATTCATGAACTGCGGTAGATTCCCGTTCATTTACTCGCTAACTTCGGTGGCATACACATTACCATGTGCACACACTTCTACCTCGTTATGCGGCATACCGTAGTATCATAGCATGAGGTGCCTTATTTTGTCAATGCCTATTTCAAATTTATGCGCTATTATATATTTTTAAGCGTTTGCCTTCTCGAAATCCTCCACATACTGTGTGATCAGCTTCACCGTACCCTCAACCCCCAGGACACTGCTGTTGATACACAGGTCATAGCTGTCAGCGCGGCCCCACTTCTTGGAGGAATAGTAATTGTAATAACTCTGGCGCTGCTTATCCTTCTTGATGATCATATCCCTTGCCTTGGCCTCGCTGAGCTCATACTTCTTCATAATGCGCTTCACCTTGCATTCCTCATTGCCATAGATAAACAGATTGATCACATTCTTGTAATCCGTCAGCGCATAATCTGCACAACGGCCCACGATTACGCAGGGCCCCTCGTCCGCAATCTTCTTGATGGTGTCAAACTGTGCCAGGAATACCTTATGGCTTATGGGCATATCCACGAAGGAGGACGCATTGTACCCGAAGGAATACGTGTCCATGACCAGATTATACAGGAAGGAGTTAGTAGGACGCTCATCATGGTTCTGGATCATTTCCTCACAAAAGCCGCTCTCCTGGGCAGCCCTGGTCAACAGCTCTTTATCATAGCATTTAATCCCGAAATATTCCGCAAGCTTTTCCCCGATCTCACGCCCTGCGGAGCCAAATTGTCTGCCAATCGTTATAACTGTATTCATATAACACACCCCTTTTCCATGTTTTTTCTGATTATATTATACTCTATTTCAAGAATTCAGGCAACTATTAAATCAAATGATCTCCATAAGTAAGCCGGAAGGTTACTGGTCACAGAGTAAGCAGTAACTGGCGGAAGTATTCCGGCAGCGGGGCCTCTACTTCCACATACTCCCCTGTAGAGGGGTGGATGAATCCAAGGGTTTTTGCGTGAAGCGTCTGTCCCTGCAGGCGGAAAGGTGATCTGTGGTTAGAATAAATTTCATCTCCCAGGAGAGGATGCCCGATACTCGCCATATGTACCCTGATCTGATGGGTTCTCCCGGTTTCCAGCCTGCATTCTATATAGGTGTACTTTTCAAAACGCTGCAGGACACGGTAATGGGTCACCGCCCTCCTGCCATTCCGCTCATTGACCGCCATTTTTTTTCGTTCTGTGGGATGGCGGCCTATGGGCCTGTCAACAGTGCCCTCATCTTCCTTTACGCTGCCGCAGCAGATTGCCACATACCGCCTGTTGACAGTATGCTCCTTCAGCTGTCTGGCAAGGCACAGATGGGCGGCGTTGTTTTTGCAGGCTATGACCGAACCCGTGGTATCCATATCGATACGGTGTACGATCCCCGGGCGCATACAGCCGTTGATGCCGGAAAGTTCACTCCCGCAGTGGTACATCAGCGCATTGACCAGCGTACCGCTGTAATGGCCTGCAGCGGGATGCACTACCATCCCCTTGGGCTTGTTTACCACGATCACATCTTTATCCTCGTAGAGGATGTCCAGGGGGATGTTTTCCGGCTCGATATCCGGCTCCACAGATTCCGGCAGATCAAATTCCACAATATCCTCTACCTTCACCCGATAGCTCCCCTTCACGGGACGGCCGTCCACAGTGATCTCTCCCTCTCTGATGAGCTTCTGGATAAAAGAGCGCGACAAAGAATCGATAAGCGCCGACAAACACTTATCGATCCTCTCATCCTCCAGCTCCTCTGTTATCTCAAACCGAAACCGTTCCATCCGGCCCTCTCCTGCTGTCTCATTTATTCCTTCATCCGATACCGGCTCTGTTTAAAATTCAGAAATTCCAAATCCTTCTCCTTGAACACGAAGGCAAACAAAATAAACAGCCCGATCATCGCCACTACAATATAGCAGTCAGCTACATTGAAGATCGGATAGTTGATCAGGATAAAGGAAATAAAATCCACAACATAATCAAACCGGAACCTGTCTATCATATTGCCAATCCCGCCCGCGATCACAACGGACAGCAGCACATGGACAATATCGTATTTCTTATGATCCGGCAGCTTGAACAGAAAAAACAGGATTACCATAAGGAATACGATTCCCACAAACAGGATGAAAAATTTCTGATTCTGCAGCATCCCGAAAGCGGATCCCCTGTTTTCCAGATACTGCAGCTCCAGCACCCCGTCTATCAGCACTACCGCCGGATTGTTCTTCAGATACAGGATGGCAAGCCTTTTGGTAAACTGGTCAAAGGTCAGCAATACCGCTATAATGACAGCATCGATCAATAACATCTTTACTCTTTTATTCATGGGCATCCTCTTCGCTGAAATAAATCTCGTTGACGGCGGCCAGTATTTCCTCCTCCGTAACAGACCTGTCTATCACCGCCCTGCCAATCCTTTTCAGCAGGACAAATTTAATCTTCCCCGCTTCCATCTTTTTGTCCGACCTGGTCAGTCGCAGGATTTCCCGGGGATTGATGTCCTCTATGGAAATCGGAAGGTTAAAGGGCACGAACATATCCCTGATCTCGTAATATTCCTCCATGGAAAGCATTCCCTTTTTCCAGGAAATATATGCCGCCGCCACACAGCCCAGCGCCACACATTCTCCATGATACAGCTGGAAATCCTTATACTTTTCAATGGCATGGCCGATGGTATGGCCCAGGTTCAACAGCGCTCTGTCCCCTTTTTCCGTGGGATCCTTCTCCACCACAAGCTTCTTCACACCACAGCTTCGCTTCAGCATTTCCTGCAGCACATCCAGGTCGCGCTCGCAGATCTCATACATATTTTCAATCAACCACTCGTAGAACAGGCTGTCTCTGATCAGCCCGTGCTTCATGACCTCCGCAAAGCCGGAAAAGAACTGCCTGTCCTCCAGGGTAGCCAGCACAGCCAGGTTCATATACACCAGACGGGGCATCTTAAAAGCCCCCACCATATTCTTATAACCGTCAAAATCCACACCTGTCTTACCGCCGATACTGCTGTCCGCCTGGGAGAGCAGGGTGGTGGGAATCTGTACAAAGTCAATTCCTCTCAGGTAAGTGGCCGCCGTGTATCCCGTGAGATCGCCCACCACGCCGCCGCCAAGCGCTATCAGCATATCCCTGCGCTCAAACCCTTCCTCGATCAGGAATCGGTAAACACCCTTTACCGTATCCAGCGTCTTATTCTCCTCCCCGTTGGGAAAGACATACTTGACAGCACCCGCACATTTTCCCTCCAGAAGCGTTAGCACAGCATCGCCGTACAGCTCGTCCACCCGGGAATCTGTCACAATACAGAGTTTCCTGTCCCCACAGCCCAACGCTTCCAATTCACCCCACAATTCATCAAAGGACTGGGTGAACACAATATCATAACAGGGCTTTCTATTGTAAAGTACCGGTAGTCTTTCTGACATGGCCATCCTTTCTTATCTGTCACTTTATCAGTATCGTATTGTCATTTACCGCATCAGTTATTCAGCGGCATCTCAAAGGAATTCCCGAAAATATCCTGGAAATCCCCGGAAATATCCACACTGGCCGGGGTGATTATAAAGATATAATGGGAAATCTTCTGCAGGTTGCCTCCGATTGCGAAGCAGGAGCCGCTGGTAAAGTCAATGATCCGCTGGGCAATATCTACGTCCAGCCCCTCCAGATTCAGCACTACGGTACGGTTCGCCAGAAGTGTCTCCGTAATCTCGCGGGCCTCCTCCACAGAGGTGGGCTTGATAACGCAGACTTCCATTCCGGTGCCGTTGTTCATACGCCTGGTGGAGGGCTTGTTGATCGGGGTGATCTTATTCCCGGAAGCCGGCCTCTTTACCACGCCGGGATCCTCATATGTATCCATATCCTTTGCCCTGGAGGAAGCCGTCTTCTTTGGTGCAGGCTCTAAATCCTCCTCGTCATCCAGATACTCATCATCATAGTATTCGTCATCGTCATCTTCACCGTTCAGTTTCATATAATTCAAGAATTTGTCCATTACACTCATGCAATTACCATGCCTTTCACATAATCCCGCTCTCCGAAAATACCGGTCCCCACCCGGACACAGGTGGCGCCCTCCTCCACAGCTACGGGATAATCTCCTGTCATACCCATCGACAGCACATTCATACTAACATTATCAATGTTTTTCCTTCCTATGTCAACAGACAATTGTTTCAGTTTTCTAAAATACTGACGATTATCTTCTGCATTTTCAACAAAAGGGGCAATGGTCATAAGCCCGCAGACGTGAATTCCGGGCAATTCTGAAGCCTTTCGTACAAGCTCCTCTGTCTCCTCCAGTGTAATTCCGAATTTACTTTCCTCCTCCGCCACATTGACCTCCAGCAGGATATTTACATCCGTATTCTGCCTGCATGCCTCCCTGCTGATCTCCTCCGCAAGCCGCAGGGAATCCACGCTGTGGATAAGGAATACCTTTCCAACAATGTACTTCACCTTGTTTCGCTGCAGATGTCCGATCATATGCCAGCGCACATCCCCGGGCATTTCCGGGATTTTCTCCATCAGCTCCTGAACCTTGTTCTCGCCGAAGTCTCTGACTCCCGCCTCGTAAGCCTCCTGCAGCATGGACAGAGGCTTTGTCTTGCTGACAGAGACAAGAGTTACCTCCTTCTCATCGCGCCCGGCATTCTCACAAGCCTCCTTTATCCTTTGTTGTACCTGCTCCAAATTGTCACGAATCATTTACAAGCCTCCATTACTGATTGATAAATTGATCATCATTAACCGAATCTGCATCCAGCACAATATAATCGTATACGCTCAGGCCATATTTCGTATTGGGCATTACGATGGCATATTCGTCATTCTGGTATAAAATACTGATCTGCTTGAAATCAGCGTACCCCTTGTTCATGTTGTATACGCCGATGAGCGTGGCCCGCTTGCTCACGGTAAAGGTCTCCTGGCTGTCCAGCTTATACAGCGTATCGCCCACATCCAGTATGGAACTGTCCACATAGTATTCCCGGTTTTCCTCGTCAAAATTGTATACCTCAATCTCCATGATCTCGCTGGATATGGTCCCGTCCTCCAGGAAACACTGACGCATGATGCTCTCGCCTCCATTGCTTCCTCCGAGAATCACATATTCCTCCGGGATCAGGAAGAATTCCTTCTGTACAATGGAGGATACCGGTATCTTCAAGCCGGTCTCATCCTCCACGATCAGCTCCACATCCAGAAACCTGTCTGAAATAAAGCTCACCATGGAATTATTAAAGGTAAGCTGCAGGTAGGTATTGCCGTCACCGTTGGTAAGCAGGTTCACCTTTCCCCAGGACTCGTACTGGTTCTTCAGAAAACGCACCTTTACATAATCCTCCTCCTGCAGCTGCACGCCTCTTTCCGCATCCACGGGAATCACAAGAGACCAGATTTCACTGGTAGAAAGCTTATAAGCTGGATCCCCAGCCGCCATCAGCGAATTACCGATAAACTGTGTCTTCTCGTAATTTTCCCCCTCCAGGAGCCCGGCAGTCACATCCTGAGGCGAAAGCCCCTCGAGCCCATCGACCCAGTATGCCACAATTCCCGAGCAGGGAGCGTTGGAATAATTGACCACATTAGCACCCGTTGCACCGTTCAGGTCATTGACGCTCTGCAGCATATTTACATTTGCCAGCTTGAGTACCGTATTCTTTAAAGAATACTTGAAATCATATGTATTGTCAAAGTGAACGGTATCAAAGCCATGAACGAAATTTACTATCTCATTTCTAAATTCAGCCAGCTCCCTCTCACTCAGGGAATTTTCCCCCATGTTCATCCCTTCGAGCTCTTCGTTGAGACGTCCCGTCTCGTCCACCACATATACCAGATCGTTCTTCGCCACGCGTTCGCCCTCTCTGGCATAATAATTGACATATCCTGCAGTGGTAGTGCACACAACGCTTTCCTCCCGGATAACGACGCCCCGATAGATATTGTTTGTAGCCAGCGATCCCTCCTGAACCTCATAGCGCACAATATGGCTTGTCTGAAAATACATGACCACACAGACCAGCACATAGACAAAAATCACGGCAAAAATAACCATGCCGATGTTCAGGTTTAAGGGCCTGCGGTACTTTTTAATCTTTTCCGGCTCTTTCGGGGATCTGTCAGCTCCCTTCCTGTCCGGCCTGTCAGTCGTATTCCTTCCCTGCCTGGCGTTCCCCGATGCCCTTTCCGATGAACCTCTGCCCGCTCTGTCCGATGCGTTTCCGGATGCCCGGCCCGGCCGCCCGTCCGACGCTCTCTCCAACACCCTGTCCGACGCGCCCCTGCCCGACATGTCCGAAATGCTTCCTGACGCCCTGTCCGACGCGCCCCTGCCCGGCATGTCCGAAATGCTTCCTGACGCTCTGCCCGACGCGCCCCTGCCCGGCATGTCCGAAATGCTTCCTGACGGCCTGGCCGATGCATTCCCCGACGGCCGCCCTGATGCGCCCCTGCCCGCTCTGGCCGATGCGTTCCCTGACGCGCCTCTGCCCGCCCTGGCCGATGCATTCCCTGAAGTGCTTCTGTTTGATGCGTTCCCCGATACCCTGGCCGATGTGCCCCTGTTCGCGCCGCGCGCCGATCTTCTTCCCGTACCTGCCCTGCCCGATGCTCTCTTTGCCACAAAAACTGCCTCCAAAACAAAGCCCCGGTTGTCATCCGAGGCTTTATAACACTTGCATTTATAAAACTGTAAATATTTAAACTGTCCAGACCAATCCTGCCGCCTACAGGGAAATGATAACCTTGTCCTTTAATGCCGCGGGGAGCTCGTCTTCATCCTTAGAAATACTTAATATGAAAGTAACATCAAAAATTTTGCTAAGTCTCTCCAGCTTCTCCACAGTGCTGGTAATATCCTGATCCTCCAGATGGGAAATCTTCAGGAAGCTGTCAAAATACATCTGCTGCAGATCATGATCCTGAGAGAGTATGCCGCACACAAAACCAACAAATTCACTGCTGTTCTCAATGGCACACTGAGATACATCGATAAGACGCACCTTATTATTTAACTCATACATATGCTTGGTGCTCTTATCCAGATATACGATATTACCGGAAATCTCCCTGATCTCGCTGTTTACCTTATCTAATAACTGCTTTGTCTTACCCTTACCCTTTTTACCTACAATCAGCTGAACCATTGGAATACCCTCCTATAGTAATTTTAGTATTACTGCTCGTATTTTTATTATAGTTGAAAATGGCATAAAAAACAACTACTATTTATTAATCTCGTCCAGCAGGTCCGTCATCTCCCTGTACAGGGTCTCCGTTCCTTCCGAACCCAAAATAACGGATATATATGGCGCTCCCCCGGAATCCCTTGAAAACAACATAAGACAGTGGCCTGCAGCCTTAGTGGTGCCCGTCTTTCCCCCGATGACATTCACGTTTGCCGGAGGCTGGTAATCGCCCCTTACAAACAGATTGGTGGTAGTCTTGTCAAAGGTCTTCTCCTTGCCGTTCTTGTCAAAATAAGTGGTCTGGTATGACGACATCTGTATGATTTCATTAAAAGTCTCATATTTGACCGCTTCATTGAGAATCAGATACAGGTCATAGGCCGTGGTGTAATGCTCCTCCTCCGTCAGGCCATGGGGATTTGCAAAGTGGGTGTTGGTAGCCCCCAGCCTCCTCGCCTCCCGGTTCATCATCTCCACAAAATTTTCCACCGTGCCGCCAATATTCTCCGCAATGAGCATGGCGACGTCATTGGCCGAATAGACTAACAGGATCCGCAGCGCCTGATCCAGGGTCATGGAATCCCCGCTTTTCAGCCCGCAGAGCTGGGCCCCGGCCTCTGTAATATTGACTGTCGGAGTGGCAGTCAGCTGCTGATCCAGGCTGCCGTGCTGCAACGCCACCAGGGCTGTCATCACCTTTGTCAGACTGGCAGGATGCAGGATCTCATGGGCACTCTTAGAATAAAGAACCTCCCGGCTGTTCAGGTCAAAGAGGACTGCCGCCGCCACATGTTCCATATCCACATTTTCATCATCTGTGACGTCCTCCGTCACCACGCACAATCCGGACGCGAAGGTCTTCGCTACATTCCTGTCCTGCCCGGACACTACATTAAAGCTGCTGATCTTTGACCCTGTATCGTATGCCATGTCATAAGGCAGGCTGCCACAGCCTGTAAAGAAGGCCATGCAGACACAGATCAGGCACAGAGCCTTTTTCATCTTCTTTCTACCTGTACATTTCACGCCACTCTAAATCTCCTCTGTCAAGGGACTTTATCAACAGTTCCGCACTGGCAAGATTGGTCGCCAGAGGTATATTGTACATATCGCAGAGCTTGATGACGTTGTTCACATCCGGTTCATGGGGCTTGGGTGTCAGAGGATCCCTCAGAAAGATCACAAGATCGATCTGGTTATGCTCAATCTGTGCGCCAATCTGCTGCTCTCCTCCCAAATGTCCCGCCAGGTATTTATGAATGCTCAGATTTGTAACCTCCTCGATCAGGCGCCCGGTAGTCCCGGTTGCATACAGATCGTTTTTGCTCAGGATGCCCCTGTAAGCTATACAGAAATTCTGCATGAGCTTTTTCTTGGCATCATGTGCGATCAAAGCAATATTCATCATTGTTTCCACCCCAATCTCTTATTTTGTTCTCTTTACCTGGAGCCTCACATTCAGCACAAACCCCATGCCCATGAAAAGGCTCATAAGAGAAGTCAGCCCATAACTCACAAAGGGCAGCGGCAATCCTGTATTGGGCAGAATAAAGGTTGCCACACCAATATTCACAAAGCCCTGAATAGCCACCAGTCCTCCCATTCCCGCCGCAATGACCGTCCCCGCCGTATCCTTCGCCCTTCTGGCAACGGATACGCATTCCAGCGAAATCCCCATAAGAAGGATAATAACCGTAATACTCCCTTTAAAACCAAATTCTTCCCCGATCACCGCAAAAATAAAATCCGTCTGTGCCTCCGAAATGAAATTGCCGTTTTTGACGGAGGTGATCTCGTTGTTCTTATAGCCCTTGCCGTCCAGCTGCCCCGATGCGATGGCAGTAACGGAATTCAGCTGCTGGTATGCCAGCGTGGTGGCATACTCCTGCGGATTGACAAAGGACAGAATGCGCCCTCTCTGGTAATCTGTCAAGATCTCGTTGTCCGGCTGCAGCGCCAGCGATATGACGATTGCTACCGCAGGAATGGAAACGGCCAGTACGCCCGCCACCAGCTTCCAGCTTATGCCTCCCGCAAACATTACAAAACAGAATACAACAATCACTACAATACTGGTGGATAAATCCGGCTGCTTATATATCATGACCCATGGAACAAGTGCCAGTATAACAGAGCTTCCGATAAATCTGACCGTATTTATTTTCTTCCTATATCTCATAATAAACTGTGCAAAGAATAAAATCAACAAAATTTTAGCAGTTTCTGACGGCTGGAATCTCAATCCCCCGATTTCCAGCCATCTCTGCGCCCCTTTTGCGTCGGAACCGGCTCCGGAAAACATGACCAGCCCCAGCAGGCCGATGTTGACAAAGTACATCAGCCAGTAAAATTTCAATATCCAGGAATAATTGAAAAAAGATATTATGAGCATGGCAGCCGCCCCGGCAACCACTCCGGCCAGCTGCTTATTCCGGAGTGATTCCTCGGCGCTTCCAATAGCCATGACACCAACGGATGCCAAGGCCAATATCATAAGAACCAATTTAAAATCATAATCTCTTATCCTAAAGCTTTTGAACATATAACCCCCGGGAAAACACTATTTAACGTTCAGCGCCTGTTCCTGCGCCGTAACATCCAGTATGGGGATATCCGCATACAGCATGGGGTGTTTGCCTCCTGCCCCCTTGTCCGTCCTGCCTCCCACTGTGCTGATCTGGATTTCTATGTTTTCCGCATCTATTTTCATGTATTTTGATATTACCTTGGCGATGTCGGTCTTGATAAGCTCCATCATTTCCGGAGAGCAGTTGACCCTGTCCGAGATCAGCAGGATCTTCAGTCTGTCCTTGGCAATCTGACAGGAGCTTTTTCTGCGAAAAAAATATTTCATTTCACTGCTCCTCTCTATGCTTTATGGAAAATACCCGTTACCCTTGTCCAAAAGGAAATCCCCTTCTCAAAATTTATGAATGGCACATCCTTTCCCTCCACGCGCAGCACCACATTGGCGTAAGCCTCGCCTGCGGGGCTGTCACTGCCCACCAGGGGCTCCCCCTGGTTCGTGGAAATCACCACATTTTCATCATCCGGAACGATGCCGATCAACGGAATCGCAAGGATATCCACCACATCCTGGGCAGACATCATGTCCCCCTTCCTCACCATATCCATCCTGAGGCGGTTGAGAACCAGATCCATCTGTTTAAAGCCGTTGGCCTCCAGCAGCCCGATAATACGATCCGCGTCCCGGATGGCCGAGACCTCCGGGGTAGTGACCACCAGCGCCCTGTCAGCGCCGGCAATGGCGTTCTGAAAGCCCTGCTCAATCCCCGCCGGGCAGTCCAGTATAATGTAGTCAAACTGTTCCTTCAAATGCTCGATGACCTTTATCATCTGCCCCGGGGAAACTGCCGACTTGTCCCTGGTCTGCGCCGAGGGCATGAGATACAGGCCGGGATGGCGCTTGTCACGAATGAGGGCCTGCTTCACACGGCAATTCCCCTCCACCACGTCCACCAGATTGTAGACAATACGGTTCTCCAGCCCCATGACCACATCGAGATTGCGAAGGCCGATATCTGTGTCGATCAGACATACCTTTTTCCCCAGCTTCGCAAGACCTGTCCCTACGTTTGCTGATGTGGTGGTCTTTCCCACACCGCCTTTTCCTGAAGTGACGACAATGACCTGACTTTCCATTTTCCAAATCCTCCATTCTGATTTTGTCGTCCTCCGAATCCTTTAAAAGGAACTCAGCAAATCTTTTGTAAAGGGTTCAAAAATAATCCTGTCGTTCTTCACATGTGCGATCTTCGGCTGTATCTTTGGGCGTATGCCCCATTTTGACTGTTTTGTACCTGGTTTATATTTGAAATCGCCGATCTTAATTCTCTCCGGCTCCATTTCAAGCGCTGCGACAAAGGCTCCGTCCATCCCGTTTCCGCCAGCATAGGCTTCACCGTAGAGCCCTCCCAGGATAATGACATTCCTGGCACTGATGACGGCGCTGCCGGGGTAAACGTCACCCAGTATAATGATACTGTATTCCGTCTCTATGACCTCATTGTTCTTCAGGGTACCCTTATAGAACTGGCCGTCCTCCCCGCCGCTCAGCTTCCTCTCCATATGAGCCAGCGCCTTGATGAAATTCCGGTTGACAGACTCATCCCTGCCCACAATGCAGGCTATGCTTAAATTACTGTTCTGATGGATGGTGTCCGCGATGGCAATCTCCTCCGCGTTGTCCACCTCCCGTCCGTCGATGGAAAGGGCCATACAGGCTGTGCCGAAGAAGTCCCTCGCCTCCGAGAGCTTGCGCGCCAGCTCCTCCAGGATCACTCCGAAGTCCACCTCCGCATTCAGGTGAAGCAGGATCCCCCTGGGATAACTTTTGATCAATACCGCATCCTTCATGCCGTTAAGTCACCGCCTTTACACAAATAATTACATTTCGTTTGATATTCCGCCGTCAGGTGCGTCCGCAGTACCTGTGATCAGCTCATCCTCCTCCGCCAGCCCGTAATAGTATTTCAAAATGTCCCTTGTAGCCTGTGCCGCATGGTCTGAGGAGTATCCGAAGGGAATCCTGGTGACTACGGCAATTTCAGGCTGCTCATAGGGCGCATAGCACACAAACAACGCATGATTGGGCCTGGAGGAGGTCTGCTCCGCCGTCCCTGTCTTGCCAGCCACATTCACTGCCAGATCGCTGAAATACGACTTGTTCTCCACCACCTGGCGCATCCCCTGGTGGATGGCGTTCCAGTACTCCTGGGGAAGCTCCACCGTATTGCGTACATCCGGCTCATATTCCTCCACCAGCGCACCTCCGGAATCGGTAATCCGGTCAATCAGCGTAAGATTATAGCATGTCCCGCTGTTTGCCACCGTGGTCACATATCTGGCCAGACCTGCGGTGGTAAAGCTGTTTGTACCCTGGCCGATGGCGGAACGGGCGGGATCGATATCCGACAGATCCGGCTCCCACTCCGTGATCTCAACACCTGATTTCTCCGTCAGGCCAAACTGGTCTGCATAGCGGTACAACGTATTTAACCCCTCCGTCTCATTGTAAGAGCCGGACCGGATGGAAAGCTGATAGCCCACATTGAAGAAATAGTAGTTACAGGAATCACGGATGGCGGTTGTCAGCGTTTCGTTGCCATGACCGGAACGTTTCCAGCACCTCGGGGGCGGTTCGATCTCCGTAAACGTACCTGTACAATTTACCCTCTCATACAGGTCGGTGACCCCCTCCATCAGCCCCGCCGTGGCGGAGACCATTTTGAAGGTGGAGCCTGGCGCCGCCTTATACTGTGTGGCATAATTCAGCATGGGGTTCGACTTGTCGCTGTTGAGCTGCGCATAATATTCCGCATCGATGGAATTGGCCATCATATTATTGTCATAGCCGGGATAGGAAACCATCGCCAGCACATCCCCCGTATTGATATCCGTGATCACTACGGAGGCATTGCAGGGATCCAGCGCCAGCTGGGCCGGCGTGATATCCAGATTGACAATGCGTTTCTCCATAAAGGAAAAGGCGTTCAACCTGCCGGAATACAGCGCTTCCTCGTCCTCCAGCGGAATTTCCACATTATTCTGCTCACAAAGGATCATACAGACATCCTTCCCCGTGATCACATCAGACAGGAGCATATATTTGTAAAAGCGTTTCTGGAATTCCGTATTCTTGTCTATCATGGAAATGATATATTCCAACAGTTTATCATAGATTTCTGCGGAATCTGAATATTTGTCATCCAGCTCCAGCTTGCTGACGTCGATCCAGTTGCGGGCGATGCAGTACTGAAGATACTCACTGAGGCTGATGACCTCCTCCGTAGCCCACGCAATCTGTGTGGCGTCACTGGCGTCCACGGCCTCGCTCATGATGACGCCGTTCCGGTTCAGCAGGGATACAATATTGCTCTGGTATACCTGGTATTCCTTGGTAAGCATATTGTACGGAGTAAAGGCCTCCGTCAGCTCTCTCCGCAGAGTATCATAGACGCCCTGCTTGTATACGAGATATTTCTCATACACCTGGCGCTCCATCTCTCCGGCGTTTTCCGCAGCCAGCCGTTTCATATCGATAATGCTGTTGTTGAACATGGCAAAGTAAACATCGTAGATCGGAATCTTGATCTCCGCACTTCCGGAGCCCGGCGCCGCCACATATTCCTTCGCGTTGATGAGCTTATTGGATACCAGGCCGGCAAGCTTCTGTTCCAGGATATTGTAAGCGGCGATGGTCAGGTCATGGTCTATGGTCAGATATGCATTCCTTCCCGCCTGCGGCTCCTCCGTCTCCAGGATGGTGATCACCTTGCCCATATTGTCCACGACTACCTTCTCATAACCCTTCTGTCCCTGGAGGGTTGTCTCCAGATAAGCCTCAATGCCGCTCTTCCCGACCACATCATTGATATTGTATGTATCGGGCTGCCCTCCGGCCTCCACCACCTCGGCGTTCAATTCCGTCAGCTCATCGGAGGAAATCTTGCCGGTGTAACCGAGCACATGGGCAAAGTACTGGCTGTCCACATATTTCCGGATGGTATCCTCCTCAATCCGGACGCCCGGGAGCACATCTGAATTTTCCAGGATCACCGCCCTGGTTCTCTCATTGACATTGGTAGCTACCGTGGTGCCCAGATATTTCCGATAGGAGGTAAGGTTCATGGCATAGCGTATGGTCACCATCTTCAGCCAGTCCTCCTGGGAATAGCCTTCCCCGGGATGGAATTCGCTTTTGGAATCCTCCGGATCCTCGTACTCGCCGATTGCAAATCGCTTGGGGCTGCTCAGATACTCCATCAGTTCCCGGGCGGTGGCCGTCCGCTCGCCGTCCTCCAGCTCCCCGATGGTCTGGTGGCCGTAGACGTCCGCCAGGAAACGCAAAAGCGCCGTCCCCTCCGCGGTATAGGCAAAATCACCGTCCTCGTCAATATAAATCTTGAAGTCCGTGATCACGCTGTCGCCGTTCTTTTCCACCATCTGTATCAGGCGGAATATCGTCTCGTTCAGGTTCTTATTCTTATACTTGTCAGATTCAAAGACATCCTCTATCTTGACGGAATAGGCAAGCTCATTATAGGCCAGCACCACGCCGTTCCTGTCATAGATATTCCCTCTGGTACTGGCAATATCCCTGGTCTTTTCAATCTGCAGGATAAAGTCGTTCAGGTACTCTTCCCCGTGAACGATCTGAAGATCGAAACAGCGGTATATGAGCAGGCCGCCCAGCGCCATGAAGAGAAGCGTCATGATCGTCAGCCTGCTGGTGATGAACCCAATTATCTTTTCTTTCAATTCGTCAAACAAATTTCTTTGCTCTCCTTTTTTCTATCGCTTCCAGTTTATTGTTGATCCACAAAACCGCCGGATACAGAAAAATAGTGATAACGATCGTATAGAGCGCCTCCGGAAGGATCACATGGGTAAAATAGTGGCTGAAATGGAGCCTTCCCCGCAGCAGAAACATCAGGCAGTAACACAGTATGCCGTAGGATAGGTCGCTGGTAATGATCAGCGCTATGGGCAGCTTAATATCCTCGGGATAAAAGATCCTGCTGAATTTACCGTTCAGATAACCTATGTACATCAGAACCAACGCGTAAAACCCCAGGAAGCCCCCGAAAAATATGTCGCTCAGAAGCCCGCAGAAAAAGCCGATGACCAGCCCCTCCTTTTCCCCTCTCATAAAACCGAATGAGGAAGTCAGTATGATCATCAGATTGGGGATGATCCCCGCAAATGCCAGGCCGATGAATACGCTACACTGCAATATAAAACATGTCAGCACCAGTAATGTAACGACAACCTTCCTAAGCATATGCCCCTCCGCTCCCACGCCGTCCTGCGCGCATCCTTTATTCCTCCACTATCGTCTGCTTCAGATCCGTAATGACCAGCACTTCACTCAGGTGTTCAAAGTCCACCGCCGGCGTGATCAGACCGGATTTTGTCAGATTATTATTGTCCCTGTTTATCGTGTTGATATATCCGATCAGTATATTGGGCAGATATTTATCGCTGATATCGGAGGTCACTACCTTGTCGCCCTCCACCACCTTATTCTGGCTGTCCACCAGCTGACGAAAGGTGATACAGTTATCCACCATCAGCTTCAAATCTCCCGATACAGTGAGATTATCCTCTGTGGAAAGCGTCATTGCGCTGACATTCACATTGTCGGAAATAATAGAGGTCACCCTGGCCCAATTGGGCCCTACGGAAGTAACCCTGCCCACCAGGCCGCCGCCCGCTATGACATTCATATCCACTGCCAGGCCGTCCTCCTCCCCTTTATCAATGATAAAGGAGGAATACCAATTCCCGGAATCCCTGCCGATGATCCGGGCGCCCACCTTATTGTACGCGCCGTACTGTTCGTCCAGAGCCACCAGCTCCCTCATTCTGTTCAGCTCGTACTTGTCCTGCTGCAAGAGGGTATTCTCCTCCGTCAGGGCAGCAATCTCCTCCCGGAGCCTGGCGTTTTCATCCAGCAGCGTCCTGATCTGCACCAATTCCTCGGAACGGTTGGAGAGCCAGCCTCCCATCTTGCTGATCCCGCGCTGGAAGGGGACAATGACATATCCCACCACAGTATTCAGTGGACGGTTAAACACATCAGTTCCAAACGTAACCAGCATCATGCCTGTACATAATATTGTTAAAATCAAAAGGAGATATTTACTCGGTAAAGTAAATCTCTCCCCTTTTCTTTTTATGATCGGGCTCATTTACTCATCCCTTCGATTGCATAGGCTACAGATTTATAATTGTCGTCCTTGATGATTTTTGCGAGACCCATGACAACGCTGGTAACAGGATTTTCGGCAATGTTTACCTTAAGCCCCGTCCCTGTGGCGAGACGCTCCGATAAGTGGCTCACCTGGGATGCCCCTCCGGTGAGATAGACGCCATGGCGGTAAATGTCCGCCGCAAGCTCAGGGGGCGTCCTCTCCAGGATCACCTTTACGTTGTCGATGATCGCGTTAAAATGTTCTTCCAGGCACTGATCCACCAGCTTCGTCGGAATCTCCCGTTCCACGGGAAGCCCGGTCACAATATCGCGCCCATAGACCACAGCGCCCTGCTCCGCCTTCTCCAGCTCGCTTAAGGAAATCTTCACCGTCTCCGCAGTCTTGCCCCCGATGATCAGGCTGAATTCCTTGCGAACCGCAGCCCGGATCGCCTCGTCAAATTTCAGCCCGCCTGTCTTGATCAGGCGGCTCAGCACAATCCCTCCCAGGGAAAGTATGGAAATCTCTGTGGTCTCGTAACCCACGTTCACCACCAGGACTCCCTGGGAATTCTTGACGTCTATATCCATGCCCAGGCCGTCCGCCACCGCCTTTTCCACAACCATGATCTTTTTCGCCTTCACATTGGCATCCCTGATCAGGTCATAAAAGGCGCGCTTCTCCACCTCCGTCACATCGGTGGGAACCGCAATGAAGAAATCGGCAGGCTTGTTATTCCCTTTCTGCAGGTCGCTGACAAAATAGCGGACAAGTGTCTCCATATTTTTGATATCCGCGATGACCCCGTTGGACAATGGATAAGAAATATGAATATTGCTGGGCGCTTTCTCATACATTTCAAATGCAGAGTCGCCGTAGGCAAATAATGTATTTTTATTCTCAATGGCGATCATGTTCTTTTCCACGAGGACATTGTCATCGCTCCTGCTATAGATTTTGATGTTGTTAGTACCGAGATCGATACCGAATGCGTTGTTTGCCAAAACAAAAGCCCCTTTCTTAACGTATTTAAAGCTCATTCTACAAAAGCGACGCTTCCTTGAAGCTGGTATAACAGTTGTCTCCGATCACAATGTGATCCAGCAGCCGGATATCCATTTTATCGCCCAATTCCTTTATGTTAGCGGTCAGCTCCCTGTCCGCCCTGCTGGGCGTGGGATCCCCGCTGGGATGATTGTGTACCAGCAGGATATTGACCGCATTATTTTGCAGCGCCGCCAGAAAGATTTCCCTGGGTGAGATCAGGGACATCCTCACACTCCCCTCGGAAAGCCTCTGCTCCGCGATCATCTGGCCCTTGGCATCCAGGCAGACCAGCGTTACGCATTCCGTCCTTTTATGCCTCAGCCTCTCCATAAAATAATCCGCCACCTGTCCCGAGCTGTGAAAGGAAAGCCCCTCCCTTGCCCTGGCGGCGCTCATCCGCATAGTCAGCTCCGTGAGGCATTTCAGCTTTACAGCCTTCACCTCGCCAATGCCCCGGATACCCTGCAGCTCCTTTAAGGATACGTCATAAAGCCCCAACAGCCCCTCCTTGGGGTATTGCGCCAGCGCCAGAACCTGCTGCGCAAGCTGCAATGCGCTGCAGTCCCTCGTCCCGGTGCGGATGATAATTGCCAGCAGCTCCGCCTCCGTCAGACTCTCCGGGCCAAACCGCAGAAATCTTTCATAAGGAAGAAGCTGTGCCTGATATGCCTGTTTGCTATTTTCGGCTGCCATATACACTCCCCGCAACCTTCTCCGACTGACAAGATTCCGCAGGACTATCTGATAAAGCGGTACACTACCAGCGCTATCACCACCCCGATGACACTCGCTATCGTGATCTGGATCGTAAGGCCGAAGGTCAGCACGAAGAATCCCAGATCCAGAACCATGGGGGAGCTTAAACCAAAGGCCTGTCCGTAATTCAGGAAGCTTCCCTCGAAGAAAGTCCCGATAAAACGGCCGATCACAAACCCTACCAGCACCAGCATGACCAGTACCCAATTTACTCTTCTCAAAGTATTTCCTCTTCTTTTCTTTCTTTCATGAGGGAACTGCCTCCTGCCCAATGGAAGTATTTCCCTCATACGTCTTACTATAATACCACAAATTTAAATACCTGTATATAAAATTCATAGATTTTATTTTTATGTTTTTCTACATATTGCTACAGCAAAGCGCCCCGTTCCACCAGGCCCGCGTCCATCAGGGACTGCAGGGACTTTAAGATGCCGAATTTGGCGTGGTGCCATGTCAGCCCGCCCTGGAAGTAAACGGCATAGGGCGGCTTGATGGGGCCGTCCGCCGACAATTCGATGGAGGAGCCTGATACAAAGGCCCCCGCAGCCATGATGACCTTCGCGTCGTACCCCGGCATATCCCAGGGTTCCGGCGTCACATGGCTGTCCACCGGCGCCGCCGACTGAATCCCGCGGCAGAAGGCTATGACGCCCTCCGGCTGTCCGAAAGTGACCGCCTGGATGATGTCGTGCCTGCTCTCGCTGCCATCCGGCACTACGGGAAAGCCAAGCCCTTCATAGACATTGGCCGCAAAGACAGCCCCCTTCAGGGCGCCTGCGGTAACGGATGGGGCGAGGAACAGCCCCTGATAGAAGTCCTTCAATATTCCAAGGGAAGCCCCCACCTCCTTGCCCAGCCCGGGGGAGGTCAGGCGAAAAGCGGCGTTTTCCACACATTCCCTTTTCCCCGCAATGTAACCGCCAATGGGCGCCAGGCCGCCGCCGGGGTTCTTGATCAGGGAGCCGACTACCATATCCGCTCCCACATCCCCCGGCTCCCTCTCCTCCACAAATTCCCCGTAGCAGTTGTCCACCATACAGATGACATCCGGCTTTCTCTTTTTCACAAAGTCGATCAATTCCCCGATACGCTCCACGGAAAGGGTGGGCCGGGTCTGATAGCCCTTGGAGCGCTGTATGGTGACAAGCCGCGTCCTCTCATTTATATTCCTCCGGATCCCTTCATAGTCGAAGCTCCCGTCCTCCAATAGATCCACCTGCCTGTAGGTCACCCCGTACTCTGCCAGGGAGCCCTTAGAGGGACGGATCCCGATCACTTCCTCCAGGGTGTCATAGGGCTTTCCCACAGGGGACAGCAGCTCGTCCCCGGGACGCAGGTTGCTCATCAGCGCCAGCGCCAGCGCATGGGTTCCGCAGGTGATCTGGGGGCGCACCAGGGCGTCCTCCGTGTGGAAGACATCCGCGTAAACCGATTCCAGCGTATCCCTCCCCAAGTCATTATAGCCATAGCCCGTAGTCCCGAGAAGACACGCCTCGCTGACCTGATTCTTCTGCATTGCCCTCAGTACCTTCAGCTGATTATACTCCGTTGTCCGGTCTATCTGTTCAAACCGCTCCTGCAGCCTTCGGATCACCGCCTCACCATATTCATATACCTCCCGGGAAATCCCCATCTCTCTGTAAAGCGTTTTCGTATGGCTGTCTGTATCCATATGGTTCATAACTATCCGATCCTTTCTTATGTACCGATCCCGCGCTGCCTTATTATTTCCAGCATAAATTCCAGTATCTTCCGTTCATCATATCCAAACTCGTTTTTATTTATCCAGACGACTCCTTCTTCCCTGCGGAACCATGTGAGCTGCCTCTTTGCAAAGCGTCTGGTGTCGCGTTTCAGAAGCTCCACTGCCTGCTCATAAGTGTATTCCCCTTCCAGATACGCCAGTATCTCCTTATATCCCAGGCCCTGCATGGAGACCATCCCCCGGTGGCAGCCCATCGCCTGCAGCGCCCTGACCTCCTCCACCAGCCCCTGCTCCAGCATCTCGTCAACTCTTTGTTCTATGCGCTGATAAAGCCTCTCCCTCAGGTCGTTCAGCACAAAATAACAGGAATTGTACACGCTCTCCTTCTGCCGCTCCCGCTCGTTATGCCCGGAAATCCTCTGCCCGGTCTGGTGGAAAAATTCCAGCGCGCGTATGGTTCGTTTAATATTGTTGGGATGGATTGCCCGGGCCGCTTCCGGATCAGCCTCGGAAAGCATCTCATGGAGCTTTTCCGCCCCCTCCCTGGCGGCGATTTCCTCCAGCCGGGCGCGGTACTCCCCGTCCTCCCCGCTTTCCGTAAAATCCACATCCTTAAGCAGCGCCTGGATATAAAATCCCGTCCCCCCCGTCACAATGGGGATATGCCCGCGCTCATAAATCCCCTGCAAAGCCTCCTGGCACCTCTCCTTGAAGGCTGCCACATGAAAGGATTCCCAGGGCTCCAGGATATCGATCATGTGATGCGGGATTCCCTGCATTTCTGACGCAGCAATCTTCGCTGAGCCGATGTCCATATGCCTGTATACCTGCATGGAATCCGCGGAAAGGATTTCGCCTCCCACCTCTCCCGCCAGGGCCAGGGAAAGCTGCGTCTTCCCCACTGCGGTTGGCCCTGTCAGCACGATCATGGGCGGCCTGTCCCCGTTCTCTCTCTTTATCATAAATTGCCGCCTTCCTGAGCTTTATACGATACGCTTAAATTTCCTGTCCATCTCCGCCTTCGTCATGGTTACGACAGTTGGCCTGCCATGGGGGCAGTTATAGGGATTATCCAGGGTCAGGAGCTCGTCGATCAGAGCCTCCGCCTCCGCGGGGCTCAGCAGGCTGTTGCCCTTTACCGCGGCTTTACAGGACATGGAGGCAATCTTCTCCTCTATCACGCGGATATTGCCAAAGCTGGTTCCCTCGCTCAGCTGATCCAGCACCTCCAGGAACATTTCCCTCTCGTTACAGCCGTAAAGATCCACCGGCACGCCGCGCAGCGCATACTCGCTCCCGCCAAAGGCCTCCACCTCAAAGCCGAGGGAGGCGAACACATCCGCATTTTCCTTTAACACCGTTTCCTCCTGGCCGGAAAGACTGACGATCACAGGCGGCATCAGCGCCTGGGAAACCACGTTTTTTTCATGATACTGCTTCATCAGCCTTTCATAATTCACCTTTTCATGGGCGGCATGCTGGTCGATCATCATCAGCTTTTCCTCAAACTGTATCAGCCAGTATGTCTCGAACACCTGGCCGATAATGCGAAACCGGGAGCGGTTGTCCTCCGTCAGGAGTTTTTCCTCGAACAGATTCATCTGTGCCACTGGCTCTGTCGAAAGCGGTTCCTCCTGCGAACCCGGCGGCGCAATGGACGGCTCATCTTCCTTTCCACCCGCCGGCAGTTCCTGCTTCTGTTCTGCGTCCTGTGTCGGCAGCGCAATGGACGGCCCGGCATCCTCCGGAAGCTCCGAGGTCTCCGTAAAGAAATCCTCCCCTTCTTCTTTTTCCTGAGGAACAGCCTCCTTTTCCACAGGCTCTTGCTGCAATTTCACCCTGTTCCAAACGGGATTCTGCGTAAAATCCTGCTTTTTGGGGTTTTGGATTCCTCCTTCAGCCGCCACGACCCTATATTTTGTATCCTCCTGCACGCGGTAGTTTTCCCCCCGGCTGCGCTCAAAGGGCTCCGGCGTCTGTTCCTCCCGGGCCGCCTTCCGCTCCTCCGCAGCAGCAGCCCTTAATTCCCTGCCGCTGTCCAGCGATGCCTCCGGTATCATCTCCCTGACATGCAGGGCAGCCCTGACCGTCTCCATGAGAAGGTTGCAAAAGGAAATGGCGTCACTGAAGCGCACATCCATCTTGGTGGGATGTACATTCACATCCACCCTGTCAGTATCCATGGTTATATGGAGGACACACATGGGGAATTTGTGCTGCATCAGATATTCCCTGTAGCCCTCCTCCACAGCGCGGGAGATCACGCTGCTGCGTATAAACCTTCCGTTGATAAAATAAATCTCAAAATTCCGGTTGGAACGCACCATCACAGGCTTCCCCAGATATCCCTCCACCCGGATACCGTCCTTCTGTGCCTGAACCGGTACCAGAGAAGCCGCCACATCCCGCCCGTAGATACGGTAGACCACCTCCTTCAGGTCGCCGTTTCCCGAGGTATGGAATCTCATCTGGCTCCCAACCAGGAGCTTAAAGGAAATATCCGGCCTGGAAAGGGCCAGATGCTCCATCAGATCCACGATGTACCCGCCCTCTGTGGCAGGCTGCTTTAAAAATTTCCTTCTAACAGGCGTATTAAAGAAAAGGTTCCGCACCAGAAAGGTAGTTCCCTCCGGCGCCCCCACCTCCTCAAAACCAGTCTCCCTGGCTCCCTCCAGGAGGATTCGGCTGCCAGTCATACTGCCCGCTGTCCTGGTGATGACCTCCACCTTTGCCACTGCCGCAATACTGGACAGGGCCTCCCCCCTGAAGCCCAGGCTGGAAATCCGCGTCAGGTCGGAAGCATCCGAAATCTTGCTGGTGGCATGGCGCAGAAACGCAGTGCGGAGCTGCTCCCGCTCCATTCCTGCCCCGTTATCCGTGACGCGGATGAATTCAATCCCCCCGTCCCTGATCTCCACGGTAACAGCCGAAGCCCCTGCGTCTATGGCATTCTCCACCAATTCCTTTACCACGCTGGAGGGGCGTTCCACCACCTCCCCCGCTGCAATCTTATCAATCGTCTCCGAATCAAGTACGTGTATCTGTGCCATAATCTCCCTCTTATTACTGCCTTACCGGCTCCATATCTTATCTCACAGCCCGCTCTCCGGGGAGAAATCGATATCTTCACATCTGCCAGCGGTTCTTAATCTTGTTCTGCAGCCTGTACAAAGCATTCAGGGCATCGATGGGCGCCATGGTATTGACCTCAAGCTCCATCAATTCTTTTATGACATCCTCGTCAGTGACTGTGTCAAAAAGCGACATCTGCGCCAGATCCAGCTCATCCAGTTTAGGCTGTTTCTTAAGCCTGCCTTCACCCTTTATCTCAACGGAAATGCTCTGTACCTTCTCCGTGATATCGTTGTCGGAGAGCTGTTCCGCAATCTCCTTTGCCCTGTCTATGACCATATCCGGCACCCCCGCCAGCTTGGCCACCTGGATGCCGTAGCTGCGGTCTGCGCCCCCCTTGATGATCTTTCTCAGGAAGATGATATCGTCCCCGCATTCCTTCACGGCGATGCAGTAATTGTTCACATTGCTCATCTTGCCCTCCAGCTCGGTGAGCTCGTGGTAATGGGTGGCAAAGAGGGTCTTGGCCCCCAGCAGTTTCCGGTTGCTGATATGTTCGATCACCGCCCAGGCAATGCTGAGCCCGTCAAAGGTGGACGTCCCCCGCCCGATCTCGTCCAGGATCAGCAGGCTGTCGGAGGTAGCGTTCCTCAGGATATTGGCCACCTCATTCATCTCCACCATGAAGGTGGACTGGCCGCTTGCCAGGTCGTCGGAGGCCCCCACCCTGGTAAAAATCCTGTCCACAATGCCTATATTCGCGCTCTTCGCAGGCACAAAACAGCCCAGCTGCGCCATCAGCACGATCAGCGCCGTCTGCCTCATATAAGTGGACTTTCCCGCCATGTTGGGGCCTGTTATGATACTGATGCAATGGCTGCCGTTGTCCAGGAACGTATCGTTGGCAATAAACAGGTCGTTGGTGATCATCTGCTCCACCACAGGATGTCTTCCGTCCTTGATGTCGATGACCCCCTTCCCGTTCAGCTTCGGCCTTACAAAGCGGTTCCGCTCCGACACAAGGGACAGGGAGGAATACACATCCAGCCTGGCAATGGCTTTTGCGGTTTTCTGAATCCGCTCCAATTCCAGTGCAATGGATTCCCGAATCTTACAGAACAGATCGTATTCCAGCGCCGTCAGCTTGTCCTCCGCATTTAAAATGGTGTCCTCCAGCTCCTTTAATCGGGGCGTGGTATACCGCTCCGCATTGGCAAGGGTCTGCTTGCGGATATAATCCTCCGGCACCATATCCCTGTAAGAATTGGTAACTTCAAAGTAATAGCCAAATACTTTATTGTATTTGATCTTCAGATTTTTAATTCCGGTGCGCTCCCTGTCCTGCTCTTCCAATTCTGCAAGCCACTGTTTTCCATCGCGTTTTGCACTTCTGAGGGTGTCTATGGTCTCGTCAAAGCCATCCCTGATCATACCGCCCTCGCGGATTGTAACAGGCGGATCCTCCTCGATAGCTGCGCTGATCAGCTGGTAAATGTCCTCCAGCCCGTCCATATCCTCATAGATGCGCTTCAACTCCTCCCCTGAAAATTCTGTCAGCACTGTCTTGATATGGGGCAGCATTTCAAGGGAATTGCGGAAAGCAATAAAATCCCTGGGATTGGCTGTCTTATAAGTCACCTTGCTGAGCAGCCTTTCCAGGTCATAGACCGGATTCAGATATTCCCTGATCTCATCCCGTGACACGCTGTCCTGATTCAGCTCCTCAATGGCGTCCAGGCGTTTCTCAATCTCCTCCCGGTCGATCAGGGGCTGCTCGATCATGCTCCGAAGAAGCCTGCCCCCCATTGCCGTGCGGGTCTTGTCAAGAACCCACAGCAGAGAGCCTCTTTTCTGCTTCTCTCTGAGCGTCTCTGTGAGCTCCAGGTTACGCCTGGTAGAGCTGTCAAGCAGCATATATTTATTGGCCAGATAGGGATAAATATGGGTAAAATGCTCCAGCTCTGTCTTCTGGGTCTCGTAGAGATACTGCAGCAGAGCCCCCGCAGCCAGCATTCCCACGGGAAAGTCCTCAATTCCCAGCCCGATCATCGTGTTTACTTTAAAATGCTTTAGCAGCACCCTCCTGCATTCTTCATCGCCAAAAAGGCGGGGCTCAAGCGCATTGATGGAAATATGATACCTCTCCCGCAGCTCGTCCACATCAAAGCCGCTGACCAGGAAAGCCTCGTTGCAGATGATCTCCGAGGGCTCATATTTCATCAGCTCGTCGTTCAGCTTTTTTAAATCCTCCACCTCCGTCAGATAATAATCCCCAGTGGTCACATCCGCCACGGAAATACCAATCTTTGTGGGCGTATAAGTAATGCACATGAGGAAATTGTTCTTGGATTCCTCCAGCGCCTGCACGTTCAGGTTCGTTCCCGGCGTGACGATGCGCACTACCTCACGCTTTACCAGGCCCTTGGCCAGCTTCGGATCCTCTGTCTGCTCGCAGATTGCTACCTTGTAGCCCCTGCTGACCAGTTTGGTCAAGTATCCCTCCACCGCGTGATAAGGGACACCGCACATGGGGGCGCGCTCCTCCAGCCCGCAGGCCTTTCCCGTCAGCGTAAGTTCCAGCTCCTTAGTGACCGTCAGGGCATCGTCAAAAAACATCTCATAAAAATCACCCAGACGGTAAAAAAGGATACAATCCTGATATTGCTTTTTCGTCTCCATGTATTGCTGCATCATGGGGGTCAGATCTTCCACTGGAATCCGCTGTTCCGGCATCTTTGGTACACTCCTGTTCTCATAATTAAGGGCAAACACACAAGGTTTGCGCATTTGCCCTCATTCTATCACAAAATATGGTATTTGTAAATCAGCGGAGTTTTCAAAAATTTTTTCGCCTGTGAATGATGATTCAAACACACTTTAGGATGCGCGTCCCCGCTGCAATTCTTCCGCCCGCCGCAGCGCATCGTCAATGTGGGAGCAGAAGTTTTCCGCGCCCACCTTTTCCACAAATCCTGCCTTCTGCATCACCCGCAGAGGCTGCTCGTTGACGTGGGACAGCACCAGCCGGATCTTCTTGCGCTGACACTCCGCGTACATTTCCTCCAGATTGTGCATGGCGGTGGCGTCGATGGCGGACACTCCCCTCATACGCAGGATCAGGCATTTCGTCTTCTCGTCCAGGGAAATGGTCAGGATCTTGTCCGCCGCGCCGAAGAACAGGGGGCCGCTGATCTCATATACCCGGGTGTTGGCGGGAACCTCCCGCAGGGACAGGCTGTCGGGGTCGTCCTCGTCATCTATGTACTTCCAGCCCTCCACTTCGGTGACTTCGCTCATACGTTTCATGAACAGCAGCGCCGCCATCAGGATCCCCACCTCGATAGCCACCACCAGGTCAAATACCACCGTCAGCAGGAAAGTCACCACCAGCACCGCGATATCGCTCTTAGGCGAGGTTTTACACAGATAAACGAAATTTCTCCAGCCGCACATATTGTAAGCCACCATGAAAAGGATGGCCGCAATGGCAGGCATGGGGATTAACGCCGCATAGGGCATCAGAACCACCAGGATCAGAAGAAGCACCACTGAATGCACCATGCCCGCAATGGGCGTGCGCCCGCCGTTCTTGATGTTGGCTGCCGTCCTGGCAATGGCTCCCGTGGCGGGAATGCCGCCAAAGAGCGCCGACACGATATTTCCGGCCCCCTGGGCCACCAGCTCCATATTGGAACGGTGCCTGCTGTTCACCATACTGTCCGCCACCACGCAGGAAAGCAGGGATTCTATGGCCGCCAGGATGGCGATGGTCACGGCGTCGGGGAACACATTCCGCACCGTTTCCATGCTGAAACCGGGAAGAGACACGGAAGGAAGCTTATTGGAAATCTCATACAGGTCCCCAATGGTATTGACCTTCATCCCCAGGCCGCTGACCATGGCGATACCTGCCAGAACCGCGATCAGGGAAGGGGGGATTTTTTTGCAGAACCCGGGCAGATACGGCCATGCGATCAGGATTGCCATACAGACCGCCCCCACCGCCACCGCCTGCCAGTTGATGGTGTCTATAAAGGCAAATACGGCCTTCAGCTTGTCCATGGTTTCGATCAAAGGTTCCTCCGTCACCACGGCCAGTCCCAGGAAATCCTTGATCTGGCCGATAAAGATAGTCACGGCGATTCCTGCCGTAAATCCGGTGGTGATGGTGTAGGGAATGAATTTGATCAGGCCTCCCAGGCGCAGGAGGCCCATCAGGATCAGGATCACTCCCGCCAGCAGCGTGGCGATCACCAGCCCTTCAAAACCGTTCTTAGCCACAATCCCCGCCACAATGGTGGCGAAGGCCGCCGTAGGCCCGGCAATCTGCACCCGGCTGCCGCCCAGGAACGAAATCACAAATCCTGCCGTGATTGCCGTGTAAATACCCTTTTCCGGGGTCACACCGGAGGCCAGGGCCAGGGCGATGGACAGGGGCAGAGCGATGATCGCCACGATGATTCCCGCCACCACATCCTTAATAAACTGCTCCTTCGTGTAGGTCTTCATCACCGAAAAAAGCTTTGGTTTTAATTTTTCCATTTGTAAAAAGTCCTCCTATTGTCCGGTCAGATCTACATATATCGGCTCATGTCCCACCGCTGGAAGAAATTTTTCCAGCAGATCCGATATTCTCAGCCGGATACTGGACGTATTCATACAGGGATGGCAGCCCAGCCGCTCCCCCTTCAGCACATCCCGGTCGATCAGCAGCCTGACCCTGTTTTCCCTGTCGTTCATCAGCCCCATGACGCTGACGGAGCCGGGGGTAATATGCAGAAATCGTTCCATATACGCCGCCTCCCCGAAGGAAAGACGGGAACTGCCGATCTGCTCCGACAGCTCCTTTGTCTTAAATTTTTTATTCCCCGGCATCATCAGCAGATAAAAGGCGGTTCTCTGCCGGTTGCACAGAAACAGGTTCTTACAGATCACTGCGTCCAGGGCCAGATCGATCTCCCGGCAGGCATCCATGTTGTTTGCCTCCTGATGATCGATCCGCTGGAAGGGGATTTCCAGCCTCTGCAGCAGCTCATACACGGCCAATTCCCTCTCCCGCCGCCAATTCCCGTACCCGGGAGCTCCTTCCACAAGCCGCAGATTGCTTTTCACGGGCTCCGCCGCCCCATGATACCATCCGATCTGCCGCCCCTGTTTCTTTACATACCGGCCCTCTGCCGTCTCAAAGATCACCGAGAGCTCCTCTCCCGCCGCCACCGCCAGCTTCCTGTCACAGTAGTCCTCGCAGTGAAACTCTCCGTCGCGCCATGTCACCGCCCAGTCCCGGGGGACGTCAAAAACCTTCCCGGTAGAAAGATGCCTGACCCTTCGGAAACGGCCGCGCTCCTCCAAAAGCTCCACCCTGCTGTCGAAATAGTTGAGAAAAAGGGAAGAAGGCGATTCGTCCTGAGGCTCCAGCGCCCTCACCACAGGAAATTCGTCAAAGGACTCCCAACGGATCTCCTCCATCCCGGTATGGCAGTCCTGCAAAACCAGGCAGTTTAACTGGCCCGAAGCTTTCAGGCCGCAGCCCCCGTCAATGGCGATCACCCTTCTGTCCGGATCGAACAGCGGGCTCATATCCTCGTTGTCTTTATACAGGACGGCAGGGAAGTGTCCCGTAACCACCGTATATTTCTGAAAACGGTATCCCTGCTTCCAGAAATGATCCCATTTCAGGTATTGGTAAGCGGAGGTTCCCTCCAGCGCCGGCAGGTCATCCACAGGCACGCCGCCGTGGACAAAGAGGTAATCCCCCAGGGTCAGTATGGTGGGACAGCGCCCCAGGAAATCCAGCTCCTGACGGAAATGCTCCCTGACCATACAGCGGCATTCGGCCGCGTTCTGTACCGTGACCTGTTCCACGCCCACTCCCAGATTCTCCAGCATATCCTGACCGATGCTGCCGCCCCATTTTTCCCTTCTGGAAAATTCCTTCAGGTAATCCACAAACTCCTCGTCCGACTTAAAGGAGTCCTCCTGAAAGTACTGTACCCTGTCCAGATCCACATTCCCCATGGTAACATAGACGGGATGGCGCCTGCTTAAATCCAGGAGGTACTGTACCACCCGCAGGCTCTCCGGCCCCTTGTCCACCAGGTCGCCCACAACGACTATGATATCGTCCCCGCCATAATTCACCTTTTTTAAAAGCTGGATCAGACGGTTCAGATACCCGTGAATATCGCTGAATACCAGGATCCTCTGTCCCGGCGCGGCGTCAATGGTATGTATAGTTGCGGGAATCCTGTGTATGGGATTTTCCTTTTGGGGATTCTGTATGCTTTTGTTTTGTACCGTTTCTGTCAGATTGCTTTTCTGTTCCATGTATTTTTACATTCCACCCTCAAAATATCTTGTCTTGCAGGTTTGTAACCGCAAACAGCAGATCATCAGGCCATGGCAGGATTGATTTCCCCGGAATTACCGTACCGGGCTTACTGCTTACTGTATAATTTTTTCTTCCTCATCCGTGAAAGAGCTGTCCGCCACATGACCTGTGTAATAGAATCCGCAGCATTGATCCAGGGAGACGCTGACCAGTTTCCCGACCATGGACGCATCCCCGGGAAGATGGACAATGGTATTGTTGGAAAGCCTGCCTGTAACCATTGTTTCAGCCGCATACCCATGATCGTCGGCAGCCCCGCTGCTTTCCCTGTCGGCGTTGACTCTTTTCGTCTGCCCGCCTGCCATGCCGTTTTTCTCATTGACCGACTCGATCAGTGCTTCCATAACACGCCCTCTATACTTCTCCGCCTGTTCCTTTGCCGTATCCTGCACCACCTTAAGCAGCCTGTCAAAACCTTTCCGCACCTGTTCCTCCGGAACCTGGTCTTCCATCGCCGCGGCGGGGGTACCTGTCCGTTTGGAATAGATAAAGGTAAAGGCGTTGTCAAACCTGACCCTGCGGACTACGTCTATGGTCTCCTCCAAATCTGCTTCCGTCTCCCCCGGAAATCCCACAATAATATCCGTGGTGATAGCTATATCGGGAATCTCCCGGCGGATTTTTCCCGCCAATTCCAGATACTGTTCCTTTGTATAGCGGCGGTTCATGCGGGTGAGGATTTTCGTGGAACCGGACTGAAGGGGCAGGTGAAGATGGCGGCAGATCTTTTTCGATTCCTTCATCACCTGAATCAGCTCGTCGGACAGATCCTTGGGATGGGAAGTCATAAAGCGGATCCGTTTCAAGCCCTCAATCCGTTCCACCTCCCGCAGAAGCTGGGCGAAGGTCATGGGATTTTCCAGATTTTTACCGTAGGAATTCACATTCTGGCCCAGCAGCATGACCTCCACCACCCCGTCCTGTACCAGCCGTTGAATCTCCCTGAGAATATCCTTCGGTTCCCTGCTTCTCTCCCGGCCTCTGACGTAAGGGACAATGCAATAGCTGCAGAAATTGTTGCACCCAAACATGATGTTGATGCCGGACTTAAAAGGATACTTCCGCTCTGTGGGCAGCTCCTCCACAATCCTGTCTGCATCCGGCCAGATATCGATCACCATACCGTCCCCGTTTTCATGGACGGTATGTAAAAGCTCCGCAAATTTAAAAATATTGTGTGTTCCGAAAATCAGGTTGACAAAGGGATAGCTCTTTTTCAGCCTTTCCACCACCTGGGGCTCCTGGGTCATACAGCCGCAAAGGGCAATCTCCATGGCGGGATTTCTTTTCTTACGGCCATTCAATTCGCCCAGCCTGCCGTAAACCTTCTGATTAGCGTTATCCCGGACGGTACAGGTGTTGAAGATCACAAAATCAGCGTCCTCACTGTCCGTGAGCACATAGCCTGCCTGCCCCAGGATTCCCGCCAGCTTTTCAGAATCCCTGGCGTTCATCTGACAACCGAAAGTCGTCACGCAGGCGGTGGGCAACCGCCCGTTTTTTTGTTCAAACTCCCGCACCCACTTCCGGCATTTTGCCATAAAATAGTATTGTCTGGCCGGTTCCTCTGTGGGCGGCTCTGCGGCTATATCTATTTTATCTAAATCAATTTCGTTATGATGCGAAGCTTCATTATACATTTTCATATCTCTAAAAGGGATCATTTGCAATAAGTTACCCTCCCTCCTGTACCTTGGTCATGAAGAATACTTCTCCGCCAGCAGGATCAGCAGCTCCGTAACCATGTCCATAGACTGGACACAGGCATATTCAAAACGGCTGTGGTAATTCGCCCCTCCAGTACAGAGGTTGGGGCAGGGCAGCCCCATAAAAGAAAGCCTTGCGCCGTCGGTGCCCCCTCTGACGGGATTCACGATGGGCTCTACACCCAAAGTCCGCAGAAGGCTGGCTGCGTTTTCCATAAGATGCTCATGCTCCTTCAGCACCTCACGCATATTATAATAAGAGTCCTTCACCTCTGCGCAGGCCGTTCCCTGGCCATATTTTGCATTCAGGAAATCCGCACACCGCGCAAAAACTGCCTTTTTTTGTTCAAAAGCATTCCTGTCGTGATCCCGGATAATGTATTCCGCAACCGTCTTCTCCACATTTCCCTCTATACGGTCTAAATGGAAGAAGCCCTCCCTCCCTTCCGTGTACATGGGGTTCTGGAATACAGGAAGAAGGCCCTGAAATTCCTGTGCTATCAGGATTGCATTGATCATCTTTCCTTTGGCGCTGCCAGGATGCACGCTGCGCCCAGATACCGTCAGCCTGCCTGACGCCGCGTTAAAGGTCTCATCCTCCAGCTCGCCCAGCTCACCACCGTCCACCGTATAGGCAAAATCCGCTCCAAAGAGCCCTACATCAAAATGATCCGCTCCTTCTCCTATCTCCTCATCAGGCGTAAATCCAATCCGCAGCCTGCCATGCCTTATCTCAGGATGCTGCAAAAGATATTCACAGGCACCCATAATCTCCGCTATCCCTGCCTTATCATCAGCGCCTAAAAGCGTAGTGCCGTCAGTAACAATGAGATCCTTTCCCTTCAGCCTCGTAATATCCGGAAAATCCGAAACGGAAAGCACAATATTCTCCGCCTCATTCAGCAGGATATCCTTTCCGTCATAATTTTCTATAATCCGCGGCTTAACCCCGGCTCCGGATACTGCAGGGGACGTATCCATGTGAGCAATAAATCCCAGCACCGGCGCATTTTCACAGCCTGTGGTGGCCGGAATCGTTGCGTAGAGATAGCAATGCTCCCTGTCATAGGCAATCTCCTCCGCTCCCATATCCTGAAGCTGCCTGGCCAGCAGTTCCGCCAATTCATGCTGTTTCGGGGTGCTGGGTGTGACCCCCGTAGTCTCATCGGATTGTGTGTCTATCATTACATATTGTAAAAAGTATTCAATAGTCCTGGATACAGTCATGTATAATCTCCTTCTTTTTTCACCGTAGTAAGCCTGAAAATAACTTATTTATCATACCACGTTTCCCGATTCATCACAATTCCTATTTTCATCCTTTTTCACGGATATACTCTCATCCACGGAAAAAAGGAGGCAGGGAAAAGCCCTCCCGGCTCCCTGTCTCCCGTATTGCCCTTTTCACTGCCTGCACAGGAAGCATCCGGCTCCTGTGTCCTTATCTGTGCTTAGACTCAATCGACTGATAGCGCAGGCTCGACGAACCCTCTCCTGCCAAAATAATAGCATTATAAGAGAAATCACCTGCATCCGCCGGAACGACTGTTTCAAGATTTAAGATAACTTTATTCCCGGAAATAACAGCATTGGCAGGATTCCGCACCGTGACAGTAGCCGGAATCGTCGTGGTAAAGGTAATCTCTGCATAAAGATTTGCCCAGTCTGTCTCCACCGTATGACTATGGGTCTGATTATGTACGATATTCCATTCCAGGAAGTATCCCATAGCCGCATCAGCATTCTCATGAATATTTTCAATGGAGAAACAGTCACAGGCACCAGATGCCGCGTATACACCTTCCGACATACCCACATCAATGACCAACGGTTTTTCAAAACTCATATAAATCCTCCTTGCTGTATCTATTGGATAAATAAACATTTTTAGTATATCAAAATATCTCTATAAATCATATGGACACTATCACTGAAAATCTGCCTGCATTTTTAGATATTATTTAATATTCCCGTATCCTTCTGCATACTCCGGGCGACAAAAGAATCACGCAGATTAAATTGGGGACTGCCATCAGTGCATTACAGATATCCGACAGATTCCATACTGCTTCCAGGGAACAGACGCACCCCAGAAAAGCCATCAACGCATAGATAAATCGATACCACATATTATAAGAAACTTTTCCTTTCATCAGGAATTCAAAAGCCCTCTCTCCCTGATAAGCCCAGCCTGCAATCGTGGCAAAGGCAAAGAGCACGATGCTGACACTGACAAACCTTTCCCCCCAGTCTCCCAGGGTGCTCTCGAAAGCAGCCAGAGTCAGCGCCGTCCCTGTCAGAGGTCTGCCCGCCCCATCGGTCATCCCAAGCGCACCGGAAGAAGCCAGCGCCAGCCCGGTCAGGGAACACATGATTACGGTATCCAGAAAGACTCCCGTCATACTGATATACCCCTGTTTCACCGCATCCTTCGTGTCCGCCGCCGCGGCGGAAATCCCTGCTGCGCCCAGCCCCGCCTCATTGGAAAAAATCCCCCTGGAAACACCCCATCGCAGGGACTGTCCCATAGAAACCATAACCGTACCGAACAACCCTCCCGATACTGCCTGAGGACAGAATGCCGCCGTCAGGATGCCGCCTATGGCAAGGGGAAGGTTCCTCCAATGAGTCAGAATCACAGCCAGCGTCCCCAAAAGGTAAAAGACTCCCATAAAAGGCACCATAATCCGTGTCAGCTTCGCGATATATCCAATCCCTCCCAGGACTACGAGAATGGTCATCAGTGTCACTCCCAGGGCGGCAGCCGCTCTGGGCACCTGGAAGGTGACATACAGGGCATCTGCAATGGAGTTGGACTGCGTCATATTCCCCATTCCGAAAGAAGCAAGAACAGCGAACAGCGCAAATAGCGTCCCAAGCATTCTGCCAAAGGATTTTCCCGGAAGTGCAGCGGCCATAGTATACATGGGGCCGCCTACCGTCTCTCCCAATTCATTTTTACACCGATATGTAACGGACAATGTACTTTCCACCAGCTTGGTAGCCATTCCGATCAGGCTGGTAACCACCATCCAGAACAGGGCTCCCGGCCCTCCAAGCACCATCGCTGTTGCAACTCCCACAATATTACCCGTTCCCATGGTAGCGGCAAGCTCCGTGGTGAGGGATGCCAGGGACGACACCTGGCCGGAGGATGCCTTCCCCTTCCCTGTATACTTCCTTCCCCGCCCTTTCCCTTGTCCCGTTTCCTGCAGCCGGGGTTTCCCCTCCCTGCCAAGCGCGCAGAAAAAAGCAAATTTCAGATTTTTGAGAGGCAGAAACCTCAGGCTGACCATCAGATATATCCCTGTCCCCAGCAGCAAAAACAGCAGCCACGGCCCCCACACCAGGTCGTCAAGCCTCCTGATCCATTCTTCTAATTTTATCAAAGTAAAGCCTCTGTACTTTTTTTTAAATATATCAGTGCAAAGGCCTTATTATTCCTGTTTTACCCAAACTCAGGAATCAACTCATAGACCGCAGGAAAGCCAACCGTAATATCGTGCAGTATCCAGGGATAGGGCACGCTATCTTTTGTCTCTATCCGAAAGACCATATCACTTTTCCCATAAGGGAATGTGCACTCCAGCCGGTTGCCATTATTCCGGCTGATGAACCGCGGCGGATGCTCCATCCAATAATCAACCAGGGAATCGCCCGTCCATAAATTTGACTCAGTCCCAATGCTGACACTGTTCTGTTCCACACCATCCATCATTTCCTGGGCAGCCTTTTCCGCATAAATTGCGTCCTCATAGAACCTGGACTGCTCAAGGTACTGCTTGTAGTCGCTGTAATAGTCCGTCTCATTCATCCCGCTGAAATAGTATGCAATCGTCTCCCAGGAATAGTAGTAGTCTGAATAATTACTCATTCCCAGGAATTCCTCCAGGCTTATGACAGTCTTATCGACCCCTTTCTCGTATCCTTCCACCCACAGGTCGCCCGTATCAGCCTGCACTCCGTATACGTCTCCTGTTTCAGCCTCCAGGAGGAGTTTAAATGTCCCAGTCGATTCATATGCAGATTCCAATTCAATGTACCACAGAATAAAGTTAACCCCCCTGGTATAATCGTCGCTGTAGATCACATACTGCTTCCAGCTGCTGATATTGCTGGTGAATATATCCTGGGTGATCAGCCCCATTTCTGTCAACATCAATATATTATCCCTGTACAGCCCGGACTCCGACTGTAAAAATCTCTGCAGCTCCTGATAATCCGTCAATTCTTCCGAAGTCACGTAATAATTCACGATATCCGGAGGATTTTCTGCAAAATTAGTCATCCTGCGATAAAAGGAAACCTCGTAGTTAGTGCTCAGAGCTGTGACATCTACATTTTCCCTCTCCTCCAGAACCATTTCCTGGCACTGGATGCCGTCCTGAATCCCGAAAACCCATCTTGGACTGATAAATGCGGCTCCTACCAAGCCCCCAAGCGCCAGTATAAAAAGGATATAAATAAGCATTCTTTCCAGTCTACGATGAGGCCTCTGCCTGTCTTGATTTCTTTTTCCGCTCATTCGCTCTTTCCTTCTTGACCGCACCTGCAGGAAATACCACCTTCATGACGGTTCCTTCTCCCAGCCTGCTGTCAATCTGCAGGATACCGCCGTGCAGCTTAATGATCTTATAACAAAGCGCCATGCCGATACCGGCGCCGCCCTCCTTGCGGGAACGGGACTTATCCACCATATAAAAAGCTTCCGTAATACGGCTGATCTCCTCACCCGGGATTCCCCTCCCATTGTCCACCACCTTAATCTCATACTCACCGCTGGGGAGATTGAGCCCCTTTAACAGAATAAATCCCCGATCCCCCTTGTCCATGGCCTTTGCCGCATTATCCAGCAGATTATAGAACAGGGAGAGAAGAAGATCAAGATCCCCACAGATCACACCCTTATCCATATCCACCTTACCATGGATCTTTTTCTGATCCCAGATGGGCCTTACCGTAGTCCTGATATTTTCTTCGATCAGCTTTGTCTGTATGGGCCTGCTTTCCAGGGGATTCTTATCCATGCTCACAAGCTCCAGCAGCTTGTGGGACAGGCTTTCCAGACGTTTACCCTGGCTGTATATATAGAAGGTGGCCTCCGCCCTCTCCTCATCCGATATTTTCATGGAATTCATCATATCTGCGTACCCGATGATAGAGGTCAGGGGAGTCTTCAGCTCATGGGCAAACGCTGCCGTAAAATCCTCTTTCTGCTTCGCCTCCATGGCCTTTGCTTCTGCCTGCTCCACCAGCCTGTCCGCCATGCGGTTGAAGCTTCTTGCCAGCTCACCGATTTCATCCGGGCTCTTATTCGCTGAACGCAGCTCTATCCTGCCGCTGGAAATCTGTTTTGCCATGCGGTCAAGATTGCGGATAGGCCTGGTAATGTACCTGGAAAGGCCATATATACCAATGCTTCCAATCACCAACAGTCCCAGGAGCGCCATCCGGTACTGTCTGAGAAGTTCGGCCCTGTTCTCATAGACCGGCGTCAGCTCACGGCACAGGCCAAGGTAAAGACGTTGCTCCGAGGTCTCCGTAACGGTAACCATAAACATATAGTATGCGCTGCCAAACTTACGGATACAGTATCCATACGTATTTCCCGCAAGCTCAAGAGCTGCTATCAGGTTCTGTATCTCCTGCCCAAAGCCTTCCCCTGACACATAGCTTTCCCCGACATAATAGGAGCCGTCCCCCCTTTGTACAAAAAGGCGGCTTCCCTCCCGCTCAACACTGTGCGTAATACTGTCCAATGTCCTGCTGACCGCATAATCCTCTCCATAATCCTCTGTGGAACGATAGCCCATCTCAAACAGAAAGGCATACATCCTGCTCTCGCTGTTCCCGCGTTCAATCTCCCTGTTCAGAAGCTGCGTAAAATTAGAGGAGAGCATCCAGATCCCAAATACCATAAAAATAGCTGTCAACAGCGCCGTTGTGGCAAGAAACAGCTTATCTGAAAATCTCATTCCGCCTCCAGTCGATATCCCACCTTATACACCGCAGAAATTTCATTATCCCAATTCAGCTTTTTCTTAAGCCTCTGGATGTGCAGGTCAACAGTCCTGCTCTGCCCCCCATATTCCCCGCCCCAGACCGTCTCGTAAATCGTCTCTCTGTATAACGCTATATTCCGGTTCCTGGCAAGTAAAAGCAGAAGATCGAATTCCTTCATGGTAAGGGGAATCTGCTCCCCGCCCCTGGTAACCGCCCTGGAAGCGGTATCGATGACAATGTCGAATACCTCCAGCACACTCTCCGTCTTATGATATCTGCGAAGTACTGCTTCCACTCTTGCCAGCAGCTCCACTATCTCAAAGGGCTTGGGCAGATAATCATCTGCCCCCATTTTCAGGCCCTTCACTTTATTTTCGGTACTTCCCAACGCTGTCAGGAAAATAACCGGAAGCTCCAGTGTCCTGGCATATTCCATCAGCTCATACCCGTTGATACCCGGAAGCATCACATCAAGCAATACCAGATCCGGCTTCTCCTTTTCCATATAATCTGCAGCGGTCTCACCGTCCGCAGCCCAGATGCAGTTGTAGCCTGCCCGTCTTAAATTCATCCTGATCAGATTTGCAATAGGCTCCTCATCCTCTGCAATCAAAATCTTTAACATCCCTTTCCCCCGTTTCTTCTGCCTTATCTATAAACTGTCTATTCCATTCTGCACTACAGATGTATCCATATTGTATCACGGGATATCTCCTGCTCCAAATCAGCCAAAATAATATTTTCCTTTTACCCCTCCTGTAAATTCTTTTATCCGGCTGATAAACCGCTCCCCATACTTTTCGTATTTATGCTCGCCCACACCGGATACCTGCAGCATCTCCTCCCTGGTAAAGGGAAGCCTGACACACATATCCACCAGTGTTTTATCAGAAAAGACAATATAAGGCGGCAAAGACTCCTCTCTTGCCAGTTCTGTCCGCAGGGCGCGCAGGGCCTCAAAACACTCCAGCCCCTGGGAATTAAGCACATCTGACCTGCGGCCCTTCCTGCTTCTCCCCTGGCTGGCCTGTCCCTGGGCCGATTTTCTGCCGTCAGATGCCACAGATGCCCTCGCCCGGGATGGCACCCTCATAATCACTCTCCTTCTGCCGTCCTCTACCTCCTTTGCCAGAGGAGCCAGCCTCAACAGGGCGTATTTATCCGCGGTCTGTGCCAGAACCCCGTCCTGGAGCAGCTTCTGGATCATCTTCTTGATCTCTGTTTCCCTGCGCCTGCTCAATGTCCCAAAGGAAGCAAATCTCTTAACGTTGTATTCCCGCAGCTTTGCAGTCTGCGCTCCCGTAAGTGTCCCGGCCACTACATTGATCCCATACCGCCCTCCCAGCTCCCTGATGCAGCGGACGATCACAGCGGCCTCCTCCGACATATCCACATCCTCGAATTCCCCGCTGCAGTTGGAGCAGTTACCGCAGTCCCCGCCCCCATATTCGCCGAAATACTTTAAGATGTAATCGCGAAGGCAATCCGTGGTGGAACAATAAAAGCTCATAACCCGCAGGCGCTCCTCATCACGCTCGCGGATTGCCTGCAGCTGGGCTTCGTCAAAGCTGTCCTCCCTCTGTTCCTTATTTTCAATCAGGAAACGGTTCACCATAATATCCTGGGGAGAATACAGCAAAATGCATTCCGAGGGCTCGCCGTCCCTTCCCGCACGCCCTGCTTCCTGGTAATAATTCTCCATACTCTGGGGCATATTATAATGAAGCACATAGCGGACATTGGATTTGTCGATACCCATACCGAAAGCGTTAGTGGCCACAATGACAGGCTTTACATCATAGATAAAAGCATCCTGGCTGCTCTTGCGCTCCTCTGCGGACAGTCCTGCATGATACCGCGCAGCAGGAATTCCCATCCCACACAACATTTCATGCACCTGCTCCACATTTTTCCTTGTGGAACAGTAAACGATACCGCTCTCGCCGCTGTGCCCCCGCACATAATCCGCCACAAACTCATCCCTTCGCCTGGGTGTTTCCACACCAAAATACAGATTTTTCCTGTCAAATCCCGTAACAAGGATTTCCGGATCCCTGAGCCCAAGCACACAGATAATGTCTTCCTTTACCGCCCCGGTAGCCGTAGCCGTAAAGGCGCTCAACACAGGGCGAACCGGCAGCTGTTCCACAAACCGGACTATCTTCAGATAACTGGGACGGAAATCCTGTCCCCACTGGGAAATACAGTGAGCCTCATCAACGGCCACCATACTGATCTCCACTCTCTGAACAAACCACAAAAAGGAAGCCGTCTCCAGACGCTCCGGTGCCACATAAATGATCTTATACCGCCCTTCCGCGGCATATTGTAATGCCTTTGCTATTTGATTTTCTGTCAGGGAACTGTTGATATAGGCTGCATGTATGCCTGCATGGTTCAGTGACTGAACCTGATCCTTCATCAGAGAGATCAGAGGTGAGATGACCAGCGTAATTCCGGGAAACAGCAATGCCGGAACCTGATAACAGATGGACTTCCCCGCCCCGGTGGGCATGATACCCAGCACATCCCTGCCGTTTAAAATACAGTCTGTCAAAAGCTCCTGCCCTTCCCGAAAGGTATCATATCCAAAATATCTTTTGAGAATTTCATATTTGTCCAAAGTGTCTTTCACCGCCCCATGATCGTATTTTCCTAAACCCCTTCCTGAGAAGGATTCCTGCGAAAGCTCCAAGCAAATTCGCCAGGATATCAACTAACTGTGCTTCCCCAAGCCGCAATACATATTGTGCCATTTCGATACAGACGCTTACAGCAAAAGCCCAGAAAAGGCATCCTTTCCACGCTCTCCTGAAAGGAACTGTTCCAAAGCCCAAAAAGCCAAAAGGGATAAACATGATAACATTATCCACCGCAGCAGCCACATACCAGGGGTTCTCAGCCAGCTGGCATATCCCGATGAAATCCTCCGTCTTAATGCTCATTCCCATGCGTCCCCAGAGGGTTTCCCCAAAAAGCAGTACACTGTAAATGCAGAAAAGGAAAAAAGGAATCCATCTTTCCCTCCGCAGTACAAGCCTGTACAGCAGCGTCAGCACCAATGATACCAGGAATGCGTACGGGAAAAAATGAAAAAAATTGCTCACGATCTTATTACAGAAGTCCGTTATATATATCACATTTTCACCTGCCTGCCATTCGGGTATAATCCCCCTGCGATTACTTTACTACTGCCAATAAAGCCGCATGCTTTTTCCAGCCTCCTCATCTTCCAATGAAAACTTCTCCTTTACTTTAGCCGCGGTCTCATCGTACGAGGCATTCAGCTCCTTACAGACGGTAATGAGAGCTTTAATCCCTTCCGCATGGCCTTCTGCGAGCCCTTCCGTTCTCGCTTCTTCTCGCTCCAGCATCAGCTGCCTGTCAAATGTATAATCCAGTGTCATAACTTTTACCACCTCCGTGCGATGCTCCATCAGGAAGCTTTTTAACACATTTTCCCTTATGCAGCAGTCAATGGCTCTCTCTATTGCATTTTCCAGGTCATCGTATCCATTCTGCTTATGGAAATCTCTGACACAATCCACAAAAAACATATATTCCTTTAGCCAGGGACATCTGTCCAGCAGCTCTGTATTCTTCCCGTTATTAATGTTATATACTTTGCAGACCAGCTCTGCCCCCGGCTCCTCAACACGCTTCTCAAAAGCGTCGGACAATTTCATGTCATACTGCTCCGGCTGATCTTCCTCACCGTTATAATACACGGCAAACCTGGGAGTCGGTATCTTTATCAGTGTCCTTCCATAAATATTCCGCTCCTTAACATACTGCTTCATCATCATGGAAAAATATATCAGGCTCCTCACCGGCATATTGGGACATACAGTGGACTGGTGTTCATAAATACTCAGATTCATATCCAGGATAAAGGCCGCGTCATTCCTTACTGTCAGGGAAATACCCCTGTCAAGATTTTGGAGCTCCACTATTCCCGGATCCATATAATCTGAGCCGTTCACCGCATTGTAAAGCTGCAGGGCATTATCCCTGTTTTCCATCAGCATACTGAAAACATCACTTTTGTACTCTCTGTTACCTGCCATCATTTTCCTCCTTTTGTATGGGCAGGAGCGACAGCCGTTTATCCTATTGGTTGAAACTCCTGCTTTTATAGATTGTGGGTTAAAAGCATGAATTCCGTTGAATAGAATAAACCATGGATAATTGATAAAACGTGCAGCACACGGTGCAATACCGAAGCCACGCTTAATATGAAATATATGCTTTGATACCATTATAACCGATAAACGGTAAAAGTCAATACGGACTTACGATTTTGCGGAAGAACAGCGATTGGAAGACGTGTGTCAGCACAATTCTCCAAGATAGCCCCCATGCCATGAGATACCATGATGACCGTGGAACCACAATGAATCATCTCCTTGATCCTTTTCAGGCTTTTCTTCCGGAAAAATTTTCACCCTTTCCCTCATAAAACCCTTCAGCTCTGCAAATTCCACGATTTCCTCACAATGTCTGTCCAGGAATTCCTTGTAGTATTACGATAATTTAGCTGTCTGAGATAAAGCAGGGGAGATTTTCTCTCCCCTGCTTACACCACCACACATAAATTTCGACACATGACATTTCATCATATGGCATTTCAACATAATTTCAGAACACAACTTTCTAAATAATAATTCTATTGCTGAAGGTAGTCGCTTACTTCTTTCGGTACCCATGCCGCAAATGTCAGGCTGCCGTCTTCATTCCGGATGATCGTGGTAATCACCAGGCTCTCCATGCCTCCGCTGGTATTATATCCCTCGATATACAGTTTTCCCGGTATATAATCCTCTACGAACTTAGAGTTGTATCTCGATCCGTCTCCCCCAGCGGAGTCAGAAACTGCCTCATTCACCAGCCATGGCTGGAATTCATACCATCCGTCCGCATTGACTGTGACAGTCTGTATCGTGTTCTCCATTCTCACACAATACTGTTCCAGATTCTCCGGCGTCAGCTGCCCTGCCCATTCCATGGCATCCTGCATTTCCCTGGGCAATTCAATTTCCATTCCGTTAGCCTCATCAGGTGAATTTATCTCATCAATAAGCGCCTGCGCCTTGGCAGGATCAGCCAGGGAAGCATCCATTTCCAATTCAAACAACGCATTTAATCCCTTGTAATCCGCATTTCTGGAAATAAGGCCCTCCGTCTCGTCATAGTGATAAAGGCTGGTGTCGTAAAAACTGGTATCTGAGACACACAGATATATTTCACGATCCGCAAAGCATTCGATATTGTCACATTCCAGAAGCCGGTAAAGAACCCCTTCCTCCACAAATTGCCCGTAGCTTCCACAGAGTGAAGCCGCATTATATTTCCAGGGCTCCAGCCCCCCAATCAGGGGTGATACGAAGAAATCTCCCTGCTCAGCGTCCATTGCCGTGCCGTCCTCCCTCTCAATGGCCACCACACAGTAAGTCCTGTCACTGCGCAACTGGTCGCCGGACTTCGCCTGGTATTCGGAAATCCCTTCCCCGGACATAAGCCCCAGCACCGTGACCTTATACCCGCCAAAGCTCTGGCTTTCCCCCAGAATACCCGCATTATCCGCCTGGCCAGCCACTCCCGGAGGATCCGTGATAACACCGGCGTCCGATGCCTGCTGTGCAAAATGAGCTGCCAGCTGTTCATCCCCCACTCTCTCCGCTACGTCGGAGGCGCTCCTGTACTGCCATGCCGCCACAGCAGTGATGGAACTTGCCGCCACAACGGCCGCCGCGATCACCGCGGCAGATGCCCTTTTATATTTTTTCTGATTCATATGCTCTGTCTCCTTTACCTGTTCTAAAATCTTCCGGTTCAGGATGTCACCGGGTTCCTCCCTTGGAGTAAGGACATGTGTCAAAAGCTCATCCAGCTCATTTCTCATAAAACACCCTCCAATTTCCGTTCCAGAAGCTTACGCGCCTGATACAATCTGCTCTTTATCGTTCCCACAGGCACTCCTGCCATTTCCGCAATCTGTGAAATGCCCATATCTTCCATGTAATACAGAAGGATCACCGTTTTCAGTTTTTCCGGCAATTCTCCAACAGCACTCCAGACCAGCCTGTCCCGTTCTTTTACCAGAATCTGCTCCTCCGAGGCAGGCCTGCCGTCGCTGATATATTCCAGCCCCTCCTCATCCAGATAGTCCTGTGTCCCGGCGATCCGTTTCCTCCAAGCAAATTTGCGCTTCTTATTTTTCCAGATGCGCATGGCCACGGACAAGCAATAGCTTTTCACATTTCCCGTGGAGTCAATACTTTCTAACAACTCCACTGTTTTCAGCCATGTGTCCTGATACAATTCCTCCGCCTCCTGTACGTTTCCGGTCAGATGCCTGCAAAAGGAATAGATATCCCTGCCATAAGTATCAATGCATTCTGTCAGCTCCTGTTTTGTCATTCCTGCTCCCATCCAAAGACGTCTTTTGTGAAGGGGTTATGTCCTTCACCTGTATATGGTAATAAATTGGAAAAAGGTTCAAATAATTAACGGCAGGGAAGTCATCCCTGCCGTTAGTCGTACTATCCTGACTTCAGTTATTACAGCCGCAGTCCGGCTTATCATCGCAGTCTCTGCACATGTCAAACGCAGGATTAAATGCATAGAAATTCTTGGAATCCAGCTTATCCTGTGTCATGCGCAACGCTTCACCGAAACGGGAGGATTGAAGTAAATCTATCTGTTGATTTTCTGCATTTTCTTGATAATGGATTGCCAATACATGCGGTCTTTTAAAACTCGGATTACCGTAATGGTGGAATCCTCAACGACAAAGAAGATTAAATATGTACTGTAAGGCTTGAAATAAATGTTCAATCCCTCGATTACATATCCCGTAGCTTCATAGCCTTTGGGAAAGGAATCCAGTTCCTTGATTGCCTTCTTGATCTTCTTTGAAAAGTTTTCCGCATATTCACGATATTTGAATGTGTCGAGAATATACTTTTTTGTTGACTTGATATCCGAGAGAGCATCTTTGGAAATCACAATTTTGTATTTTTTAGGTTTATCCGGCATTATATTTTGTCAATTTCCTCCCATGCTTCATCAATCGTATAAACATCGCCTTTTTTCATGCTGTCTATTCCTTTAGAGAGTTCATCATATAATGCGCCTATGGCTGCTTTCTCGGAATATTCGGTTTTTAGGACTTCCTGGTTTCTGATTGCCTGTGCTACAGGTGCCATAGTATCACTTCCTTTCGATTGTTGACTTTATTATACGGTATTTAGTATTGGCTTATCAACAGATTTATTAAATTTTCCTCAAAACTGTGTGTCTTAGAATTTCATGGTTAATCGTTAAATGTTCCAAGTGATTTCAATGTTTCCGTCTGCAATCCGAATAACTTTGATAAGCGTATCAACTACCGCCTGTCTGTCCTCGAAAGAGAGCGTTTCCCATGTTTTTACATGATTGGTTATCTGCTTCAATCTGCCCTCTGTATCTGTGACATTTGCCGTAACGATTTCTTCCTGCAAGGCTTTCCGCTCTGCGTCCAGTTCTGATACTTTTTCGTCTATGTACTTCATCAGAACGCCGCTTGCCCCGGATACTTTGGAGAGAAGTTCTTCGATTTCTTCCTCAATCTGTGTCAGACGGATTTTCTTCGTGATATTTGTTTGTTCTTCTCCTGTTTCAGATAGACAGAAGAGTAAGCTCTCTTCGAGAGCTGAAAATTCCGACAGTCTTTCCTTGATTGCACCAAGCATATATTCTTCTAAAACGTCTGCATAAACCGTACAGCCTGCCCCGGTGCAGTTGCTTCCGCTGCTTCTCGACTGGCTGCAAACAAAGTAACGTCCCCATTTTGTTTTTGCCTTACGAATTGTCAGCGCATAACCGCATTTGCCGCATTTTACCTTACCAACAAGCCATGAATTTTTCGGTTTACAGGTCTTTGTTGACTGTCGGTTATTTAGACACCGTATGCGGCAGGCTAACCATGTCTTAGAGGGGATAAAACCCTTATGTGGCGCAAGCACAATCTCTTTGTCGGACAGGTCACTTTGCTTTCTTGAAGTGGAAACCGTACCCTTGTAGAGATAGCAGGCATTATAACCCGTGAAGTCACTTGCCGGATTATAGATGTTGGCACCTTGACTTTGGAAAAACCGGTACACGTCAATATCGGCTTGCACATACACGGGATTGCGGAGCATTTCACTGATACGGGCGGTATTCCAGTTTGCGCCGCGCAGATTTTTAATCTGATGTTCGTTCAAGTACCGTACAATATCCCCAAGGGAATTGTCCGTGTCCGCATACATGGAGTAAATCAGCTTTAACTGTTCGCTTTCTTCCGGGACTTCCTCGTACATGGAAGTGCGGATATTGTCAATGACCGTATTCGTCAGACGATAGCCGTAGGGGATACGCCCGCCCATGTAGAAGCCGCGCTTGCACCGTGCATAATAAGCGTCCGTTACCCGTTTTTGTATGGTTTCCCGTTCCAGTTGGGCGAACACGATACAGATATTTAACATCGCTCTGCCGATCGGTGTGGACGTGTCAAATTTTTCCGTGGAAGAAACAAACTCCACATGATATTTCTGAAATATCTCCATCATGTTTGCAAAGTCCACAATGGAACGGCTGATACGGTCGAGTTTGTAGACAATAACCCGTTTGATTTTTCCTGCACGAATATCATTCATCATCTTTTCAAAACCGGGACGGTTGGTGTCCTTGCCCGAAAAACCTCTGTCTGTGTATTCAATGCAGGCTTCCCCGTGGGTTTCGTATCTGCAATATTCAAGCTGGCTTTCTACGGATATGCTGTCCTTTTTTTCGATTGACTGTCGCGCATACAATGCGTCATATAATGCGTCGTACATTCTATCTACCTCCTAAAACGTAAGACGCAAATACCACAAACAGATCATATCGTTTCCATGATTGTTTTGCAAGGGACTTACGCATATTTCTTAAAAATCTGATAGAGCCTTTCCCCGATTTCCTGCCGGGTTTCCTGCTCTGATTTTTTCTGAAAGGCGGGGTAGATGTTGGTAACGGTCAGCCTCATTTTATCAATGGAAAGACATTCTTCCATGAAATGCTTTTCTTCATTGGAAAGGCTTTCCATGCGTATTTGGGTATCGGGTATAGGAGGTTTATTCGTTTTTGACATAAACTTTCTCCTTTAACAATTTCCCTAAATTTTATGAGAAGCGGCAAGTACACTATACGAGAATAGCGTAAAATCCCCCTCTACTACTTACTACGCACGGGAAGCAAAAAAGGCAAAGTTTACGAAAATTTCTATAAAAAGTTTAGAATAGCGGAATAGCAAGCATAGGGATTGAGTACTCAATCCCGCCAATATCAACTTTCCGCCGGAGTGGACTTATAGACTTTTTGCGTGTTTGGAAGTTTTCCAAAGCTTCTTGAATAACAGAAAAATATACCGGAAAATGACAATGTATCAATCATCAATTTCTGCCGGACAGAACGCTTCCCCATTATTGATGCACGCATAAATTGCTTTAGGATTTTGGGCGGTCAGCCGCCAAAAAGGGTATTTAATAATAGCAGGGGTATTATGGCCAACACCAAGCTCCAACAAGAGGATATGCAGTTTCTTATGACGGCGCATGAAATCATCATACCGCAGGGCTGCTTTATGCCACCCCTTGTCTTCCACAAATTTATCATCAGAACGCAAATTCATAGTGAGTGATTATTCCACGCCAAAGGATCCAGATCTGACTGTGGATAGGCTCCATCAGATTTCCTAATGGAGCCAACGGTTCGCAGAACAGATCCACCCTTACTTTTGCTTACTTACCCCCACTCAAATGGGGATTTTGTGTCAATGATGCGCGCCAGTGCAGGC
>CATKXX010000014.1 GCA_949840935.1 uncultured Acetatifactor sp. | reverse complement strand
GCAATCAGCGCAAGCGTCTTTAGCAGGCTGTCTATTGTCCTCTGTAGCTTTTCCGCGTCCGCGCGTTCCGCATTGTACCAGAGCATGAGTATAAACTTCCCTGCCGTATCCGCTAACGGATGCCCTGGTCTTTTAGCCGGTGCGAATGCCTGGCAAACAGTGTTTCCTGTGAGGTTTCGCACTTGAAAAGACGTGTATAAGACAGGAGATAGAGTTAGTTAAGAGTAAAAAATGTTGACTTGTTGTGCAAAACAGATAATTTTATTTGAAGGGAAATGGATATTATTGTTTGGTTTTGCAGTCACTCCCTGTGCGGGAGTGTGGATTGAAATGTTTGTGCGTCATAAATGGACGAAGGCGGCCACAAGGTCACTCCCTGTGCGGGAGTATGGGATGAGCATAGCGGCGTAAAAAAGTAAAAATTATTTTACCCAGGCTATTTCTAGAATTATTTAAGTAATATACTTGAAAAATCAGAACATATGTGTTATCATGTATTAAGAACAAACGTTCTAAAACCCTAAATACGAAGAACGGAAAGAGGTGGCACTGTGGAATATCTGAATGTGGGGCAGGATTTACCATTAATGGAAAAGTTGGGAATATTGGCAAATTCGGCAAAATATGATGTGGCATGTACCTCCAGTGGTGTGAACCGCAAAGGGAACGGTGTGGATATGGGAAACTGTGTGGCGGCTGGTATCTGCCACAGCTTCAGCAGTGACGGACGCTGTATTTCTCTTTTGAAGATATTACTTACAAATGAGTGTATTTACGATTGCAAATACTGCCTTAACCGATGTTCTAACGATGTACCCCGTGCAACCTTTACGCCAGATGAAATTTGTAGATTGACAGTGGAGTTTTATCGGAGAAATTATATAGAAGGACTTTTTTTGAGCTCAGGTATTTTGAACAGTCCCTCCTTTACTATGGAGCTGATCTACCGTACTATTTTGCTGTTGCGGAGGAAATACCGATTCAATGGCTATGTCCATGTGAAAGCAATCCCCGGGGCCGACCCGGAGCTGATTTACCGTACGGGCTTTCTGGTGGATAGGATGAGTATTAATCTGGAACTTCCTACTGCAGAGGGGCTGCGTACATTGGCACCAAATAAGCACCGGAAAAATATTCTTACTCCCATGAGGCAGATTCAGAATACTATCACAGAGAATAAAAATGACCTGGTACTATATCGCAATGCGCCAGCCTTTGTGGGGGGCGGGCAGGCAACACAGATGATCATCGGGGCAACACCGGAAAATGATTACCAGATTTTAAGCGTGGCAGAGAACCTATACCAGAAATTTGACCTTAAGAGAGTGTTTTATTCAGCCTTTGTCAATGTGACAGGGGATAAACAGCTTCCTGCACTTCCAGGAGGGCCGCCGCTGTTGCGGGAACATCGTTTGTATCAGGCAGACTGGCTGCTGAGATTTTATGGTTTCAGGGCGGAGGAGTTGTTGGATGAAAAGCGCCCGTTCTTTAATGTGCTGCTGGATCCAAAGGAGGACTGGGCGGTGAGACATCTGGATCAGTTCCCCGTAGAGATAAACAGAGCCCCCAGGGAGCTGCTTTTGCGGGTTCCCGGTGTGGGAGTGAAGAGCGCAAATAGGATAGTGGCGGCTCGCAGGAATGCAAATTTGACGTTTGTCGATCTGAAAAAGCTTGGAGTCGTCTTAAAAAGGGCATTGTACTTTATCACCTGCAGCGGCAGGATGATGTATCCGGTGAAGCTGGAGGAGGATTATATCGTGCGTAATCTGACAGAGGAACAGGAAAGAATCCGTTTTGGCAACGACGGCATGAGCTATCGTCAAATGTCACTTTTTGATGTGGGGAGCTTTGATCAGCCTGTGACCGTTACTGATAAAATTCAGGCAGCAGCGGGCCAATTGTAGAATAATTGTAAGAGCAGGATTGTCAAGGGAGACGGAGAATTATGACAGTATACAGATGTGAGGATTCCCTGGAAAGTGTATTTACAGCAATTTACCTTGCTTATGAAGAAAAACGAGATCATATGGACACCTGTATCAGCCTGACAAAGGATCCGATTTTGTTTGCTGAGGATGTATATGTGATGCCAGATCAGGAGAAAATGAATAAGGTAATGCGTTCGTTATACCGTATTTTCGGAGAGAAGGATTATATGTCCTTATGCATGGCGCTTGCATCACAGGATATGGGAAAAGCACAGGCAGTATATCGGACTGTGGTAAACGGACTATCCGCCAGGTGTGAGGCTGGGCATTTGTTTGACAATCTTTCCAATGATGAAGTGCACCGTGCATTTGCCCTTGCAAGAGGCGTTGGACGGGAGATAGGGCATTTACGGGAATTTATCCGGTTTGAGGAATTGAAAAACGGCCTACTCTGTGCGAAGATAAATCCAAAGAATAATGTAATCGGATTTTTGATGCCGCACTTTTCAGACAGGCTGCCACAGGAAAATTTCATGATTTGTGATGAGCAGAGAGGAATCTTTGCTATTCATCCTGCGGGACAGCAGTGGTATTTGTTTTATGGGGGAGAACAGGAGCTGGAGCTTTCGTTTGCTCTGTCAGCAGAGGAACAGGAGTATCAGGAACTTTTTCGATATTTCTGCCATAAGATAGCCATTGAAGAAAGAAAGAATCTGAAACTGCAGCAGGGTATGCTTCCTCTGCGATATCGGAAAAATATGACGGAATTCCTGCATAACAAGTAAAGTGCACAAAAAAATCATCTTTTTTGATAAATTTTTTGAAAATTTCTAAGCTTTACTTTTAGCATTTTAAGGATATAATGAATAAATAACAGAAACAGGAAATATGTGATTGTGTTAGAAAGGATGGTTCATATGGTTAAGACAATTCGCTTGACACCTGATAATGTGCAGCACTTTGTGGACGTAGCTTCCAAGTGTGATTTTGATATTGATATCTCCTATAACAGATATGTCGTGGATGCCAAGTCATTTTTAGGAGTATATGGGTTGAATCTTGAGAAGATGTTAAAGGTATCCTATAACGGATATAATGCAAATTTGGAAGAATTGTTGAATCAGCTGGCAGTGGCTTGTTGATCCAGCGTATTACCCTGGTGTGACAGGATTCTGAAGAAGCTGGGACGGGTACGAAATAATCGCAATTCTTTGTGAAAGATAATATCACGTGTAATTTTATAAAAGCCATTAATAAAAAGCAAGTTGACTCCCTGTGTAGGATAAAGTACTATCTTCATAGGGAGTTTTTCGTTAAAGCAGAATGAACAACCTGTCAAGCCTCGCTGCTCTGCAGCGCTGAAAGCTTGATGGCCGTTGATTGCAGCGGGGGTGCTGGCTTGAAAAGGCATAGTGTTGAACGCATTGGGTGCTGCAGGCCGTGAGGTATGCAGACGGCATATATAATAGCTGAGGAGAAAACAGGTATGGGAACAGCGGCTCAGAAAAAAGTAGATAATGGTTCTGTGGAGAAGGCATCCGCTCCCATGGAAATCCGTGTTTCAGTCAGGAATCTGGTAGAGTTTATCCTGCGGCATGGAGATATTGATAACAGGCATCATGTTTCATACGACAACGCTATGCAGGAGGGCGGACGCATTCACCGGATGATTCAGCGCAGGATGGGAGCGGAGTATGAGGCAGAGGTTACTCTGCGGTACACTTTGTCTTCGGATCAGTATGATCTGGTGGTGGAAGGGCGGGCTGACGGTATCATCCACCATGAGGGACGGGTTATTGTAGATGAGATTAAGGGCACCTACCGGGATTTGGGAAAAATGAAGGGGCCAATGCCATTACACATAGCACAGGCAAAGTGCTACGCATATATATGTGCCCTGAAAGAAAATCTGGAGGAAATCCAGGTGCGTATGACCTACTGTAATATGGAGACGGAGGAATTGAGATATTTTTATGAGTCTTTTACATTCCGTCAGTTGGAAACCTGGTTTGAGGATCTTATGGAGGAATATCGCAAATGGGCTGATCATTCCTTCAGGTGGCAGCGTATTCGTCAGGAATCTATAAAAGGCCTGGAATTTCCTTTTCCGTACAGGGAGGGGCAGAAAGAGCTGGTGGCTAATGTCTACCGAACTATATATCATAAGAAGAAACTGTTCCTGGAAGCACCCACAGGAGTGGGTAAGACCATTTCCACCGTGTATCCTGCCGTACAGGCTATGGGGCAGGGGATGGCAGAAAAAATCTTCTACCTGACAGCTAAGACCATTACCAGGACGGTTGCGGAGGAGGCTTTTTCACTGCTTCGGGAAAAAGGGCTTCATTTTAAAAGCGTGATTCTTACTGCAAAGGAAAAAATCTGTTTTATGGAACGGGTGGAATGTAATCCGGTATACTGCCCCTATGCAAAAGGCCATTTTGACAGAATCAACGATGCACTATTTGACCTGCTGACATCGGAGGAGAGCTTCAGCAGAGAATGCATTGCGGAGTATGCAGAAAAATATCAAGTATGTCCCTTTGAAATGTGTCTTGACATGAGCCTTTTTGCGGATGCAGTAATCTGCGATTACAATTATCTCTTTGATCCCCATGTTTATCTGAAAAGATTTTTTGCAGAGAACAGTGGAGGAAAATATGTATTTCTGATCGATGAGGCGCATAACCTGTTGGACAGGGGAAGGGAGATGTATAGCGCCCCTCTTTATAAGGACACCTTTCTGGAAATCCGGAGAGAGTTGAAACAGACAATCCTGTCAGAAACATCAAAGCCCGCTAAAAGTAAGGAAATTTCAGGACAAATGACATTGGAAATGACGCAGATGTCAGAATCTGGAGAGGACATTGACCAGACTGGTATCAGGTTCCATGGGGGCAGGAGCGTACTGGTTCGTCAGGATTATGCGTCCAAAATGGTGTGGCATCTGCAGAAGTGTAACGAGGAGCTGCTTGCCTTGAAGCGGGAGTGTGACGGCTGGAGGACTGTGGAGGAGATAGACAGCTTTGTGAAGCCCTTGATGCGCCTTCATGCTGTCCTGGATGAATATTTGTCAGAGCAGGAGGAGGAACAGCCGTCGGTCAGGGAGCAGTTATTGGAATTTTACTTTGAAATCGGGCATTTTCTGGAGATTTATGAGCTGCTTGACGAACATTATGTTGAGTATATACAGCTGGGAGAGGACGGGGACTTCCTGATCAAGCTTTTCTGCGTCAATCCGGCAGAAAATTTAAAGGCCTGTATGCAGAAAGGACGCAGCACTATTCTGTTTTCCGCCACATTCCTTCCGGTTCAGTATTATAAAAAACTGCTGGGCGGAGAGAAGGAGGATTATGAGGTTTATGCAAGATCTGTCTTTAACCCTGAGAAGCGTGCCTTATTTCTTGCCAGCGATGTGACCAGCAAATATTCCAGGCGTTCTGACGAGGAGTACTTTAATATCGCACGGTATATTGATGAAATCGTAAAGAACAGACATGGAAACTATATGGTGTTTTGTCCTTCATATGCGTTTCTGCACACAATATATGATATTTATGTAAAATATTTCGGCAGGGCGGACAGGGAATGTATCCTGCAGGGCGAATACATGAGCGAGGCGGACAGGGAAGAATTCCTTTCCCGTTTCCAGGGCAATATAGGTTGTGACCTGCAGGCGGAAATCGGGATGGCGCTTGGGGAGGAAGAGGATATTATCCTCATTGGCTTCTGTGTGCTGGGAGGGATTTTCAGCGAGGGGATTGACTTAAAGAGGGACAGCCTTATCGGCGTCGTTATTGTAGGCACGGGGCTTCCGCAGGTGTGCAGCGAGAGGGAGATACTGAAGGGGTATTTCGATATGGCGGGGGACAGCGGCTTCGATTATTCTTACCGCTATCCGGGCATGAACAAGGTTCTGCAGGCTGCGGGGCGTGTGATTCGCACTGTGGAAGATATTGGGATCATTGCCCTGCTGGACGAGCGCTTCCTGCAGTTGCCTTATCGCAGGATGTTCCCCAGGGAATGGGAACGGTTTGAGATGGTGACAGTGGACACAGTGGCAAAGCGTGTGGAAAACTTCTGGAATTCCTGGCTTTGACGACAGTGCATGTGCAGCTGGGATCCCCGGGCTTTTAGGTATTGCGGTACATCCGGCTGTATGGGAGTTTAGCAGGGGAATCCCTGGCGAAAACGGTGTGGAGAGTGACACAAAATCAGGCGGATAGGCGGCCTGCAAATAAAAACTATGGAACTGACACTCGGATTGTGGTAAAATGACAGAGGTGTAGATGTGGATAACTCTGTGGATTTGGTGGATTTTTTCTTAAAATCCTGTAAAAAAATGACACAGATATCCATTTTATCCACAATGGGTATCCACAGGCCATCCTTTTTAGTACTGAACTGGTCAATAAGGAACCTGTACCCTGACACTAAAAATGAAGCATGAGAGGAGAACTATTATGTGGGCATACGAAAGTGTTTTTTATCAGATTTATCCTTTGGGGTTCTGCGGGGCGCCCTTTGAGAATGACGGTGTGTTGGAGCACCGGATCTTGAAGGTGCTGGACTGGATTCCCCATATGAAGAAGCTGGGGGTGGATGCCATTTATTTTTCCCCGATTTTTGAGTCAGATACCCATGGTTATAATACGCGGGATTACCGAATGCTGGATACCAGGCTTGGAACAAATGAGGATTTTAAGGCAGTTTGTGAGAAGCTCCATGAAAATGATATACGGGTGGTATTGGACGGTGTGTTCAATCATGTGGGCAGAGGCTTCGGCCCTTTCCAGGATGTGGTGAAGAACCGGGAAGGTTCCCCTTATACCGGGTGGTTCTATCGCATTGACTTTGGAGGAAACTCAAATTACAATGACGGCCTCTGGTATGAAGGCTGGGAGGGCAACTATGATCTGGTGAAGCTGAACCTGCGCAATGAAGCTGTCATCAGTTATTTGCTGGACAGTGTGAAATTCTGGGTGGACGAATTCGGCATAGACGGGCTGCGTCTGGACGTGGCATACAGCCTGGATGAGGATTTCGTGCGCAGGCTGAGAAGCTTTACACAGGGGTTAAAGGAGGATTTCGTGCTCATAGGCGAGATGCTGCACGGTGATTATAACCGCATGATGAATGACCAGATGCTTCATTCGGTGACGAATTATGAATGCTACAAGGGGTTGTACAGCAGCTTTAACAGCATGAACATGTTTGAGATCATTCATTCCCTGATGAGGCAGTTTGGGCCGGAAAACTGGACTCTTTACAAAGGAAAACATCTGTTATCTTTTGTGGATAACCATGATGTGACCAGGGTGGCGAGTATCCTGACGAATGAAAAGCACCTGCCTCTGATCTATGCGCTGCAATTCGGAATGCCTGGTATCCCTTGTGTTTATTATGGAAGCGAATGGGGAGAAAAGGGGGAGAAGTCCCAGGGAGACCCCTCACTCCGTCCCTGTTTTGAAGAACCTGTGTGGAATGAGCTGGGAGAATGGATTGCGAGGCTTGCGGAGGCCAGGAAGCATTCGGAAGCCTTGAATTACGGAACCTTCCGGTCGGTGCTCCTGACGAATAAACAGTGCATTTTTGAAAGAAAGACGGACAACGAGAGAGTGTTTGTAGCGATCAACGCGGACGGGGAGGACTTTGACGCCCATTTTGATGCTGGCTGCGGCACGGCGGAGGATCTGATCAGCGGCGCTGCCCATGATTTTGGCGGCGGAAGCAGACTTCCTGCGTACAGTGCGTTTTTCTGGAAGATGGAGAGGTAAGTGATCACAGGTGGTATTTCCACGGTGAGGTATTGACACTGTTCAGAAGATGCATCAGTGAGGTTATGCATCAACAGTCACAGAAAACCTGATAATGATAATTTATAGAAGGGATATTGCCCGCCTGGTACGGCGGACAGTATCCCTTTAGTATTTCTTTAGAAATTCTTTGGTAAATATATCTTGACACATAATATTATATGATGTATAGTATTAGCATCAGCTGAGATATTATACGCCATATATTATTATACGAGCGTAAAGGTGTAACAGGTTAAATGTTCCGCATCAAGGTGCAGGGACGGAATGGATAGGAGAGATGACATGGTATTTAACACAGGTTCGGCTCTTCTGGATGCCATTGTTCTGGCAGTAGTCTCCAAGGAACCGGAGGGCACATATGGATATAAGATCACTCAGGAAGTACGGCAGGTCATTGAATTGTCAGAGTCCACGCTATATCCGGTGCTCAGAAGGCTGCAAAAGGACGAATGCCTGGAGGTGTACGATATGGAGTGCGCCGGAAGGAACAGGCGTTACTATAAAGTGACCAGCAGAGGCTGGGCACAGCTTAGGCTGTACGAGAGTGAGTGGCGCAGGTATTCAGATAAGATCACTGGTCTGTTTGAGGGCAGAACAGACATATTTTCAAATGAGGGAAAGGATAACCCGGAAGGGAGTGGAAACAAATTATGAAAAGAATGGATTTTATGAAACAATTGGAGAGTCTGCTGCAGAATATTTCCCCGGCGGAACGGGAGGAAGCGTTACAGTATTATAATGAGTACTTTAATGACGCGGGGGAGGAAAATGAGCAGGCAGTAATTGAAGCTCTGGGAAACCCGGCGAAGGTGGCAGAAAATATCAAGAGGGATCTCAACGGCGACCCCGGGTGTCAGAAACCGCAGAACAGGGCATTGATTCAGTACCAGCAGCCTTTTACCAGCGCCCAGGAGCCTCCAAAGAAGGAAAGTATCCCCACCTGGGCGGTTGTCCTGATCGTTCTTGGGGTGATACTGCTTTCGCCGGCAGCGTTCGGGCTTGCGTTTGGGGCTCTTGGGACATTGATCGGACTCATTTTAACATGGTTTGGGCTGATCCTTGGATTTGGCATTACCGCGGTCGTACTGTTTGTGGTATTGGTCATACTGCTGGTAACAGGCGTTATGTGCCTGTGGACGGATCCCCTGGTAGGGATAGCATTGCTTGGCGGCGGGCTTGTATGCGGCGGGGTAGGAATCCTGTTCCTGATGCTTACCGTGGCCATGGCGGGAATCGTCACGCCGGCAGTCTTCAGAGGGCTGTGCAGGTTATTTGAAGGGAAAAACAAACAGAAATAAATGCGCAGGGAATTATCACAGATGAGGAAGAAAGCAGTCCCAGGGCGGGATGCAGGATTACAGAGCCGGGGAAAGCCCCGGAGTAAAGGTGCAGAGTCGGGTAGGAGGAAGACGGAATGAAAAAGTTTATGAAAGGCTGTGCATATACAGCGCTTGTTTTTATAGTGATCGGCACGGTGCTCGCCACAGTGGCAAGCTCCATCAGAGGCCGAACTGCTATAGAGGACGTGGTGGAGAGCGTCACAGGAGGCCGGATCCATGTGGGGTTACATCCCCTTTCAAACTGGTGTGGAGTCAGCATAGGGGACGAGGATGTACTGGATTGGATTGACGACTGGGAGATTTTTGATGATGTGGTTTATGATGCGGAGAACGATATCGGTTTTGACAGCAGCTATCCCATTATGAAAGGAAATGTGGAGAAATACAGCCTTGGAAGCGACATCAGGGAGCTGGATTTCGAGATTGGGGCCTGTAGCCTGACCACAGAGATTTCCCCGGACAGCAATTTTTATCTGGAAGCAAAATATGCGGGAAAGCTCCAGGGTTATGTGGATGACGGGACGCTGTATATCAGATCTGCCGCATCGTTGCATAAATGGGATGACCTGAAGGGATGCCGTCTCATCCTTTATATCCCGGAGGATGCTTATTTCGACAGTGCAAGTATCAGAGTGGGCGCTGGGAAGCTGGAATTTGACAGCCTCCAGGGAAAAGAGGTTTCGCTGGAAGCGGGTGCGGGGCAGCTAGAATTGAGCAATCTTAAGGCAGACAGCCTGGAGGCATATGTGGGCTTTGGGCAGATGGAGATTAAGAGAGCGGCGGTCGGTACAATGTATGCAGAGATCGGCATGGGAGAGTTTACGGCAGCGGCGGAATTGAACGGGGATGCCACTGTGGAATGCGGTATGGGGAATGTAGATTTAAAGCTGGAGGGCAGCCAGCAGGATTTCAACTATGAGCTCTCCAGGGCCATGGGGAATCTGACACTGGGCAGATACTCCAGCAGCGGCCTTGCCAGTGAGAAATTTATTGATAACCATGTGGATAAGACCATAGACGTGGAATGCGCTATGGGAAATATAACGATCCTGTTCACGGAGTGAGAGTAAGACGCAGGCTTTTCATGGCCTGCGTTTTGCCTTTTCAGAGCGGTTCCCTGCGTAAAAAAAGAATGAAAAAGATAGAAGTTATGATAGTCAAAAAGGGAGGTTTTATGATACAATGTGTTTTAGGAAATTGACAGGGAAGGAGTAGTGAAATGAATCAGGTAGTATGGAAGGACAGCTATAAAATCGGCGTTGATTTTATTGATAAGGAGCATCAGGTACTTTTTTCAAGAGTAAATAAGCTGCTCAAACTCAGCCAGAATGAGGAAAAAAACGAATGGGTATGCCGTGAAGGTGTAAAGTATATAAAACACCATACGGAAGAACACTTTGAACATGAAGAGGCCTATATGCAGTCCGTAAATTACAGTGATTATGAAATCCATAAACGGCTGCACGACAATTTCCGTTTTGTGACACTGCCTGCACTGGAGGAAGAATTGGAGAGAACGGAATATTCCATGGAATCCATCCGGCATTTTCTGGGGGTATGTATCGGCTGGGTGGTCTCCCATACAAAGACAGAAGATCAGGCAATTGTGGGAAAAACTTCAAATAAATGGGCGGATATCCCACCGGAGGAGGAAAAGGCTGCCCTGGAAGCGACCATCATCCAGCTGGCTAAGGAGATGTTCCAGCTGGATGCCAAGATGATCAGCGAGCAGTATGCCGGGGAAGATTTTGGGAAGATGATATGCTCCCGCTTTATATACCGCGGGGGGAATAAGGCAAAATGGGAAGTTACTCTTATATTTGAGGAGTGTCTCCTGCTTAAGGTCATAAGCAGCATACTGAATGCGGATTATCCAAGGGTGGACGATATGGTGCTGAATGTCAGCAGGTATCTTTCCAGGCAGTTCCTGGAGAAGCTCAGGGAGAGCTTTCCTGCTATAGACTTGATGGAGCTGGAGAAAGAATGCCTCCTGACACGGGAACAGCTTTTAAATGCCTTTGCACGGGAGCAGCCGAGCTGCAGCCTGTTGTTTTCTACCGGTGGAAGCGGCTACTTTGCGTTCTGCGCATCGTCTGCTGATTCTATCCGGGGCAATTTACCACTGAGATCAACCATCAGAACGCCATGGCCACTATCCGGGAATTCCTTGCGAAGGATAAGAAGGAGAGGGCGGAAAGAAGGAAGAAGATTCTGGTGGTGGATGACTCTGAATTTGTGCGCAGCAGGATGGTTCAGCTGTTGGAAGGGAAATATGATATGATAGAGGCGGATTCCAGTATTTCCGCTATTAAGAAAATTGCCGTTAACCGCCCCCACCTGGTTTTGATGGATTATGAAATGCCGGTCTGTGACGGAAGGCAGGCGCTGGAAATGATCCGCTCCGATGCGGATATTTCGGATATCCCGGTAATGTTTTTGACCGGACGGGGTGACAGGGAGAGCGTGAAGAAGGTGATGTCGTTGAAACCGGAGGGATATTTGTTAAAGACCATGCCAGAGGAAGCAATCAGAGAGGCTGTGGATGAGTTCTTTGAAAAGAGGGAACAGAAGAAATAGCAGGTGTTATGAATATGGTATGAGGCGGCAGAGGAATGTACTCTGCCGCCTTTTTGGCGGTGCGGCCAGATATGCGGTTATCTACTGTGAAAGTCCTGAAGCTTGTCTGCGGAAAAAGCTAAATTCCCAGGCTCTCGTACACGGGGCAAAGCTGAATACATGAAAGTTTAGCAAGAAATGATCATCAGAGAGCAAGGAATAGAGAGCGGACAGGGAGAGCCGGTGTTAAAGTTGTGGGTAGGAACTGTTAAAGAAAGGTGCATTCTATGCGCAAAAGGCCGCGCAGAAATGGAGAAAAATATGCAGGAAATGAATTGGACGCAGTTATGGCTGGATTACCGGAGCAGAAAGGACTGTGGGAACGGCGTTTATTTCACAAGGGCAGCACTGGCAGGCTTTTCCACTGAGGACAGGGTGGCAGCCCACGCCCTGGAGGAGCTGGAGAAGGGAGCGGCGGGGATGCTTGGGGCTGTCGTCAGTGTGACCACGGATATCGGCAGCGCGTCACTGATATTGAAAAGATGCGGTGGGGAGGGCTCACAGAAATCGGTATCGCGCGAGGGAAAGGGCTCACAGGAGTCGGGACGGTGCGGCGATGGGGATGCCGTATCTGAAAAGAGGATAAGGCCGGAGGGCTTTGCCCTGCAGGAGAGAGAGGGTGTGTTGACCATCAGCGCGGTGGATGAGAATGGGCTCTTGTACGGTGTGTTTGCCCTGCTCAGGCAGGTTGCCATGGAGAAACCCCTGAAGGGCCTGGACATGGTGTCAAATCCCGATAACCCTCTGCGGATGTATGACCACTGGGACAATATGGACGGCAGTATAGAGAGGGGATATTCGGGAGAGTCCTTCTTTTTTGAACAGGATCGGATCCTGGTAAATCAGCGGACGAAGGATTATGCCAGGCTGGCTTCCAGCATCGGGATCAACGGCGTGGTCATCAATAATGTGAATGTAAAGCAGGCGGCCACATGGCTCATCACGGAGAGGTATTTTAAGGAGCTTGCTGTCATGTCGGAGATTTTCGCGGACTATGGGATCCGGCTTTTTCTGTCCCTGAATTTTGCGGCGCCCCTTGAATTGGGAGGGCCGGACAGTGCAGATCCCCTGGATCCGGATGTACGGCTGTGGTGGAAGCAAAAGGTGGGGGAGGTCTTTGATAATATTCCCGGCCTGGGAGGCTTCCTGGTAAAGGCGGATTCCGAGGGGCGTCCCGGCCCTTTCACCTACGGCCGTACCCAGGCGGACGGCGCCAATATGCTGGCGGATCTGGTAAAACCTTACGGCGGGCTGATCATATGGCGCTGTTTCGTGTATAATTGTACGCAGGACTGGCGGGACTATAAGACGGATCGGGCCAGGGCGGGATATGACAATTTTATCGCTCAGGACGGAGATTACCATGACAATGTGATCCTGCAGATTAAAAACGGCCCCATGGATTTCCAGGTGAGGGAGCCGGTATCCCCCCTGCTGGGCGGGCTGAAGGACACCAACCAGATGCTGGAGGTACAGGTGGCGCAGGAGTACACAGGGCAACAGATAGACGTTTGTTATCTCATCCCCCTATTTAAGGAAGTATTGGACTTCCACACTTGCTGTAAGGAAGGCTGCGATACTGTGGCGGATATTGTCAGCGGCAGGACATACGGGAATGTCAACACCGGCATTGCCGCAGTGTGCAACACGGGAAATGACGCCAACTGGACGGGGAACGATCTGGCCGCGGCTAATTTCTACGGCTTCGGGCGGCTGGCGTTTCGCACTTCGCTGACGGCGGAGGAGATTGCGGAGGAATGGATCTGTATGAGCCTTTCCAATGAGCCGGAGGTAGTGGGAAAGGTTAAGAGAATCCTTCTGGATTCCCGGGCAGTCTATGAAAAGTATACCGTACCCCTGGGAATCGGCTGGATGGTTACGCCGGCTACGCATTACGGCTGTAGTGTGGATGGCTACGAATATTCACGCTGGGGCACCTATCACCGGGCTGACCATCTGGGACTGGGCGTGGACAGAAGCAGCGGCGGGACAGGATATGCTCAGCAGTACCATGAACCGAACGCTTCCATGTATGATAAGCGGGAAACCTGCCCGGAGGAGCTGCTGCTGTTTTTCCATCATGTACCCTACACTTACCGGTTGAAGTCGGGAAAGACTGTAATCCAGCACATCTATGACACTCATTTCGAGGGCGTGGAAGGCGTGAAAGAGATGATCTCGCTGTGGGAGAGCCTGGAGGGGAAGCCGTCAGAGGATGTTTACCGGAGGGTCAGGGAACGTTTTGACAGGCAGCTGTACAACGCCAGGGAATGGCGGGATCAGGTGAATTCTTACTTCTACCGTAAGAGCGGCATTGAGGATGAAAAAGGACGGAGGATATACGGATAAATTATGGAAAAAAACAGGATGGATTTCACGGATGGATGGAGCTTTTACAGGACGGAGCTTTCTGCCTCTTATGAGGAGGCCATGGCGGCGGAGAGCAGCTTTGAGCCGGTGGGGATCCCTCATGACTGGCTGATCTATGATGTGAAAGGGCTGTACCGTGACGGCTGCGGCTGGTATCGGAAGAAATTCAGGCCGCTGCCTGTGGGAGGGCCTGTCCTCCTGCGGTTTGATGGGGTGTACATGGATTCCACGGTGTATATCAACGGGAGGAGAATGAAGGACTGGAAATACGGCTACTCCACCTTTGACGTGGATATCACGGATGCCCTGGAGGATGGGGAGAATGAAGTCGTTGTCCAGGTCAGGTATCAGGCGCCCAACAGCAGATGGTATTCCGGGGCGGGAATCTACCGCAGGGTCTGGATCAAATATTGTGACAGCGCGTGGCTGATACCGGACGGCACCTATGTATCCATCCGGCCGTTAGCCCAGGGCGTTCCCGCCGCCATCGCGTCAGGGCCGGAGGGAGAGCCTGCCACCATCGCGTCAGGGCCGGAGGGAGAGCCTGCCACCATCGCGCCGTGTCCGGGGGGAGAGCCTGCCGCTGCGCCTTGCCCGGAGGGAGAGCCTGCCGCCATCCCACGGGAGCCGGGGAGAGCCGTCGCATCCTTCTTACTGGAGGCGGAGACGGAGACCGCGGGCCGGACGGAAGGGTGCTACCTGCGTTACAGCCTGTGGGATGGGGCGGTAAAGGAGCGGGAGCTGGCCGTGCTGCCCTGCGGCGAAGCCCTGCGCGCCGTGGTGGAACAGCCCCGTCTGTGGGACGTGGAGTCTCCCCGGTGCTATGAGCTTCTGGTGGAGCTCTGCGAAAAGCCCCGGCCGGGGGAGGAAGTCGTCCGGGATCATGAGAGAATGACCATCGGTTTCCGTACCATAACCTTTGACCCTCAGAAGGGCTGTTTCCTGAACGGCAGGCCGCTGAAGGTTCACGGTGCCTGCGAGCACCATGACCTGGGCTGCCTGGGGGCGGCCTTTCACCCCTGTGCCATGGAGCGGAAGCTGAAACTGTTGAAGGACATGGGAGTAAACGCCATCCGTACCAGCCATAATATGCAGGCACCGGAATTTATGGAATTGGCGGACAGAATGGGCTTTTTGGTGGTGGATGAGGCTTTTGACATGTGGGAGCGGACGAAGACTGCCTTTGATTACGGGCTTTTCTTCCGGGAATGGGCGGAGAGAGATGTGCGCAGCTGGGTGCGCCGCGACCGCAATCATCCCTGCCTTTTACTCTGGTCCATTGGCAATGAGATATATGATACCCACGCGGACGAGCGTGGCCAGGAAATCACGAGACGTCTGGTGGGCTATGTGAGGGAGCACGATCCGAAGGGAAATGCGCCAATTACCATCGGCTCCAACTATATGGCCTGGGAGAACGCCAGGAAATGTGCGGATATTGTGAAGTTTGCGGGCTACAATTACGGGGAGAAATACTATGAGGAACAGCACAGGGAGCATCCCGACTGGATCATGTACGGCAGTGAGACGGCATCCCTGGTGCAGAGCAGGGGGATATATCATTTCCCTCTGAGACAGCCTGTGCTGGCGGAGGAGGATGAACAATGCTCTGCCCTGGGCAATTCCACCACAAGCTGGGGGGCGCGGAGCCTGGAAAAGTGTATTATGGGAGATCGGGATGCGGAATATATTTTCGGTCAGTTTATCTGGAGCGGTTTTGACTACATCGGGGAGCCGACCCCCTACCACACGAAGAATTCCTATTTTGGCCAGCTGGATACGGCAGGATTTCCGAAGGACTCCTATTATGTGTTCCAGGCGGAGTGGACGGATTACAGGGAAGCGCCCATGGTGCATCTGTTTCCCTATTGGGATTTCAACCCGGGGCAGGTCATTGATGTGCGGGCCTGTACCAATGCCCCCCTGGTGGAATTGTTCGTCAACGGCGTATCCCGGGGCAGGCAGGAGCTGGATCATCAAAAAGGGGAAAAGCTGCTGGGGGACTGGCAGGTGCCCTATGAACCGGGCACTATCACAGCAGTGGCTTACGACGAGGCGGGCCGGGAGCTTGCTAGGGAAAGCCGCAGCTCCTTTGGGGACAGCAGTACCATACGGCTTACTGCGGACAGGACGGAAATACGGGCAGATGCGGGTGAGCTGTGCTTTTTGACTATAGAGACATTGGACGCAGAGGGAAGGCTTGTTGAGAATGCGGCGGACTATGTAAGGGTGGAGATCGGCGGGCCGGGATGCCTTATGGGCATGGACAACGGCGACAGCACGGATTACGACCAGTATAAGTCCAATGTGCGGAAGCTCTTTTCAGGCAGGCTTCTGGCAGTCGTCGGCAGTACGGGAGAAGAGGGCGAGATATCGGTCATTGTTACCGGGGAAGGGCTGGAGCCCGGGAAAATCCTGCTGACAGCACGATGCAGCGGGCCGCATCCACGCATGGAGGGGACCGGTCAGGCCGGAATCCCTGCCGGTAGGGAAACGGGAATCTGCCAGAGCAGGCCTGTGTCCCAAGGCAGCGCGCCGCATCCGGAGGGCCTGCCTGCGGAAAGTTTGCGGCCATGTGGGAATAAATGGAACACGGCGGGGCAGGGGGAGCGCCTGTTTCAGAGACATCCTGTGCGTAAGGTGGAGCTGTATGCCCCCGACGGACAGTGCATCACCGGGGAAAAGAGGGAGCTTATGGTGGAGGCGGCGGTCTTCCCTGCCGCGGCAGAGCCGGAGCTGATCTGGAAGGTGGTAAATGAGAGCGGGATAGAGCTTGGATCTGCCAGTGTCACACAGATGACGGAGAAGCGGGAAGCCGGCGAGGACGCTGCCCGGGAGCACTCCATGAGCGGCAGCCGTCACAGGGCTTTGGTCACCGCTTATGGCGACGGGGAATTCTATGTCCGCTGCATGGCCCGGGACAGGGGCCGGATCACGGTGATCTCCCAGCTGGAATTTAAGGCGGAAGGGCTGGGGCAAGCTTTTCTGAATCCCTATGAGCTGGTTTCAGCGGGACTGTATACGGATACGCTGGGAGAGATTGGAAACGGCAATGAAAAGGGGATTGCCACAGCAAGGGACGGTGTCAGCGGTGTGGTCTACAGCGGGCTTGACTTCGGGGAATTCGGCTCCGATGAGATCACGCTGCCGGTATTTGCGCTTTCCGATGAGAAATATCCCATTGAAATCTGGCTGGGCAGGCCGCAGGAGGCGGGAAGCTGCCTGCTGGATACGGTGATTTACCAGAAGCCTTCCAGGTGGAATGTGTATCAGGAGGAAACTTACCGGCTGCCGGAGAGAATCAGAGGGATTGCCACACTGGGCTTTTTGATGCGCGCCAAGGTGCACTTGAAGGGCTTTTGGTTCACCAGGCAGGAGAAGGCCTATGCGGAGCTCTGGGCGGCGGAGGCGGACAGTGTATACGGCGACAGTTTCCGAAGGGACGGCAGGGCAGTCCGCGAAATCGGTAACAATGTGACCCTGGTCTATGGGGGCATGGACTTTGGTGAGGAAGGCGCAGGCAGCGTCACAATCTGGGGCCGTACGCCTTTGGAAAAAAATTCCATCCATGTCCATTTTACGGATGAATCAGGGGAAACGGAAAACAGGATTTTGGAATTTGCCGGGGAGGGCGGCGGGGAACACCGCCAGACCTTTGCCATAGAGCGGCTTACGGGGCGCGGAAGGGTGGAAATCATATTCCTGCCGGGAAGCAGCTTTGATCTGGTATCGGTACTTTTCCACAATTCCCTTACAGAAAGGGATGATTCTGTGAGCTGAACAGATTGCGGTATTCCGAGGGTGTGCAGCCTTTGACCTTCTTGAAGGTGCGGTTAAAGGTGGACAGGCTGGAAAAGCCTGACTGCAGGGCGACTTCCGTGATGGAGCTGCCCGGCTTTAAGAGCAGTGTTTCGGCGGCTTTGATTCTGCGGTAGCAGACATAATCGTAAAAATTATAGCCGGAACACTGTTTGAACAGCCGGGAAAAGTGGAATTTGGAAAAGCCGGCCACATCCGCCACCTTCTCCAACGTGATGTCTTCCGAGTAATGTTCGTCCAGGTAATCCAGTACAATATTAAATTTCTCCATCAGGTCTTTCTGCCGTGTCTCGCTGATCAGGCTGCAGCCCGATGCCTCCTCCACGGACACACGGTATCTGACATAATTCACAAAGAATGCCAGGAGATGCGAATAAATCATCATTTCCCTCAGGCTGTCGTTACTGAAGTAATCGCGGCACAGCTGAGAAATGATAGCCGCTTCCTCCTTATAAATGGGGCGGCAGGTGCTCTTGTTGATCAGGATTGGGTGAGACAGGAAGGAGGTGAGATAGGAAAAGCCCCTGATTCCTGACAGCAGGCTGAAATCAAAGAGGTAGACCAGCCTTTTCCCTGTCTCCGGTGCGATCAGATGATGCAGCTCACCGCCGGGGATTATGAAGATGTCCCCGGGATTCAGCTCATAAGTCGTCTGCCCCATGATCACGGTATAGATATTTTCAAGAGGTATGATCATTTCTATGGCAGGGTGCCAGTGCACGCCGTATTCGGAGGGTTCGTCATTGAGCCAGAAGCGCACGGTTGACCCCGGAAGGTAGATTTCGGATTCGGAATCACCGTCCAAAGTCCTGGAGAATTGGTTCTTTTCCTGCCAGCTCTTGTATTTATTCAGAAGTTCTTCGTCCAGATAAAATAAGTTTTTCTCATCCTGCATCAGAATACCTCCCCGTACATGCAAAGCGTTGATGTGCAATAATTGCTATTACCACAGGAGAGCAAAAGACATATTGCATAATTTGCCGCATGAAAAGAATGGTTTTGGTGGCAAAATATCTATATGTAATAGTAACACATCGTGCGATAAAAGGCAATATGGCTAATAAAATATTCGTTTTCACCTAAATACAGCAATATGCGGAAAGAGCTTAGCAATATCTGATAAGCAATAAGTGAGGAGCGTGTTATAATAAAGTTATCATTGAGAAACGAAAAATAAATGTGAGGAGGAATGATTTCTGTGAAAAGCAAAAAGCAAGTAGTAGCAACAAAGCGGAAGGTCGATTTCAGGGTTTACATGAAGCGATACTGGCAATTATACGCATTGCTCGCGCTGCCCCTTCTGTATCTGCTGATCTTTAAGTATATTCCCATGATATACATACAGATCGCGTTTAAGAAGTACAGCATCGTGGAAAGCGTCTGGAAGCTCCCGCTGGCAGGCAATCATGGCTTTGAATATTTTATCAAAGCGTTTAAGAGTAAGGACTTCATCCTTGCCCTGAGAAATACGGTGGGGCTGAACCTGCTGGATCTGGTCATCGGATTTCCTGCACCCATCATTTTCGCCCTGATTTTAAATGAGCTTTGTTTTAAGCGGTTTAAGAAGGTGGTACAGACCATTGCATACATGCCCCATTTCCTTTCCTGGGTCATCATCTACGGCCTGGCGCTGCAGCTGTTTGCGCCTTCTACCGGCTTTGTCAATATGATACTGAATAATCTGGGGATGGAATCGATCCCCTTCCTGGACGAATCCCGCCACTGGGTGGCAACCTATGCGGGGCTGGGCGTATGGCAGAATTTCGGCTGGGGCTCCATCGTATATCTGGCGGCCATTGCGGGTATCAGCCCCGAGCTTTATGAGGCGGCTTCCGTTGACGGGGCCGGGCGCTTTAAGAAGATGTGGCATATTACGCTGCCCGGCATCAAACCCACCATTGTGGTACTGCTGGTAATGAATCTCGGAAATATCCTGGGAAGTAACTTTGACCGTCCTTTCGCACTGCAGAATAACCTGGTCATGGATGTCGCGAACGTTATTTCTACCTATGTATATAAGGTAGGTATCAAGGGTCTGCAATTCTCCCTGACTACGGCAGTGGGCCTGTTCCAGTCGGTGGTGGGCGTATTCTTCCTGCTGATGGCCAACTGGATCTCGAGGAAGCTTGGCGAACGGGGCATCTGGTAACAATGTGGGAAAGGAGTGGATATAGTTATGAAAATCAAATCAAGATCCGGCAAAATTGGTGACTGGGTATTTGTGGTAATCTGCCTGCTGGTGAGCGTGATCTGCCTGCTTCCCATGGTGAACCTGCTGGCGAGATCACTGAGCTCCACGGACGCGCTGATCAGGCACGAGGTATATCTCTGGCCCAAGGGATGGAATTTAGATGCATATGGTACGGTGCTTTCGGATGTGAAATATATCAGATCGTTCTTCTGGACGGTATTCCTGACGGTGGTATGCACCCTGGTATCTCTGACCATGACGACGCTCTGTGCATATCCCCTGATCTTCGGCAGCCTTAAGGGCCGCTCTGCGATCAATATATTTATTACGATCACCATGTTCTTTAACGCAGGGACGATTCCCAATTACCTGCTGATGAAACCCTTAGGGCTTTTGAACAATCCCCTGGTGCTGATCATCCCCAGCTGTCTGAGCGTTTACAACATGATCATTATGAGAAGCTTTTTCTATGGGATTCCCGACAGCCTGCGGGAATCTGCAGAGATAGACGGGGCCAGCTTTTTCACGATCCTTGTGAAGATTTATGTGCCTCTGTCCAAGCCGGTTCTGGCGACGCTGGCGCTGTTTTATGCGGTTGGGCGCTGGAACGGGTATTCGGATGCGCTGATGTATATCAACAAGCCGAACCTGTATCCTTTACAGCTGCTTTTGTACAATATTCTGAATAATATTAACTCTGTGGAGGTGGCGACCCAGGAAGGGTTCTCCGCACCGGGCCTGACAGAGTCCCTGAAGGCGGCCATCGTCATGTTCTCCACAGTCCCTATCCTCTGCATTTATCCCTGGCTGCAGAAATACTTTATCCACGGCGTGACCCTTGGGGCAGTAAAGGAGTAAGCAGAAGTTCCGCCCGGCACAGGGGAGGAATGACAGGAAACGGGCCTTCAGGAAGGCCTACAGATTGGAATGACCGGGCTGCCGGCGAGGCGGCCCGTTGATTCAAAATATTCATACTTACTATTAAGGGAGGTAATGAAAGATGAAGAAGAAAGTATTATCTATCTTACTTGCAGGCGCTATGGTAATGTCCATGGCAGCGTGCGGCGGCGATTCCGGAAATGATCAGTCATCGGCCGCATCCGGCGGTTCCACAAGCTCCGGCAGCTCCGCGAGCTCAGGCGGTTCCACAGGGTCTTCCGCAGCGGATGCGGGAAATGCATCAGGAGAGCTGGTTGACGGTAAATTCGCTGAGACCAGGACTATCACGGTAGAGGTATATAACCGTGAGAACGACGGCGGTTCCGACCCTACGAATAATATGTACACCGAGTATATCAAGCAGGGGATGCTGGCAGACCACAATGTACAGGTGGAATTCGTATCGGTTCCCCGCTGGACAGAGGTTGAGCAGATCAATAACCTTCTGGCAGCAGGCGATGCTCCCGATATCTGCGTGACATACGATTACCCTACTATCCAGACTTACGCTAATATGGGGGGGTGCTTGACCTTGCTCCCTACTTGGAGGACTATAAGGCAGAGCTTCCCAACCTCTGGGACTGGCTGGGAGAGATGAACCTTTACTGGGATAAGGATCCCGAGACAGGCACAGTATGGGGCATTGAGGCGAAGCTGGCGACCAGCAACCGTATCAATACCTTTGTGCGTAAGGACTGGCTGGAGGCTCTGAATCTGGATCCCCCTACCACCAAGCAGGAATTTGAGGATATGCTGATCGCATTCAGGGACAATGCAGATAAGCTGTTGGGCGCTGACGCTGCCAACATGATCCCTTATTCTGTAAGCTTCGATGTAGGCTGGAGGGCAGCTACCCTGATCGAGTCCTTCATCGATCCCGCAATTACTGACAGAGAATATTATGTAAACGGCTTTGACGACAGAAAGCTGACTCAGGAAGGCACCAAGGAAGCGATCAGACTGCTGAACAAATGGTATAACGCAGGCCTGCTCTGGGATGACTTCGCACTGTATAAGAGCGGCGACAGCACTGAGGACGACATGATGAAGGCTGGTTATATAGGCGCATTCACTCATAACTGGGATTATCCTTTCCGTAACGGCGAGGACAGCATCAATGCTTCCCTGCAGAGGATTGTGGGCGATAACGCTGCATATATAGCAGTTGACTGTTTCGAGGATAAGAACGGTAATTACACCAAGTTTGTACCCGGCCCTATCGACCGTAAGATTTTCTTCCCCAGCACCAATGACGAGCCTCTGGCTTGTATGCTGTATCTCGACTGGATCAGCGATCCTGAGCATATCGAGTATCTGCAGATCGGTGACGAGGGTGTGACTCATAATGTGCTGGAGGACGGCGCGGTGGAGACCGTTGCGGCAACCGGTGAAGCAATCCAGAATTCCGGTATGAACATCGACTACACAATTACCTGTAACGGCCTGAAGATGGCGGACGAGGAGAAGACCGCTTTATCGGTGGCACACAACTATGCAGGTATTGACGCGGCAATCGTACAGAGCGCTAACGAGATTGCACAGACAGATATGAAAGTCGGCAAGAATGTAAATGTTGGCGCAATCGCTGCAGAAGAAGGTATGGGAACCGTCCTTTCCGAGAAGAGAGATATTGTGTATGACAATGCGGTAAAGGCAGCAGAGGCTGACTTTGACAAGGTATGGGACGAGGGAGTCCAGGATTACCTGGATGCAGGCGGCCAGGCCATTATGGATGAGCGTGCAGAGAAGTGGGTTGCAACCTACGGTGATGTGGATATGCTCCCGTAAGAGGAATGATAATTTAATACGCGTGATAAAAGGCAGGAGAATTTTTCTCCTGCCTTTTCCGGCGGCGCCGGTTTCAATACCCGGATTTCTGTTATGCCGGTTTTCTGTCCCTGCTTTGAGTTCCCTGTCAGGCCTGCTTTTTCTGTTCCTTTTCCGGTGACACGTATACGAACAGTCCGGATTTCTTCAATGCCGGCCGCAGGGCCAGATAGAAGACGGAGGCGGCGATCACTGCCACCACAGCGTTTACGGCAGTGGTGACGGCGGCCATTTTAGCCAGGGCGGAGGCGATATCCTGGGGGACGCCCAGCAGGTATGTCTTGTAAAAGTATCCCACGATGGGGTCGGCCACGATATTAAAGCCCATGCCGCAGATGCAGGCCAAGACGGTCACGCCGGTGACATACTTCGGGGAATGGTCACGGCTGAGCCGGAAGATCCTGTGGGCTACCAGGCCCACGATCAGGCCGATGCACAGCTTTAACAGGAAGGTCTTGGGGGCACTGGTGACGTAGGAGGATGTCAGATCGCCGATGGTCATGCCTATGGCTCCCGCCAGCCCGCCCCAATAGCCTCCCAGGAATAGCGCGGCCAGTACGCAGAATACATTACCGAAGTGGAAGGCTGTCTTCTCAGGCCCCACGGGGATATCAATCTTAAAGAATGCAAATCCGATATAGCAGAGGGCGGCCAACAGCCCGGCCTGGGCAAGGCGCTTTACATCCGCCTTTTCCTCCCTGGCCACGCCGATGACAGCATTATAAATCCCCTTTGCCGTCAGCAGTATGGCGAAGAACAACACCGTCAGGCTGTAAGAATAAGGGCGCTCCAGGGACAGCTTCTGTTCGGTGAGGGCGCTCTTTTGTGTCTTGAGCGATTCCAGGTTGCCTGCGGCAGTGCCGGCTTCTATATCGGCGATCTGCTTTTTTACCTCCGAGAGAAGGCTTCCCACGCCGACGGACTCCCGGTAGCTGGTATTGTAGGCGTACACTGCGAAGATGACGGAGGCGATCAGCAGGACGGCGCCTGCGATAAAGACTCCATAGCTCTTTTTCTTTTCCATAATTCTTTACTCCTCATATCATATTATTTTCCATGGATTAAAAGCAGTATACAGAAAAAGTGGCGTGTTAAAAAGTGCCAGAATGGATAAATTTTACCATGCCAGTTTGTGCCCGGGAAATGCGTTTCATTCCGAACCCCTGAAAGCCGCGAAAATAGCAATAAATGAGAAGGATTTCACAAGGTTTACGCAGGATTTCACAGGAAAACGTATTATAATGAAAACAGTAAGAAGGGCAGGGATATCTTGCGCGGAAGAAGCAGAGACAGATTACAGAAAGGCAGGTTCAGGATGGGAAATCAGAGTGTATTGATGCCCGGGGCGCCGAAGGACCCGGAGGCAAAGAGGAAAAGTTTTTATATCATGAGGAATAAGCAGGTGGCAGGCTCGCCCCAGGCTGACGGCAGCGGCACGCAGGTCATTTTCATAAATGATGAGCGGCTGGTGAGCTTTGCCAGGCTTGCAGGAGGCATAGAGGACGAGGAAATCCTGGGGCTGCTGCGCACGGCGGAGGGCTTTCGCAGGCTTGTGTATGGGCTGGGTGTGTCGGTGGAGACCCAGGATCCTGCGGAAATGGTATCCTTTGTACTGCAGATGTACGGTAAGACCGATCCCTGCGTTACCGGTACGCTGCTGCGGCAGGAAGTGCGGGGGGACGGCATGGAACACAGGATCAATCTCCCGGATGTGGAATGGTCCGGGGACGACGATACGCCGGGGCAGCTGCGCTTTGAGTTTGCCCATGCCGGCACGCTGGCCGGAGTGTCTGTCCGGCTGTATCTCAACGACGGTTTCGACGCGCCTGAGCCGGAGGAGGAAGAACAGCCGCAGCTGAGCGGCCCGGCATATGAGAAGCTGTTGGAGAGGTCTCTCTATGGTATGGGAGATGGCAGCAGGCTCTGTAGGGTCATCCGGAAAGCCCGGGCCGGGGAGGATATCACCATAGCCTTTATCGGAGGCTCCATCACCCAGGGGGCAGGGGCTGTACCCATCCATGAGCAGTGCTATGCATGGAAGACTTTCCAGGGATTCTGCGCGCTCTGCGGGAGAGGGACGGAGGAAAACATACATTATATCAAAGCGGGCGTGGGCGGAACCTCCTCGGAGCTTGGCATGGTGCGGTATGACAGGGATGTGTGCGGCGACGGGGCAGCGGAGCCGGATCTTGTGGTAGTGGAGTTCGCCGTCAATGACGAGGGGGACGAGACGAAAGGGGAGAGCTTTGAGTGCCTGGTAAGGAAAATCCTGTCAGGCCCCGGGGAGCCCGCAGTCATTCTGCTGTTCTCCGTTTTTTCCAACGATGAGAATCTCCAGGAGCGTCTGGCGAAGGTGGGCGAAGCGTACCGGCTGCCCATGGTAAGCCTGAAGGACTGTGTGACGGAACAGTTTTATCTCCGGCCGGAGTCGGGAAGGGTCATCAGCAAGGCCCAGTATTTCTATGATGTGTACCACCCTTCAAACGCAGGGCATACCGTGATGTCAGACTGCCTGCTGCACCTTATTAAGAAAGTGGACGGTGCAGGGGAGCACGGCCCGGAGGCGGCCGGGGACATGTCGCAGATATCCCGGGAGACGGAATGCTTTCCGGCGGCCATGGAAGCTGTATACGGAATGGAATTTACCGGAATACGCCTTATGGACAGAAAAAATGCGGAGGGGATTGCCGGGATTGACTGTGGTGATTTCTCGGAGACGGATACGGAGCTCCAGGCTGTGGAGCGGGACAGGAATCTGTTCCGTACCCCGGAATTCCCGTATAACTGGATGCACAGGGAGGGGAACCGGCCCTTCTGCATGGATATTGTCTGCAGCGCCCTGCTGATCGTGGAAAAGGATTCCGAATCCCCCAGGGTGGGGCGGGCTGAGGTGTTTGTAGACGGGGAGAAGGTGCGCGTCATCGATCCCAGGGAAGTGGGCTGGGTTCACTGTAATGCCCTGATCCTTTTCCGGGGAAGAGAGCAGAAGAAGCATCATGTGGAGATTCGGATGGCAGAAGGCGACGAGGAGAAGCAGTTTACCATCCTGGGATTTGGATATGTCAGGCAGTGAAGGGCGGTTTTCAGGGAATGTCTGGCAGTGCTGCCGTCTGGAAGGTAACGGACGGGGTTGGGAGGTATGGAGATGGAATTATCGCTGATCAGGGAGGATGGGGCTGTGCCCATCCTGATAGAGGAGTGCGCTTACGAGGGGGTGCGCCGGATCGGGGAGACTGTGGCAGAGGATATAGGGCTGGTCACAGGCTGCAGGCCGCAGCTGATCACGGAGAAGGGGCTGAAGGACAGGGTCGGGCGGACTGCCGTCATTTTCTGCGCCACGGTGGGAAAGAGCCCCCTGCTGTCCCAGTTGGCGGGGAAACGGGAGTCGGAAGGCGGGCCGGCGCTTTCCGGGACGGAAGGGGAATCCGTGCAGCGGGAGCCGGAAGGCGGGCCTGTGACCCGGAAACGGGTGGATTTATCCGGGCTGGAGGGAAAGAGGGAGGTCTATCAGATTTTCCTCCTGGAGGCGCCTTTTCCCGGTGTGGATGAGGCACTGGTAATCTGCGGAAGTGACAAGAGAGGGACGATATATGGAATGTTCGCCTTGTCGGAATACCTTGGTGTGACGCCCCTGGTGTACTGGGGGGATTCTGCCCCGGGGCGGTGGGAGAGGCCTGTGATAAAGGAGGACATCTGTATCCTTTCCAAAGAACCATCCGTGCGTTACAGGGGCTTCTTTATCAACGATGAATGGCCCTGCTTCGGTACATGGGTGACGGAGCATTTTAATGGTTTTAACGTAAAAATGTATAAACATATCTTTGAATTCCTTCTTCGGATGAAAGGCAATTATCTATGGCCGGCCATGTGGACGGCATCCTTTCCGCTGGACGGCCCAGGCGGAGACAACGAAGAATTGGCGGATATCTATGGGGTGATCATGGGCTATTCTCATCATGAGCCCTGTCTGCGGGCCAGCGAGGAATGGGATAAGGTCAGGGGGGAGGACAGCCCTTACGGAAACGAATGGAATTTTTATACGAATGAGCACGGCCTGCTGCGGTACTGGGAGGATGCCCTGAAGCGCAGCGGAGGATACGAGAATGTGATCACCATCGGTATGCGCGGGGAGAGGGACAGCTCCATGCTCGGCGAGGATGCTACCGTGGGGGAAAACGTAGCACTGTTGAAGGATATCATACGGAAACAGCGTCAGCTCATCCGCAGACATGTAAATGAGAATTTGGCGGAGGTGCCCCAGATGCTGGCGCTGTATAAGGAGGTGGAAGCTTACTTTTACGGGGATGAGAAGGTACCCGGACTGAAAGACTGGGAGGAGCTGGACGGGGTGATCTGTATGCTCTGCGAAGATAACTTCGGGTACATGCGAACCCTGCCCACGGAGGAGATCAGGAACCGCCCAGGGGGCTTTGGCATGTACTACCACCTGGATTACCATGGCGGCCCCATATCTTATGAGTGGATTGATTCCACGCCTCTTACAAGGATATGGGAGCAGATGTGTATGGCTTATGAATACGGTGTCCGTGAGCTTTGGATCGTCAATGTGGGGGATGTGAAGTTTCATGAGGTTCCCCTGACTTATTTCATGGAGCTGGCGTATGATTATGAAAAGTGGGGTTCTGGCAATCCGCACAGCGCTGCGGAGTATGCGCAAAAGTGGGCGGCGGAAAATTTCAGGACGGCCCGGAAGGAGCTCAGGGATAAGATTGCATGGACGTTCACGGAGTATATTGACCTGCTGTCCCTTCGGAGGCCGGAGGCTCTGAATGCGAAAGTATACCATCCCTGTCATTACCTGGAGGCGGATCGGATCCTGGACAGGGTTCTGGCCGTGGAGGAAGCTTCCTGCGAAATCCTTGACAGCCTTGACGAAGAAAGCAGGGACGGGTATTACAGTATGGTTCATTATCCCCTTTTGGCGGGTATGAACCTGATGAAGCTGCATCTGTATGCGGGAAAGAATCACCACTATGCGGGGCAGGGGCGTGCGATTGCCAACATTTATGGAGAGCTGGCAGAGAAATGCATGGTCAGAGACCGCCGGCTGGCGGAGGGATTCGGCAGGTTCCGGGAAGGGAAGTGGAACGGTATGCAGCTGGCCCCTCATATGGGTTTTGCAAAATGGAATGAGGATGGCTGCAGGTATCCTGTCATCTGCCGTGTGACGCCGGTGCGGGCGCCCAGGCTCAGCGTGTCCCGAAAGGATGAGGAGCGGGTCTGCTACAAGAATTACGGGGAACCCGAGGTGGTACGGATAGATGACTTTATGAGCGCTGGTTGTGACAGGGTGCTGCTGGAGCTGGCAAACGACGGCGAAGGAACCCTGCGCTGCAGCATCGTGCCTGACACGGGCAGGCTGCCGGAGTGGCTGGAGGTTAAGGTCTTACCATGGAGCAGATTTCCGGGGGAGGAGGCCGCCGGGAGAGAGCAGGAGCCGGAGTGCCTGTGCCGGGAGGAGGCCGCCGGGAGAGAGCCGGAGCCGGAGCGCCTGTGCCGGGAGGAGGCCGCCGGGAGAGAGCAGGAGCCGGAATGCCTGTGCCGGGAGGAGGCCGCCGGGAGAGAGCCGGAGCCGGAGTGCTTGTGCCGGGAGGAGGCCGCCGGGAGAGAGCCGGAAATGACAGCCGTACTGGAAGGTGGAATCTCCCGAAGCCTGAGGGAGGTGGAAATCCGCTGCCTGAGACGGAAGCTGCCTTCGGGAGTTTCGAGACAGCGGCTGCTGGTGACGGATGGGGATACCACTGTGGCAGTGGAGATCACCGCAAAGGAAATTGTGACAAAGGGGCTGCCTCCCATGACGTTTCTTCCGCGGAGAGGGGTTGTGGTCATGGATGCAGGGCACTATGCGGAAAAGAAGGACGTGGAGGGAGCGGGCTTCAGGCTCCTGGAGGGCTACGGGAAGTACGGCAGTGCTGTAAAGGTGTTTCCGGTTACGGCCTCTTTCCCGAAAGAAGCCGCCCTGCGGCCGCAGCTGACTTATCTTTTCCTGCTGGAGCAGGCAGGGACATATTGCGTGGAGCTTCTCGCCGCTCCTTCCAATTCCCCTGTGCAGGGGCAGGCCATGAGGCTTCAGGTATCTGTCGAAGGCGCAGGTACCAGGGAGGCAGAGCTGATAAGCGGGGACTTCCGGGCGGGTGACCACAGGGAGGCCAGATGGTGCCAGGGGGCGCTGGATCAGGTCAGGACGGTTTCTGTTTCCTTTGAGATGGAGGCGGGGGTACAGAGGCTTACCATCGGCGCCATGGAGGCCGGGGCTGTGCTGGAGAGGATCCGGATATGCCCTGCGGACAGCCCATATCCCGACAGCTATCTTGGGCCGGAAGAAACCTTTGTCCGCAAAATCTGATATCTAAATCAGCATCAATTGGCAGGTTTTTTATCCGGCGGTATGGTACAATTATTTTATATATACAGTATTTGACGGACATATTCTGGAAGGGCTGATGCCGGGCGGAAGGCCGCGGCATAGCGGAAAGGTTGGATAAAAAAGCGTATTCAACTGATGATGTGAGTGCGCGTCGCAGCGCGCGGAGGGGACAGATATGGACAGAAAAGCAGCCATGGAAAGAGCGAAAGAGCTGGTAGGGAAGATGACCCTGGAGGAGAAGGCGGAGCAGTTGAAATACGATGCACCGGCAATCGAGCGGCTGGGCGTGCCCGCTTACAACTGGTGGAATGAGGGGCTTCACGGCGTTGCCAGGGCCGGCGTTGCCACGATGTTTCCCCAGGCAATCGGTATGGGAGCCGCCTTTGACACAGAGCTCATAGAGCAGGTGGCGGATGTGATAGCCACAGAGGGCAGGGCGAAATACAATGCCTACTGTGAGGAGGGAGACCGTGATATCTATAAGGGCCTGACCTTCTGGTCCCCTAATGTCAATATTTTCCGCGATCCCAGATGGGGCAGGGGACATGAGACCTATGGGGAGGATCCCTACCTCACCGGAGAGCTGGGAAAGGCCTTTGTGGAAGGGCTCCAGGGAGATGGGGAGTATATGAAAGCGGCGGCCTGTGCAAAACATTTTGCGGTGCATTCCGGGCCGGAAGCGCTCCGTCATCAGTTTAATGCCACTGCTACGAAAAAGGATATGTGGGAGACCTACCTTCCTGCCTTTGAGAAGCTGGTGAAGGAGGCAAAAGTAGAGTCTGTCATGGGTGCATACAACAGGACTAACGGAGAGCCCTGCTGCGGCAGCACCACGCTGATCCAGGATATCCTGAGAGGACAGTGGGGATTTGAGGGGCATTTTGTGTCGGACTGCTGGGCCGTCCGTGATTTCCATACGAAACATATGGTGACGGATACGGCGGAGGAGTCCGCAGCCATGGCTTTGAAGGCAGGCTGCGATGTCAACTGCGGGAATACATATCTGCATCTGTTGAAGGCGTATGAACAGGGGCTGGTAACGGAGGAGGACATCACCCGGGCGGCGGAGAGGCTTTTCACCACACGATTCCTTCTGGGGCTCTTTGACGACACGGAGTACGATAAGATCGGATATGAAAAAATAGAGTGCAGGGAACATTTGCAGATGGCGGACCGGGCTACGGCGGAGTCGGTGGTGCTCCTGAAAAATGACGGTATCCTGCCTCTGGATAAGGGCAGCCTGAAGACAATCGGCGTAGTAGGGCCCAATGCCGACAGCCGGGCGGCACTGATCGGAAATTACCACGGAACCTCGTCCAGGTATATTACAGTATTGGAAGGAATCCAGGACGCTGTCGGGGATGACGTAAGGGTGTATTATTCCGAGGGATGCCATCTCTTTAAAGAAAAGGTGGAAAATCTGTCCGCAGGCCCTGACCGCATCAGCGAGGCTGTGGCCGTGGCGAAACACAGCGATGTTGTCATCCTCTGTGTGGGTCTGGATGAAGGCCTGGAGGGAGAAGAAGGCGACAGCGGTAACAGCTATGCGTCAGGAGATAAGGTTGACCTGCTGCTTCCTGAGCCTCAAAGAAGGCTGCTGGAAGCGGTGGCCAGGGTCGGAAAGCCTGTGATATTAGTCAATATGACCGGAAGCGCCATGGATCTGAAATACGCCCATGAGCATTGTGCGGCGGTACTTCAGGCGTGGTATCCCGGAGCCAGGGGAGGAAGGGTAATCGCGGATATCCTGTTTGGAGAGATTTCCCCTTCCGGCAAGCTGCCGGTAACCTTCTACCGCGACACGGAGGAATTGCCCGATTTTGAGGACTATTCCATGAAAGGAAGAACCTACCGTTATTTTACCGGGATACCCCTTTATCCCTTCGGCTATGGCCTGACCTACGGGAATGTGTCTCTGGAGAGCGTGGAATGCTGTGGTAAGACTGTGAGGGATCAGTTGGCAGAGGCGCAGGATGCGGAGAGCCGGGGTGATAAGCTGCAGTCGGAAGGCAATAAGGCAGCAGGCGGGGAAGCAGTAGTTGAAATCCCGTCAGGAGAATCCCTTGCTGTCACCGCAACGGTGGCCAATCCGGGGACAAGGGCCGTGGAAGAGGTGGTACAGGTCTACATCAGGGCGGAGGATTCCGTATATGCCGCTTCAGCCCCCAGGCTGTGCGGTTTTGCCAGGGTTTCCCTGAAGCCGGGCGAGACAAAGGCGGTACAGGTGCCTGTTGACAAGGATGCCTTTACGGTGGTAAACGACGAAGGGGAGCGCCTGGTGGATGGGACGCATTTCACTGTCAGCACAGGCTTTGGGCAGCCGGATGCACGTACCAGGGAGTTGACAGGAAAGGAGTGCATCACAGCCAGGGTAGTGTTGGTATAGCATGAAGGGCTGGATGAGAGGCAAATAAATTCAGCCCATGATAACGAGTGGCGCAGGGTTTCCTGCGTCACTTTTGCCTGTTTGCGGATACCTGCATGGACTGCCGGGAAAACGCAGGCGGAATTATCATTTTATTGATTTCTGTGCTTGCAAAAATCCGAAAATCTGATATAATGGATTTACTCACAGAAAGGAGGGATAAAGTATGACGGATAACGAATTATTGTTGGCAATCTCTAACCTGATCGAACCTGTCAGGAATGATGTTCACGAAATCAAATGCAGGGTAACGGCTATTGAGAGCAAGGTCGATGCGATTGATGCCCGGCTGACGGTTGTGGAGAACAAGGTCGATGCAATCGATGCCCGGCTGACGGTTGTCGAAGGCCAGGTGGCAGAAATGAATGCCCGGCTAACGGCTGTCGAGAACAAGGTCGATGCAATCGATGCCCGGCTGACGGTTGTCGAAAGCCAGGTGACAGAAATGAATGCCCGGCTGACAGTTGTCGAAGGCCAGGTGGCAGAAATGAATGCCCGGTTGACGGTTGTCGAAAGCCAGGTGACAGAAATGAATGCCCGGTTGACGGTTGTCGAAAGCCAGATAGCAGCTATTGACAACAGGGTCAGGAAGATTGAGATAATGCAGGAGAATCAGATTCTGCCGCGGCTCAACACGATTGAAGCTTGTTATATTTCTACTTATGACAGGTATAAGGACAGTGTTGAGGAATATGTAACGATCAAACAGGACATATCCATTCTTAAAACAGTAGTTTCAGAACATTCAAAAAGAATACAGAAAACCGGATGAGAAGGGAATCGTGGTCTTCGGAATCGCATTTCTGTGTTTTTTGTATGTCATTTTAGCGAAACCATTTATTTGGTGTCTTTATTGCCCGAAAGTGGTTTGGCATCTAAATGTTCCTTTTTATTTACCAATTGTAAAATCATAATACGAGCAAAAATATAATTGACAAATGTGAGGTTATGGATTATATTTTTTGTATGAAAAAGGCAATGACGGAGAGGAGTACGTATCATCCCCTTATCAGAGAGAGCGGCTGCCCTGAAGACGGGTACTGGAAGGCTGCTTTAAGGAAGGGATGCGGAAGGTGGCTTCTGAGCTGGGAATCCCAAAGCAGCAGGGTATATTAAGAGACATGCCGGAGGGCATGGAGCGCGATTGCTGTCGTAAGATTTCACGGGTTATCCCCGTTACAGGATAGGACTTCATTCCCGCAGGCAATGTATTTTTGCAGGCAATGGGTTAAGCGCTGCGCATATGCGGGCGTTTGGTGCAGGCGATAAGCTGTGCAACTGTGTAGAAAAGCCAATTTATGGATTGCCTGGACGGATGCTGTGGGGATTGATCTGAAGTCACTGAGACTGCCGGAAGTGATTCCGGCGAGGAACAAAGGTGGTACCGCGTTGATGACGCCCTTTGCCGGCCCCGAACCGGCAAAGGGTTTCTTTGTGCGCAAATGAGCAGCTGTAAATAAGAAAAGGAGAATTTCCATGGGAAAAGAGCTGGCAAAGACCTATGACCCAAAGGGCATAGAGGACAAATTGTATGAAAGATGGATGGAAAAGAAATATTTTCATGCGGAGGTGGATTATGACAGGACTCCCTTTACGATCGTGATCCCCCCGCCAAATATCACGGGACAGCTTCACATGGGACATGCGCTGGACAATACCATGCAGGATATCCTGATCCGCTTTAAGCGGATGCAGGGCTACAACGCCCTCTGGCAGCCCGGTACGGATCATGCGTCCATCGCCACCGAGGTAAAGATCATTGAGAAGCTGAAGGAGGAAGGCATAGACAAGCATGACCTGGGCAGGGAGAAATTCCTGGAGCGGGCCTGGGAGTGGAAGAAGGAATACGGCGGCCGTATCATTTCCCAGCTGAAAAAGATGGGCTCCTCCTGCGACTGGGACAGGGAGCGCTTCACCATGGACGAGGGCTGCAACAGGGCGGTTACGGAAGTGTTTGTGAAGATGCATGAGAAAGGCTATATTTATAAGGGCGCACGGATCATCAACTGGTGCCCTGTGTGCAATACCTCCATTTCCGATGCGGAGGTGGAGTATCAGGAGCAGGCGGGCCATTTATGGCATATCAAATATCCGGTGATGAGGGAGGATGGCACACCCAGCGATACGGAGTTTTTGACCTTTGCCACCACCCGGCCTGAGACCATGCTGGGAGATACGGCAGTGGCAGTCCACCCGGAGGATGAAAGGTACAGCCATCTCATTGGCCGGAGCGTGATGCTGCCCATTATGAACCGTGTGATTCCTGTGGTTACGGACACCTATGTGGACAGGGAATTCGGAACCGGCGTGGTAAAGATCACGCCTGCCCATGACCCCAACGATTTCGAGGTGGGGAAGCGGCATGACCTGCCTGTGATCAACGTGATGAACGATGACGCCACTGTAAATGAAAACGGCGGCAAATATGCGGGAATGGATCGCTATGAGGCGAGAAAGGCCATTGTGGAGGAGCTGAAGCAGCAGGGGCTTCTGGTGAAGATTGAGGACTATTCCCACAACGTAGGCACCCACGACCGCTGCAAGACGACCATTGAACCCCTGGTAAAGGAGCAGTGGTTTGTAAAGATGGATGAGCTGATCAAGCCAGCCGTGGAGGCTGTAAAAAAGGGTGAGATCAGGCTGATCCCCGAGCGCATGGAGAAGACCTATTTCAACTGGACGGATAACATCCGGGACTGGTGTATCAGCCGCCAGCTCTGGTGGGGGCACAGGATTCCCGCTTACTACTGCGATAAATGCGGTGAGGTTACTGTGGCAAAGGAGATGCCCGGGGCATGCCCCAAGTGCGGCCATGAGCATCTGACCCAGGATCCCGATACCCTGGATACTTGGTTTTCTTCGGCGCTATGGCCCTTTGAGACCCTGGGATGGCCGGAGCAGACGGAGGATCTGAAATATTTTTATCCTACGGATGTGCTGGTAACGGGCTATGATATTATCTTTTTCTGGGTCATCCGCATGATCTTTTCCGGTTATGAGCATATGGGGGAAAAGCCCTTCCAGACAGTGCTGTTCCATGGGCTGGTGCGGGACAGCCAGGGGCGGAAGATGTCGAAATCCCTGGGCAACGGTATCGACCCCCTGGAGATCATCAATCAGTATGGTGCCGATGCGCTGAGGCTGACCCTGATCACCGGGAATGCCCCTGGAAACGATATGCGCTTCTATTATGAGAGAGTGGAGAACAGCCGTAACTTTGCAAACAAGGTATGGAACGCTTCCCGTTTCATACTGATGAATATGGACGGCAAGGAGGTTTCCACTCCCGCTGCCGGGGAGCTGGAGCCGGTGGATAAATGGATCCTTTCCAGGCTGAATACTCTGGTAAAGGATGTCACTGACAATATGGAAAGCTTTGAGCTTGGCATTGCGGTACAGAAGGTATATGACTTTATCTGGGATGAATTCTGCGACTGGTACATCGAGATGGTAAAGCCCCGCCTGTATAATTCGGATGATGCCGCTAGCCAGAACGCAGCTCTCTGGACTCTGAAGACAGTCCTTATTGACGCGCTGAAGCTGCTCCATCCCTATATGCCCTTTATTACAGAGGAAATATTCTGCAGCCTGCAGAACGAAGAAGAGTCCATTATGATCAGCAGCTGGCCGGAATACACCGGGGAGCGCTGCTATGAAAAAGAAGAAAAGGATATGGAAACCATCAAGGAAGCGGTTCGCGGCATCCGCAATGTCCGTACGGAGATGAACGTGGCTCCCAGCCGAAAGGCCGGTGTCTATGTGGTCAGCGGGGAGCAGGGGATTCTGGATACCTTTACCAGGGGAAGGCTGTTCTTCGCTTCCCTTGCCGGCGCCAGTGAAGTGACCATGATAAAGGCGGAAGGGGAGGAGGGAATGGCCGCTGCCAGGGACAGGGCAGGCATCCCCCAGGATGCGGTGTCCGTTGTGATCCCCGGGGCCACGCTGTATATCCCTTTTGCCGAGCTGGTGGATATCGCCCAGGAGATTGAGCGTCTGGAGAAAGAGGAGAAACGTCTGGAAGGCGAGCTTGCCCGCGTAAACGGGATGCTCTCCAATGAGAGATTCCTTTCCAAGGCGCCGGAAGCAAAAATTGCAGGGGAGAGGGAGAAGCTTGCCAGGTACACGCAGATGATGGAGCAGGTGCGGGAGAGGCTTGGGCAGTTAAGGGCTTAAGAGCGCAGAGTTAAATCCTCTTAGCGCAGATGACAGCCAGAGACAGGAAAGATTGAAAATTAAAATTTTCAATCTCGAGGTTTGTGCCTGCGCGTTGCTTGTCACAAACTCGTCGTGCGCAAAAAGCAGTGCAAAAATGAGGTTAATCATGAAAAGACAGGCAATAACAACCTTTGAGGAAGCGGAGGCGTACCTGAACGGGACGCCCCGTTTCACTGTGAAAAATACTATGGAGGACACCAGGGCGTTTCTGCACCGCCTTGGCGATCCCGACAGGAAACTGAAAATCATCCATGTGGCAGGCACAAACGGAAAAGGCTCCGTCTGTGCCTATATGCGCAGTATTCTTGAGGCTGCGGGATACCGGGTGGCAGTGTTTACCTCACCCCATCTGGTGGATATCAGGGAGCGCTTTGTAGTGGAGGGGGAGATGGTTTCCAGAGAAGATTTCCTGCGGGCGTTCCTTCTAATTTATAATATGCTGGACTGGGAAGCGCTGGAGGCGGAGACGGCGGGTTATCATCCCACCTATTTCGAGTACCTCTTTTTTATTGCAATGGTGCTGTTCCCTGAGAGGGAACCGGATTTTTGTATCCTGGAGACCGGGCTGGGGGGAAGGCTGGATGCTACCAATGCGGTGGGAAGGAAGGAGCTGGCGGTGATTACCCACATCAGTCTGGATCATGTGGAGTACCTGGGGGATACGGTGGAGAAAATCGCGGCGGAGAAAGCGGGCATCATGCATACAGGCGCGCCGGTGGTATTCTGGGACAGCAGCCCCTCCGTCACGGCTGTTTTTGTCCAAAAAGCGGCAGAGCTTGGAATTTCCGCACATTCCGTGTCGAAACAGGACTATCGGTTCTTAAAATTTAAGAAGAAAAGCATTGATTTTTCTGTTAGGACTGAGTATTATTGTTATATTAGCCTTACCTTGCAGACCATTGCTGCCTATCAGATGGAAAATGCCGCCTTGGCGGTTCGGGCGATAGAAAAATTGGATCAGGGGAAGGCTGTCCGTGAGGAGCATATCAGACAGGGAGTGGAGAGCTGCTTCTGGGCGGGCAGGATGGAGGAAATCCTGCCGGAGGTATTTCTGGACGGCGCTCACAATGAGGACGGTATCAGGGCGTTTTTGGAGAGTGTTTCTGCCGACGGCGTAGAGGGCGGCAGGAGCCTTCTGTTTGGTGTGGTCAGCGATAAGGATTATGAGAGTATGGCGGGGGAGCTTGCCGGATCGGGGCTTTTCTCCCGGATAGCCATTGCCCGTATGCGAACGGCGAGAGCCCTGGAGCCTGAAAGGCTTGAGGCGGCCTTCGGAAAATATCCGGGCTGCCATTACAAGATTTTCGATAATGTTACCACAGCTTTGCATGAGCTGCTGCACAGCCGGAATGAGGGAGGGCGCATTTATATCGCGGGGAGCCTGTATCTGGCAGGTGAGATAAAGGAGCTGTTTAAAAGATGATAAATTTTGAAGAAGAGCTGAAAAAATTCCATCCCAGCCTTGAGGTGGAGGATGCGGAGGATGCCATTTATAATCAGGATATGACGGATATGGCAGACCTGCTTGTGAGAATGATAAAAGAATCCGAAGAGAAAGCAAATGAGGTATCTTGATGTTTTGTTATAATTGCGGATGTCAATTATCGGAGCATGATTTTTGCACTGCCTGCGGGACGGATGTAGCTCTATACAAGAAAATCATGTGTGTTTCCAATCTGTTTTATAATGAAGGCCTGGAGCGTGCAAGCATCAGGGATCTGAGCGGGGCTGTTACCAGCCTGCGGCAGAGCCTGAAATTTAATAAAAATAATGTGGAGGCGAGAAATCTTCTGGGGCTGGTTTACTTTGAGATGGGTGAAACAGTTTCCGCGCTCAGGGAGTGGGTCATCAGTAAGAATATGCGTCCGGAGAAGAATATTGCGGACGATTATATTGAGAAGGTGCAGTCCAATGCCACCCGCCTCGATTCCATCAACCAGACGATCAAGAAATATAACCAGGCACTGATCTACTGCCACCAGGACAGCCGGGATCTGGCCGTTATCCAGCTGAAGAAGGTTTTGTCCATGAATCCCCGCTATGTCCAGGCGCATCTGCTTCTCGCGCTGCTTTACATGGACAGCGAACGGTGGGAACGGGCGGAGAGGGAGCTGAAGAAATGCATCGATATTGACCGCAATAACACCCAGGCGCTGCGTTATCTGAGAGAGGTGGAACAGCTGCTGGTGCCGGAGGAGAATATAAAGCAGCCCTCCAAGAGGAAGCGGGAGGAGTCGGTGCGCTACCGCAGCGACAATGAGATCATCATCCAGCCCCTGAATGTAAAGGAGCCGAAGAAAAGCGGTGTTTCCACTCTTGTAAATATCGGGATAGGGCTGATCATAGGTTTGGCGGCCATGTACTTTCTGGTGGTGCCTGCAGCGCAGGCCAATGCCAAAAATGAGGCTCAGGAGATTATCGCCAGGATCAGCGGTGAGTCCGATGCGAAGACGGTTCAGCTGCAGGAGATGGAGACCCGGATCGCCTCCATGCAGAAGGAGTATGACGCCCTGAATCAGGAACTGGACGGATATATCGGAGAGTCCGGCACGCTGCAGAAGATCAACAGCCTGCTGCGGGTTGCCGCGACTTACCTGGAGAACCCCGAGGATATCATGGCTACGGCAGCCGACCTGGAGGCCATAGCGCAGGATGTGGAGATAGAGGGTACCTCGGAAGAATTTCAGGCGTTGTATCAGAAGATCCTTACCAGTATAGGGCCCCAGCTTTCTGAGACTTATTATGCAGAGGGACAGGAAGCATACCGCACCGGGGATTTCGCGGCTGCTGTGGAGAGCCTGGAGAGGGCAGTTTATTATAACGCAGAAAATGCTGATGGATGGTTTTATCTGGGACAGGCTTACCGTCAGAAGGGAGATAACGAGAAGGCCATAGAGACTTTCGACCAGGTGATCGAACGTTTCCCCGATACAGACAGGGCGCGCAGGGCGCAGAGGGAGAAGGAAGGGCTTCAGGCCGATAACGGGTGACAGAGCGCATTTCAAATGCGTTCCAGGACAAAGGATATAAAATACCAAAGAAAAGAACTTGCCATACCGGCAGGTTCTTTTTTGCGCGAATGAGCAGAGTCAGAAGCGAGAGAAAGCGTATGCCATGCTTGCATGAGCAGGCGCAGCCTTTTAGTCTTGCTCAGAGAAGGCAGATCAGGAAAGGAAGGAAGAAGAATGGAGCAGATTTCTACGGAGGATTTTCAGGTGATCGATAACTGTCTGATGATCAGGCTTCCTGAGGAGGTGGATCATCACAGGGCAGGTTTTATCTGTGAAAATGCGGACAGGCTGCTGGTGCGGGACGATGTGCGCAATGTGGTGTTTGACTTTGAGAATACGCGTTTCATGGATTCATCGGGGATTGGGATCATTATGGGCAGATACCGGAAGATAGCCTGCTTCGGCGGGCGGGTCTACGCCATCCATGCGGACAGGCAGATTCAGAGAATCCTTATGGTATCCGGCTTAAATAAAATTGTGGAGGTACTGGTATAAATGATACAGGATGTTTATAAAAACGAGATGGAGCTTTCCTTTGACGCAATTTCTGATAACGAAGCCTTTGCGAGAGTGGCGGTGGCAGCTTTTGTGGCCCGGCTGGATCCTACCATGGAGGAGCTGTCGGACATAAAGACCGCCGTGTCCGAGGCAGTGACCAATGCCATTATCCATGGCTACGGGAATATTTACGGTTATGTCAGGGCCGGCGGGAAACGGCCCCCGGATGCGGAGATCCATCCGGGGAAGGTCAGCGTCTATTGCCTTCTGGAAAAGGATCTTTTACATATCAGGATTTCTGACCAGGGAGTGGGCATAGAGAATATCGAGCAGGCCATGGAGCCGCTTTTCACCACAAGGCCGGAGCTGGAGCGTTCCGGGATGGGCTTTGCCTTTATGGAGGCCTTTATGGATGACCTGGAGGTGGAGAGCAGGCCAGGGCAGGGTACCACAGTGCGTATGACAAAGAAAATGGGCGTCGGCGACTGGATTGACAGCGAGGAGTAGATTATGGAGGAAACGTCAGTACTGATTGCCAGGTCACAAGCGGGAGAAAGGGATGCGAGAGAGGTACTGATCGAGAAGAACCTGGGACTGGTCCATCACATTGTGAAGCGGTTTGCAAACAGGGGCTATGACCTGGAGGATCTGTTCCAGATAGGAACCATAGGGCTGATGAAGGCCATTGATAAATTTGACTTAAGCCTGGGATTAAAATTTTCCACCTACGCCGTCCCCATGATCACAGGGGAAATCAAGCGGTTCCTGCGGGACGACGGGCTGGTGAAGGTATCGCGGACGATCAAGGAGAACGGCATGAAGGTAGGCTTTGCCAGGCAGAAGCTGCAGGGTATACTGGGGCGGGAGCCCGTCATACAGGAGATTGCGGAGGAGACTGGGCTGGAACGCGAGGAAATCGTGCTTGCCATGGAGGCATCCATCGAGGTGGAGTCTATTTACAGCGCGGTGTACCAGGATGACGGAAGCGAGGTCTATCTGGTGGACAAGGTGGTTCGGGGCAGCGGAAGCGTGGGAAGCAGTATGGTAGGCGTTTACGGCGGCGAGGACAGTGAGAAGGAGGAGCTGTTGAACCGTATGCTGCTGAAGCAGCTTCTGGACGGCCTGGAACCGTCGGAGAGAGAGCTGATCCGTATGAGATATTTCCAGAATAAGACCCAGATGGAGATTGCGTCAATCCTTGGCATCAGCCAGGTACAGGTGAGCCGGATGGAGAAGAAGATCCTGCTTCGGATGAGGGAGAGGGCGAAATAAGTGTTACTGTTCACTCCGTGACCAGTAACAAGCCTTCTTACGAAGGCTTTATGCACAGAAACCGCAAAACAGCGGTTTCGCGCACAGCTGTCTCGGGTTTATCACGCAAAAGACGCGTGAAAACGTCTCGCGGTGGTGAGGGTGTGAAAAGTAACAAATGAGTCTGTCAGGATGGATCCCCTTTTTCTTAAATTTTTGAAAATGTAGAAATTTCCGCTTCCTTTCTCTGCGAAATTCCTTTATCATGAAAGAGTAAGGCGATTTGCTGCCGATAACACAGCTTGAAACAGGAGAAAGCGCATAAGAATAGATTAAGGGCGGCGCCGGAACGGAACCGGGGCAGGGAGGAAGAATACGGATATGAGAAAGGGCATGGATGAGGAGCAGATGAGAGAATACAAATGGCGGCGGGCGCGGAAGCGCAAGAACAGGCTCCGGCTGGCGGCAGTCATGGCGTGTACCCTGGTGGTGCTGGTCATTATCATGTATTGCGGGACGGCTCTGTATCTGAAGATTACGGGGGAGAAGGACGGAGACGGGGCAGTGGAGGCCCTGGCGGGAAATGTGGTCTATTCTCAGGAGGAGCTGGATATGATGGTGGCGCAGGCAGTCACCGAGGCGGAATCGAGAGCGGCCATGGAAGCAGAGTCGCTGATAGAGTCGAGGCTTGAGGAAGCCGTCCGCGCTGCCGAAGAACAGGCCCAGGAGGGCGTATTGGACAGTATCCGCACCAGTCTTTCCGACGGGCAGACAATGCTGGAGGCCCTGCGCCCGCTGTATCCGGAGGAGCTGCTGGTGGCAAGCGGCGGACAGTATCACTTTGTTCCGATCAACAGGCAGCTGCGCCAGAGCCAGCTGGTACAGGAGAACGTAAATTTATTGGAGAGCGGCGAGATCCAGTATATGTCCGGGGAAGAAGTAATCTCCCACAAGGGCATCGACGTATCCAAGCACCAGGGGGATATCGACTGGGCGAAGGTGGCGCAGGACGGGGTTGAATTTGCCTTTATCCGTGTGGCATACCGCGGATACGGGACGGGGAAGCTGGAGGAGGACAGCTACTTTGACCGGAACATGCAGGGGGCACAGGCGGCAGGCATCAAGACAGGCGTCTACTTTTACAGCCAGGCGATCACAGAGGAGGAAGTGCTGGAGGAGGCCAATCTGGTTCTGGAAAAGATTGCCCCCTATCAGCTGGAATGCCCTGTTGTATTCGATGTGGAGCTGGTGTCGGGGGCTAACGGGCGCATGAACAATATTACCCCGGAGGAGAGGACGAACCTGACGCTGCTGTTCTGCCAGACCATTGAGGCGGCAGGGTACAGGCCCATGATCTACCATAACACGGAGATGGGCGCTTTAAAGATTGATGTGGCGGCCCTGGAGAATTATGATAAGTGGTTTGCCTCCTACAGTGAGACGCTGTATTATCCCTACGATTATAAGGTGTGGCAGTACACTCCACACGGAAAGGTGGCGGGAATCAGCAAGGAGGTGGATCTGAATATCTGTATTGATCCGATCTGGGAGGAGTAGAGGGATGGCGCAGCGGCCGAAGATCATTCGGTCACTGCGTTAAAAACCTTCTTTTTTCCGCATCAGGCGCAGCTCTCTGCGCTTTTTTGCGTTTTCCCATTCCATTCTCTCCCCATCGTTTTCCAGGATCAAAGGAGGAACCTGTGTGGGGCGCCCGTCATCCCCCATGGCTACCATACAGAAGTAGGCGCGGTTGATGGGATGGCGGGCGCCGTCAGGATCTTCCTTGTAGGTGTCCACACGGACTTCCATGGAGGTGTTGCCGACAAAAGTCACTTTGCCGATGATGACAATGATATCGTTCAGGAAAGCGCCTGCCTTGAAATGCAGATTGTCGATGGCCACTGTGGTGGCGTCCCTGCCGCAGTGCCGCCTTGCGGTAGCTCCGGCGACCTCGTCGATCCATGCCAGCAGACGTCCCCCGAACAGACGTCCGAAGCCGTTGATATCAGGATAGATTACCACTCTCAGTTGTTCTGTTTCCGAATCGGATACTCGTTTCCCGTTCATGTGCCGTTGTCCTTTCTTATGGTATTGTCTCTATAGTGTAATACTTTTTGGGGGAAATGGCAAGATGCATGCTTTCTGACAGCGTGTTTAAAAGTCTTTCTGCAAGTCATAAACGCCGCCCTTTGTAAACAACGCTTGAAAATATAGTCAAGGATATTTTTCTTTCGGAATTGATCAAGACTACCAATGGTAAAAAAATATTTCGACTTCTTTTACTATTAGTATGTTCACTCGCTCTGAACCTCATGGTATGATTTATCCATGGAAAGCGAGGTGGATAGATTTTGGAAGTAAAACTTTCAGAGAATATCAAAAAATTCCGTAAGGAGCGGAAGCTGACGCAGGAGCAGCTTGCGGAAGCGATGGGTGTCAGTGTCAGCGCGGTTTATAAGTGGGAATCAAAGCAGTCTACGCCGGAAATTGGGCTGATCCTGGAAATGGCTGACCTGTTTCACACTTCGACCGATGTCCTTCTCGGATATCAATGGAGAATGGGCGATGCAGCATCTGTCATTGACAAAATTGCGACACTGACAAAGGCGAAAGAATATGACAAGGCGATCACTGAGGCGGAGAAGGCGCTGAAAAACTATCCAAACAATTTTGATGTCGTATATCAAAGCGCTTTGCTGTACCTGAAATTGGGAAAAGAGAAGGAACACCGTGAAGCGAACAGCCGCGCTGTCTGTCTTTTGGAGCACTCCTGTGAGCTGGTCGCGCAGAATCAGGACGATAACATCAGCGAGGTTTCAATCCGCACGCAGATAGCGAAGGCGCATTTGCTTCTGGGGCATACGGAAACTGCGCTGCGGGTTTTGAAAAAGTATAACGTCTGCGGTGTCAACAATGCTTTGATCGGCATGGTGCTCGGCGATTATCTCCACGACGCGGACGGGGCAGAAAAATATCTGGGCCGGGCCTTTGCCTCCTTCGCGGAGGACATCAACAACATCATGGTGGGTTACGGCAATGTGTTTTTCCAGCGCACGGATTATGACACTGCTGTGGACTGTTTCCAGTGGCTCAGGGTCGTCCTCCGCGGCATCCAGCCGAAAACAGAGCTCACCTGGTTTGACAAGTATGAATGTATTCTCTTGGAGACAATCGCCGAGTGTTACTGCTTCAAGGAGGAACCGGAAAAGGCCCGCCTCTCCCTCAGGGAAGCTGTGACAAAAGCCCTCCGGTACGACAGCGCCGGCCCGGGAGAGATTGCGGATATGCGGTTCTTCACCGAGCTCGGCCTGGAGTGCCGGCTCACCTATGACAAGTACGGGAAAAACGCCATGGACAGCTTACGGCAAAGGATCGAAAGGGAGAGCGATATGGTTCCGGGGCTCATGCGGCTGTGGCTTGAGATTACAGAAAAATTAGATAAAACAGAATAAATTCCTTATAAGGAAGGAACTGGTAATCAGAAATCAGGAAAAGGTTTCCTGTTTTCTGACGAAAAGCGGCCGGGGCCTTTATACAATTATTGACATACAGGACTATGAAAAAACACAGGTAACCATCCAACGGATGAACGAGCTTGAAAAAAGCGCAGTTGTTTTTTCATGTGCAAAGGAGAGTGAAAAATCAAGACAAAAATTGCAGACTTCCGTTGCCTTATATATGAAGCAATCACCCTTCACCAACATGTCAGTTATTAATTATTCGATATACTGGGATCGCTTTTTGCCCGAGGGCGTGTTATACTGTGAATAAGACGGCCTGCCTGATAGTATAAAAAGCCGGAGAAGGGAGAGGAGAGATGATGGAAGGACAGAGCAATGCCGGGAAACTGGTGAGAGGTGCTGCGGAGGGATTAGAAACAGGGAAGATATGCAGAGAAGATTTCAGCCGTCCCCTGGATTTAAAGCAGGTGCGTATTACAGATGGATTCTGGGGGCGGGAGCAGGAATTGGTGCGTACCGAGGTGATTCCTTACCAGTGGGAGGCGCTGAACGACCGCATACCGGATGCTTCCCCCAGCTATTGTATGCGTAACTTTAAGACAGCGGGAAAGCTGATGCGGGAGAAGCGCGCCAGGGGAGATGCGTTTACGCCCCCGGCATACACCTTCCGCGGTTTTGAAGCGCTGCCGGAGGACATGGAGCATTTGGAGGAGGGCAGATTTTACGGGTTTGTGTTCCAGGACAGCGATTTTTCCAAATGGATCGAGGCTGTGGGATACTCCCTGGCCAGTCATCCGGATCCGGAATTGGAGAAGACGGCGGATGAGGCCATTGATATCGTCTGCGCGGCACAGGCGGAGAACGGTTATCTGGATACTTACTATATCATCAACGGGATGGATCGGATCTTTACTGACCTGCGGGGGCATCATGAGCTTTACTGTTTCGGGCACCTGGCGGAGGGCGCAGTATCCTACTATCAGGCCACAGGAAAGGACAAGCTGTTGAAAGCGGCGGAGCGGTATGCGGATTTCATCCTCTCATGGTTTGGGCCTGAGGAGGGGAAGTGTAAGGGCTATCCCGGCCATGAGATCGCGGAGATGGCGCTGGCGAAGCTGTATGAGGTTACGGGTGAGGAAAAGTATCTGGAGCTTGGCCGGTTTTTCCTGGAAATGCGGGGACGGCAGCCCTATTATTACGATCAGGAGGAACGGGAGCGCGCGGCCTACGAGGGGCGGCCCTATGTAACCCCGCCGGAGGGGATGCGCTATGAATATAATCAGGCTCATCTGCCTGTAAAGCAGCAGACGGAGGCTGTGGGACATGCGGTGAGGGCGGTTTATCTCTACAGCGGCATGGCGGATGTGGCCAGGCTGACGCAGGATGAGGAAATGTACCGGGCCTGTCGGAGGCTGTGGGACAGCATCGTAAAGGAAAAGCTTTATATCACCGGAGGTATCGGCGGTACCCGGCATGGGGAGGCATTTTCCTTTCCCTACGACCTGCCAAACGATACGGCGTATTCAGAGACCTGTGCAGCCATAGGGCTTGCGTTCTTTGCCCGGCGTATGCTGGAAATCAAGGCGGATAACCGCTACAGCGATGTGATGGAGCTGGCTCTCTATAACACGGTGCTGGCCGGGATGGCCCTTGACGGCAAAAGCTTTTTCTATGTGAACCCGCTGGAGGTACAGCCCGATGCCTGCAGAAGGGACGAGCGGAAAAGCCATGTCAAAAGCCTGAGGCAGAAATGGTTTGGCTGTGCCTGCTGTCCGCCTAATATTGCGAGGATTGTCAGCTCGCTGGGGGCTTATATATATACGCGGAATGACAGTACGTTGTTTACGCACCTGTATGTGGGCAGCAGTATTGACTGCGAACTTGGAGGCAGGAAGCTTGGAATGAATGTGGAGACGGATTTTCCCTGGGAGGGGAATGTGAAGATTACCCTGCACATGGAATCCTGTGGGAAGGACGCGCAGGAATCAGGGGCCGGTTGCGCTGCGCTGGCTTTCCGGATTCCGGGATGGTGCCGCCGGGCCCAGGCGGAGGTGCGCAGAGGCCGACAGACATTGAGCCAGTGGGAAATCGGGGATGGCCAGGTGATATCCTGTTCCAAACAGCTGTCAACGGAGGCGGTAATGCAGCTGTTGAACCGTACAGCAAAGACAGAGGCCGTGGAAGCGGAGCCGGGAAGTGCAGAAACCGTGGATGTAGAGCCGGAGAGATCCGGGGTCGTGGATGTAGAGCCGGGGAGAACCGAGGCCGTGGAGGCGGAGCCGGGGAGAGCCGAGGCCGTGGAGGTAGAGCCGGGAAATGCCGGAGCCGTGAATGCGGAGCCGGCAGAGGACGGAAGCAGCCCTGCCCTGAGCCCGGAAAATATAGAGGGAGCTCTGAGAGACGGATATCTGTATCTCACCGGAGAGTGGAGGGACGAGGATGAGATATACCTTACCTTTCCAATGGAAGTGCGCTGTGTGCGTGCGAACACCAGGGTGAGGGAGGATATCGGCAGGGCAGCTTTCCTGCGGGGGCCTGTGTGCTACTGCATGGAAGAGGCGGACAATGGCAGCCAGCTCCATCTCCTGCGGGCTGATGTTGACAGGCTGGCCGCTGTGAAGGTAGAGAGCTCCTGCGGGCTGGGGCATGAGATGCGTGTCCTGAAGGTGCCCGGAAGGAGGCAGGAACCGTCGAAGGAAAATGCAGGCTTATACTCAGAATATAGACCTGCCGCAGAGAAGGAAACAACGATCACCCTTCTGCCATACTATGCATGGAGCAACAGGGGAGAGGGTGAGATGAGTGTCTGGATCAGGACATGAAGGAGGCAGTGCCCGTTTCATTCAGGAGGTTCCAAATAAGGGGCTTTAAATAGGCCGCAGAGGCAGGGCAGGGGAAACCCCGAGGGACTATCTTTCAGTAAAAAAGGAGGTTCGACATGACAGAGGTATTAAAGGCGATGCTGGAGCCGGAGAAGGAGTTTACCCCGATTCCATTCTGGTTTTTCAATGATGAGTTTGATGAGGGGAAGGTGAGAAAACAGCTTTCCGATTACGTGGAGAAGGGGGTAAACGGTATCGTACTGCATCCCAGGATTGGGATTCCAGAGGATATGCCATACCTTTCTGACCGGTACTTCGACGCGGTGCGTTTTATTGTAGAGACGGCTGCTTCCCTTGAGATGAAGGTGGTACTGATCGATGAGGGAATGTATCCTTCCGGTTCCGCCCATGGAATGGTAGTGGCGGCAGATCCTGAATATGCATCCAGGGGAATCCTGCTTCTGGAGGCAGGACAGGCGGACGAAAGGCTGGCGGAGGAGAAGTCGGCAAAGGTGATCACAGAGCTTTCCGGCGGAAGAAAGATTGTCTATTGCTTCACCGGCGGGACAATCCGGGGAATCCATTTCGGGGAGGATGACGGAGAGCCGGGGGCGCCGAAGTCTGCGGATATTCTGAATCCGGATGCCGTGGAAGAGTATATCCGGCTGACCCACGACAAATACTATGAGCATCTGAAGGAATATTTCGGCAGTACGGTGATCGCTTTCTTTACGGATGAGCCCTGTGCGCTGGGCAGGAACGCGGCGCAGTACAGGGAGTGGTACCAGGGAATGGAACAGGATATTCTGGATGCGGGCGGTAAACTGGAAGAATTGGAGGGACTGTTTATCAAGACCGGGTCGGTGGCAGGCCGGGAAGATGTGATCTCTACCGTGCAGAACCCTACCGTCATACTCTATCACAGTCTGATCAAGAAAAGGCTGCGTGATGTATTCTATGCGAAGCTGTCCGAATGGTGTGAGAAGCATGGTATTCTGCTTATGGGACATCCGGAGGAGAGCAATGATATTGAGGAGGAGCTTTATTTCCATATTCCCGGACAGGATCTGATCATGCGGCGCGTGGCGCCCGAGACAGGCGGCCTGAGGGAGTTTGACTCAGTGCAGGCAAAACTGTCGGCGGATATCGCACGGCATTTGGGCAGAAGGCGCAATGCCAACGAATGCTTCGGCGTCTGCTGCAGGGAGAATATTCCATGGTATTTTACAGCAGGTGATATGAAATGGTATATAGACTGGCTTGGTCAAAGAGGAGTGAACCTGTTTGTACCCCATGCCTTCTATTACAGCGTGCTGGGGCAGAGGAAGGGGGAGCGTCCCCCGGATGTAGGCCCCAATAATATCTGGTGGAAGCATTACCACAGGTTTTCCGATTATTTTAAGAGGCTGTCGTGGCTGATGACGGATTCCATAAACGGTGCCAGGGCGGCGGTGCTCTGTGACAATAATAAGGCTCCCTACGAAGAAATTGCCTGTCTGTACGAGAACCAGGTTGAATTCAATTATCTTCCGGCGGCGTTGCTCGATCAGGCCTCTGTCAGAGACGGAAAGCTCTGCATCGCAGGATATGAGTATCATGTGATACTGAATACCCTGGGGGAGGAGTATGAAAAGCGTTTGCCGGAGGGGATAAAGGTGGTCCGTCAGGCGGAAACGCTTCTGACAGAGAAGGGATTAAGGAACGGGATTACTCTGCGGGATCAGTGCAGGAGCATAAGGCTCAGTACCCTGACCAAAGCGGGAAGTACTATGTATCTTCTGGGAAATGAGGGGGATTCGCCTGTCAGGACGGAGGTGTCTGTGGATTTCGACGGCAGTGTTGTCCTTGTGGATCTCTGGAAGGGGGAGGCTTACAGCCTGGGCAGGTCGGTCTTCGAGCTGTGTCTTGATCCCAGTGAGACGGTGCTGCTTGTTCTGGCGGAATCCGGTGGGGAAGATGCCTCTGCGGTTGAAATGCGGGAGGAGATGCCTGCAAAGCTGCGGGAAGGGTTTGTTGACTGGACAGGTCGTTTTACTTTGACAGAAAAGCGGGAAAATGAGGCTGTCTATAAAGCTTCCTGTAAGGCCTCCGATCTGGCGGATACCATGGGCTTCTGTGTGAGAGGGACGGAGATGGTGGAATGCTATTGCAATGGCCGGTTCGTGGATGTCAGCCTCTGGGGAAAGCACTGTTTTGACCTGAAGGGTTATCTGACGGAGGAGGAAAATGAGATCATGCTTGTCTGCACCGGAAATGCGGCGAATATTTATAACGGCGCGGGTATTCCGTTTGGGTTGGAGTAATAGCAGGTAAGTGCATAAAACCTCTCAAGTCCGCTAACAATATCATCCAAAAGCAGAGAAAGGAAGCTTGCGGATGAAAACCCTGTTTTTAGTCATTCTGGGAACGAGCTATGGCCTGCTGTCCTCCGCAGGGGTGTTTACCGTGCTGGTAGCGGTAGGCCTGGTGCCCCGGTTTGCGGGAAAGACGCACACCTCCAAAAGGGTAGTATTATATGAAGAAATGGTCATATTCGGTACCCTGACAGGCTGTGTCTTAAGCATTTTTGCGCGGTACTGCCAGTTTGGGGCATGGCTTCAGAACCGTTTCCCGGAACAATTGCAGCTGTGGCTCGGCATCGGTGTGTTCTGGCAGGCGGTGTACGGCCTTTTCGCAGGCATGTTTATCGGCTGTCTGGCGCTGGCCATAGCGGAAATGCTGGACAGTATCCCGATTCTGACGAGAAGAATATCTTTCCGCCATGGCATCGGCCTGGCGGTTGTCAGTATGGCGTTGGGAAAACTCTGCGGCTCCCTGATTTATTTCTTTACAGAGCTTCACCGGACGGCGTAAGATGACGACGGGATTTCCCTGATGGAGAAGCCTGAGGACAGGGGACATCCGACGGGGAGTCTGAAAGCATATTACGCCGGATGGAGCAGTCTGAGGGCAGTGTGCGCCTGCTGTGGCAGCATGAAGTCAGTGAATGCCTGCTGGAACAGTCTGAGGGCAGTGCGCGCCAGCTGTGGAAGTCTGAAGTCAGTGAATGCCAGCTGTAATAGTTTAAGGGCAGTGCGCGCCAGCCGTGGCAGTCTGAGGGCAGTGCGCGCCAGCCGTGGCAGTCTGAGGGCAGTGCGCGCCAGCCGTGGCAGTTTGAGGGCAGTGCGCGCCAGTTGGGGAAGTCTGAAGTCAGAGAATGCCAGCTGTAATAGTCTAAGGGCAGTGTAAGCCAGCCGTGGCAGTCTAAGGGCAGTGCCATGTTTGCTGTGACAGTCTAAGGGCAGAGTACGTCTGCCTTGGCAGTCTGAAAGTATGTTATGCCAGCTGGAACAGCCCGAGGGCAGTACACGCCGGATGGAGCAATCTGAAGCTGCGGCACACATGCTGGCAGCGGACGCTGAAAAGGCACGACAGAACCGGGGCAGAAAATTTGGGAAACCGTAAACGGCGGGAGGATTAGGAATGACTAATATAACTGTGTATCTGAAATGTGACAGGAATGTGGAGGTGCAGTCAGAGGATGTGTTTGTCTCCGATGTGGGAGAGCTGCAGTGCTCGGACTCTGTTGCCTTGGCAAAGCTGAAGGCGTTGAAGATACATCATTTCGGAAAGAATGAGCCCAGGCGCTGTGTCATCAGCACATTAAAGCTTGTAAGGCTGATGGAGGTGACCTGCCCCGGTATTACGGTGCAGATCATCGGAGAACCTGATATTCTGGTGGAATGGATCAGCGTAGACAGGCATAAGGGCTGGCAGCAGTGGCTGAAGGCGGCATTGGTATGCCTGGTAAGCTTTTTTGGGACGGCTTTTACTATTATGGCATACCATAATGATGTGGGTATCAACGATGTGTTTACGGAAGTATACAGGATGGTCATGAACAGGGAGCCCCAGGGTCTGAATACGCTGGAGGTCTCTTACTCCTTGGGCCTGGCGGCAGGTATTATTGTTTTCTTTAACCATGTGGGCGGCAGGCGGCTTACGAAGGATCCGACTCCCATCGAGGTGGCAATGCGCAATTATGAAGAAGACGTGGATAAGGCGCTGATCGCAACGGCTGGCCGTGAGGGAAAAGAGGAGGAAGCCTGAGACGCAGCAGTATGAGTTTCGCAGGATGAGCTACACTGGAATAAAAGAACGGCCTTTTGCACATACTGAGGAAAATGCAGGGCTGGCATTAGCCGGCCCGCAGAAACAGGAACATAGATTCCAGGAGTCAGTCAGATAGCCTTCGGAATTTCCTTTGCACCTGCTCAGGAACAAAGAGATTCCAGGAGTCTATTCAGTGGAAAAGGAGGCCGGTTATGGCAGAAACAATACAGGAAAAAGAGCAGCAGAAAAAGGAATATGAGAAATATGTAAAGGAAGTCACCCCCACCCATAATCTTGGGCTGCAGATGGCCAAGGCTTTTGTCACCGGCGGCATTATCTGCTGCATAGGGCAGTTTATTCTGAATTATGCGGGAAATATGGGGCTGGATAAACAGACGGCGGGAAGCTGGTGTTCCCTGCTTCTGGTACTGGCGTCTGTACTCCTCACAGGCTTTAATATCTATCCTAAGATTGTAAAGTGGGGCGGCGCGGGAGCCCTGGTTCCCATCACCGGTTTCGCCAACGGGGTGGCAGCCCCTGCCATTGAGTACAAGACGGAGGGCCAGGTCTTTGGAATTGGGTGTAAGATCTTTACCATCGCCGGGCCGGTGATTCTGTATGGGATCTTTGCAAGCTGGCTGCTGGGGATGGTGTACTGGGTTGGGAAGATGGTTGGAGTATTTTGAGGAGAGTTACAGAAAAGACATAGAAGCAGAGTTTGTATTATAGGCAGAGTGGCAAATGAAATGATTTGTCAGTCTGCTTTTTATTGTGTTTTTGACTTTTTTCGCTTATAATATGATCATATTGAAATGTAGGTTAAGATTGAAATGGTTATAGATATAATAAATACTAATAAGGCGGCGTAGAAAGGGGACGATCCGTGAGTGTGCTAATGAACACAGAAGTAGATAAATTATCAGTCATGTATGAAGGGGATAAGAATAGAGATGCTGCAGATAAAATCAGGGGATTTTTATTTCAGGATTATGTAACAATTATGTGTCTGCTTCAAAATCAAGTAAAATGTGTCTGTTCAGAATATCTTGAGGATGTGGATGTATTTTTTGAGGACGGCACATTTGAGTTTATTCAGGTAAAATATTATCCGAAGACACCTCCAAATATGAAGATTATTTCGACAGATCTTTATTATCAGTATCTTCGTCTTCAAATGCTTCGGAGTACTTTGAAAGCAAAACCGAGCCTTTATATTCATAGAAATTCAAATGTTGATAAACCAACGCTTAATGAAATGAAAGCGTATATCGGACTTGGAAATGCGCTTCCAAAGTCAGTACCTTATCCAGATGCAGCAGATTCGGCTGACTGGCTGAAGACAAAAGTTTATACGACGAATAAGAAAGAGTTGCAAAAGAAAAATCTTTTTGTGGAGATGGCCTCAGAGGACTCCCTAAATAAGTTTATTGAACGATTTAATATTGTGCATCAACAGGACATCGATCGGTACAAAAAGAAATTGATGGAAGCATTGGCTGGGGCTTATCCGAATCCAGTTAAGGGTGGAGATGAGGAGCATTGGCAGTTGATATTGCTGGGCCTTTCGATTTCGTATATACAGCGACGTTATACGTTAGTTGATCCTGTTTTTGACCAGCCGAGAGTGGATAGAAAAGAATTTGATCATTATATGACAGAATCTGTCAAGACAAAGACGGAACAGACAATTGTAAGTTATTTGGCGGGCGTTGTTTGTGAGAAGTATGGGGAGATTATAAATAGTAATGATCTTTCAGATATACAGACACGCATGTTGGACATGATTTGCCAGAATACGGTGAGATGGATAAATAAAATTGGTAAAACTGTGGATGGTCAATATCGTTTATTGAATACATACAGCACAGATGATGTCAGCAAGATTGCTGGTTACAGAGGGATTCCTGTAGAAGATAGACTGCTCTATGTTGCCGAATGCAAACAGGGTTTTCTTGTTTTTTTGGAGTATCTGTGGAAGATAATGTTAAACATCTGTCAGAAGAAGGTGAATAATGAGACGGAGATTTCTGCTCATTTGGAGATATTTGATCCATTGTTTTACATCGATTCTTCAGCAACTGATTATGTTTGTCTGAAATTTCCTGAAGATCAGTATGTAAGTCATAGCGTGATTCTCCCTCGGGCAGGTGGAAATTTTAAGGGTGTAAAGCGAAAGATTGTGGAACGTATGGTGAGTGTGTCACCAAAACCTGGAAAATGGTTCTTTGAGAATAGCAAAATTATGAGAGGTAAAAATTATTATAACTATAGTACGGCGAACGTGAATGAGAATCCAACGGTTGCGGATCTTGGGGAAGATAGTTTTTATATTGAGTGTATGGATTGTATTGGAATTGATGAGGATGAGTGGAGCACACAGGAGGATTGCAACAGTTGCATTTTTTCTATGAAATGTGTAAAAGAGGAAACGTAATTATGATTTTACAGGAAGAATTTAAGAAAAGCGGTTATAAAGATCTCCTTGTTGGGGATATTGCTTCTGAATATGAAGTTAAGCTGGAAGATATTTTTGATTTAGATCAGAAACCGAAAGAGTTATTAAGTATTTTTATCAGTAATCAAAGAGATGAATTATTTTTCCTTCTAGATGGGGGAATGGCGGAAATAGGTTCTCTATGTGATTACTGGGATGATCGAATTCGTGTGTTTACGATTATTAATGGCAAATCAAAAGCGATTCATAAGTTAAAGTATAATATTGTGCAGTTGATTGTTTATTCTGAAGGGATTCCAGATAGAAGCCCAGAGGGTAATTTGTTAATATCGAGAAAGATTATCATTAAGGGTGATATGACAGATAAGGACAAGATTGAGATTGATGATAACGAAACGATTGAATTGCCGTTCCATATGATTCCAACAGATGCATTTGCACCGGATGAGGAGCAGATGAAGCGCTTGAATCAGTTACTTCCGGAGGACGAGGGGCTTTTGGCACTCATGGAAAAGAAACGGAAAAGAGTGAAAAGAAACGAAAAAGAGGGTGTATTGGATAAATCTTTTGGAGAACAGGATTACGAAATGATTAAGGGGTGGCTGAAAAATGATAATTCGTAAGATAAAAATGGTAAATTTTAGAGGATTTCGCGATAAAACCATTGATTTTGATGATAAATCGGTTGTACTTCTTTCAGCTGCAAATGGAATTGGCAAGACGACAACGGTCGATGCGATTGAGTGGTGTCTGACGGGCAATATTGGAAGATTAAAAACTGCTTTTGATACCAGAAGCACCAATGATGTTGATCGCAAGATGAATACGGATGGTATCCTAAAGAATCGGGATGCTGGAGCGAAAACGAAGGTCAGGGTAGTCCTTTGGTTATTTGATGGAGAAAAAGAGACCATTCTTTGCAGAGAGCAGACAAAGGATGAATTAAGTCCAGGGTTATCTAAGGTTACAATTGATGAAAGCGAAGAGATAGCAAAAGCATTTATCCGGGAATATGTAGGAGATAGTTTTTATAATTTTCATTTTTGTGATGTTCAGAAGTCATTTAATGTCCAAAGCAAAAAGAGAAAGGACTTAAACGATTTCTTCAGTGAGTTTATCACGAACTATGATGGGCAGAAGCAGATTGCGGAGAATTTGGATCTTTTTGCCGATGACGTGGATCGTTATATTGCGGATAAGACGAAACAGAAGGTATCGAGGGAGATGATTGAGGATCATGAAAAGCAGTTGGCGAAAGCTCGTGAGGATGCAAAGCAGGTTTCGTATCCTTTGACTGTTTTTTATCCGGATGAGAAGACGGAGATTGCTGGTCTTAATAAAGAGGAGTTAACTGCGCAGAAAACAGAAGTGAAAAATTGTGGTTACCAGGTGGCGAAAGAAGGAATTTATAGACTTGTAGAAAATGAAGCTTTGAAAAACCAGCAGTCCGTTATCAAGAAAATTGCTTCTTACTGGGAAACGAAGGAAGAACATATTCAACGTGCAGTGAAAGCTGATTTTTTCAAGAATACAGATGCGATTACGATTCTTGAAACGAAGCTAAGAAAATTGGAGGGGCTGTCTCTTTCAAGGGAAACGATTTTCCAGGATGGGGAATCTGTGATTGCTTTAGGGATTGGTGGCTTCACGCAATCTGATTTTGATATGGATAAGAGGAAAATTAAAGAGAAAGAGAAAAAGGTGAAGGATCTTTCTGACGAGATAGAGTTGCTTTCCAAGAATAATAAGATGCTGAAGCTGTTATCCTCTCTTTCTGCGAATAAACAAGTGGTGATTGAACATAGAGATGCTGTTTTTAAAAAGGATGGTATTGTTCGATGTCCCGTTTGTGGTTCAGAGTCATTTTCTACCATGGAGGAAGATTTAATCCTTAAGGAAGCCGATGAGTATATCAGGCAGAACGGGGAAGCTGTAAAGGAAAAAGAAGTAGATAAAACCTTGTTACAGACAGAGATCGAAAAGCTTTACCTGAAACTCATTAATCGCGCAAAAACTGTAGTGGAGAAAGAAACGAAAAACTTAGAGAATAAGATTAGTGACTTGAAAACCCTGAAGAATGAGATACAGCCATATTTTGATGAGGTTAAGAAATTGCAGGAAATCCAAAAAGCAATCAATGTAGAAGAACTGACCGCAGAAAATGTGGGGAACTTACTGGCTGATGTAGAGAAGGGACTTTTAGAGGAATCCAAAGAGCAAGAAATAAGAGAGTCTTATCAGCAGATTTTGGGGGTTTTAGGTTACCAGTTGGAAAATGAGACGGTGCAACAGACCTTTGCAAAGGTGAAAAATCTTATTACCAGATTTTTTGACGTTTCGGATTTCTCTTATGATTTACTTGTGTCAAAGATCAATGCTATCGACAGTATGCTTGCAAATCAGACTTTATCTGATCTGAATCAGAAGCTGGAGGAGGAAAATAAGAAGAATCAGAAACTTGATGCAGAGATAGAAAAACTTCAGAAGCTGAAAGAGATTGCATCTCAGAGAGCAAACGATATCAGGGATGTGATAGAGAAGCTTTCGAAAGACGAGTATGAAAAAGTAGGACCGGCACTTAGCAAGTTCTATAATAAGCTGATAAGATTAAATTCTAATGAGGGAATCAACATTGTCCAAAAAAATGAGGGAATTTCATTAGTTGATGATAAGGGTAAGAATATCGTTAATGTTTTAAGTAACGGTCAGATTAGTGTCTTTATGTTGGCTCATTTTTTTGCAGGTATCAATGCAAGGAACGACCGTGAAAAGATGAAGGTGTTTTTTATCGATGACCTGACTGCATGTATGGATGATGTAAATATGCTTGCGTTCATGGATTTACTTAAGTATCAAATGACGTCAAAAGCAACCATGGAACAGTTATTTTTCATTACTTGCGATGAGCGTATTAGTAAGTTGCTGAAGTACAAGTTAAACGGACGTGGGATTGAATGGCGTGAACTTTCAGAGAAAGATTTTGCATAGCATTCTGGTGATATGCAAAGAATTTTAACGGAAAATTTAGATTTCAAAATAATTTTTAAGGAGCAAATATGGAGGAATTATTTGAATTGGCAAAATTTGATTCCTACAAAGAAGATAATCGCAGGGAAGTTAAAAAAGCAGAAGGTGGACTTCCGAATAGCCTGTGGGAGACCTACTCTGCTTTTGCCAATTGCTATGGCGGCGTTATTATTCTTGGGGTAAAAGAGGATAAATCAGGCAATTGGCATACAACTGGGCTGAAAAATGCGACAAGATTGAAGAAGGATTTTTGGAATACGATTAACAACCGTAAAAAGGTGAGCATCAACCTTTTGAAAGACGATGACGTGAAAACTTTCTCAGTGTCTGGTACAGATGATGTGATCATGGTAATCTGGGTGCCGGGTGCAAAGCGGGAGCAAAAGCCGGTATACATCAACGATGATCTGTTTGGAGGAACTTTCCGCAGAAATTGGGAAGGGGATTATCATTGTACCAGACTACAGGTCAAAACAATGTTGAGGGATCAGGCAGAGGAAACCATGGATATGGAAGTGCTTGAGGAGGCTGAAATTGAAGATTTGAATCAGGACTCCATCCGCGGTTATCGTAACAGTCATAAGTCTTTTAAGCCAGGGCACCCTTTTGAGAGACTGGATGACAATGAGTACCTCAGAGTGATTGGGGCAGCTGGCTTTTCTAAAGATGATAAGAGGCTTCATCCCACTGCAGCCGGAATGCTGATGTTTGGAAACGAATACGATATTGTAAGATATTTTCCGGAGTATTTTTTAGATTACAGAGAAAATCCGGATACAGTGCTCAGATGGACGGACAGGCTTTAGTCTTCGTCCGGTGAATGGTCAGGGAATGTATTTGATTTTTATTTTCGTGTATACAATAAGATGATAAAAGATATTAAAGTGCCATTTAAAATGCAGGGCGGTTTCCGGGTTGATGATACGCCGGTTCAAAGGCGCTGAGAGAAGCGTTGGCAAATTGCATTATCAATACGGATTTTTATGGGAAATATGGCATTCTCATTATGAAGATGGAAGATAAAATTGTATTTGAGAATCCCGGCTATATCAGACTTGGGAAAGAGCAGATGCGCAGAGGGGGAAAGTCCGACCCAAGAAATAAGAGCCTGATGAAAATGTTTAACCTGATAGATATTGGTGAGCATGCAGGAAGCGGAGTGCCTAATATTTTTAACATATGGGAAGATGAAGAGTGGGAAGAACCTGACATAAAGGAAAGCTTTGATCCGGACAGAACATCGCTGACATTAAAATTTATAAAAAAACAAGCGATAGAAAACAAGCGATAAAAACAAGGAATAATCAGGAAAAAATCAGATTATATTTGCAAATGCATGAAACAGCAAAAGCCAGAGAAATAGCAGAATTATTAGGCCTGAGTATGGCAAGGACGAGAGAGATACTTTCTGCGATGGATGATGTCGAAACGATAGGAAGAAATAAGACAAGAATATATCGATTGTGGAAGGAAATGTAATGAATTATATTTATTGCGTAAAAAGAAGTAATGCAAATAGTAAATCAAATGATAAAAAGGGGGAATTTTTATATGAGTGTATCACTGGCTTTAAAGTTATCAGGCGAGCAACAGTTATTTATAGAGAAAGCATTGCAGGGAAAAAATATTCTTGTGGACGCTTGTATTGGCAGCGGTAAAACGACAGCTATTCAGAATCTGTGTAACGAGTTACCGGGTAGCAAAAGAGTTTTGTATCTGACGTATAATAAACTTTTAAAATTAGATGCAAAAGCGAAGATAAACAGGAAAAACGTTACTGTTACGAATTATCATGGATTTGCATATATGCTTTTAAAAAGAAGCGGCATGTCGGTAGGCATTTCTGATCTTATACAGACATTTATCAGGGAAAGACCATCCATCGGGAAATATGACGTTTTGATTATAGATGAATATCAGGATATTGAACAGGAATTGGCCCAGCTGTTGGAAATGGTAAAGGAAAGTAATCCAGACATACAGATAATTGCAGTTGGTGATATGGAACAGAAAATTTCGTTTATCTGATGGTTTGGCCTCCATGCTTGGAAGGGTGTGGAAAAAACAAATAAAGGGAGTGAATAACAGCAGCAAAGGTTTGGAAAGAAAAATTTGCGTTATCTTTGATTTTACGGAAAGCTACTGGAAAGTAAGGATTTCAAAGTCACAGCAGTCGTATGCCATTTTGAGAAATATATTTTGTGTAGCAGCCAGCAGGGGAAAAAACCGCATTATTTTTGTGAAGCCGGAAGAAGCCATGTTATCAGAAAAAACTCTTTCGACTTTCGTGACAACGAATCATAAGTTTGAAGATTTGGATATTAGCGAAATGTTTGATTTCAAGTACAAGGAAGATGTGGAGAATTGTTTTTCACAGCTGAAAATCAGTAAGAGGACACCAGAGGATGGATCAGTCATTAATATTAAGAGTTCGGATGGCCTGATTGACTTATCACCTTGTATTGGGATATATCAGGAAGCAGTCTTTTTTGATAATTACCAGATAGACGCAGCTATCAAATTAAAAATATTATTAAACCCTGAATTGGCAAGATTATATACCAAATCAGTCAGAAACAGTTCCCTGGACCAGAAAATATTATTTTTAGTTTCATTGGAAACGAAGCAAAAAAGATACAGAACACAAGTTATTACTCAATTTGTCAATGATGAAGAAAGGGAATTGATAAAGGCGAGGCTTAGAAGCAGATTTCATGGCAGTGAGGATGCGCAGGTCGAGTGCCAGATTGATTTTGGGGATCGGAAAAACCGGGAAGTCCAGTTTTCGGCTAAAGGATTTGCTGACATGGTTAAGGATGATATTGTATATGAATTAAAATTCGTATCAGAATTGACACATGAACACTTTTTGCAGTGTGCCAGTTATATGGTTGCAATGAATTTGCGAAAAGGAATATTGTGGAATACGAGAGATAATACACTGTATGAGATATGTGTACCAGATAGAAAAAAATTCTTGGATGCAGTTACAAAAGCTGTAACCAAGGGAGCGATAGAGAATTACTATGTGCCTGGTTTATCTAAAGAAAAGAGGAGGTCATAGTTAGCATGATGGTGCTGTATGACGAGGCAGAGGTGATTCACTCTTATGTGGAGAGTGAGGTAAATGCCGCTCAAATATTAATTCAGTCATTCACCGCCAATACACTCTGCCTGATCTGCACCAGCAGGATTATCAGGCTGGCTCCCAGGATGATATGCGCAATCCCGGCAACACCGGAGATTGCGCATTCATGCCGGAAGAAAGCATGGTTTCCAGCACCAGTGACATACCCGCACCATGAGCATCACAGCAGTCAGGTTCAGGCCGATATGGCAGGCCGCCAGTACCCGCCCGGTTTTCGCGCCGGTAAAGGAAAAATTCTTATCCAACAGGAGTAACAGCAGGAAAAACGCCATTCCCAGCAGAAAGCAATGAGAATGTATCTCCTTAATTGCTTTCCTGTTTCATGGAAAAATATCCAATCAGCACCGTCCACACATAGGCACAGGTCTTGGGGATCATCAGCATCCCGATCATTGGAATGGCGTCAGCCCACAGTACCACCGGGATATAGAATCCAAAGCTGAGCACGATGGTCAGCCACATCCAGCGGAAGGCTTTATCCCCACACTCCCTTGCACTGAGGTAGAAAAGTACGATCACCAAGAGCCCCAGCAAGGCAAAGGGGATGTTGCGGTAGATGCCCCATGAGACAGGCGCTTCGGCGCTGAGCCATTGGTTCTGAGGCATCATGCACAAGGCAATCCGCACACCGGCCAGCCCGTATACAGCGGCGGTCAGGCTTGCCTGGCCCTTAATCTGATATCGCAGCCGCCAGACGTAATAGAGCAGCACATAGAAAATGGTCATTGTCACCGAGGTGATCCATTTACCAAGCCCCAGAGGGACAGTATAATTTTCCAGCCCTGTCGTGCAAAGAGCCAGGGCGCGGGGAACCAGGTGGAAGGAATCCCCCGCCCCCAACACCACTGCCATCCAGCCAAACAGCAGGAATTGGCGATTCCCCTTACTGCCCCGGATCATCAAAATACCGATGGTGATGACAGAGATCAGATAGACAATGTCAAATAAGGTTTCCATGATTGCCTGCATAGTTTATTCTCCTTTACTCTCTGTATTATTTTGCGCTTTATCAGGAGCAAATACCGCCCTGACAAAATTGCAGCCAAACAGCAAGCCCGCCAGCAGAAGCGAAGCGCCCAGGCCGGTGTAGAATACCGCAATAAATCGTTCTGGTGCAAGCCTGCCTGTCCGCAGGACAATCCCACCTGTCATCATGACTGCCATGATAACAAACGATTTCCCGTCAAAGAATTTGAGAAAGAATTGCCGCTCCTCCGGGTAAGCGATGATTCTGGCAGTGTGCTTTTTGACCAGCTTTCCAAAAATAAATTTTTGAAACACGGCAAATACCAGCACCGACAGCAGGTAATTCAACACAGTGCGATAGGGGGGATAGGATACCAGGCCGATACGAAGGATGTTGAAACCCGCCGCACTCCATACCAGGCAGGCGAGAAACAGCAGGGTATTCCGTTTTACTTTCATGCTCATACCTCCTTGGGTGAACGCTGTTCAATTTCCGGGATAAAAATTCCCACAGCTAAGTGGGTATTTTAATAAAGAATCCTGCGGACAATCTCCAGCACAGGATTGGAATCATAATCCTGCCGCAGCAAAGCGGACAGCATCAGGGAAAACAGGATATTTGCAAAATTCTCTACTGTAAACTGCTCTGTAAAGGCATCGGGCCGGATATTGGCATCCTGCTTTAGAACAGAACACAAACCTTCCAAAATGTGCTGCCAGGTCTGCTGCATCCGTCGTTTCCCGTCCAATTTTTCCTCCTGCATGAAACCCAGGGAATGCAGCGTGAAGAATCCGGGGTACTGCCTGCAGCCGTATTCCATCCGCCCATACAGCCAGAGAATGCAGGCCTGGGTATCCTGAAATACGCACCCATCTTCTGAACGGTGAAATATCTCACACCAGATACTCTCTACCGTGGCTTCCACCAGCGCTGCCTTGGAATCAAAATAGTTGTAGATCGATCCCACGGATACCCCGCAGGCGGCGGCAACCGAGCGTATATTGACAGCAGGCCAGCCCTGCAGCCGTATCAATTCACGGCTGGCTTTTAAAATCTCATCTTTTGACGTTACAACAGTATTCATGAAATGATCACCTCAATATGAACAATGTTCATTATATGCTTACTTCACTGTATTGTCAAGGGTAAATATGTGGTTTCGTTTTCCGTACTTTTATCATTTTGTCGGCGGCGGTGGGGTGATGTATGGCGGCTGTTCCTGCTTCGTCATTCTCAGAGCGTGTTTGAAAATTCATTCCCGCCATCTGCACGCCCCACTTTGCGATATCTTTGCCCCTCGTTCGGTCAACGCAGCCCACTACGCCTCCCTCATTCGGGTCAAATCTGCCGCAAATTGTGACGCACAGCTGACAGAAAGCAATTTTCAAACACGCTATAAAAAAAACCGTAAAACAGGTATTCTTTTTACGATTTCATATCCTAAAAATGTTGCTATAGACGAAATCAATACAATCAATAAAAATTGCCCTGCAGTACCAACAGGCAATTTCAAGGCGAAAAAGCCTGCCACGACCAGAATTGGCATATGGAGAATGTAAACAGGGAAAGATGCCTGGGTTAAATAAATGCTGACCCGGTTATGAAAGTCCAGTTTTGACTGCCCTATACCAAGCAACGTAATAATTCCCATCCAGCCGAAAAAAATATAGAGTCCGGTCATCCACACGTTTCGGATATTTTCAAAACAGTACAGAAAGGTGTACAGGCTGCCTGACAGGATGCAGATCGCCAGGCTTACATACTGGTACTGCCGTAGTTTTTGCAGAATACTTTCTTCCGAAAGGATATAGTATCCGAACAAAAACAGTATCATAAATTGCCCTAAGCTTTTCCCGCCTATATTCAGGATATACAGGCAAAGCCACTCCGGTATGAATAGCAAGATAATGAAGAAATAGGAAAGGCTGCCAGCTCTAAATTCCGGTAAACACTTCTTTTGCAGGCGTACAATCAGCAGCGCAGTCAGGGAAATAACAAACAAATAAAGCAAAAACCAAAGATGCCCAGGGGTAAAACCTCCATGATATCCTGTTAAATCAGTTTCCTTTGTAAAAAACAATTCATATTGCTGCCAGTAAGAGCCTGTATACTCATTAAAAAATACTTCTGCAGTATAGGTCATTACAGGAACAAGCGTCAGCAGCCCAAAGAAAAACGGAATGATTAATTTCTTTATCCGCTCCACAACAAATTGTCTGTCTGTCCTTTTCAGAAGAGAATATTTACAGCTCATACCTGCAATAGCAAACAAAAGGGTCATATACCACGGATACACAGCAGTTGAAAAAACATAAAGAGGGGTGCTTGTATGTGACCATATGTAAAACCCACTGTATTCGCCTCCACTCCAAATCTGCGCCGCATGGAATGGAAAAAGCAGCAGGATCGCCAACCATCTTAAATTATCTATATAATATTTTCTCTCTGATTTTTTCTCCATTTGCAAACTTCCTGTTGTAATCCTGCATATCTTCATAGGCGGCAGCATTGATAAGAAGATTCTTTTCATTTAATAATCATATTCCATTTACCGTTTTTGATTACATATTGAAATTCCGTTAAATTATCATCTTCCATCACTTGAAGAAGTGGCGGTAAGTCATTTACAGTATTCATCCTTGGCAGTTCCGACTTTTTTACCCAAATCATTTCTCCCTCCTCTGATGATGTCACTTCTCCGGAAAATTCGTCTGTATGAAATAAAAATACAATGTACCGCCCATTCTCTATGGGAAACTGTTTGATTCCACATAATCTTGGATTCCGAATATCAAGTCCTGTTTCCTCTTTCATTTCCCGAATGACAGCATCTATAATAGACTCATTTTTTTCAATATGCCCTCCGGGCAAAGTCAAACCTTTCCAGTCATCCTTTAATCTGTTTTGTAGAAGGTATTTATCATTTTGATGAATCAGGCATAAGACCGTTAATTCGACATTTTCTGTTCTCTGCATACGTTATACCTCCATATACTGCCTGATTTTGCTCCAAGCTTTTACTGTCAGAATGGTTTTTTATCCATGGAATGTGCTTCTTCCATTGTGTAAGGCAGATCAATCGCCCCTATGCACCACATCGGCAGAAGACCGGTATTCATGAATACGGTATCAATTTCGGAGTTGCTTCATGCAATCTCTACTCCCTGCGATTCATAAAGATAAGGCGTAAACAGATCATGCAAAATATTATGACACAAAACATTATAACACAAAACATGCGGGAATTGGTAAACTGATTGAAATGTATTCTGAATGCGGGTATATAGCAAGTCGGATTTTTACAGGTTGGTACACGGATAAGTCCATGGCGCGGAAGGTCGCAGCCATTATAATAAAATACAGGAAGGGCGAAAAACAATTGCATTAATACTGAAACGCGGCTGTGGAAGCGGAATAAGCGAAGACCAAAAAAGAGTGAAGCCGGGAATTCTGACGCAGGAAATTTCCGGTGGTACTCAAAAGAGAAAAGGGGGTTGTTTATGAAAGACGTAAAGTCGATCAGCACGAAAAAAAGTAATGTGCAGAATGTGCCGGGAACACACAAAAGTAAATATTCTAAGAATTACCTGAAAAACAACTGGCAGCTCTATGTAATGATTCTTCCGGCGGTGATTTTCTTCCTGGTATTTCATTACCTGCCGATGTATGGAATCCAGATTGCCTTTAAAGACTACAGGGCAGTGGACGGAATTGCGGGAAGCCCGTGGGCGGGATTCAAACATTTCACCACATTTTTTAACGCCTATTATTTCAAGAGGCTTCTTGTCAACACGCTGGTTTTGAATGTGGAAAATCTGATCTTCAGCTTTCCGGTTCCCATTATCATGGCAATCATGCTGAATCAGATCAGGAATGACAAGATCAAGCAGGGAATCCAGACAAGTATATATGTGCCGTATTTCATTTCTACCGTGGTGCTTGCAGGTATGCTTTACATCTTCCTGTCGCCCACCAGCGGTATTTTAAATACGGTTCGCGGGTGGTTTGGTCAGAACGCGGTGGATTATATGTCCAGCGCTTCAGCGTTCCGGCCTATTTACATCATATCCAGTATCTGGCAGAATGCGGGATATAGTACCATCCTCTTTATTGCAGCCCTGGCGGGGGTGGATCAGTCGCTGTATGAGGCGGCGGAGATAGACGGAGCCAGCATCTGGCAGAAAATCCGCTACATAGACATACCAAGTCTGCTCCCGACGATCATGATGGTTCTTGTCCTGGATTGCGGTAAGCTGCTGAACAGTAATACGGAGAAAGCGCTGGTCATGCAGACGGCAGGAAATATTCCCACTTCCGACATCATTGGCGTGTATGTTTATAATGTGGGGCTGGGAAGCGGACAGTTTTCCTATACCGCGGCCATAGGCCTGTTTATCAATATCATCAACTTTATATTGATCATCACAGTCAATAGAATTTCAAAGAAGACCACGGAAGTGGGTCTGTTCTGATATTTCTGCCAGGGCAAGTACGGAAGCCAGAGCAAGTACGGAAGCCAGGACCAAGACAAAAGCCAGGCCAGGGACAGAAGTCCTGATAAAGACAGAAGTCAGGGAAAGGCGGAAAAGCCAGGACGAAATAGTTGGGCAGAATAAAAAAGACAGAATAAAAAAGAAATAGAAGGACAGAAAATATCCGAAAGACAGAAGGAGGAATGATGAGTTATGGCGAAGACTGAAATTGTGCCCTGGAAAGCGGGAAAAAGAAAGACCAGCGGGAGCAATCGGGTTTTCCGGATTGTGAATACGGTTTTCTGGGCGGCTGTGATGTTTGCAATCCTTTATCCGCTCTACCTGGTGCTGATCGCATCCGTATCGGATCCCGACGCCATCGTCCGGGGCGAAGTGGTGTGGCACCCGGTGGGAATTTCCATGAGAGGCTATGAGGCGGTGTTTAAGTATAAGGAGCTGCTGCGCTCCTATGCAAATTCCATATTTTATACCTTTGCAAGCGTTGCGCTGAGCATCATGATCACGCTGCTGGCGGCGTATGTGCTTTCCAGGCCGAAATTTAAGGGGAAGGCGATTTTTAACCTGTTCTTTATTTTCACCATGTTTTTCGGCGGCGGCCTGATTCCCACGTTCCTGGTGATGAAGGATCTGGGGCTGTATAATTCGCCTCTGGTGATCATCCTGATGGGAAGCGTAAGCGTGTGGAATCTGATGGTCGCGAGAACCTTTATCCAAACCAGCATCCCCAACGAGCTTTACGAGGCTTCCACCATGGACGGCGCGTCCCATTTCGCCTACTTCAGCAAAGTGGTACTGCCCCTGAGCAAGACCATCATAGCGGTACTGGCGGTTTATTACGGTGTGGCAAAATGGAACGATTACTTTACCGGCCTTGTGTATCTGCGGGACAGGAACTTCTACCCCCTGCAGACGGTGCTGAGGGAAATCCTGGCTACCCTGCAGGTGGACAAATCCGGGGACTATATGATGAGCATGGCGGACAGCGCGGCATCCATTGCGGAGGCCACCAAGACCGCACAGGTGGCAAAGTACTGCATCATCGTGATTGCCACAGGCCCGGTTGTCGTTTTGTATGCTTTCATGCAGAAATATTTTGAGAAGGGCGTTATGATCGGTTCTTTGAAAGGGTGATTCACTATGCTAGAGCGTGTTTGAAAATTCATTCCTGACATCTGCACGCCCCACTTTGCGTGATATTTGCGCCAAATTCAGGTTACATAGCCCGCTATGCGCCCTTCATTTGGCCAAGCGTCCGTTGGATGCTTT
>CATKXX010000013.1 GCA_949840935.1 uncultured Acetatifactor sp. | reverse complement strand
CTGACATCCTCGATGATCTCCATCCATTCCAATAACTGCTCCATATTCCCATCTCCGTTTTTATTTCCATTATAACGGATAAAGGAGTATTTTGTTCACAATTTATTTACTCATGCGTTTGTCGTGCTATTTCCTCCCCAGAAGAACAGCGCCACCGTTCCCGGCCCCGTATGGCATCCTCTCCCGCCGTCATCCTGCGGTACAGCTCCTCCGGCGGAAGGGATTCCCCCAGATCGTCCGGGTATTCCTCCCCGCCCGGAGTATAACACAATGAATGCAAAAATACACTATGCAAACAGTCCCGAAGGACTGCTCAAAAAACTGCTCAGCCGCGCAAAAAAAGCAGCCTCCCACACCGTAGGAGCGCTGCCTTTCCTTTTCATGGCCTGCCGCCGGACGGTAAGCCGTTTTCACTCTGTATTCACTTCCTCCAAAAGGGACTGCAAAAGCAGGATATGGTATTCCTCATCCTTTATGATCCTCGCCAGTACCGCATTCACATATTTGTCGTCCATTTTGCCGATATGCATCCTGTACTGTTTGATTGCCGCCCTCTCCCCCTCTATGTCCGCCTGTATCATCTCATCCACCTGCCCGGGGAGAGTCAGATAATCCGGCGTCCAGAGGCAATTCCTGCCGTTCTGATATCTTGCCGTGTAATCCACCCTGCCGCCCAGCAGGCAGATCAACTCCCCCAGCTTCTGCAGGTGCATCATTTCCGCAACCCCGATCTCCAAAAGCAGCCTGGCATGACGGCAGTGGCTCCTGGAAATCCTGCTCTCGTTATTGATGTATTGAGTCAGCGCGGACAGCTCTGACACTGAACCGCAATAGTCCACGCTGAGCAGATCCGCATAGCCCTGGTTCCTGCACTGCACCTGAATCGGCGGATAAGGGAATTCCAGCATTGCAGGCTTTATCCCCGCCATGCTGCAGTTGTTGACAAACGGACTCATTTTGTCTTCCATCTGAATCATTACGCCTTCTTCCTTATTTCTATTACAACAATATATTAGAGGTTCCCGGATTTATGCGCCGCTGGTACTAATCACACAGCACATATACCTTCATGGGCGTGGTCTGCGCGGGAATGCTCCTGGTAGAAGATCCGTACACTACCACCAGATTATGATTGGCAGGGCTGCCCTGGAAATACTGGTTGTTGGTAGTCCTGACATCCACAGAGGCGTCCATGTTCAGCTGCAGCGTCTGGCTCTCGTTGACCAGCGACATATTATAGAAGCCTACATCCACAAACTGCCCGTTCCGTGTCTGCGCCGCTGCCACAGCATTGTACTGAGGAGGATAGATCAGCGGCGCCGGGGCGTCCGCCGCATACCAGAAGGTACAGCTCATCCCCACGGACAGAGTCTCAAAATCCACCACAAAGGTGGAAGGCGTCATCACAAAATTCACCGTGTTCCCTTCCATGTCCTCCAATGTAACAAAGATCATGCAGCCGTTGGCACGGCGGTTTCCGATCCTGGTAGGCACCATGTCCACAATGGTGCCTGTCACCGATTCAAAACGTTTTCTCCTGAAATCAGGTCTTCCAAAATTAAAATCCATGTACTACTCCCATCATTGATTTTTGCAGGATATTTTCACCTTATTCTATGCTTCCGCGCCCAGAATGGTTCCTCCTCCCAGGACGTATCCGTCGTCATAAAATACAATTGCCTGTCCCGGCGCAGCCGCACGCACCGGCTTTTCAAAGGTGCACAGGATCCTGCCGCCGGAGATCGTCTCAATCCGGCCATACTCCCCCCTGTGATTGTAACGTATCCTGGCCAGCACTCTGGCCGGCGATTCCAGCCCCTCTACCGCCATATAATTTACCCTGTCACAGATGACCCTCCGGGATAAGAGATCCTCATTGCTCCCGATCACCACCTCGTTTGTCTCCGGCCTGAGCCTGGTCACAAAGACGCGCTCTCCCATGGGAAGCCCCAGCCCACGGCGCTGGCCGATGGTGTAATGGGTAATCCCCCTGTGAGTGCCCAGCACGTTTCCACGGCTGTCCACAAATTTCCCCGGGCCGGGGACGCGGTCTCCCGCCGTCTGGTCGATAAACCCCGCATAGTCATCATCCGGCACAAAGCAGATTTCCTGGCTGTCCGGCTTATGGGCCACGGGCAGCCCCGCTTCCTCCGCCAGCCTCCTAATCTCCGCCTTGGAATAGCTGCCCAGAGGCATCAGCGTATGGGCCAGCTGCTCCTGAGTCAGATTATACAGGGCATAGGTCTGATCCTTTCCCGCATCCAAACAGCTGCGCAGGGAGAACCTGCCGCCCGGCAGTCTTTCAATCCTGGCATAATGCCCGGTGGCAATGTAATCCGCCCCCAGCTCCCGGCTGCGCCTTAAAAGCGCCTCCCATTTCACATACCGGTTGCAGGCTATACAGGGATTGGGTGTGCGTCCCTGCAGGTATTCCTCCACAAAATAGTCCATGACGCAGCCCCGGAATTCCCGCCGGAAATCCATCACATAATGGGGAATCCCGAGGACTTCCGCCACCCGCCGGGCGTCCGCCGCTGCCGGCAGGACGCCACTGCAATCCGCCTCTCCGGCCGCCCCCGTCTCCGACAGGACGCCACTACAATCCGCTTCTCCGGCCGCCCCCGTCTCCGGCGAGACGCTGCCTTCCGCCTCCTGCCAGGTCTGCATGGTAACGCCAGTCACATCATATCCCTGCTCCTTCAGCAGATATGCCGCCACAGAGGAATCCACCCCGCCGGACATTCCTACCACAACCTTTTCTCTCATACTTAACCTCATTTCCCCGCCGGTTTTTGCACACGACAAGTTTGTGACAAACAATGTACGCTTCCCAAAAAGAAAGCCCCATGCAGCAGCCGCTCCACGGGGTCCGGAAAACTGTTTAATAATGCTATTCGATAATAATGCTCGCACAATTCAGGTCATTCGCCAGATCGTACACCCTTCCGCTTTTTAGTCCGACCACCTTGGGCCGCATGGGATAATGGGGCGTGTTCATGACCACCCTTGCACGCTCCCCGTTGCTCAGATTGACTGAGCTGTCCACCGGGTAGAGGATCACGGTATCTATAAAGCTGCGCATAAAGTCCACATCCAGCTCCTCCGTCATGGCCATGATCATCTCCAGTGCGTCATGGGCAGAAAACCCCTTCTTGTAAGGACGCTCCGTCACAAGCGCATCGTAGATATCGGCTACGGAAAGCACCCTGGCATAGGGTGAAATCTGCTGACCTGACAGCTTCAGGGGATATCCACGCCCATTGACCTTTTCATGATGCTGCAGCACCCCCGCCACTATCTCAGTGGAAATCCCCGGTTTTTCCTTCAGGATATTATAACCGAATAAGGAATGCTTCTTCATGACGGCGAATTCATCCTCCGTCAGCTTGCCTGCCTTGTTCAGTATCTCATTGGGTATCTGGGATTTGCCCACATCGTGAAGCAGGCCCGCCACCCCGATCTGGTAGACATCCTTCTCCTGCATCCCGCTTTTCCTGGCTATGATCATCGCCATGGTAGCCACATCTACGCTGTGCTTAAAGGTATACTCATCGCTTATCTTCAGGGTGTCAATATTCATGGCCACCGCATCGTTTTCTGAGATTGCCTGCATCAGGCTGTGGGTAATATTGCTGGCGGTATCGGAAAAGTCGGAGGAATTTGTATCGCTGTAGAGGAATTGTATTCCCTGCGACACACGCTGCTTTACACTGTCCGAAAGCATGACCTTCGCGCGGTCTGCGACCTTCAGCTTCGCAATCGTCTCCAGAGTCTCCGGCGCCACCTCAATCTCCTCGTCCGGGTCTTCCTCACCCTCCCTGATATATACGCCGGGTACTCCCATTTTGCGCAGGGCATCGATCAGGAACCGATCCAGGACAGTCTTGCGCGCGATCAAAATACGGCCTGTCCGGTCAATGATCGCCTGATCTATCATCATTCCTTCATCCAGCAGCCTTGTGCTTGTGTATCTTCTTCTAACCACTTTTATCCACCACTAATCCCAATCCGATTTCCATGCCGTCTGCCATTTTTTCTATTATACTCTATTCCCTTACACTTTTCCAGATAAAAATGCTTCCTGACGGAAATCCTCATACCGTGGGGACATCTTCCTCAGCTTCGCCACGATCCGTTTCAGCTCCTCCACCACAAAACCCGCTTCCTCCAGGGTGTTTTCCTCTGAAACAGACAGCCTCAGGGAACCGCGGGCCTCCTCCTGCCCCAGGCCGATGGCAAGAAGCACATGGGAAGGGTCTGTTTCGCCCGAGGTGCAGGCGGAACCGCTGGAGGCACAGATTCCCTTCATATCCAGCATGATCAATACCGATTCCCCCTCTATAAACTGAAAACAGAAGCTGACATTACCGGGAAGCCGCTTTGTCCGGTGGCCGTTTAAACGGCAGCAGGGAATTTCCGCCTCAATCCTCTTTATGAGGTAATCCCTGACCTCTCTTGCCTTTGCCGCCCTCTCCTCCATGGATTCCGCCGCCCTGGCTGCCGCCGCGCCCAGCCCCACAATCCCCGGCACATTCTCCGTCCCCGCCCTGCGGCCCCTCTCCTGGGCCCCGCCGTGAAGAAGGGAGGGAAGCTTCACACCTTCCCGGATATACAGGAAACCGGAGCCCTTGGGCCCGCCGAATTTATGCCCGCTGGCACTGAGCATGTCAATATGCAATTCCTCCACGGATATCGGCAGATGCCCGAAAGCCTGCACCGCGTCCGTGTGAAACAGAATCCCATGCTCCCTGGCAATAGCGCCAATCTCGCTCACAGGCTCCAGGGTGCCGATCTCATTGTTGGCAAACATAATGCTGATCAGGATCGTATCCGGCCGGATGGCAGCCTTAAGCTCCTTTGTATCCACCAGCCCGTCCCCATCCACTCCCAGGTATGTCACCTCGAAGCCTCTTTTCTCCAGGAAGTCACAGGTATGTAAAATGGCGTGGTGTTCAATCCTTGAAGTGATCACATGCTTTCCTTTTCCGGCATACGCCTCCGCCACAGCCTTCAGCGCCCAGTTGTCCGCCTCTGTGCCCCCTGAGGTAAAGTAAATCTCCTCCTGCCTGGCTCCCAGAACCGCCGCAACTGCCCTGCGGGCCTGATTGACGGCCTTCTTACCGGCACAGCCCGGAGAATAAATGGCGCTGGGATTCCCGTAATACTCCGAAAAATAAGGCAGCATAGCTTCCACTGCCTCCGGCGCTGTCCTGGTGGTTGCCGCATTGTCCATATAAATCATGCCACTCCTCCGCAATCCTGCCGTTCAGGCTTCCCGAATGACCGTGCCTGGGGACGGTTTTAATTCATATTATTTTACTGGGAATTATATCATTCTCATATTAGCACCGCCCCCATGTTCTGTCAACATCCAAAAAGGAATATAATGGTGAAAAAGCAGTAACAGGCATTTATTGAATGAAAAAAGGCAATCACCATCCTCTTATCGTCGGAACCCTGATTCTGACGGCAACCGGCTTTGTAAGCCGTATCATTGGATTTTTCTACCGTATCTACCTCTCACGGCTTTTCGGCGAGGAGGGAATGGGTATCTACCAGCTGTTAAATCCTGTGCTCGCCCTTTCTTTCTCCCTGACCGCCGCGGGCTACCAGACCGCTATTTCCAAGCTGGTAGCGGAGCGCACGGCTATTGACCGCTCCCGCTCATTCCAGCCCATGTACGCGGGCCTAAGCATCTCCCTGCCCCTGTCCCTGCTGTGTAACGGGATCATCTACTTCTTTGCGGATCCGATTGCCGGAAAGCTGTTGGGGGAGCCCAGGACTGCAATGATGCTGCGGATCCTCTCTTTTTCCATCCCCTTAAGCGCCGTCCACTCCTGCATCAACGGTTATTTCTACGGCATAAAAAAAGCCGGGATCCCGGCCGCCTCCCAGCTGGTGGAACAGCTCGTCCGGGTTGCCAGCGTCTGGCTGGTGACAGCATATTGCTTTTCCATCGGGAGGGAGCCCGCCATCGGCGTGGCGGTGCTGGGCCTCACAGTGGGGGAATTCTTCTCTATGCTGGTATCCATATCCGCCATCGCTCTGTGCCGGGATCCTGTGTCCTCCGTACATAACACGCTGCCATCCGCTGTTTACCGCCCTCTGCTGCAGATGGCGCTTCCCCTGACTGCCAACCGCATTGTCCTGAATCTTCTGCAGAGTGTGGAATCCGTATCCATCCCCGCAAAGCTGCGCCTGTACGGCTACGACAATGCCTCTGCGCTGAGCGTTTACGGAGTCCTCACCGGTATGGCCATGCCTCTGATCTTCTTCCCCAATGCCCTGACAGGATCTGTGGCGGTCATGCTCCTGCCCATTATCTCTGAGAGCTATGCCCTTGGCGACATCGGGAAAGTGCGCTCCGCCACTCTGCGCACCGTGAAATACTGCGGTATGATGGGAACTGTCTGTATGATGGGCTTCGTGCTCCTGGGACGATGGATGGGGAGCTTTCTGTTCGACAGCACCCTGGCAGGACATTTCATCACCACCCTGGGATTCATCTGTCCCTTTCTGTACCTGGATACCACCCTGTCAAGCATCCTCCAGGGGCTGGGAATGGCAGGCCATATCTTTGTGATGAATGTGCTCAGCCTGCTGATCCGGCTGGGCTTCGTGCTCCTGGCCATTCCCGTCTACGGGATTACCGGGTACCTCTGGGGAATCCTGGCCAGCCAGCTGGTTCAGACCCTGTTGTATCTGCTGTGCCTGCGCCGGTTTCTCCGAAAGGCAAAATAACGTGCTTTCCCGCCATGGAGAAGATTCTGTTTTTCAAATTTTACCAAGAATATTGTAAGTATTCCCTGTACATACTTGTTAACACAGAAAAGAAAACAGTACAGGGAGGAACCGAAAATGGCACTGGGAAAAGTAGAAATATGCGGTGTAAACACCGCGAAGCTTCCTCTTTTAAAGGCGGCGGAAAAGGAAGCCCTGTTCCGCCAGATCGAGGAAGGCGACAAGGAAGCGAGAGAGACATATATAGAAGGCAACCTTCGCCTGGTACTCAGTGTGATAAAGCGCTTTTCTTCCAGCAATGAAAATGTGGATGACCTGTTCCAGATCGGGTGCATCGGCCTGATCAAGGCCATCGACAATTTTGATTCTTCACTCAATGTCAAATTCTCCACCTATGCAGTCCCCATGATCATCGGTGAGATCAGACGCTTCCTCCGAGACAACAGCAGCAGTATCCGGGTGTCGCGCTCTTTAAAGGATACCGCCTACAAGGCAATCTATACCAAGGAGGCCCTGACCCGAAAGAACCTGAAGGAGCCCACCATTGAGGAGATTGCATCGGAGGTAGGAATCTCCAAGGAAGACATTGTTTATGCACTGGATGCCATCCAGAATCCCATGAGCCTGTATGAGCCCGTCTTTACGGACGGCGGAGACACGCTCTATGTCATGGATCAGATCAGCGACAAGAAAAATAAGGAGGAAACCTGGATTGAAAACCTCTCCCTCAGCGAGGCCATGAAAAAGCTCAATCCCAGGGAGCATGAGATCATTTCCCTCCGGTTCTTTGAAGGAAAGACACAGATGGAGGTAGCGGAAGCCATCGGCATCTCCCAGGCGCAGGTCTCCAGGCTGGAGAAAAACGCACTGCGCACCATGCGGACCTACCTGTCGGCGTAACAGCCGGCAGGCAGGCCTTTGCTTTTTTAATACTAAAGCGGTACCTTCATACATATATTAAAAACAACGGCCAAAAAGAGGCGCCATATGCTGTATTCGGAGTTAAAATGTAAGGACGTTATCAATACAAAGGACTGTAAAAAGCTGGGCAGGGTCTCGGATCTGGAATTTGACCAGTGCACGGGCTGCATCAAGAAGATCATTGTACCCGGCAGCAATAAATTCCTGGGATTCCTGAACTGTGAACCGGACATCGTGATTCCCTTTAAAGATATCTGCCAGATCGGCCCGGATATCATCCTGGTAGATGTAAGGACGTAACCGTTACTGCAGCCTTCCGCAATCACTTTCATAACCAGGCATTTTTGATTGACATTAAGGGTCAAAAATGATAAATTAATAGTAAATATCGTTATGTTCTGGCAAGAAGCCGGACAATATCGAAATGAATACGCCTGATGGAGGAAAAGTACATGAAATGCCCTTTTTGCAGTCACGAAAATACAAGAGTTATAGACTCCAGACCGGCGGATGATAACAATTCCATTCGCCGCCGCCGTGTGTGTGATGATTGCGGTAAACGTTTTACCACATATGAGAAGATTGAGACGATCCCCCTGATCATCATCAAGAAGGATAACAACAGGGAGACCTATGACCGCTCCAAGATAGAGGCCGGGGTGCTCCGGGCCTGCCATAAACGCCCTGTCAGCGCACAGCAGATCACCAGCCTTGTGGACGAAGTGGAAAACGAAATTTCCAGCCGCGAGGAAAAGGAGATTTCCAGCCAGGTCATCGGCGAGATGCTCATGAATAAGCTGATGGAGCTGGATCCTGTGGCATACGTACGCTTTGCGTCCGTGTACAGGGAATTCAAGGACGTCAACACCTTTATGGACGAATTAAAAAAGATGTTGGAATAAGATACCGTTGGAAGCCTGCGGCAGCCCAAGGAAAGCATTTTTCAAACACGTTCTAGGAAGCCGACTGTGGATGTCACAGCCGGCTTCCTGTTTTTTCTTATTCTATTCTTTTCTATTCTATATCTTACTTTCTTCTTACTTGATCCGGATCTTCTGCCCGGGATAAATATATTTCTGTTTAGCAATCTCAGGGTTCATTGCCACAAGCGCATTGAGGGATAAACCGTTCCTCCCTGCGATCCTGTACAGGCAGTCGCCCTTCTTTACCTCATAATAGGCCGCCCCTTCCAGGTTCAGCGCCTCTGCCACCGCACTGCCCTGCCTGTAACCTACGATCAGCACCTGGCCCGGGAAGATCAGATTGGGATTCTTGATCTGGGGATTCCATGACAGCAGCTGTGCGAGGCTGACACCGATCCTTCTGGCGATCTTGCTCAGGTTGTCGCCTTTTACCACGGTATAAGCCATGGTTTCACCAACCGTTGCTCCCGTCTGCGTCACATTTTCCTCATCGTCATTATCCCCGCCGTTGCCATGACTGCCGTCATTGTTGTCAACGCCCGGCTCCTGACCGCGCGGGCTGACCTGGTAGTTCTGTGCCGCACGCTTTAAAATATCGCTTCCGGTACGGAATTCCATTCCCAGCGTATGGGCTCCCTCCCCGGCAGACGCAAGCGTGATACTCCTGATTGTAATCCTGGTGCTTCCGGATTCAGCCTCATAATCCTGACCCTCCGTCAATTTCACACCATCCAGATAGATATCCACAAACTCGTCAAGAACTCCCTGTGACACCAACATCTGGGAAGGAGAGGGGCCAGAAGTAAACGACCCCATATCAATATTCTGTACACGCTGGGAAAGCTCATATCCCGTATCCGTAGCCGCATCTACATTGGCATCCGTATTTTCATTGATGACCAGCGTATATGTCTTGGAACTGCTGTCAAAACCTGCATAGCTGTTGTCCATGCGCACCGTAAGGGTAAATTCTCCCATTTCCCTGGGCACGCCGTAAATCTCGCCATTGGGCTTTACAACCATGCCCGAAGGCAGCGTGCCGCTCTCCAACGTATAGCTTACTTTATTCCAGCTGTACTTATTGCTGTTCTGAATCATGGTGCCATAAGGGACATACAGCACCGTCTCAGGAATCTCCTGTGTGATAATGGTCGGGTCGCCCACCGTACCGGTCAGTGTCAGTACGATCAGTACTTTATCCCCCGACTTGATCGTCAGGGTACCGTTTACATCCGTACCGGCAGCCACTCCCTCTTTGGCGATCAGGCGTACCTTTGCCAGGTTCCATAATTCTCCATAGCTGGCATAGGAACCATGGGAACCTCCCGCCCCGGATATGGATCCGTCTCCGGCGGGTTGATAGCCCATAAGATCCACAAATCCCAGCATATCTTCCTGCCCGTCCAATGTCCAGTATCCATGAAGCTCCACCGTATCGGACTCCAGCTCCACGGACAGTTTCTCTATCGCTTCCGTACCCATATTGGCAAGCAGGATATCATGGATATCATCATGGTAGCTGTCCAGCATCACCTCTCTGGTGGAATAGATCACGCCGTCTTCGCCCACATGGGTTTCTGCGTTGGGATCCACCAGGCTGTTAATGAATAACTGTCCGGCACCTTCTGTGGCACGCAGCACCTGAATCCAGTAATTCTTAGCATTTTCCCCGTTTTCAGCGGATACCGTATACAGTACGGGGCTGGTGAAATCATGATAGCTTTCCCCACTGATTTCCTCCGCGCTGCCACCTGCGGTATAAAGCTTAGCCCCGGCAGAAACAGTGAACACAGGAGCCAGGTTCTTTAATTCTTCATCGGTAACATCCTTGTCCACGATAAAGGTCAGGAAATTGTATTCCCCATAGGAATCCTCCGACTGTCTTACTTGATAATAGTTAACAGATGTCTTATCTTCTTTCTGGAACCCGTTAATAAACAACTGTACACCGCTGTTCAGAGGTGTAGGTGTTGAGGGCACTGACGCCTCTACCGTCTTGATGCCATACCTCCATACCCTCTGATCCGGAGCACCATCCGCACCATAGAAAATCGTAAAGCAGACGCCCTGACTGTAATCAGCCCCATAGCCGCTCGTGCCAAAAAGGTCTCCCTTGATATCCGCCGCACCTGCTGCCGCAGCTTCCGCAATGGAATCATAAAGTCCCACATATGCCCCTGTGATGGAATCAGGGCTGCTGGTTCCGTCTACGCTAAATAAAAACCTCTGATAATATACCTTATCCGCCGCATTGCCTGACGCCAGGGTATAAGTATAATAGTTGCAATTTTCCTCGGAGTTGTAACTGGTACTTCTGCCCCGCGTTACATCCGGAGACATTGTACCGGATTCCGTCTTATATCTCAACGCATACTCAGGATACATTGAAATTCCGCTGGTGCTGAGTTCCAACAAAAAGGACAGACAGCCCGTTACATTCCCACTTCCGTCAAAGGACACCACTGTGATCCATTTATCCGGTGTGCCGCTGGTATGGCGCGGCAGCAAATATCCTGCATTGGCCTGTGTCATATCCGTACAGAAAATCCTGTCCGTAATCTCCGCAGCCGCCATGGCTTCCTCCGCCGACGTATAATTGCCCTCAAATGCCCTCAGCTGATAACTTCCCGGGAATACATCAGGATTTACCTTCAGGCTGACGTATGCCTCTGTAACGGTACCTACCGTACTGGAACCTGCGCAGACAGCCATCTCCCTCTCTGCACGGTAATCAGAATAACGCGTGGAACTTTCCACCGTGGGAAGCGCTGTGCGGATACCCTGCCCATCCTGCATATAAATAGCGGGAAGCAGCCACTTTCTGGATTCCTTTATCCTCAAGGACATCAGATAGCGGACTGCATCGGCATCCAGCTGATTACCGGAGCCCACGATCATCTCCAGCTCCTGAGAAGACCCATAATAGGTGTTCACACTCAGATTCACCTTATCCCCCGCCTGGCTGACCTCATAGTCACCATCGGTATACCTGTTCCTCCATGCGATCGTGTCCCCGTCCGCCACTTTGTCTCCCAAAAGCGCTTTTACAGACACCTGGGTCAATTCCACCGGCGTATAGGAAGTCAGATCGACAGAACCAAGCCTCACCTCTTTGATGGGAAGAAGGGTAAGGGGAGACGCCATATCAAGCTTCTGATCCGCAAATTCTTTCTCCTCCGGGTACACTGCCACGGTATCGCCGCCTACCTCAAGGCTGATTTGCGTCACCGCACTGCCGTCAGCGACAGCCTCCACATAGAAGGTATGCCCTCCCACCTCCACGGAATCATCGGGAGTCAGGAACCACTCTTTCGTGGTCTCCCCATTACAGGTAAACTGCACTTCATAAGGGAAAAAAGCGTTCAACCCAACCAGCCCTGTAGGGATCGTGTAGCTTCCATCTGACTCAAAGTAAACATCTGCAGCATCATTTCCAGATACGCTTCCGTCAGCAACAGTCACATTTCCGTTTCCTGTGTTGAAGATTACCTCCTCAGCGGAAGTCTCCGATACTCCGGCCATGGGAGAAGCATCTGCAGAAGCCGCCTCCTCCGCTCTCGCCGGCAGGGTTGGGATTGCCAATACTGCTGCCAGTATCAGCGCCAACCCGCTTTTCATCGGTTTCCATTTCATTTGTTTCAATCTCCTTTCTACTGTGAATACAATTTAAAACCATATAGTTACAATATTTCTTACATTTTACAAGTATAACCCATATTTTTACAATTTTCAACTATATTATTCAAATACTGCCACTCATTGGCACCAGATGTTAACCTTTCACCCTCCACATCACACCTCTCGTATCCAGGTACTTTCAAAGAGGGAAAATGTTATAACTCCGTTCAAGTAATGAATCAACATATGAGGAGGTATGAGAAATATGAGTAAGTTGAGCAAACCCGTTTGTCGCTTTTAACCGATCGGACACGCTTTATTGCAGTTTCCCGGCTGAAGGCGGAGACGGAGGAATTTCTGGAGTATGCAGGACATGGAAACATAAGATTAAGTCAGAGGATGCGGCGGATGTGATCTTGAAAACGGCGAAGTAAAAGCTGAGGGTAGTGGGGGATTGAAAACAACAAAAAAGGAACTGGCATAAACAAGCTGGTTCCTTTTTGTATTAATGAAAAGAAGATTGAATTCTTAAAATGCAGGAATTTTATTGCTTTTCTACTGTTGCGAGCTGTCTGTGTAATTTTTCGATAAACTCTATTGAAATAGTCGGGATGGATTTTATTACCACATCTGCAGGTACTCCGTTCTGTAAAAGTGATTTTGCGGTTTCTTTATCCCGCTCAAGAACCTTTTTGCTTGCATATTCTTCAACAATCTGTGTCATGGCGTCAGCTCCTTCCTTTGATTCCTTGAAATATTTCACCCGGTTTGACAGTTTGGGAAACTTACTGTTTTGGCCTGTGCTGTTTTTGAAATATTGCATCAATTCAGCAATATCGGATCCGTCATCTACAGTGCAGTTTACAAATATCCGATGTATTCCATCTTCAACAGATGTCCCGGTCTCCTTAATGATAGTTTCCAAATGGTAGATTGTTTTGTTTTCCTGAAACATATCAAACTTGGAGATAAATATCACATAGATATCAGGGAAGTCTTTATAATCCAGTCCTTTTTCTGTAAAAGTCGTGTCGATGTTAGAACTGTTGAATCGGACACGCCGTACATGGTCATCATCATCAGACTTTTGCATCTCCACATTAATCCTGGCACCATTCTCATCCTCGCAAAGCAAATCAAGTATCACGGAATGTGCTCCAATATTACGGAGGAAACGCTGTGTCTGTGACTCAATTACTCTCAGCTTTGGTTTTTGGAGGATAATTCGTAATATTTCTTCACAGACATCTTTGTCTTCTGCAATTTTTTGGAAAAACATATCATCTATAACATTCATCTGTTGAATAAGTAACTGCTGTTCTGTACTTGTCTGCAAAATATTCGATTCCATTCTGTATATGTTATTTCTGAGTCCTATTCCTATATCAAGAGCATGTAAATAGTATATCAAGGCTATGTAGGTATTATAGCCTGAAAATATGTAGTTGAAAAGTGTTTTTTGCTATTTTAGGATGCCTTTTTATTCCCGTTCCATGTTGGAGTTAAGTGTGTTGAAATTCTGGTTTTTATCCGGATTTACGGTATTCTACGTAAAATTCCCACAATCTCTGCAGCTACAGCCCTGCCTCCGCCATCCCAACCAGCTCCTGCAGCGAATATCTCCTGCAGTATCGCAGCTTTCCCGCGCCGTCGTCAAACACAAAGCCGCCCTCCGTCACGTCACAGAGCCCGGGCAGATACGCCGTCGTCCCGAAATCTTCATCCAGAAGCAGCCCGTACCTGTCCCCCGACGCGCTGACATATTCCGTCAGAAGATTCCCCTCCAGCTGCGTCACATAAGTCAGATAGGAGTCCTCCTCCAGCACAGCCACCAGCTTCCCCGACTGCAGGTCATATACCTCCGGGGCGCTGTGCAGGGATGAGACAACGCGGTATCTGTCGGTGTAAAATTCCTCATACAAGTCCTTTGCCGGGGCCTCCCCCTTTGTCTCTGAGATCATAGTGCCGTCAGAAGCGCTGTAACAGCGCACTGTCCCGTCATACCAGATGACCTCCAGAAAGGATTCTTCCCCGCTTTTCCGAAACTGCTGATCGTAAATCCTGTCCGCATCCGGCAGCTCGCAGCTTTTGATCAATGTGCCTGCCATATCATAAATGGCAAAATCCTGATATCCAAACAGCATGGCCGTCTTCCCGTCCGCACTGATCCGCGCCTCGTCATGGACGTACCTGGGATCGTAGGAGGCAAGCAGCGACTCCCTGTGATCCTCCAGCCTCATCACCCTTAAGGACGGCTCATTCCGATTCCCGATCACGGCCAGCCCCTGGGAGAGCTCCGTAAAATCACAGTTTTCCCGGCACTGCTCCGAGGACATCCGGTGCGCCCCTCCATCATAAAAGGAAAAGCCATTGTCCTCTGTGGCCAAAAGGACATAGTCCCCGTCCACTGCAAAGCCCGTGATGTTCACGCTGTCCGTATAAGCCAGCTCCATCTGTTCCAGCGTCTCCGGATTCACTCTCACCAGCAGATTTTCATTGGCCAGATAAAAGCCCTCCCTGCCGGCCTTCAGCAGGCAAGGGCTTTGCGACAGAGCCTCCCCTGCCAGGCTCCCTTCTCTGGTATCCACAATGCCAAACACAGAACCGGAACCCGCGCTGGCGGCATAGGCAAAATATTTCCCACAGAAACCGCCCTCAAAATGGGCATAATCGGAAGCGTCATAAACGATCAGATCCTCCGCCGGATCTTCCAGATCATGGATGATGAGCCCTCCGTCGGAAAAGCTCACTGCCAGCAGGCTTCCGTCTTCATTCAAGGCAAAGATGTTGTCCCCGGGATCCGCAAAGATATCGTTGGCCGCCACCCGCATATGCTCTCCCTCAAAGGAACGCTCATACAATATTTCCCCGTCCGACACCCTGTAGACCACCGCCCTGTCCTCATCCCGGTTCACCGCGGCAACACATTTACCGTCCCCGGAAAGCGTCAGAAAGGTAGCCCTGTCCTTCTTCCAGAGGAACTGTTCCTTATCCAGGTCATAAGCGGATACCCCTTCTTCTCCGGCAAAGACAAGGATTCCTTCCTCCGGGAACACCACATCCGAAAGGGCAGATTCCAGAACAGGAAGCACCGCCCTTCTCTCCAGCGTCCCGGCATCATACACAGCGGCTTCATATGCATACACAACGGCAAAACAGGTTCCCTCCGGGGACATTACGATCTTAAAAGGGGCACCAGGGATTTCCACTGCATCCACCGCCTCGAAGCCCCCCGACAGGTCATAGACCCCCAGGGCGTCCGTCAGCGCTCTCTGCGCCTGCGCTGTCACCGGGGCATTGAATATACTGTTTCCGGCAGGAATTGCCAGAAGCGCCTGACGCAGGGCCTCCGAGACATTTCCCTCCGCCAGAGCATTGGCGGAATATTCCGCACAGGCAAGCGCCGTCTGCCGCTGTTCCAGCTGCTTCAGCCCCGTAAAGGCGCTGGCCCCTCCCGCCAGAAAGGCAGCCGCCATGGACGCCGCAAATATCATTTCCCGTCTCTTATGGCGCAGGATTCTCCTGTCCCTTTTATGCAGCATCAGAAAATCAGCCAGCATGTCTTCCGCTGTCTGATAGCGCATCTCCGGCTCGGGAGCCATAGCCTTTTTAACGATATCCGCCACCGCCGGGCTGCACACATCCGGCCCCAGGGGTATGACCTCACGGGCGTCCTGGGCCGGCTTCCTTCCCGACAACAGATGGTAAAGGGTAGCGCCCAGGCTGTAAATATCGGAGCGGGCATCCAGTAGGATCCCCCTCTGGCTGCGGCCCGACGTGGAAGCGGAAGAATCCGCCGATGTCTTATTCCCGCGGCTCATCTCCCCGTTCACATCCGCCAGCGTCACCTCCGGATCCACCTGAGTAGCATCAGGATTCCCCTGAGGCGCATCCGATTCCGTCTGGGTGGCTTCCGATTCCGCCCGGGTAGCTTCCGATTCTGCCCGGAACACATCCGGTTCCACCCGGGTAGCTTCCGATTCTGCCCGGAACACATCCGGTTCCACCTGGGTGGCTTCCGATTCCACCTGAGTGGCTTCCGATTCCGCCTGCTTTCTTCTTACACCCTCCTTATCGCGGCTGTCCGGTTCATCCTGTGTCTTTCCCCGCCTGGGCAGCCCCGCCGTCCTTATCCCTGTGAGCGTTCCCACTGCGGCAGGCCTGTTGGCGCTGATATAGTCCGCCCCATAGTGCTCCGGTGAGGCATATCCCCGGCTGAAGCCCACCTTAACAGCCCCGTCCTCCCCCAGCGCCAGCGCGATATTGTAATCAATCAGACAGATATCCCCGTTTGTCCGCAACATGATATTTGCAGGCTTGATATCACCATGCAGGATCCCGTGGGGCGGCGTGCCATGAAGATAGCAGAGCGCCTCCAGAAGCTGGCAGGCCCACCTTATGACCTGCGGCTGAGCAGGCCGCTGTCCCCTGGCCAACAGCTTATCCAGGCTTTCCCCGTCGATATAGTCCATAACCGTGTAGACAACGCCGTCTTCCTGGACAAAATCATAGACCTGGGGAATATAAGTCTGGCTCAGCCCTTTGAGCAGATCCACTTCACGGCGCAGAGCCTCCCTGGCCGTGGAAAGCCTCCGCTTATCCGCCTTGAGCACCACCTGTTTCTCCAGCCTGATGTGGCGCCCCAGGTACACGACCCCGCCGCCCCCGGCTCCAATCTGCCGGTCTATTTCATACATCCCCGCAACAATCTGCGACATCTTCCGTTTCCTCCCTGTCATAATAACAGCCTTCCGAAATCTCCCCTGCGCCTGCCCTTTCGGCAGGGATTCCGAAAGTCTATACTATTCTTCCTGCAAAATCTCCCTCTGCCGGATCTTCACGGGCAGACACGCCATTTTCAATCGGCGGAAAGCTTCCCATAACCCTTCACGGGCAGACCCGCCATTTTCAACCGGCAGAAAGCTTTCCATATCCTTCCGGGCAGACACGTCAATTCCGGCCGATGGAAGGCTTTCCATATTCTTCCTCCAGCTTCCTCCCGAGCTTCCGCCCTGTAAGCGTAAAGGCTGCGACACCTGCCGCCACAATGACGGCGGCAGCCGCCATAATCCCAATCCCTCCGTACAACAGCCATTCACTGACCGATAAATTCATCTTTCTGTCCTCCGGCGCCGCGACGCGCATTCCTGTATCCTGTCGAGCACGCATTTTTGTTCAACAGGAGATAATCCTTTACTTTCTGTCCTGGCTCAGATATAATAAGGCAACAGCCTCGCGGCATTTGTCAAATGGATGCTGGCCGCATCCGCTTTGCTCATGCCCGTGGAAATCAAAAGCCTGGGGGGATTTCCTATGTTGCAATCATCAATAGAAATCGTGATATGTATGGCCTTTTACGTCGTCGGCGCATACGCAACCACAGATATACTCCGGCTGTTGAAGGGTCATCCGGTCTCCGTGGGAAACAGCGACTGTTTCTGCGAATCCTGCGGCTGTAAATTGACCCTGCGCCAGCAGATTCCCATTTTCTCCTATCTGTTCAGCCGCGGCAGATGCAGAAGCTGCGGGCACGCCATTGCCCCGGGCAACTTTATCCTGGAGCTCCTTTTCACCACCGTCTTTATCCTGGCCGCCGCCATAACGGATTTCCGGCCGTTTATCTGGATCCTCTGTGTGATTTTCTATGAGTCCGTAAAGCTGGGATGTGTCCTGCACCGCGGAAAGCGGGGGCGTGAGCTGGCAAAGGGCCTGCTGTTTTCCTTCCTGGGGAATACGGTGAATTTTTCGCTGGTGGGCGTCCTCTTTTACTTCCACACCCTAGTCTGACACCTCAACCGCGCAGACAGAGATATTATCCCTCTCCCCCCGTTCCATCATGGCCCGGATCATCCTGCCGCAGATCTCGTCAGGATTTCTTTTCCAGTGTTTCCCTCGGACAGCCTCCAGGTCAGGCCCTGTCAGATGATGATAGAACCCGTCCGAGCAGACCACGAATACATCCCCCTTATCCGCAGTCCCCTCCAGCGCCTGAAACCACAGCGGCGTCTGTTTTCCCATATAATTGTTGAGATAGCTTCTCATCTGTCCCGTCTTCAGCCGCGCCACACTGTCATCCACGGTCAATTGTTCCAGCACGCCTCCCCGATACCGGTAGACTCTGCTGTCGCCTACATGAACAATATACGATCTGTGCCTTACCAGGAGCAGCAACGACAAGGTAGAGCCTGTTTTCAGATTTTCCCTCCGGCAATATTGGCACAATTCCTCATTCCAGCACTCAACGGCGTCCTTCAGGTGGGAAAACAAAATCTCCGTATCCGTCTCCAAGATGACGAGCCATGATATCACTTCCTCAAACCATTCTTCCATACGCTGTACGAGGAACGTGGAAGCCATTTCACCATGCTCCAGCCCTCCGACGCCATCGCATACGGCGCACAGCGCAAGCGCCTCTTTTCCCTGCTTAAAATACCGATAACATACCGCGTCCTGATTGACCTCCCTGACACTGCCAATATCCGACGCACTGCCGCCCCTTATCTTCACACTTACCCCCATGTCGCGGCCTGCCGCAACTCAAATCAGGATGAAACCCTTTTCACATATGTACCCTGTAGCGCACAGGCCTGCTGACGGTAAAAGCAAGCTCCATCCCGTCCTGAAGCCGGTACGGCTGGTTCGGTGCCAGCACCTGCCCGTTCACCATCGTATGGTTCGCGGAGCCCAGGTCGATTACAAAGAAATCACTGCCCCTGCGCTCTATGCGCGCATGCTGCCTTCCAATACGCTTGAATTCTCCCGGAAAGGCCACATCAGGAATCTTCTCGTCCGAAGACATGCGCCCGATCGTAATATAGGGCTTTGCAAAGTTTAACTCAATTTTCTGCGGCGCACCCGGCTGGGAATAATCAATCAGCTCCAGCCAGGGAACACCTGCCGCCACATCATCTTCAGCAAGTACCTCCGTCTCATCCGCGCCAAAACCGCCCCTGCCATACAGGGAGGCATAATCCACCGCTGCAGGCGGATTGTTCCCATAGGGCACCTGGGACTGTCCGGCAGGGAAAGGAGCGGAGCCGATAAGCTGCGCACCCTGCTCGGGGCCCTGTCCCCCCGCCGGATCGTTCTTCTGCTTCTTTTTACCGCCAAACAGCCCTCCCAGGCCGCCGTGGCCTTTCTCATCCTGCCTTTTCCTGTTTTGTTCCTTTTCCGCCTTTTTGCTCTCTGCCGAGGGCTTTTCCTTCCTGCCTTTCTTATTGCTGCCAAACAGCGCCTGCACTACCTCATCGTCGCTGTTATCTTCTCCGTAAGCGGCCCCCGTCGGCGGCATGGGCACCGGGGCCTTCTCCTGGGCCTGCTTCTTTTCCTTCTTCCTGCCCTGCACCCCGGCTTTCTCTTCCCCAGGCTTTACGGGCCAGGGCTCCGCCGGCTGCCGGAACATGGACTGAGACGCAGTCGGCGATGGCACAGGCTGTTGAAAAGCAGACTGGGGCCCGGTCGGCGATGGCACAGGCTGTTGGAAAGCAGGCTGGGGCCCGGTCGGCGATGGCACAGGCTGTTGAAAAGCAGGCTGGGGCCCAGTCGGCGATGCCACAGGCTGTTGGAACATGGACTGAGGCCCAGTCGGCGATGGCACAGGCTGTTGGAGCATGGACTGAGGCCCAGTCGGCGATGCCACAGGCTGCTGGAACACAGACTGCGGCCCAGGCCGGGGCTCCGAAAGCTGCGGCATCCCAGGCTGTACCCGGGACGCCGAAGATTCCTTTTCCTCCATCATCAGCCGGTACAGCCCTGCCAGCGTGACATGGCCGCCCCCAAAGAAGCGGAACAGCCTGACCTGGAAATCCTTGTCGTCGCTGATCATGATATTCATGAACACATTTTGAAAGAAATCCAGTATTTCCTGATCCGTGCTGCGAAAGGAATGTACAGGCACATAGAGATAGAATACCTGATAGGTATGCTTGTCCACATATACATACCGGGTGTCCACACAGAAGTTGTGATAATCCAGGAACCAGTCCTTTCCCTTTACAAAGGGCTCCAGCAGATTCAGATACAATTGTACAAACAAGACTTTTGGCAGCGTCATCTCCGCATATTCCAACGCCACCGTATTGATCAGCCTGTACTTCAGGTCTGTCTCCTCATTGACCGACACTATGCGGAAGGGAATCAGAAAATCAGGACAGTCCTGCCGGATCACCTTCACCGCAGTCTCATCCAGCCTGTCATCCGCTTCCAGCCGGATGTTCAGATAATTCGCTTCCAAAGAATTCTGCAACACAAATTTTTCGCTGTTCATCTCTCATTCTCCTCGTAATGGAAATTCCTGGGCCATACGGCCTTACTCCACCTTGTATTCCAACGTGATCAGCGCCCCATTGCCCTGGAACGAAGCCTGGGCGGAATAATTGTGAAAAGGCATGGCGTTCTCCAGAGGCTCCGCGATCACCAGCTCGTTCCTCTCGCTGATATACCCCCAGGTATCCACGATCCTGACAGCCGCCAGATGATTGGAAAAGGACCATGCGTCGTCATACTGATAGTCAATGACCAGCTGGCCGCTCCTGTCAATAAAGCCCCATTTCCCTTTCTCATTTGCCACCGCAATGTAATTGCCGGACTCCGGCGCCCTGGCGTCCGAAAACCCGGTGTCACATACCCTGTTCCCCTCCACATCGACGAGATACCACAGCCCGTCGCTTTTCATCATGGCCAGGTTGCCCGCGAACGCCTGGCGCAGGGAATTGACCGCCACATCCTCGTAAATATAATCCGTGGCCGCCTCCCCGTTCTCACGGATCACAGCCCAGCGGCCGCCGTTTTTCGCCGCGAAGACCCCGCAGGAATTCATGGTCACTTCGTCAAACTGCATTTCCGGAAGCGCACACACGAAATCCCCGGTATAAAAGCCATACTTCCCGTTATGCTGAGCAATGATATATGCATTATTGATCCCACGGACATCCGTCACATGGGTCTCATCCACCCCGTATTTTTCACCTGTTTTCAGAAGGGTATAATAAGTGCCATCCATGGAGACCACCGTATAACCTCTGCTGTTAAAGGGCACCGCCGTATCATAGGCTGCGGGGAGGACAAACTTCCCGACAGCATTTATGTATCCCCACTTGCTGCCGTCAAAGGCGGGCATCAGGCTGTTTTCCGGCGTGGGCATGATCTCCACCGCTTTCGTGACGCGCATGGAATATCCGTAGCGGTTGTCTTCATACAGCTCGCCCACAGGGCCGCCGGGATACGCTTCCATGCCTTTTTTCAGCAATGCCATAGCTTCCGCAAGGTCGTTCTGAGCCAGATAGATTTCCGCCGCCCGGAGATATTCCTGCTCCGACGCCGTCCTGTCAGCGCTCCTTTTCTCCACAAGCGCCAGGTAAGAATCCGTATCCTCCTGGGCCAGATAGACCTGCAGCAGCTTCTCCTCGATCCGGGGGACTTCCTCCGTGCGATATCCCAGCGCCTCCCTGTAAAGCGGAACCGCCCGGACATACAATTCCTTTCCCGCAAAGGCGTCCGCCCGCCGCACCAGTTCTTCCTGTGCATTCCGGTTGTCAACGCCGCTGGCTGCCCTGACGGACAGATACCATCCTGTGCCGATCAGCAGCAGCAGTACAATGACCACCATCCATTGCTTCGTTTTCACTCCACTCATTTTTCGTCTCCATCCTCCCTTATAACAGCAGAAAAGTGATCAGCGTCCCCAGATACAGGAAAGGTGCCAGAGGGACGCCGTCTCTCATCGTCAGCTTTTTCCGGGCCATCTGTATCAAAGAATAGACACAACATAACAACACACCGTATGCTATGGCCCCCACGATCCTCTGCCCCGTGAGATACAGCCCCATCACAAAGGCAAGCTTCACATCCCCGGCCCCCAGCTGCCCTCTGGACAGGAGGTAGCACATAAGGAAAATAAGCCCTCCTGCCGCACCGCCAATCAGGGACTGGCCGGTCAGGGCCAGCCCTTCCCCGAAATCGCGCAGCATGGCCCCCACGCTCACCACAGGCCACAGCGCCAGGAACAACAGCACCAGGAAGTTGGGGATCCGTTTCGCCTTTGCGTCCGTAACCGCAAAGAGGCTCACTGCCAGGAGGAGGATCATACTCTGCAGCGTCTCAAAGATATTCTGATAAGCGCCCTCCCTGCTTCCCAGGTAACACCAGGCTGCAAAGGTCAGAATCCCCACGCCCAGGACAAAGGGATCCGTAATGCATTTTTCCAGAAAGAGCACCTTTCGCCCGGGTAATTGCAGGGACAGTTTCTTTTCCAGCAGCCCCGCCGCCGCATAATACAGAATGAAAAGGATGAATGCCCCCAACACTCCACTGATCATATTCATGAGGATACCTCCTGCATCCCACTTCTTTTCACACTAACTCCCATATGCCCGCTTTGGCGGGCACTCAAATCAGGATTGTGAAATGCTCTTTTTCACACTATTTCCCGGGCTCTGGTTTGACCCCGTCGCCGTCAAGCCATGCCGGTATCGTCACCCTGTTTACCATATGGAGCTTTACGTCTTTCGGGAGAATGAGGCGGACGAACCCCGGCTCCACATCATACTCCACCACAATATCTATCATGCGGAAATCATCGTCACAGAAAATAGTTGTGCCGGAAAAATCCAGCCCCCCATAGCCTTTCACCACGCCGTAGCTTTGTAAATAAGCATCCGCGCTGAGATTTCCCTGTTTCAGATACCCCTTTGTCATCAGCCACGCGGCTCCCGTGCCCAGCAGGTTTTTCGTCCCATACTCCGCCCCTTCCAGGGCGATATACGCCATGCCGCTGATCACGCCTTCCTTATTCTGCATCAGGCCCTTGATCTGGCTGGCCGTATCCTTAATCTGTCCATAGGCGTCCTTCACATCCTGTCCGGCATTTTCCACGGCACCTGCCATGCTTTCCAGCTGCTGTGACAGCCCTTCCAGATCCATACCTCCGGTATCAACGTCTCCCTGGTCAAAGCCCTGGAGCCCGCCCAGGACACCCACGACCTCTCCTGCCGCAGATTCCACGCTTCCCTTGGCCTGTATCACCTTCTGATAGCTGCTGTACCCGGAGCTGACCGCATTGTCAATCATCCCCGTATTCGCCGCCCCGTCATTTCGGATGGCTATTTCCGCGCTCCGCCCTCCAAAGGCCGCGTACAGATAAGTATAGCTGGCCAGCTCATGGGCCGCCGAGTTGATGGCAAACTGAATCTTATTGTGCAGGATCAGCATGTTAATAAAGTATGCAATGGAAAAAATGGTGACCAGGAACACCGTAAAGGAGATTACCGTCTCCACCACAATCATCCCGCTTTCCCTTCGGCCCGCAAGCCGCTTCCATCCCACAGACTGCATCCGCCCCTCCGCAGACCGATTCCGTTCCGCATATTCCGTTCCTCCGCCGGGACATGATCTCCCGGCAAAGCCCTGTATGAAATTGCCGCTCAAATTACCGCCTCCCTCGCTCCGCCGCGATTCCCGTCAATACCCCCTGGTGACCGTAAATTTATAGGTATTCTGCTCAAATTCCTCTACGGCCGCGTAAGTACTGCTGTCCAGCGTGCTCCTGGCAAATCCCTTTGGCATGACTACCATATCCAGCTGCACCGCACAGGTCACATCCACGGCTGTGACCGTATCTTCCATTCTAAATTCCAGGCTGTTCAGCACCCCGCCGGAACCGATCTTTTTCTTCACCGTATTCACATTGAGGGTGATCAGATCCGCCGACCGTTGGCTCAAGACCTCCGACCGGGTCAGAAAGAGCAGCATGATAAAGCAGTACTGCTCATAATCCAGCTTAAATTCGCCGCCCCCGTCCCCTTTCTTGCTGAAGTCTACATCGACCTTATCGTTTTTCAGAAGGCCCTTCAGCTTGTCTGAAAATCCCGGCAGGGCCATGACCGACAGGTCATTGATATCCTGTTTCAGGACGCAGACCGCTTCCCCCTTGGTCAGCATCACCCAGTCGCCGTACGTCTCCACTCCCGCCACAGCCAGCCGCAGTGCCCCCGCCACCACGATCTTCAGCACAGGGCCCACCACGGGCACCGCCGCAGCCGCACTGGAAACCGCCTTTATGGCACTGTCCACAGGTTTCACCGTATAAGTGGACACAAAATTCATCACAGCGCGGAAGCCCAGTATGGTATTCCGTGTATGGTTCAGATTCGCCTGGGAGGAATTATGCCCGCCCAGAAGGTATTCGATCTCCGACTGGTACAGATAGTTGTAATTGGGGGCCATGGGATAGCCTGTGAGAGACAGCTGCACGCTCTCCTCCTGCGCGCCCTGCTCCCCGCCTTCCGCATCCTCCACATTCGTCACCCGGCTGGTAAACATCCCGAAATCATACTGCACCAGATACAGCTTCGTCAACAGCATATTAGGCAGATCCTCCAGGCTGGAGCTCTTAAAGCTGTCCGCCGCATCCCCCAGCATGTCGGCAATATGAAACCCGCCCACGCTCTCAGAGTCACCCATGCCGGCGAAATCAGCCCCGGAAGGGATATCTCTCTTGAAATCTCCTTCCTCGTCCTCCTTCAGGGCATCCCCGATATCGTCCAGCAGCCCCTGGGCCTCATCCTGCTTCTTCTCAGCCTCCTTCTTTGTGCTGTTTGCGTCATTATTTCCAAAGCTTTCATAGAGGGCATCCCGGAGGAAGGAAAAATGAGCTCCATAAGCACCCAGCTGACTGTAATCCAACGAATCCTCATAATCCGGCAGCGCCGACTGATCCGGATGGGACTCGATGCATTCGCTTCCCCTGGCCTGTATACTCGCGATCATTTCTTCTGTCTGCTGCCTGTACGAGCTGTTAAGTCCGCTGTAGGCTGCGATGTGGTCGGCCAATTCCCTGTAATTTGCCGCGCTCCCGTCCTGAAAGAGCTTATCCAGCTCCTCCATCTCTTCCTCGATCCCGGCCTTCAATTCCGGGGTGATATTTCCGCCCTGCAGCGTGGCCTCCAATTCAGCCCTTAATTTTTCCACGCTCTCCAGCTTTTTCTCCACCTTATCCGCAGCGTCCTGCAGCGCCTGTACCTTCTGATCAAAATTATGAAAATTGACGGTGACGGAATCGTCCCCGTCATGATCCAGCACGGTGTTCCCGCCTCCGTATTCCGTAGTCAGGGGCTTTTCCCACTCTTTCCGCTCCGTCACCCTTTCCACGGCTTCGGCAAATGCATCCTTCAGCTCCTGGGGGCTGTGCCCCAGATATTCCTGATAGTTGTCATCGATCTGGCACAGTCTTTCCTCCTCTGCGCTGAGCTCCTCCACGGTTATCTTCGCGGCCTCCTCCTTCTTCCCCTCCGCCTCCAGGGCGGCCTTCTCCTCCTCCGCCTCCTGGATTTCCTGCCGATGCTCCAGGGCATCCTCTATGGCCTGGGGGTCTTCGTCCGCATACGCTTTATAGTAAGAATATTTACTGTCAAGTACACTCTCTATGGCCTGGGTTTCCTCCTGATAAACCGTATTGATCTTCTCAATATAGTCGGGATACTGCCACAAAGACTCCAGCAGGGCATAATAATCCTGGGCCGCCTCCAGCGCTTCGGCGGCCTTATCCGTGATCTCGTCCCTCTTTTTCACCGCCTCGATATTATTGTCCATCTCCTGCACAGACGCGATAGCCTTCAGGATTCCCTCCTCATCGTCTCCTATGGTCTGTACGATCCGGAATTTCATGAAATCACCGATCTGCGTGTTAAACACCCTCGGGTCATCCAAAGTAGCTCCCTCCACAGGGGAGACTTCAAAATTTACATTGGCATTCTGATAGGGCATCCAGCCTTCATAGGGCCTTGTGGCAGTCAATTCCTTTATATGCCCGAAGCTGATGATGCTCTCGTTAGGACAGAAAGGAGTTTTGTAATAATTGCTTTCCCGCACATATTCATCCAGGCGGTCCAGCGCCTCCGTGCCCGCCTGGTTCTGCGTCAGGGCAAAAAGCCCGTACAGCTCCTTCAACAGGTTGTCATAATCCGTCAATATGGCTTCCCCGTAATTATCCGCCGCCATGGCTGCCTGATTGCCGCAGAATTTGATCCTGGACAGATCCACCAGAAAACCGATAAAGAAGACCACCGGAACCATGATCACTGTGACAAAGACCGATATGGAGCCCTTTCCTCTTTTCAAAAACAGTTTAAGCATCTTTCTCTCCACCCCCCACAGGCAGCGCCCCTTTAAACTTTTCATAAAGGTTCTTTGCCGCTTCTCCGATACCCTGCACCATCTCGCCCACTTTCGTATCGGCCAGCATATCTATCGCAAAATCCACATTGCGGATAAAATCATCCCCGTCATTGACAACGACCTCCCCGGTGACTATGATCGTCATTTCGTCCGGCCCGCCTACCAGGGAAAGATTGATGGGAGGCTTCACGGTCTGCCTTGCCTCCGCCTCTATCGTCTTATAGAACACATAATTATGCTTTTCAGCATGGATTTCCACATTATCTCCCGTGTCAAAGAACATATGCCCGCATATGCTCCGAAAGAAATTAGTATAATTCCCTTCCTTAAATTCCATGAAAAAGAAGCGATAGGGATTTAAGTATTTGATCTCTCCCATATTACTCCCCACCGCTTCCAGACCGCCGCCACCGTATTCCATCTGCGCCCTGGCGTGTACGTAAGTGTCCGACTCAGCCGCCTTGTAATAGATCAGCGCAGTCTCCAGATTGGACTGGATATTCGCCTTCTGGCAGAGATACAGGGCGGCATAGAGTACGCCGACGATCATGATCATGCAAAAAGGCAGCATCAATGTGGCTTCAAGCATTGCTGTACCCTGTTCACTTTTTCGGAATGTCTGCATCCCTATGCCTCCTCTGTTCGTTTCTCCCGCCATAACAACAATTCTTCCTTCTCAGTTAAAATCCTGTAGTGATATCTCCTGTTCCCATGGATGTAGATCCTGATTTGATCTTCTCAAACAATTCCGTAAAGTACCCGCTCAGGAATCCCCATACGGCGCCGCCGATCAGCACTACCATCAGGATCAGCAGTACGGTAGCCACAAAGTTTGACACGCCGCTCTCATCCTGTTTGAAGCTCTCGACAAAATTCCTCTTATGGATCTGCGCCCCTATGTAAAGACGGTCTAACCTGTTCCTCATTTATCTCACCTCCTCACTCACCTGAAAATCAGTAATCTATTATCAATCCGGCGGACATGAACATTAAAAACTGAAGCCCGTCATCACCGGAACAATAACCAGGATGATAATACCCACGAACATCAAAAGCGTCGGCACCAGCAGCTTGGAGGAAATCTGTTCCCCCCGGCGTCTGGCGCTGTGCTTATGCTCCAGCCAGCTCTCGCTGTTCAGACGGCGGAACAGATTTACGATCTCCGCATTCCCCTTGGATGCATTCTGGATGATCGCGGTGGCAAGCTTTGTCGTATAAGGGTTATTACAGCGGGTAATAAACTTGCTGTACGCCTCCACAGGCGGCACATTATTGTCCAGCTCCACCAGCACCCTGTCCATCTCCTGATACAGGATGCCCACCCCGCTTCCGCTGGTAAGCTTCCATGCCTGGTTTACTTCCATGCCCGCCACCGTGAGAAGCGTCAGCTTGGACACGACCTGCGGAAACTGGTTCTCGATTTCTTCCTTCCGGTTCCTGACTGTGATATTCACATTGTCATAGGGCACATAGCCCGCCAGGATCAGAAGGATCAGAACCGCCGCGGAGAAAACAACCGCCTTAATCCCCAGCCCCATGGCAAGCGTAAGCCCCAGTGCTGTCAGGCCGCAGACCACCCCCAGCACAACATACCCGATCAGGGAGCCCAGGATATAATAGGTATAATTCATTGCCTCCCGTTTCTCCTTAAACTGGATGCACTGGTTATAGAGCTTCTTCACCGTGTCATTGGCAGCGTCCCAGTGCAGGAGCTGCATCATCCGGTAACCTGCGATGGGAATGATCTCCGTCATCCCGGCCTTCCCCTTCTCCAGGCGCTCCAGCTTCTTTTTCGCCTGTTCCAGCTTCCGGTTCAGCTCCCTGGCGCGCTTCACCCTCTCCTTATCCTTAAGATCCCTGGTGCGCTTCATATAATCCACGATGAGGTTCAGCTCAATCTGCGTCTTCTTAATATTCTCGATCTCTGTCTCCTTACGGCAGGTGAGAATCGCCCCTGTCACATTGCTGCCTGCCGACAGGAACAGAAACGCAAAAAAAGCAAACCCCGCTGTAGCCAATATCATACATATGATCATCCCGATACCATACCTCTCCCAGAGCGTGTCTGAAAATCATTCCCCAGAGCGCGTTTGAAAAATCATTTCCCTGGTCTACACACCCCGCTTTGTGACCTTCCACCTTACGTAAGCGCCCTCTGAGCGCTTCCTTATACCTTGATATCGCTTGCCTTGGTGGCCAGCGCGTAGGAAATCCCAAAGAACGCAAGGGCCACTGTCGCCGCCGCATGTCCCGCAAAGGTGGTAAACAGCGCATCCATAAACCCGGAGCCCATAAGCGACATGGCTACCACAATGACAATGGGCATCAGCAGCATCATAGTTGTCTCCGATTTCGCCGCGGAGATCACAGTATGGATTTCCTGCTCAATCTCAACCTTGTCCCCGATGATCTCCGAGGTCTGGCTGACGATCTCCCCAAAGCGGTCATTCTTGCCCTCGATGACGCTGTAGATGGTGGCAAAGCTTCGGATATCCTCCAGGTTGCTCCTGTCCGCAAAATCCTCAAACAGCAGCTTTAATTCAATCCCGCCCTGCTTATACTGTTTCAGGATATTATCCACCTCTTTCACAATATCCGCTTTCTCACTATAGGATATCTTCAGGTCTTTCAGAGCCGATTCCAGCGCCTTGACCTCCACATTCCCCGCCCTTGCCGCCACGCTCATGGATTCCAGGAAATCCCGAAACTGCAGCCGGAGCGCCGCCATCCTCTTTTTCACCGTGGAGTCTGCATAAATCTTCTCCAGATAAAATCCCGCCCCAAGCCCTATTACAGCCGAGACAGGGACAATATGATAAAAGAGATAGGCAATCCCGGTAATGATCAGGCTGCAGATCAGATACGCCAGGACATGCTCTCCCTTTTTCATATTGCATCTGTAATATACAGGCATATTTGGATTCATTTCCATACCTCCCGTGTGCTTCCGCGTAATTCAATGCTATGGAAACGCTTTCACATCGTTTCCCTATAAATAGTCGTATATCCCGCTGGCAATAAACTTATCGGGATGAACCATTTTATTCCCCGTCCGGTTCAGAGATCCTGACACCCTGCGGACCGTAGTCTTCTCATCCTCCTGAAATTCAAACAGGGGATTCATGATAACCTTTCCTCCCTCCAGCCCCACCACTTCCGATATGGACATGGTCTTACGGGAGCTGTCCCTCATACGGGATAGATGTATGATGATGTCCACCGCGGAAGCAATCTGCTGCCTGATGGCCTCCAGAGGAAGCCCCGCCGCACCGCTCAGCACCATGGTCTCCAGACGGCTTATCATATCCTCCGCCGAATTGGCGTGGCCGGTGGAGATGGAGCCATCGTGTCCGGTATTCATAGCCTGAAGCATGTCCAGCGCCTCCTCACCTCTGACCTCGCCCACCACAATGCGCTCCGGCCTCATACGGAGGGAGGACTTGATCAGATCCCTCATGGAAATCCCTCCCTCCCCCGATGAGTTGGCATTACGCGTCTCCAGCCTTACCAGATTCGGTATGTGGCGGATCTGCAGCTCTGCGGAATCCTCGATGGTAATGACGCGCTCCGTCTGAGGGATATAGTTGGAAAGGGCATTCAGGAAAGTAGTCTTCCCGGAACCGGTTCCTCCGCTGATAAAGATGTTATATTTCGCCCGTACCAGCTTCTGTAGAAAGGCTGCCGCCTCAGAAGTGATGGAACCATAGCCGATCAGCTTCTGAATCGTCATCCCCTCCTCCGGAAACCTTCGGATTGTGACAATGGGCCCGTTTAAGGCAATGGGATCCAGGACTACATTTACGCGGGAGCCATCCTCCAGGCGGGTGTCTACAATGGGATTGCTCTCAGTCACCGAACGGCCCATATCCTGCACAAATTTTGTGATAATGTTCCGAAGACGCTCCTGGCTTTCAAACTTCTCCGGAATCTGCTCCAGCTTACCGTTCCGCTCCACGAAAATGGTATCATACCCATTGATCATGACTTCTGTGATACTTTTATCTGAAATGATCTTTCCCAGGATTCCCAATCCCCTGATGGATTCAAACACATTTTCCACCAGGCTCTTTCGCGTACGGAAGGACAGGGAGGAATAATATGCCGCCACATCAGGCTCCGCCTCCTCCGCCTGCCTGATGCGAAGCTCCATCATCTTCTCGGCCCGTTCCTTCAGCTCGAAATCCTCCAGCTCCGTATAGGAAGGATCCCTGCTGATCATCCCGCGGATCCTGACTGTTTCTTCTGTAAAATAGTCTTTCATGTCAACCCCCACGATCCCGCTCCGCGGAATCTCACAATGCCTCACTTTGCCGTTTTTCTTCACACTAACGCATCCACAAAGTTGACACCCGCATTTCCCGCCAGCATGGTGATCAGCTGCGCGGAATCCGGGTTCTGTACCGCTCCCACTCTTCCCGCCAGGGGAATCTGGCCGCCGTCCTCCATCCGCCGGCCATTATCAAAATTCAATACCCTTACCATCTTCTGGCCATGCATATTCATAATATGTGTCTGACCTGTAAAACATTTCATTTTATGTATGGCAATGGTGTCCGGTTTTTCCACCAGGACAATCTTCTGCATCTGCTCAAAAATGCTCAGCGCCTTACTGTCCAGCGCCACCCCCATATCCACAATGATGTATTCAAAAAGTCCGGATCGGCCGATCTCCGTGAGAAGCTCGCCCACCTCCTGAGCCGTCATCTCGTAGATGTCATTAGGGCTGTCGAAATGCTTTAAATAATACAGGTTATCCGACCTGGCCTGCAGAAGGCTCTGAAGCTTCATGGGAAAATTAATCTCAGAACCGAGGAATCCTATCAGCTCGCTGACGCCCTTCTCCCCGCTCTGGGGCAGGTAACATTCCTCCGAAGCGATGTCTTCAAAGTTAAGATAGAAAGTCTTGTGTCCCCTCATTGCAAGCCTGGAAGCCGCCACCAGCGCCAGTGTCGTCTTACCGCTTCCCCCCGCCGGGGAATAAAACGCCACCGATACCACTGGTCTCCGCCCCATAATCTCCCCTGCATCCTGGCAGATTTCAGAATACAGCTCCAGCATCTGTTTATAAATATTACCGATCCGCTGGAATTTGTTGATCTTAGGGAAATCCTGAAAGGACGCCGACACAGCCTTCTCCTCGTCAAAAAGCATCACCGCAAGAGTATTTTTCTTCAAAACGTGCTGCCCGTCATATAAGCAAGCGTCAAACAGCAATATGTCAAAGGGCCTGGAATTCAACGCAGTCTCCAGGCTGCTTCTGTCTGTATAGACAGCCAATGACAAATCCTTATATTCCTCCAGTACACCGGCTAAACGATCCAGATATTCCTGATCCTCATCTGCAACAGCTATCCTGATCATCCTGCAATCCTCCCGTCCTGCTCAAAAATTCCACTGACAGCATTCCATAATTAATTTATACAGTTTTATCTTGTATTTTTATAATTATATATTATATTTTTGCAATTTTCAACATTATTTTTATCCTTTATCAGAAATTCCCTGCCACGACGCAGGTATGGAAAGCAAGACAAAGCCCAATATGTCTTAATCCTATATTCTTTGTATAAACATAGATATAAGCTGTATTCTTTATACCTCTATCCCTTATAATAAAGAACAACTTCTAAGCATGGCACACAGAAATGGTAAGAAGCGGTTTATCAATAGACTCCGAAATCTCTTTTGGACGAAAAGGCAGGTGCAGAGGAGGCTTCGAGAGGCTATATCATAAAAAGGAGTAAAATTTGCCAAACAGGATCAGGGAATTACGCAAGAAAAAAAGAATCACTCAGCTCCAGCTCAGCATAGAACTGGGTGTCACCCAGGAGACGATCAGCGCCTATGAACATGGCAAACATCTGCCCAGTCTGGCTGCTTTGATCAAGATGAGCGAAATATTTCATACAAGCATGGATTATATTATGGGGCTTTCCCCCACAGAGCAGCAGGATAATCCCGGAAGCTACGCCATCGACGAACAGCGCGATTATCTCCTGCGCTGTTACCGCCGGCTGGGCACAAAAAATAAAGCCCGGCTGGTCTCCTATGCGGAAGGCCTGCTGGACTCTCAGAAGGACTGAACGAAGACATGTTGCGGCGTCCGTTAATGCTTCATCAGGAAACTTACCGGTCAGGCGGCTGTCCTCCCTTCTTGTGCCATATGCCCCAGATCAGGAAATAAATCAGATATCCCACGGCCGTCCCCAGTATATTCGTCAAAATATCATCAATCTGGAAAAATCCCCTGCCAGTGACAAGCTGGAGCAGTTCCACGCCGAGGCTTGTCACCGCCCCCACCGCCAGAATGCTCCGGAATTTCCGCATTCGCGCAAATGCCAGCGGACAAACTGCCCCGTAGGGAACAAAGAGCAGGATATTTTCTATCACATAAGCATTATTCCTGTCATTGATCCCCCATGTGGAAAACAGCTCCAAATCCAGGCCCTTGCTCTTCCCGCTCTCCCTGGAGAAGAAGGTGATGGTAAGGATCAACGCCAGATACGTTAAAAAAAGGGCTCTCGCCGCCACCGGAATACACGTCTTCGCTTTCTTTTTCCGCTCCATATTCCATGCTGTGAGCGCAAAAAAGAAAAGGGCTCCGGCGCCAATCCCAAAGGGCAGAAACCTCAGGGCGTTCGTCAGATCTCTGCATATATAGTAAAACATTCTATTCCTCCAAATCCGGCACACTGTATCCCGAAAGCTTCCACAGCCATATCCGCATACACGGCAAACCCCATTTCCGTATGCTCCCGCGCTGCATTGCCGAAAGCAGTGATACAGTATACATGTACACCAAACCGCCAAAACTTTCCCGGGACGGCCAACACCTCACACATGTTCTCAAATATTTCCACAATCTGTCCCACGGCGGTTTATCCTGAATAAGTCACTCATAGCTGTCCCAGTCCCTGGGGGCATTATCCCACTTTTCCTTCTCCTGGAACAGTCTGTCATTCATCCACGCAACAGCGTCCACAACGCCATCCTCCCCAAAGATAAACAGCTCGCTCTCCTTCTTATCCTCAGGCGTCTTAAAGTAATTAAAAGGCTCCGGCCAGACGGTACATTTCAGCTTCTTTTCGCCGTCTGCGCCTTCCGCCTTCTCCAGGCGGTACCGCATCCCGCAATGGCATCCGGTAAACTCCGTCTTCTTCAGATACTCCATAGATAGTATATCATCACGTTGAATCATTTTTGCAAACTCCACGCAGTTATTTTCATATGTACTATTATACCCATAAAATAAGTATATACTATAACCCCTGCTTTGGAAAGCGGAAATTCAGATATCATTACTGATCTCCTTCTTCAGCTGGCGCATGATCTTTTTCTCCAGCCTGGATATATAGGACTGGGAAATGCCCAGAAGGGAAGCCACCTCCTTCTGCGTCATCTCCTGTCCGTCCCGGGTTCCCAGGCCAAACCGCAGCTTGATGATCGTCCTTTCCCGATCCGACAGCTTATTGATGGCGCGCATCAACAGCTTGCGTTCCACCTCATTCTCCAGGTCGCGGTAAATGATATCCTCGTCCGTTCCGAGGATATCCGACAGGAGCAGCTCGTTCCCGTCCCAGTCCACATTCAGCGGCTCGTCTATGGATACCTCCAGCCTGGTCTTATTGTTCCGCCGCAGATACATCAGTATTTCATTTTCAATGCATCTGGAGGCGTAAGTGGCCAGCTTGATATTCTTATCCGGCTTGAAGGTATTGATGGACTTTATCAGCCCTATGGTACCGATGGAGATAAGATCCTCCACCCCCACGCCCGTATTGTCAAATTTCTTTGCTATGTACACCACCAGCCGAAGATTATGCTCGATCAGGATGGCCTTCGCCTCCTCCTCATATTCCGTCCCCAGATCCGAGATGACCTGGTTCTCCCTTTCCAGCTCCAGAGGCGGCGGAAGCACTTCAGCCCCGCCTATATAATGGATTTCTCCCAGCTTTCCCAGCAGCAGGTTCTCCCTGTGGATCATCTTAAATTGCATCTTTCCCGGTATTGCCACCTTCAGTATCATATCTCCTCTCATTCTGCCGCTTCTCCGGCCTCCTCTTCCCCTTGGCTTTCAGGAGGAGGGGATTTATTATCATTTTTACGGAATCCGCCTCTGCACTGTCCGATATCTGCTCTGCGCCCACCGCGATATATGTCTCAAAAAAGCGCCTGGTCATGCCGTCAATCTCCAGCTGCAGCTCCGGCAGCAGGTATCCCTGCAGGATTCCATGACTTCTGCCGATGCTGTGGTAGGGGATGGCGCGGTACCCGGGAGTCTCGTTATGCCACAGGCCCCGGAATACCTTTTCATCCACCACAGATACCGGTTTCCCGCTGACGGGCTCGATCAGGCTGTTGCCGGAGTCCAGCAGGGCATTCACCGTCATCCTGTTTCCTCCACAGACCAGCGTGGCCCGGCACATGCCGTTGTCCCGGCTGCCGCCCACGGAAAAGCGCCTCAGGAACAGAAACAAAATGCCCCCTGCACCCATCAGCAGGAGAACACCGTCAACAGGGATTCCCAGCCGCCCCAGCACCCTGAGCAAAAGCAGCATCCCGCCCCCCATCCCGAGGGAATACAGCATCAGGTGCTTTAACAGCTTCAGAAGCATTCTGAACCCCTTCACCGGAAAGGCCAGCAGCAGCATCCCGGCCGTCCCGGCCAGAAAGCCTGTAAACAGCTTCAGGACCGGCGGCGCACTCCATATAAAAGGCAGGAAATAACAGACAGCTCCAAAAGCCGCTCCCAGCAGAAGTCTTTTACCTGTGGCAGTACGAAGGGTACTTCTGTCTACCAGGATCAGCAGATAAAGATTCATCACAAAATTGAGCAGCAGCAGGCTGTCCGCATACAGTTCATAGCGCATTAGCATCATCCTTTTCACAATGATTATAAGGGGAAGCGCCTATAGAATTTGTCAAAAACGATACCGGAAAGAATGTTTTTTTTCGACACCGAAGAAAGAAATCAAGACATGCCTGTAGACAGGGAACAAAAAAAAGCGCCGGAGAGGACAATATTTTACGGGATATCTCACTCATATCCCATAAAATACTGCCCCTCCGGCGCCGTCCGCCCCGCAGGATTTCATCACTTTCTCTGCAGGAAATCAGGAATCTTAAGGCTCTTTTCCACTACGTTGCTTCTGATGTCCACAGGCTTCTGAATCCCCTGCACCGCCCTGGGATCGGGCTGCATGGGTACTCCCTGCGGAACGCCCTGCTGCATGGGATTCCCCCTCATGGGATTGGGAGCCATGTGCACTCCGGGCTGCCTGTAAGCCTGTCCCGCCCCAAGCCTTGTCTGGACAGGAATACCTCCCGACACATCCTCAAGCCCCGTGGCGATCACAGTGATGGTACAGCTGTCGGACTTGGAGGCGTCATACATCGCACCGAAGATGATATTTACTTCATCGCCCGCCATCTCCTGCACATAGCTTGCCGCATCGCTGGCATCCGCCAGGGTGATATCCCCGGACACATTGATGATCACATGGGAGGCTCCTGTAATAGTCGTCTCAAGCAGCGGGGACTCCACAGCCATCTTCACCGCCTCCAGCGCCTTCTCGTCGCCCTTTCCCTCGCCGATACCGATATGGGCGATGCCCTTGTCCTTCATGACCGTCTGTACATCCGCGAAATCCAGGTTGATGACCGCGGGCACATTGATCAGATCCGTAATACCCTGGACTGCCTGCTGCAGCACCTCATCCGCCTTCTTGAGCGCCTCGGGCATGGTGGTACGCCTGTCCACGATTTCCAGGAGCTTGTCATTGGGTATCACGATCAGAGTATCCACATTTTCCTTAATCCTCTCGATACCGTTCAGGGCGTTCACCATCCTTGCCTTGGCTTCAAAGCGGAAGGGCTTGGTCACAACGCCCACCGTCAGGATTCCCATATCCTTCGCCGCCTTGGCCACCACAGGGGCCGCCCCCGTACCGGTACCGCCTCCCATGCCGCAGGTGACAAACACCATGTCTGCGCCCTGTATGGATTCCCGGATCTCCTCAATGCTTTCTTCCGCCGCTTTCTCACCAATCTCAGGCTTTGCGCCTGCCCCCAGTCCCTTTGTCAGCTTCTCTCCGATCTGCAGAAGCTTTGAGGCCTTACAGAGCTGCAGCGCCTGCTTATCCGTATTCACGCCAATAAAGTCCACACCGTCAATCTGTTCATCTATCATTCTATTAACAGCATTATTACCTGCACCGCCTACACCGACCACAATAATCCTGGCTGCAGATTCAGCATCATTCGTCTTAATCTCAAGCAAAGGTATCTCCTCCTTCTTACCGTCTAAACTCCATATAGACTATCATATAATTATTTTCATAATTTAGCAACTGTTTTTTCATTAAAATGTCGCGCGCGCCGCTCACTCCGGCTGAAAGGTGTATTTTCCCGTATCCTCGTCATATTTCTGCATTTGAAGCGTCCCGCTCTTTTCCGCCAGGTTCGGCAAAAACTCCGGAAGCAGCATAAGCTTGTCCTCCAGGCGCGCAGGCTCATTTCCCAATGCCACCTTCACATTACCGAAATACAGTGTAACCTCCCCCGAATTATGGAAATAAATCTTATCGGAGAGCAGCTCATATTTCTTTAACAGCTTGGTCACATTCAGAATGTTCTCGAACACCTCCGGGTTTTCCACCGGCAGCGCCTCCCCCACCACCAGATGGTCGAACACAAGGCCCGTGATCTGGGGAATGCCCATCGTCCTGACGCTGGAGCATTCCACCACATAACCGTCCTTGTCAAAGTACATATAAGAGTCCAGGTACTGGATATAGCCGATGACCGCCTTCTCGTATACTGTGATCTTAATGGTATCGGGAGCCAGGATGGACACGTCCATCACATCCACAAAGGGGACTCCCTCGATACCGCGGTTTTTGTATTTCATGGACAGATACAGGGAATTGTCACCCAGAGGCCCCTCCATGACAATCTCCCTGATCTCCTCCTCCGTATAATGGACATTTCCTTCCACATAAACTGTGTGGATGGTATAATTCTCCCGGACATAATACGCCGCGCCTGCCAGCGCGGTCAGAAGCACGGCCGCTGCCGCCATGATGATAAAGATTTTTCTTCTGCTCTTATACACTTGCAATCCGTGCTCCCAACTCTCTGAAATCCCTGCAGATATTCTCATATCCGCGGTATATATACGGACACCCTGTGACCACTGTCTCCCCCTGCGCCATCAGGCCTGCTATCACCAGCGCTGCGCCGCCCCGAAGCTCCCTTGCCTCCACCCGGGCCCCCCGCAGCTGCCCGATGCCGCGGGCCACTGCCATATGGGCGTTCACCTGTTCAATACAGGCTCCCATCCGGTTCAATTCCACGGCAACCCGGAAGCGGTTCTCAAAGATCCTCTCCTCCACAATGCTCCGACCCTCCGCCGCCGCCAGCACAGCCAGCGCTGCCGACTGCAGATCTGTAGGAAAGCCCGGATAAGGCAGGGTCACCAGCCGTTCCACAGCTCTGGGGTGCCCGGAAGCCTGGACATAAATCCCCTCCTCCGACACCCAGAAGGAAGCCCCCATCCGGGACGCCGTATCCAGCACCGCCTCCATCTCGTCCGCGGGAGCCTTCTCCAGAAGGACACTGCCGCCTGTGCCGATACACGCCATGAGATAAGTCCCCGCCACAATCCGGTCGGAGGGCACCGCGAATTCTGTGCCATACAGCTTGTTTCCGCCATGGATCAACAGCCGGTCCGTACCCACGCCCTCCATGACCGCCCCGCAGCCCTGCAGATAACGGCAGAGCGCCGTGATTTCCGGTTCCTTCGCCGCTCCCTCTATGCGGGTATCCCCCTCCGCCATGGTTCCTGCCAGTATGATATTCTCGGTAGCTCCCACACTGGGTATGGGAAGTACGATCCGGGCACCGTGAAGGCCCCGGGTAGTCCCCTGGATCATCCCGTTTTCTTCCGAGAATACAACGCCCATCTGCTCCAGTGCCCACAGATGCAGGTCTATGGGGCGTTCCCCGATGACGCAGCCGCCGGGATGCTCCAGAACCGCCTCACCGCAGCGGCCCAAAAGCGCCCCCAGGAGACAGAGGGAGGAACGCATACCTTTCACCGCCTCCCCCTGCATGGCACCACGGCTGACCTGCGAGCTGTCCACCTGCAGGCCGTCCCCACACCAGGTCACAAGACAGCCCAGACTTCTCAGGAGACTGACCATCGCGTGTACATCGGCAATCCTTGGACAATTTCTGATATAGGATCGTTCCATTGTGAGCAGCGTAGCCGCTAAAACAGGCAGCGCCGCATTTTTCGAGCCCTGAATGCGCACTTGTCCCTGAAGTGCTATCCCGCCTTGAATATGAATAGAGTCCATACCTCACCATCCGGTTTCAAATTAAAGACCTATTCTATCCTATGTAAATCCTCTCCTTATGTACCTTGTCCCTCCCCGGTTGGCGGTGCGGCGGCTGCAGGACGGGCGCCGGAACCAGTCCCGGCGTTACCTTACCTACAGCTCCTTCAGCTGTATCCGCTTTGCCACGCTCAGCACCAGCCCGATCTCTATCAGCAGGAACATAACGGAGGAGCCTCCGTAGCTGATAAAGGGAAGGGAGATCCCCGTGTTTGGAATGGTGTTGGTCACTACCGCAATGTTCAGCACAGCCTGGATGGCTATATGTCCCATCACCCCCACCACAAGCATGGCACCGAAGAGGTCTGTGGCGTTATTGGCTATGACCATCATCCTCCATAGCAGCATGGTGAACATCAGGATCACGGCGATGGCCCCGAACAGCCCCAGCTCCTCACAGATGATGGAGAAGATCATGTCATTCTGGGCCTCCGGGACAAAGCTCAGCTTCTGCATACTCTGCCCCAGGCCCTTTCCCCAGATGCCGCCGCTGCCGATGGCGTACAGCGCCTGCAGGGTCTGGAAGCCCTTCCCCTGGGAGTGGCCCTCCGGGTCAAGCCATGCCAGGATACGTTCGCTTCTGAAACCGCCCCCTTCCGCCGAGGTGGAGACGATTGCAAAGACCAGCACCGCCACAACCGCCACGGCGGAGAGGCCCATAATGACGAATTTCTTGTAGTCGGGACTGGCTACAAACACCATCAGCACGGAGATTCCCATAATGATAATGGCGGAGCTTAAATTCTTGGTGATGAGGTAAACCTCCGCCACCACCGGAAGGGGCATTGCCAGCATGATGAAAAACCCCTTCATGGTACGCACACTCTTTCCCATCTTACAGACCATGACCGCCAGAAACAGCACCATACACAGCTTCGCCACCTCCGCGGGCTGCAGGTTCAGGCCGATACCGGGAATCCTGATCCAGCGCTTCGCCCCGTGGGATTCCACTCCCAGGGGAGTCTTTACCAGGGGAACCAGCGCCATGGACACCACATATCCCAGCATGGCAAACCTCTCCCAGAAATGATAGGGGATATTCGCCACAACGATCATCAGCGCCAGCCCGATGATGATAGCCACCAGCTGCTTCTTCAGATAGTAAGCGGCATCCTCGAAATCCTGGAACGCCTCGTAGGAGCTGGCCGAGTAGATCATTACAAGTCCGAAGCCCAACAGGAAAAGCACGATGAACAGCAGGCTGTAATCAAAAAAATATTCAGATTGTTCTTTTCTCTTCCGCCTTGCGGTTCTCTCTGTCGCCATAAGCACTCCTTACATCCACGGCCCAATGCCCACTGTCTTCCGGTCGCCCAGGGCCTCAGCCACCCTCCTGCGGGGATACCCCCTCCTGTCCCAGCTGATACACATACTCCTTAAAGAGCCGGCCCCTCACCTCATAATTGGGAAACATTCCCCAGCTGGCACATGCCGGGGACAGAAGAACCGCATCCCCGCTCTCCGCCAGCTCCGTGCAGAGCTTCAGGCACTCCTCAAAGGTATCCGCAAAGCGGATCCTGTCAAATCCATGGGCCTTGGCGCATTCCGCAATCTTTTCCCTGGTCTGCCCGATGAGGACAAGGTACTTGACCTTACCCCCAAAGCTTTCGATCCACTCGTCGTACTCACTCTGCTTATCGTATCCGCCGCCGATGAGGATCGTCGGCTTCGACATCGCGCGGATCCCCTGTATGGCAGCGTCGGGATTCGTGCCCTTGGAATCATTGTAATAATCCACCCCGCCCCTGGCCGCAACGAATTCAATGCGATGCTCCACCGCGTGAAACTGCCGGATCACGGCAAGGATCGTCTCCATGGGGACTCCCATGCTCTCCGCAATGGCAATCGCAGCCATGACATTCTCCACATTGCAGATTCCCACCAGGTTCATATCTTTATGGATATCCAGAAGCTCCCGGCTTACGCCCGAAGTGTTCCTCAGGATCTTATCCCCTCTCAGGCAATAGCCCTCCGGGAGCTCACGGACAGAGGAGAAATAAATGACTCTGGCGGGGCATCTCTCTCCGAAGTCCCTCGTGTACTCATTCTCGTAATTCAGGACGCACACATCTTCCTTTGTCTGGTTCAGGGTAATATTTTCCTTGGCCGCAACGTAAGCCTCCATGGTGTGATGGCGGTTCAGATGATCCGGCGTGATATTTAAGATCGCGGAAACCGACGGGTGGAAGTCCCGGATTGTCTCCAGCTGGAACGAGCTGATCTCTCCCACAGTCACCGTATCCGGCCCGGTCTTCAGGCATTCTGAGGTATAAGGGTTCCCGATATTGCCAATTACAAAGGTCTTATCCGCCCCCAGGTGAGCTTTCATGATCTCGCCCACAAGGGTGGTGGTGGTGGTCTTGCCGTTGGTCCCGGTGATGGCGGCTACCCTCCCCCTTTCCTCCTGATAACCCAGCTCGATCTCCCCGATAATGGAAGCCCCATTGTCCCGCAGCGCGTTGACGAGAGGGAGATCCGTGGGCACGCCGGGGCTCAGCACCACAGTTTCCGCCGCCTTCAGCGTCTCCTCCGGCAGCTCCCCCGCTATGCAGGCCGCCCTGCTCCCCTGCGGAAGCTTTGACCGCAGCGTCTCCTGTGTCAGCTCCCCATTACTGTCGTAAAGCACGACCTCCGCACCCATATGCTCCAGAAGCTTCACGGAACCTGTTCCGCTGATTCCGGATCCAATTACCAAACACTTTCTTCCCTTCCACATACTCTGTATCCGTTCCGTCCTTTCCCGACCTTCTATTCCTGTTGCCATTCCTGTTGCGTTTCTTCCTTATATAATAATGTAACGGTATCACAGTCCCATCAGCCCTATCAGGCACATGAGGGCCGTGACAATGGTGAATGCCGCTGTGATCCTCGTCTCCGGCCAGCCCCCCAGCTCAAAGTGATGGTGGAGGGGCGCCATGCGAAAGAGCCTCTTTCCGCCGCTGATCTTAAACCAGAGCACCTGCAGGATAACGGAGACCACCTCCGCCAGATAAACGATCCCCACAATCGCTATATACAGCGGCATCTGCATCATATACGCGCAGGCCGCCACAAAGCCTCCCAGTGCCAGCGAGCCGGTATCCCCCATGAAAACTGCCGCCGGATGGGCATTGAACAGCAAAAAGCCCAGCAGGGCCCCGGCCACGGCACAGGTCACCGGCTCGATGCCGCTCCTGCTTCCCACAGCGACCACCGTGAAAAAGACTGCCACCATGACGGTCACGCTTCCCGCCAGTCCGTCCAGGCCGTCCGTAAAGTTCGTGCCGTTTGCCGTCCCCAGCACGATAAAGAACAGGATGGGCAGGTTCCATGACCCAAAATCCAGATACTGTCCCGGCAGGAAGGGAATCCTCATGGCAAGACTGACATCCGTATAATGCAGCAGGAAATATGCAAATCCCGCCGTCACCACCAGCTGGCCCAGGAGCTTCTGCCATGCCCGCAGGCCCATGGAACGCCTGCATACCACCTTTATGTAATCGTCCAGGAAACCGATCATCCCGAAGCCCACAGTGAGGAACAGGATGGGCGCCGTATGGGGATATTCCTCCAAAAACAGCAGTGTGGTAACGACTACGCTGGCCAGGATCAGTATTCCTCCCATGGTAGGCGTCCCTGTTTTCCCCAGATGGGTGGAAGGGCCGTCCTCCCTCACGGTCTGCCCGCATTTAATGCTCCTCAGAAAGGGGATGATCACGGGGCCGAGCACCGCACTGAGGATAAAGGATATGGAAGCTGCCAATACGCTAACATTTCTCATTGATCATTCTCCATGATTCCCATATACGGTAGAATATTTTCAAACAGCTGACGCAGGATCGGGGCGGCCACCTGTCCGCCATAATAAGTTCCCTGGGGATTATTGATGATTGCTATGGCTATGACCTGAGGGTCATCCGCCGGCGCAAAAGCCACGAAGGACGCAATATAACGCCCGCTCCCCCTGGGAAGGGTCTGGCTGGTAGCCGTCTTTCCTCCGATCCGGAAGCCCTCCACTGCGCCGTTCTTCCCGGAGCCCTCCGACACCACCATCTCCAGGATTTCCCGCATGGTCTCACTGGTCTTCTCCGACACAATCCCTGTCTTGATGGGATAGTCAAAGGTCTCCACCACATTTCCCTCCCCGTCCAGGGCTTTTACCCCAAAGTGCGGCGTGATGCGGTTCCCGCCGTTTATGATGGAGGACGCTGTGGTGAGCAGCTGTATAGGCGTGATCTGGAAGGACTGGCCAAAGGAGACGGTGGCCAGCTCCACATTCCCCATATTTTCCTTCTGGTGCATAATGGTGCCCGCCTCACCGGGAAGGTCGATACCCGTTCTTGTCTTCAGACCGAATCTCTCAAAGTAATCATAATAGGAATCCAGTCCCAGGCGCAGCCCCAGGGTGATCAGCGCGGGATTGCAGGAATTCATCATGGCATGGGTGAAATCCTGGGTGCCATGCCCCGCAGTCTTATGACAGCGTATCTTCCTGTCATCCACCACGATAAAGCCGGGACAGTTAAAAGTACTCTCCTTTGTCACCGCACCCGCCTCCAGGCCCGCAGCAGCAGTGATGATCTTGAAAGTGGAGCCGGGCTCATAGGTATCGTTAATACATCCGTTCCTCCAGATACCGTTGAGCAGATCCTGCTTTTCCTCCGCGCTGAGCGTCTCCGGCGTCCCCTCCGGCAGGGCATAGGGATCGTTCAGATTAAATTCCGGCACGTTGACCATGGCCTGGATTTCGCCGTTCTTCGGGTTCATCACAATGATGGAAACGCTGTCCGCCTGTTTGGTAGCGCAAGCCTGAGCGGCAAGCTGGGTGGCATAAGTCTGGATGTTCAGATCCATGCTGATACACAGGTCTCTGCCGTTGACCGGCTCAATGCGCCGTTCTCCCGCAGCCTCCACCTCGATACCCTTGGCGTCCGTCATGGTGAGGATTTTTCCCGGCTCCCCCTGCAGATATTCCTCATAGATCACCTCCAGCCCTATGATTCCCTGGTTATCCCCTCCGGTAAAGCCGAGAACCTTGCTGGCCAGCTCATTATAAGGGTAATATCGCTTATAATCCTCATCTACCTTGACACCCGCAAGATCGTACTCCCTGATTCTGTCGCCAATGGACTTATCCACATTACTCTTAATGCGTTCCATGGAGGAATATTTCTCCACCCGCTGCCTGACATATTCCTCGGACAGCTCCAATTCTTCGCACAGGATGCGGATGATCTCCTCCGGATCCTCAATCTGATTATGTATGACGGAGATGGTGCAGACAGTCTTATTATCCGCCAGAACCGTCCCATTACAGTCCAGTATCCGCCCTCTGGCAGCCTTGATGCTTCGCTCCCGCTCGTGGAGCTCCGTGGCAAGCTGCGAATAATGCTCTGCCCGCCAGATCATAAGATAGACCAGCCTGCCAAACAGAAAGAGCAGCAGCGCCACGCAGCCCAGAAAGATCACAAGGATCTTCTTCCGGTGAAATATTTTATTATTATCGGATAACATGCATGACCTCAGAAAAAGGATTACTATACTTTATTCAGCCTTCCTCCAGGTTATGCCTCTTTTATTCCGTCTGAGGGTATACCAGGTTATTGTTCACCGGCATATCGGGGTCAAAGACGGAACTGCTCCCGCCCTCCACCAGGAAGCCCGCTTTGGCGTCATACTTATCCCCGGTGGCAGGATCGACCCGGTAGCCTGTGGCAGGGTCAATGGGAAAGTCCATCCAGGCAGGACGGGTGCCGTCGGGGTTCAGATATTTGCTCTCGTCATCCCCGGGGTCTTCCTCCTCCAGGGCCTCGTCCTCCGGTTTCTGTGTATACTGGGTGGTAATCTCCAGCTGCAGTGCGTCCAGCTCCGCAATCTCCTCCTCGGACAACGCCTCCGTCATAAAGATATTCAGGTAGGGCAGCGCCTCTGTCAGAATATTCCTCACAATCTCCGTGGCATACTTGGCGTCGCCCTGATGGGACACATTGGGCCTGTCCACCACCACATAGATTGCGATCTGGGGATCATCGGCAGGGGCAAAGCCTATGAAGGAAACCACATGCTCCGTCTCGGAGCGGAGATGAGTGTTTTCATCAATAGTCTCCGCCGTCCCGGTCTTCCCGCCGATCATATAGCCCGCGGGACGTGCCGTATGGCCGGTGCCGTCCCTGACTACCGCTATGCAGTATTGCCGTATCAGCTCGGAGGTAGATTCGGAGATGACCTGCTTTAACACCCTGGGCTCAATATTGGCCACAGTGGCACCGTTGGAATTCGTGATCTTGTCCACTGCATGGGGCTCATAATAATAGCCCCCATTGATCAGGGCGCAGAAGCCGGTTATCATCTGTATCATGGTCACATTGAAATTCTGGCCGAAGGAATTGGTGGCCAGGTCTGCCGGGCCCATCTGATCCGCCGTATAGATCAGGCTCGCCGTACGCGCTTCCCCCGCCAGGTCTACATTGGTCTTTAGGCCAAAATTAAATATCTGTTGATATTCTGTAAACAATTCCTTTCCAAGCACCTGAGCAATCTTCATCATGGCCACATTACAGGATTTGGCCACCGCCTGTTCCAAAGTCACTGTCCCGTCATAATTGTTATGGCATCGGATCTTATGCCCCCCTATCTCCATGTACCTGGTACATTCAAAGGTAGCGTTGGGCGAGATCACCGCTGTCTCAAGTGCCGCTGCCACAGTAAAGGGCTTCGCTGTGGAACCGGGCTCATAGGTGTTGGTGATGCAGTAATTCTTCCAGAGGTTGTTCAGGTTCAGGTAAATCTGGTCGCTGTCCATCTCCGCCAGCCTGGCCTCGCTGATATAATTCCCTGTCTTGTGGATTTCAAAATAGCCGTTGGCGTTGGTGATCTGCTCCACCTCCATGGAACCGATGAGATTGGAGGTATTCCTGGTATCATTCAGGTCGTAGGTGGGATAGCTTGCCATGGCAATGATCTCCCCCGTATTCACCCTCATCATGATACAGCCGATATTCTGGGCCCCGTTTGCCCCCTGCACAAATTCGTCCTTGTGCTCATCGTTGAATTTCTTCAGATATTTCTCCACGATCATCTGTACATTGGCATTCGAGGTGGTATGCAGGGTATATCCGTCCATAGGCGGCTGGATGGTACGCTCCAGGTTCAGGTCGTCATTCAGATATCCGTACTCCCTGCCGTTGACGCCGCACAGCACAGAATCATAATACTCCTCCAGGCCGTACTTGCCCTGCCCGTCCGAGGTGGTAAAGCCGATCATGTCCGCCGCCAGGGAACCGTAAGGATACACTCTCCTGTATTCCTCCTCGAACCAGACGCCCTGGATATTGCGCCTGTTCTGCGCCTCCTCCTTGGTCTCCTCCTCCTTCGGGACCAGCGCCTCCTGGAAACCGCTGATTTCCTCATAGGTCAGCTGCTTCAGGGGCACATACCAGGAGGAGGTCGTATTGGTGGTGACATACTCCCTGATCTCCTGCATATCCAGGTCAAAATACTGCTCCAGTGCCTTCAGCGTAGGCTCCAGGTACGGCTTCTTGCCGTTCAGCTCCGTATTCATTACCTTAGCGTCTATCACCAGATTATAGACCTTCTCGCTGGTGGCGAGAACCGTCCCCCTGGAATCCACGATATCGCCCCTCCGGTAGGGGATGATGGTAGAATCGTATCTCTGCTGCGAAAGGATCTGTTTCTGGTACTGGGTGCCGTTTTCCTTGGCAATCAGCACCAGCCTCACACTTAAACAGGCAAAAGCCAGCAGTACGAAAGCAAACAATACTACCAGCTTCTTTTGCATTTTAATTGAAAATTTGATTTTATCCCTGTTCTTCACTCCGCACCTCTAGTTCGCACCTTCCGTGATCTTGCGCATATAGTCGTTTCCCTCACTGCTGTAGTTATAGATCTGGCCCTCCTGCGCATACACCATACCAAGCTCCCCTATGGCGATCCTCTTTACTTCCTCCAGGTCGATGCTGTTCAGGACGCGGTTATACGCCTCATCATTGGCCTGCTTCAGGTTGCTGAGTTCACTCAGCTTTGTCGCGTTCAGCTTTGTCAGGTTGGTCAGCTCCGCCTGGAGCTGTACATAATTTACCAGGATCAGCGCCGCCGCGATCAGTGCCGCCGCCAGGAACATCACATATCCCATGCTCATATGGTGTGCCTTCTCACGGTTCTTGCGCACTTCATTCTGAACCGGCTTCCTGGGCGGTTCCTGCAGCTGTCTCTGGAGCTCTGTCCCCCGCACCGCACCTGTGTACTCCGGCCTGCGGGCGGCATTTCCATATTCAGTTTTGCGTGCCGTATTTCCATACACATATCCGCTGCGGCTCCCGCCGGCAGGTATGCCTGTCCTCTGTCCGTATGAACCTCTCGTGCTGTGATTTCCAGTATGGCCCATGTTGTTGTCCTGCTTTCTGTTTAATTGCCTCCTGCTTCAAACACACGAAGCCTGGCACTCCTGGAGCGGCTGTTCTCCGCCAGCTCCTTTTCTCCTGGTAAAATCGGTTTTCTTGTCACCACTCTTCCCTTTGGTACTTTTCCACATACACAGACCGGGAATTCCGGCGGGCAGGTACATGGATTCTCATTTTTCTTAAAAATCGTCTTGACGATCCTGTCCTCCAGGGAATGAAAGGTAATGATGCACAGCCTTCCTCCCGGGTTCAACAGCTCAATAAAATCGTCCAGCGAAGCGCTCAGAACCTCCAGCTCCCTGTTACACTCGATCCTGACAGCCTGGAAAGTCTGCCTGGAGGGATGCCCGTCCCTTCTCATCCTGGCGGGGATGGCCGCCTTAATAAGCTCGTTCAGCTCAAAGGTAGTTTCCACAGGCTTCACCGCCCGCGCCCGCACGATGTTCCTGGCAATATTTTGGGCAAAGCGCTCCTCGCCGTAATCCCGAAGGATCCGGATCAAATCACTCTCGGAATATCCATTCACGATATCCCTCGCCGTAATCCTCTGCCTGCGGTCCATACGCATGTCCAGTGGAGCGTCGAAACGATAGGAAAAGCCTCTCTCCGATTCGTCAAACTGGTAGGAGGATACGCCCAGGTCGAGGACGATGCCGTCCACTCCCGTAACCCCTCTCCCTGCCAGGACGGGTTTTAAATTACAGTAGTTATCCCTTATCAGAGTCACTTTATTCCCGAAAGGTTCCAAACGTTTTCCCGCAGCCTCCATGGCCGAGGCATCCTGGTCGATTCCGAAGAAATGGCCGGTGGTAAGCCGTCTGCACACCTCATATGCATGTCCTCCGCCGCCCAATGTACCGTCCACATAGGTGCCTTCGGGCCGGACATGAAGCTGTTCAATAGTTTCCGCCAGAAGCACGGAATAATGACTGAATTCCATACCGAAGACTCCCTTTCTCATACGGTTTTTTAGCCGTTGGCCTTATCATAACAGGTGTTTTATATCGTAAGCCCGAGGCTGATCATCCCCTCGGATATCTTGTTGATATCCACCTGTTCACTGTTGGCATTCCACTTTTCGAGGCTCCAGATCTCGATGCGCCCTCCCATCCCGGCGAGAACCACATCCTTCTCCAGGCCTGCAAAATCCCTCAGATCCTGGGGCATCAGAATGCGTCCCTGCTTGTCCACGGTGACATACTGTGCCCCCGACAGAAAGTATCTCGCAAACTGCCTCGCCTCCTGGTTGATCAGCGGCAGTGATACCAGCTTTTCCTCAAAGGCTTTCCAATCATCATTCGCATACACAAACAGACAGCCGTCCATCCCTCTGGAAACCACAAATTCATCACCCAGGATTTCACGATACTTTGAAGGGATGCTTAACCTGCCTTTCGGATCAATTGTATGATTGTATCTGCCCATGAACATAGCAATCACCACCAGTCAGAGCGGGGCTGCCGTACGCAGCGTCTTATCCCATGGCACTACATCCCACTTTTTGGGTTTTGTTGCCATCTTCATCCCACTGTATGATTGATTTTAATATATTAACCGGATTTTTACAACCCTCAATTTTGACGCACGGCATTCAAAAAAGCGCCCCGCAAAAAATCTGCGGAACGCTTTTTCTGTGAAAACCACAAGATATGGTATGATTACGGGCAACTCTTTTCCATATCTGTCCTTAAAAAAATTTTAAGGTATTCTCTATTTTTTTATAAACAATATCACCTGCTTCTCTATTCTCCCTTTCTGCCTTTCATCCTCACCCGTACAATAACATCCGTCACCACAGCGAACAGAACCATCAGAAGTGACAGCACCTGGGACACGGCAACGGTGGTTCCGGGAAGGAACAGGGTGTCCGTCCTGATACCCTCGATGATAAACCTTCCCAGGCCGTATCCGCCAAAGTAGAGGAGGCAGATCTCGCCGTCAAATTTCTTATGCCTCATATAAAGCAGCATCACTGCCAGCACAGCCAGACACCAGACGCTCTCATAGAGGAATGTGGGATGCACCTGGATATAATTCGCGCCCTCCGGCATATGGGACGCAATATTCTCCGAGATATCCCTGGCCCGCACGGCTTCCACGGGAAGCTGCATGGAAAACAATCCGTCATAATACTCGCCGAAGACCTCTCTGTTCATAAAGTTGCCCCAACGTCCGATGGCCTGCCCCAGGATAAGCCCCGGCACAGCCACATCCCCTATGCGGAGGGGATTCTGCTTCTTCAGCCCCGCATAGACGAAAAGAGTGATAAATGCGGCAATGACGCCGCCGTAAATCGCCAGCCCGCCCTTGCGGATGTTAAAGATGCCCAACAGATTATCCTTATAAAAATCCCACGCGAAGATAACATAATAAATCCTGGCTCCGATAATGGAAAAGATCACCGCATAGATGGCAAAATCCCATATCACCTCCGGATCCAGCCCCGTCCGTTTCGCCAGGACTGCCGCCGTAAGGATCCCGGCAATAATACCGATCCCTATGATCAGCCCATAAAAGGCAATCTCAAAGCCAAAGACGGTAAAATGCCTTGGCACATCCTCCAGATAGATCCCCAGCCCTGGAAAAGCAATATCACCTGCGTTCATAAATACTCTCCTTTGCCACAGCCGCTCAGACATTAAACCGAAACAGGATCACATCCCCATCCCGCACCACATAGTCCTTGCCTTCCATGCCTACCAGGCCCTTCTCACGGGCGGCGGACAGGGAGCCCTGTTCCAGCAGGTCTTTATAATTGACCACCTCCGCCTTGATAAAGCCCCGCTCGAAATCAGAGTGGATCTTGCCGGCCGCCTGGGGCGCCTTTGTCCCGATCTTTATTGTCCACGCCCTTGTCTCATCCTCCCCCGCCGTCAGGAAGCTCATCAGCCCCAGCAGGGAATAGCTGGCCCGGATCAGCTTCTCCAGACCGGACTCCGCCAGCCCCAGATCCTCCAGGAACATGGCCTTCTCCTCCTCGTCCAGCTCTGAAATCTCCTGCTCGATCTGGGCGCAGATCACGAACACCTCGCTCTTTTCCTTTTCCGCAAATTTCCTGACTTCACCCACATATTCATTGGAGGCGCCATCGTCGGCCAGCTCGTCCTCCGCCACATTTGCCGCATAGATCACAGGTTTTCCGGTCAGGAGATTGTACTCCTTCAGCAGGGCCAGCTCGTCCTCATCCTCCGTCTCCAGCGTCTTTACCGGCCTGCCACTCTCCAGATGTGCCCGGATGCGCTCCAGCAGCGCCAGCTCCTTAGCGTAGGTTTTGTCCATCCGTGCTGCCTTTGACACTTTTGCATAGCGTCTTTCCAATACTTCCAGATCGGCGAAGATCAGCTCCAGATTGATGGTCTCAATGTCCCTCAGAGGGTTTATGCTGCCGTCCACATGGATCACATTGGCATCCTCAAAACATCTCACGACATGGACAATGGCGTCAACCTCCCTGATATTGCTCAGAAACTGGTTCCCAAGGCCCTCGCCCTTAGAAGCCCCTTTGACCAGTCCCGCAATATCCACAAATTCGATTACTGCCGGGGTGACTTTCCTGGACTGGTACATCTTCCCCAGGGCCTCAAGCCTTTCATCGGGCACAGCCACAACGCCCACATTGGGATCGATGGTACAGAAGGGATAGTTTGCGGCCTCCGCCCCCGCCTTTGTCAGGGAATTAAACAATGTGCTCTTGCCCACATTGGGCAGGCCGACGATTCCTAGTTTCATAATATGATTACCACCCGGAAGGCCCTTAATCAGAAACCCTCCGCCTTTCTCTGTATTTTCTGCCCTGGTGCATCAGCTTCCAGACATTGAGAGAATTATACCATAGAATCCGCCGTTTTAAAATAAGCAAATTTAAGGCGCGGGCTTTCTTTTACCAGCACCGCGTCCCTCTCCCCATCCATTCTTCCTCAGCTTTTGTACCCCCCCCCATCGTCATTTCCGCAGTAAAAATCAAAATACCGTTCCCGAAGGGACTGGAAGGAACCTCTGGGAAGATATATCTTCTTCCCGTTGTCCATCTGCAGCTCCTGAGCGTTAAAGCTTTCCACATGTTCCAGGTTTACGATATAGGCGACCCCAATCCTCACAAACTCCTGATAGCGGGATATCATCTCATAAAGCTCCGTCATGGTGATCCGAAGCACATATCGGGCGCTGTCCGACATATGGATATGCTGCGTCTTGCCGTTGGCTTCGCAATATACCAGATTATGCAGCGCCACGCGCTGGGTCCTGCCCTCGATCCGCAGTACCAGGTATTTCCTGCGCTCCTCCTCCATATCCTCCAGCATCCTGTGGAGCACCGGAAACAGCTGCTTCTCCGCTACCGGCTTGACCAGATACTGGGCCGCATCCACTGTGAAGGCATCCAGCGCGTGATCTCTGGAGGTGGTAAGGAAAATAAGCTTCCCACGGCAGCCCATCTCCCGAAGCTCCCTGGCAGCCTCAATCCCGGGCTTCTCCGGCATATAGATATCCATCAATATCAGATCCGGCGCATACCCCTTTTCCCTGACCATTTCAAGAAGCTGTACCGGGCTTTCGAACCTGTCTATCTCAAACTTCGTTTTCTCATATTTCTTCTCATAGTCGCTCAACATCCGTTCTGTCTTGTCTAATTCTGACGCTTCATCATCGCAGAGCGCTATTAAATACATAAGCTGCACCTCTTTCGTTTCTGTTCCGTCTGCCTGCTGAATACACTCTCAGGCAGACAGCGTATTCATGACCAGCCGGAAGATAAATACCCCGTTATCGTTCTTAAAATCGTACTCTCCGTCATATTTTTCCGCCGTCTTAATGATACTCAGCACGCCTACCCCACCTGTGGCTTCCGGCTGTGGCTGCCCGTTCTTCATCTCAATCTCTGTCCGGCAGGTATTGCTGCAGTATATGACCAGCTTATTTCCCTTCCTCTTGATCATCAGGCGGATAGAGCATTCCCGTTTGGGACTCTCTCGTTTCACCTCCATACACCCGTAAATCGCGTTTTCATAAGCGTTGGCCAGAATAGTCACCAAATCCGCTGCCGCAATATTCAGGTTTTTCTCCAGCCGTACGTCCAGCATGACCCTGATCTGTTCCCTCTCCGCCTTTCTGGTGTAAGCAGTCAGGAGATTGTTGACTGCCATGTTGGCACATATAGCCTGCGGCGCGCCCTTCTCCAGCTCCTCCTCATGCTCTGATAAATATTTCAGAAGCTCCTCTGTCTGTCCCTGGCGGGCATATTCGGCTACTACTGCGTTATGATGCCTTATGTCGTGGCGGATTCTCCTGCTCTCCTCCACCGACTCCTCCAGGAATTCCAGCTGCCTCTCCAACAGCCTTTGATTCATCTTCATCAGCTGGTTCTCCTTCTTGTACTCCTTTTCCCTGCCGATATGCAGGTAAAGCCGGTACGCCAGCATCTGTAATGCCCCTGTCAGGAAAAAATTCATAAAGATCTGGAAAAGCCGAAACGGCGTAGGATCCTTTAAATTGGGATTTAAGATAAAGCCTATCCCAAACAGGATACTGATAATCATGATCGTCACACTGTAACCGTCCAGCTCATTCTCCATATAATTGCCGAATCTTCGGATGGGATCCTTGACCTTCCTGTCGATAAACAGCGCCATAGCCGTTATCATCAGTATGCGCGCAATGATATCCGCCCAGACATTTCTGTGGAAATACAGGATGGAAATTTCTATCCCTCCCACCAGGAACAGGGCCATCAGATAAAAATTCAACGCCAGCTTGTACATGGTCAGGCCAATGGAGTCAGCGCTCATGCAAGAGGCAAACACGGCAAAGCACAGATACATTACCATGGCCGACATTCTCACACAGCTTGCCCAGTCAACCGCATACCAGACACAGGCCGCTGCAATCACCACTATGCTGAAACAGCCGTAGAGCGCTGCCGTCTTTCTCCTGCCAAACCGGGAATTGCTCATCAGGGAAAACAACAGTATCGTCCCTCCCAGACTGATCACATACCGGATCAACGCTATAAATACCTGACCTCCTAACATGCCTTTAAACGCCCCCTGTCCGATGCCTTATATTTTGAAAGCCGCCACCGTCTGATTCAGAAGCCCGCTCAGCCGGAACAGCTCCTCCATCTGTTCCATCACCTCCCCGGAGCTTTCACTGGATGCCCCGGCGGCCCCCTCCACATCCTCCATAAGCTCCGCAACGGTTCCCACAAGCCTGGTGATGGCAGCTATGGACTCATTTATCCCTCCCATGCTGGCGCTCATCTCCTGGGAGGAAGCTCCCAGCTCCACAGAGATATCATTATAGAAGCCTGCATCCTTCTGATAGACCTCCGCAAGCCCCTTCATGCTGTCGTAGTCCTTCATTACCTTCTCATTCATAAACTGAAGCAGCCGGCCCGAGCTCTCTGCGAGGAATTCCACATTGTGCACCACACCCTCCGTAACCTTCCGGATCTTGTCCACCGCCTGCCTGGAATTATCCGCCAGCTGCCGGATTTCGTCCGCCACCACGGCGAAGCCCCTTCCCACCTCTCCGGCTCGCGCCGCCTCTATAGACGCATTCAGCGCCAAAAGATTGGTCTGAGAACTGATAGCCAGGATTTCCTCCGTCAGCGTGTCTATCTCCTTCACCCTGCGGCTGTCCGCGATAGCACTCTCCAGATCCTCCCTGGTCTCCTGGTAAAGCTCCAGCGCTTCTCCGGCAGATTTCTCGGACGTCTTCCTCTGGGCCTCCGCCCTCTCCATGATCCTTCCGGACTGTCTGGCTGCCTCCTCCGCCCTGGACGCCACATTCTCAATGGCACCCCCAAGCTCCTGCCCGTTATCCCTGATGCTCTCCGCAAGCTCCCTGGCCTGCGCGGTCTGCCCGTTGACACGTTCCACCAGCCTGGTAATCCCCTCTATATTCTGGTTTAAAGCCGTCATATTCTCCGATGTCCCCTGAGCGATCGCACTGATCCTGCCGGCTTCCTCCTTTGTATTTAATATGATCTCCCTGATCTGCTGTCTCACCTCCGCCGTAGCCGTGCGGATCTGCTCCGTCTCATTCCGATACCTCGCCGGAATTCCCTTATCACCGGCCGCATTTTCAGAGAAATCCCCGGAGGCAAACTGTTTCAGCATCTGTACCGGCGCCAGCAGCCTGCCGATCAGCGCCGCCATAAACAGCGCCACAAACACAATGATGACGAGGGTCGTAACCACCGTTACCATCAGCATGGCTGTCAGGGACTCCGTAACATTGGCAGCAGGCACTGCTACGCCCAGCTTCCAGCCGCTTCCTGCAATATCAGCCATGGCGAAATAACAGATACTTCCGTCATAATCAGTCAGTCTTTCTACGCCGCTCTCAGTGCCTTCCACCATTCCGGCCAGCCCCGGCAGGATATCAGTGACCGCCACGGCGGTGCTCTCGGTAGGCTCGTACGCTTTATTTTCATGCGCCACATAATGCCCGGCACTGTCTGTCAGGAAGCCGTACACCCCGTCAGCATAACGGATGCTTCTTGTCAGCTCCGTCACCGTACCCAGAGTTACATCCAGGCCCATGACTCCCGCCAGCTCGCCGTCTATGTATACCGGGGCCGCCATAGTGGCGCACATCTGCTCCGTCATCACATCCCAGTAAGGATCCGTGACAATGACCGACTTCGCCTCCGCCGCCTGCCTGTACCAGCCCCGCTCCCTGGGATCATAGCCCTGGGGAACAGCCGCATCCCTGTTGGACTGGATAAACATCCCGTCCCTGGTTCCGCAGTACAGGTTCAGAATCTCGCCACGGCCTGCCGAATGGATGTCCACCACGGCCTGAACCAGCGCAGTGTCCGTACTCCCCCCTGCCTGGACGCTGGCCGCGGCACCTGCCACGAGCAGCTTTTCCTTCTCAATCCACGTGTTGATCTCCTCCGCATATTTATCAGCGTTAAGCTGCAGCGCCTCCGTCTGATCCCGAAGCATACGCTTTCCCGCAATGCCGGTAATACCTGCCATAGTCAGCAATATGCTCGCCACCACGATACCGATCACACTGACTGTAAGCCTTCCTTTGATTGTTTTTAACACAAACTCACACTCCCATCCCATACAATTCAGATGTATTCCACACAGGTGTATTCCACATCTTTTACGAAACATATGATATTGCAGTGCCGGTAAAAAAGGAATACATTTGGAATCAATTGCACTTTTTCAGGCATACATTGCAAGCCGCCTGTTATGGAATAAGAGGTGAGAAGAACGAAAAAGGATCCGATTCCCTGACCAGATCCCTTTTCTCAGTATTTCCTTCTGTTTTTCAGCTCCTCATACAGCAGGCAGTAATTGTCATACCGCAGCCGGCTGACGCCGCCCTCCGCCAGGGCCGCTTTTACACCGCATTCCGGCTCATTGATATGGGAGCAGCCTCCGAAACGACAGAATTTCTCATACCTGGCGAATTCCGGATAATACAGCCCCAGCTGCTCCTTCTCCAGCCGGAACAGTCCCAGGGAGCTGAAGCCGGGGGTATCCAGAATATATGTGTCCTCCTCCACCGCGATCAGTTCCGTATGCCTGGTGGTATGCCTGCCCCGTTCAATCTTCCTGCTGATCTGCCCTGTCTCCATGATAACACCGGACTGCAGACAATTCACAAGGGAGGACTTCCCTACGCCGCTGGGGCCTGCTACCGCGGTAGTCCTGCCCCGCAGGAGCTTCTCCAGCCTGTCTATGCCGCTCCTCCTGTCGGCGCTGACGGTAACAGTCTGAAAGCCTCCGGCCTCATAGATATCCCGATACCGCTCTCCGGCCCCCTCCTCATCCAAATCCTCCTTGTTAAAGCAGACGATACAGGGAATCCTCTGCTGCTGCAGCATGATCAGGAAACGGTCCAAAAGGTTAAAGTCAGGCTTTGGGCTGGCTATGGCGAAGATTACCAGGGCCTGGTCGATATTTGCCACTGCAGGGCGTATCAGCTCATTCTGCCTGGGCAGCAGCTCCCTGATATTGCCAAGCTTCTGACCCTCATCCACGATATCCAGCTCCACATTGTCGCCTACCAGAGGCTTTCTGTTATCCCTGCGGAAAATTCCTCTGGCCTTGCATTCATAGACCCCTGCCTCCGCTTTCCCCGCAAAGGCATGGACATAGTAAAATCCCGCTATCCCTCTGATGATCTTTCCTCGCATCCGTTACTCCACCGTAAATTGTACGTCCCTGTGCACCACTCTCTCCTCCTGTGCCCCGGGGATTGTCTCCCCGGTCTCCGGATTAATTGTGGGCTCCCCTGTCACTGTGTATACGAGCGTCACTGTCCCTGTGGAACATTTGATCCCGGAATAATTCGCCGGCACAGGGAAGGACGCCGTAGTGACTTCCAGCAGCACCTGGTCATCGTCCGTGATCAGCGTCACCACCACGGAAGTGCCCGACACATAGTCGGGAGCCTCCTCCTTTGTGGGCGCCGCAATGTTCATATTACAGCTGTAGGTATGAGTCTCCGGCCCCTTGCTCACCCGGATTTCCAGCTCCGTCCCCGGATCCACATAGGAGCCGTGGGAATAGCTCTGATAACAGATCTGCCCTTCGGGATACTCCGAGCTGAACACATAGGAGACGCTGCCAATCTCCAGGCCGGCCTCCACCGCCTCCACTGTCCCGTCCTGTTCCGTCATCCCGATCAGGTTCGGCACATAAAGCTTTGTCTCCTCCTTCCCCAGGCTCACCGTCACCGTGATGTTACTGCCCTGAGGGGCCTTCGTGCCTGCCATGGGGGACTGGGACACGATCACGCCCTTTTCTATGGTATCGGAATAAGCTTCCATCTTAGTCACGGCAAATCCCAGGCCGGTAAGGCTGTTCTCTCCCTCCTCAAAAAGGCTGTCCACCACATTTGGGACAGACACGCCGGAGGGGCCGGCGCTGGCGGTCAACACCACTGTGCTCCCCAGAGCCACATCCTCCCCCGTGTCAACATTGGCACCGATCACCACTCCCGCGTCAATGGTATCGGATTCCTCATACTGCACCTCCGGGCGGATTCCCAGATTCACCAGGGTATTTCTGGCGTCTTCCACATTGATTCCCTTTACATCGGGCATTTTCACATATTCTATGGACGGGCCGGGAGTCTCTGATGGCTCCGAGATGATCACCGGGCTGCTGGGATCCCTCTCGTCCCCTTCGCCGCCAAATACTTTTATGGCAAGGATAACGATGATGACGCAGATCACAATACCGCCGATGACAGCAAGCACCGTGGTAATCCTGTCCACCCGGGGATTATAGTCGTACTCATCGTACTCCTCCTCATCCTCCACCATCTCGTCTCCCTCGTACATGGCCTCGGTATCCGACAAAAGCCTCATGGTATCCTCGGGAGGCTCCTGGTAGACGGCCCTGCGTTTGATCTGCGCCATGTCGTTATCCGTGATCATACGGGTGCCGCCCTCAATGTCGGGATCGTTCTGTACGACAAAGTCCTCGTCAGGGCTCAGCAGGGACTGTTTCAGGTCGGCCAGAAGCTCCGGCATACTCTGGTACCGGCGGTCCGGCGACTTCTGGCAGCATTTCAGGACAATGCTCTCCACACTGCCCGGTATCTCCGGCACATACTCCGCCGGGGAGGGCATCTCCTCCTGGATGTGCTTGATAGCGATCGCCACCGTGGTCTCCCCGTTAAAAGGCACTCTCCCGGTGAGCATTTCAAACATGGTGATGCCCAGGGAATAGATGTCACTCTTTTCGTCGCTGTAGCCGCCTCTGGCCTGCTCCGGCGAGGTGTAATGCACCGATCCCATGACGTTGGAGGTAATGGTATTGCTGGTAGCCGCCTTCGCAATGCCGAAATCCGTTACCTTTACTTTCCCATCCTTGGAAATGATGATGTTCTGGGGCTTGATGTCCCTGTGTATGATGTGGTTATTATGTGCCGCCTCAATCCCCATGCTCACCTGGATGGCAATACTCACCGCCTCCTTATAAGAGAGCCTGGCCTTCTTCTCGATATATTTCTTCAGGGTGATGCCTTCCACCAGCTCCATGACAATATAATAAATATTGTTCTCCTCACCCACATCATAGACATTGACAATGTTCGGGTGCATCAGTCCGGCTGCTGCCTGCGCTTCTATGCGGAATTTGGATACAAAATTGGCATTCTCGCTGAATTCCTGCTTTAACACCTTGACCGCCACATAACGGTTCAGCTTGTGATCCTTGGCCTTATACACATCTGACATGCCGCCGGTCCCGATCTTTTCCAGTATTTCGTACCGGTCGCCTATCATCATTCCAATCTTAATCATACATTTTCTCCAATCTATAATAAACGCATCCTGCCGTAAAAAGCATTATGCCGATAACGGATCTATGAGTATCACGCTGATATTGTCCCTGCCGCCCTTTTCATTGGCCGCCTTTACCAGTTCCTCCGCCTTCTCCACCATGTCCCTGGATTCCTCCAGGATCATGCGGATTTCCTCGTCCTCCAGCATGTTGGTCAGGCCGTCCGTACACATCAGTATAATATCACCCTGATTCAGTCTTACCGTAAAGAAATCCGGCCTCACGGCATCATCCGCCCCCACTGCCCTGGTAATAATGTTTTTATCGGGGTGGTTCCGCGCTTCCTCCCTGGCGATCCCGCCCATGCGCACCATCTCCTCCACCAGGGAATGATCCCTGGTGATCTGCCGGATCTCCCTGTGATTTGCAATATAAAGCCTGCTGTCGCCCACATTGGCCACCTGCAGGATATCCCCGTCACAGGTAGCCGCCACCACGGTGGTACCCATGCCCTCCAGCTCGGGGGATTCCTCCGCACGCCTGCGGATCAGCGCATTGGCAGTCCGAATGGCCTGCTCCATGATGACAACCGTCTCTGTTTCCTCCGATTTCAGTATTTCTGAAACAATCGTCTCCACCGTCACCTTGGAGGCATAGTCTCCCGCCTTATGGCCTCCCATTCCGTCAGCCACTATAAAGACATTGGGCAGCCTGCCCACAGGCTGCTCGGAGGTATAAATAAAGTCCTGGTTCAATTTTCTCTTCTTACCGATATTGGTTATGGAAAACGTTTTAAGCACGTTCCTCTCCCTCCAAATCCTGCTGGGAACCGATGTATCCGCGTCTTAACTGCCCGCAGGCGCCGTCGATATCCCTGCCCATTTCCCTTCTTATAGTACCATTAATTTTGTTTTTTTCAAGCTTATTTTGAAACCCCCGCACTCTGCCGGCATCAGACTGTACGTAATCCCGCTCCTTTATGGGATTCACCGGAATCAGGTTCACATGGCAGCCCAGGGGCCTGGCCAGCGCTGAAAGCAGCTCCGCATCCTCCGGCGAATCATTGACTCCTGCCACCAGGCTGTACTCGAAAGTAATCCGCCGCCCGGTCTGTTCAAAATAATACCGGCACGCATCCATCAGCTCCGCTATGGAATAGCGTTCCGCTATGGGCATCAGCTCCCTGCGCTTCTCGTCCGTGACTGCATGGAGGGACAGCGCAAGGGTGATCTGCAGATGCTCCTCCGCCAGACGCCTTATCCCCGGCACAATGCCACAGGTGGATACCGTTACGCTGCGCTGGCTGATATTCAGCCCGTTCTCATCTGTCAGAAGGCGTATGAACCGCAGCAGATTATCATAATTGTCCAGAGGTTCCCCCGTCCCCATGACGACCACGTTGGAAACCCTCTCCCCGGTCTGCCTTGTGACCGCGTATACCTGATCCAGCATCTCGGAGGGGAGAAGGCTGCGCTCCCAGCCGTCCAGGGTGGAAGCGCAGAACCTGCATCCCATGCGGCAGCCCACCTGGGAGGAGATGCACACGCTGTTTCCGTGCCGGTATTTCATCCAGACACTCTCCACCAGATTCCCGTCGGGGAGCCGGAACAGGAATTTCCTCGTGCCGTCCAGCCTGGATTCCTGTACCCGCACCGTTTTCAGAGATGTGTAAGTATACCACAGCTCACAGTTTTTCCGCAATACCTTTGAGAGATTCGTCATCTCCTCAAAGCCCTCCGCAAGCTTCACATGCATCCAGTCATAAATCTGCTTCGCCCGGAAGGGCTTCTCCCCCCTCGCCGCCAGATCCTCCTGCAGCTCCGTGAGCGTCATGGATTTAATATCCTTTTTTACTGTCCTGTCCATATCTGTCATAGTGCATCCGCCTTTATCAGTCTTATCTTCCACGCCCCTGACACGACACATTTCCCGGCGTATGGGCCGGATTCAACGCCCATCAGGCTGCCGCATATTCTGCCCGGGCTTCAGGGTGCCGGGCTGCCGCATACTCTGACCGGACTTCGAGGCATCGGGCTGCCGCATACTCTGACCAGGCTTCGGGACGTCGGCCGTCATTCTTCCCGGCGCCGGAACCTGGCGAAAAAGAAGCCATCGCATTCCATGTATCCCGGCAGGAGCTGGATACATGACGCCTGTTCTCTTTCCGTCAGCCCTGTGCCCCGGCGCCGCTGTGCCTCCTGCTGCCTCTCCCGCTGTATCTCCCCTTCCAGCCGCCGCTTCTGTTCCCAGAGGGCCGAAGGCAGCACCCCTTCCAGGGATACCGGTTCAAAGGGCAGTTCCCGGGAAATGTATTTCACCATGGCTTCATTTTCCGCGGGATGGATGGTACAGGTACTGTAGATCAGAATCCCTCCCGGTTTGACATAACGCCAGCTGTTATCTACGATCCGGCGCTGAAGCTCTGTAAGGCTGCAAATCCCCTCCGGCGTCACGCGGTACTTGATATCCCGCTTCTTCCCCATGACACCCAGGCCGGAGCAGGGCACATCCAAAAATACGGCGTCCGCCTTCCCCTCATATCCCTGATCGAATATGGTGGCGTCGAAGGCCTGCACCTGTATATTCTTCTTTCCCATACGGCTGATATTTTCTTCAATAACACTCGTTTTCTCAACAGAGATATCCCTGGCAAGCACCCTGCCCGCCTTCTCCGCCGCGAGAAGGCTCTTTCCTCCGGGAGCGGCACAGACATCCATGACAAAGTCCGTCCCCTTGAGCTGTGCCGCCTCCACCGCCAGGGCGGAGCTCACGTCCTGGACAGTGAAGGCTCCCTCTCCAAAGCCGGGAAGCGCACTGAGGTTATCCGTGCGCTTCACAGAGCAGATATAGGGCAGATAGGGGCTGGCCGCCAGCTCCACCCCGGCCCTCCTGAGCCGTTCCATCCCCTCCTCCCGCTCCGATGCGGAAAGCGTGGAGGGAAAGCGCAGCGATACAGGATGTATCTGTATCAGCCCCTTCAGCAGCCCCTCCGTCACCTCCCGGCCATATTCGGAGAGCCAGAGCTCCACCAGCCAGGCCGGCATGGAATATTTCACCGAGAGGCAGCCCACAGGATCCTCCGGCAGGGCCAGCGAACCCTTCTGCCTGGAGAGGCTCCTGAGCACGCCGTTGACAAAGCCCTTCAGGCTCTGAAATCCCCTTTTCCCCGCCAGCCTGACCGCCTCATTGCAGACCGCGCTGTCCGGCACGGCATCCATATAGAGTATCTGGTATGCGCTCATACGCAAAAGGCACCGGATCAGAGGCTTCATTTTCCTGACCGGCAGTTTTGATACCTGATCCAGATCATAGTCCAGCTCCGTCCGGCGTTCGATCGTACCCTCCGCCAGCCTCTTGATAAATGCCTTATCCCTGCCCTCGAGATAATCATGCTTATCCAGCACCGCACGGATCAGGCGGTGGGAGTACTCCCCGCCCTTCTCCAGCTCCAGCAGTGTATCCAGAACAATTTCCCTGATGTTTTCCGCCACCTTTTCCCTCCGTAACGCCGCCTGCACCGAAACCCACAGGCGGCCGTGAAACGCACAGACTTAATCGTCCCTTCTCCTTCCGCCGCCAAAGAGCATGACCAGCCTGAGAAGCTGCAGGATGGAAGACGCCGCAGCCGCAACATAGGTCAACGCCGCCGCTGTCAGAACCTTCTTACAGCCGGTGTTCTCCTGGGCCGTCAGCAGGCCGTACTGGTCAATCTTCGCCACCGCCCGGGCGGAGGCGTTAAATTCCACCGGCAGCGTGACCAGCTGGAACAGCACCGCCAGCGCGAACGCCCAGATGCCGATCTGTATCAGCACATGGTTCCAGCTTAAGAGCACCCCGATCAGGATAATGGGCATTCCCAGATTCCCGGCTATATTCACCACCGGCACCATGGCGCTCCTGAGATTTAAGGGGGCATACCCCCTGGCGTGCTGGATCGCGTGCCCGCACTCATGCGCCGCCACCCCTACCGCCGTGACGGAAGCACCCTCATAATTCTGCCGGGACAGCCTCACCGTGTTCGTGCGGGGGTCGTAATGGTCTCCCTTATCTGAGCTCAGGCATTCGATCTGCACCTGGTACAGGCCCTCATTGTTCAGGATGCGCCTGGCCGCATCCGCCCCTGTCATTCCATTCCCATTTCGTACCCTGCTGTATTTATTCATGGTGTGGTTCACCAGCGCGCTGGCGCCCAGGCAGAGCACCATGCCGATGATGACCAGCAGATAAGTGGGGTCAAAATAAAATCCATAAAGTCCCATAAGCCTTCTCCTTTACAAATCATTTACGCCCAGCATTTCTCCCGGCTGCAGCTTTACGCCCAGCAGAAAGTCATGGGCGGACATCCTCTTTTTACCCTCCAGCTGCAGCTCGTAAAGCTTCAGGGCCCCTTTTCCCGCCGCAACCGTGACAGAATCCCTGTCCACCCGCAGGATCTTACCGGGCGCGGCGGCCTCCTCCTCTGCCTCTACCGCTTCCGCCCTCCAGATTTTTAACTGCCTGCCGCGGCAGCTGGTAAACGCGCTGGGCCACGGCGTCAGGCCGCGGATCAGCCGGTCAAGCTCCACGGCACTTTTCGCAAAGTCTATCCGGCCCATCTCCTTGTCGATCATGGACGCGTAACAGCTGAGGGAATCCTCCTGTTTCTCCGGCACAAGCTTCCCCTGCTCCAGAAGGGACAGCGCTTCTACGATTGCCTCCCCGCCAAGCGCCATGAGCTTATCGCCCAGGGTCTCGTAATTGTCCGTATCGGCAATGGGAATCTCCCTCTTGTACAGGATATCCCCCGTATCGATTCCTGCATCCATCTGCATGATCGTAATGCCCGTCACCTTTTCTCCGTCAATGATGGCGTGCTGAATGGGGGAGGCTCCCCTGTATCTGGGCAGCAGGGATGCATGGATGCACAGGCTGCCGTATCCGGGAATATCCAGGATCTCCTGGGACAGGATCTGGCCGAATGCCGCCACCACATAGACCTCCGCCGGATACCGCCTCAGCTCCTCTATCGCCTCCGGGGCCTTGATGCGCCTCGGCTGCAGCACAGGGATATGATGCTCCATTGCACACTGCTTCGCCGGCGGCGGCAGCAGCTCCCGGCTCCTTCCCCTGGGCTTGTCGGGCTGCGTCACCACCGCGACGATCTCATGCCCGGCGCCGATCAGCGCCTCCAATGCGCCGGCCGCAAAGTCCGGCGTTCCCATAAATAATATCTTCACAACAATACTCTCCTATTCCAGCTCCGGCCCCGTTTTCAAAAAACTTCTCTCCTTTTCCGATGCAGGATGCTCTCACTTGTTCCTTCCCGGCCGGCAGCATTATTCTTCCTCATTGACCACATCCTGAAGGGGCCCCTCCGCCTTCTCCACATAGAGATGGCCGTCCAGATGATCCACCTCATGGCAGATGGCCCGGGCCAGAAGCTCCGTGCCCTCCAGTACAAATTCCTTCATATTTACATCCAGGGCTACCGCCTTCACATAATTGGGCCTGGTGACAACGCCGCACTTTCCCGGCACACTCAGGCATCCCTCATTCCCTGTCTGTTCCCCGCTGCTCTCCACAATCCTGGGATTGATCAATATATAAGGGTCTTCCCCCGTCACGTCAATGACCACGATCCGTTTCAGTATACCCACCTGGGGAGCCGCAAGCCCCACACCGTTGGCTTCATACAGTGTTTCCAGCATATCCTCTATCAATTCCTTAATGCGGGGGGTCATTTCCGTCACCTCCCTGCATTTCTTCGTCAATACATCCTCACCAATCTCGCGAATATTCCGAATCGCCATTTTATCCTCTCATCCTCATTTCTGCGCTGTTCATTCATTCTCAGCATTGTGTGTCAGACAGCGCCCGGACACCACCGCCGTACCGAAAAGCCCCATGTCCTACATGGTATTCACAGGGTCGAAATCAAACTGCACCGACTCGTCCGCCAGGGATAATAACTGTATTTTATCTTCCAGCCGGTCTTTTATGTATACCAGTTTATCATAACTTGCACATTTCACATAGAACACAAATCTAAAAATATCATTAATTCTCCCGATGGACGCAGGGGCCGGGCCGATCAGGGACGCGGGAGCCTGCAGGCCGGCGCCGCCTGGGGGCCTTCCCGCAGAGAATCCATTTCCGGCGGGCCCCCTTCCCACGCCGGACTCTGCCGCCAGGTGCTCCGCCAGGCGCCGGCCGCCCTCCTCGTCCCTGGAGAAGATCTGCACCGCCAGCATATGGGCCGCCGGAGGATAGCCCAGCATCTCCCGATAAAGGATCTCCTCGCTGTAAAAGCCCTCGTAGTCCTGCTTCTCCGCATAGGCCACCGCATAATGCTCCGGCTGATAGGTCTGGATCACCGCCTCCCCCGGCAGCGTCCCCCTTCCCGCCCTTCCCACCGCCTGGGTCAGCAGCTGGAAGGTCTTCTCCCCCGCCCGGTAATCGTCCGCTCCCAGGGAGATATCCGCCGCCAGCACCCCCACAAGCGTCACCCTGGGGAAGTCGTGGCCCTTGACGATCATCTGTGTGCCGATCAATACATCCGCCTGTTCATTGGCAAAGGCAGAAAGTATCTGCTCATAGCTGTCCTTTGTCCTGGTAGTGTCCGCATCCATGCGCAGGGTGCGGACAGTCGGGAACAGCTCTCTCAGCTTTTCTTCGATCTGCTGGGTTCCCGCCCGGAAGCCGCTGATATACCCTGAGCCGCATTCAGGGCAGCGGTCAGGCTTTTTCACGCGGAAGCCGCAGTAATGGCATACCAGCATCCCGTTCTTATGCTCCGAAAGCGACACGTCACAGTGGGGGCATTTCATCACATGGCCGCAGGCCCTGCAGGAGATAAACCCGGCATATCCCCGCCGGTTCAGAAAGAGGATGGCCTGCTCCCCCTTTTCCAGGCGGTCGGCCAGAAGCTCCTGAAGCCTTCTGCTGAAGATGGAACGGTTCCCCTCCCTCAGCTCCCGGCGCAGATCCACCGTGCAGACTCTCGGAAGCTGCCCCCCTGTGAGACGCTCCCTCAGGGTAAAAAGCTGGTATTCCCCCTTCTTTGCCCGGTAATAGGCCTCCATGGAGGGGGTCGCCGACCCCAGCACCACGCTGGCACCGTGAAGCCTGGCCACCTCCAGGGCCGTCTCTCTGGCATGATACTTGGGCGTGGCTTCGCTTTTATAGCTGCCCTCGTGCTCCTCGTCCATGACAATGACGCCGATATCCGGAAAGGGCGTAAACAGGGCCGACCTGGGGCCGATGATAATGTCTATCTCCCCCCTTTTCGCCCGCTCGCACTGATCGTATTTTTCCCCCGGGGAAAGGGTGGAATTCATCACGCTGACCCGGTCGCCGAACCGCCGGTAAAAACGCAGCAGCGTCTGGTAAGTGAGAGCGATCTCCGGGATCAGCACGATGGCCTGCCTGCCCCTGGAAAGCATCTCCTGGATCAGCTGCATATACACTTCCGTCTTGCCGCTGCCGGTGATCCCATGGATCAGGTAAGTGTCCGGCTTCCCGCTGTCAAAGTCCTCCATGACCTTTCTGACGATCTCCTGCTGGCCGTCGCTCAGCGCCTTCCTGCTCTCCTCCGTCCGGTCAAGCTTCACCGGGTTTCGAAAAGCGGAGGAGGAGACAACACGGATCACTCCCGCCTTCTCCAGGCTGCTTATGGTCTGGGGAGACACCCCGAGCTTTCCCGTAACCCATTCCCTGGGAATGGACTCCTGATCCAGCAGCTCCCTCAAAAGCCTTGCCTTGGCCCTCTGGCTCTTCCTCTCGCTCTCACCCAGCAGAGAGAGAATCTCTTCCCTGGTCATCCGCCGCTCTATGGTCCTGTGCTCCAGCTTCCTCACGGACTGCTTCGCCGGGAGCACCGTCTTCAGCGCCTGAATCATGGTACAACCATAATTGCGCCTGAGCCAGGCCGCCAGGGCAATCATCTTATCCTCCACTCCCACGCCGTTTTTTGCGATATCCCGGATTTCCTTGATCCTGGCGGGATCGAAATTACAGCTCCCGCCCAGGCCCGTGACATAGCCCCTGATCAGCCTGTTGCCGTTTCCGAAGGGAATGGTGACACACATCCCTGTCTCCAGCGTCTCCCGCAGCCTCTCCGGTACGCGGTACTGGAAACACTTATCCAATTTTTCATGTGAGATGTCCACAATGACATCCGCGTACAGCTCCGCCACGCCTTCCCTCCGTATCCTCTTTCCGGGCTCCCTCAGATATGCGCCAGGCCGCCGTCAAGGAGCTCCTGTATGATCACGCGTTCGTCCATGGGATATTTCTCCCCCTTGATCTCCTGATAATCCTCATGCCCCTTTCCCGCAAGGACAATGATATCCCCCTCCCGGGCATGGGATATGGCGTAGGCGATGGCTTCCCTGCGGTCGCAGATCTCCACATATTCGCCCTCTGTCCGGGCTATGCCTTCCCTGATATCGTCAATAATGGCCTGGGGCTCCTCATCCCTGGGATTATCCGAGGTGATAATGGTAAAGTCCGCCAGCCGCCCGCTGACCTCGCCCATCTCATAGCGGCGGAGCTTTGACCGGTTCCCCCCGCAGCCAAACATGCACACAAGGCGCTCCGGCCGGTATTCTTTCAAAGTAGCCAAAAGGCTCTCCAGCGCCATGGCATTGTGGGCATAATCGATCAATACGGTAAACCGGTCGGAAACCTTTACCTTCTCAATCCGTCCTTTTACCTGCGCTTCCAGCAGCGCCTGCCGGATCGTGGGCACATCCACGCCGAAGTGCCGGCATATCGCAATGGCGCAAAGCGCGTTGTAAACGCTGAACCGGCCCGGCATGGGAATCTCCGCGTCGAAGTCCATCAGCCCGGACACATGGAAATCCACCCCCAGCCTGCCGGGGACATGCACCAGCTCCGGCTCCCCGGCGCGCAGCATACAATCCTCCCCCATGCCGTAGGTCTCCAGGGTACAGGTATGTCCCTGGGTCACCTGTTCCACATGGCTGTCGTCGCCGTTTACGATGCCCACCCGGCACTGCCGGAACAGAAGGCCCTTACAGGCCGCATATTCCTCAAAGCTGGCATGTTCGTTAGGGCCGATGTGATCCGGCTCCAGATTGGTAAAGATGCCATAGTCAAAGACAAAGCCCTGGGTGCGGTGCAGCTTCAGCGCCTGGGAGGACACCTCCATCACCACCGTATCCAGCCCCGCCTCCACCATCTTCGCAAAGTCCTCCTGCAGCAGAAGGGATTCCGGCGTGGTGTTCACCGCCGCCAGATGCTCCTCCCCGATGATGGCCTCAATCGTGCCCACCAGCCCCACATGAAAGCCCGCATGCTCCAGGATGGACTTTACCAGATATGTGGTGGTGGTCTTGCCCTTTGTGCCAGTGATGCCGATCACCTTCAGCTTCTCCGCCGGATGCCCGTACCAGGCAGCGGCGATAAAGGCCATGGCGTAGCGGGTGTCTTTCACACGGATCACCGTCACATCACGGCCCTCCATACCCTCCACAGGCCTGGAGGTGACAAGCGCCCCCGCTCCCTGCTCCACCATCTGGGCCGCCCTGTCATGGCCGTCGTCCTTCGCCCCGACGATGCACAGGAACAGACAGCCGGGAGGACAGGGCCTGCGGGAGTCGTTGACCACCGCCGTGATCTCCCTGTCCACACTTCCCTGCACACACTCATAGTCCAGCTTCTCCAATAGCTGCGATAATTTCATTCCCATTCTCCCATCCCATTTTACTGACTGTCTCTACTGATTGTAGACATTCTACATTATTTTACTCCAATTTGCGGATTTCTACCACCCCTTTTTTCCGGCTGCCGCGGAAATCACTTATATTACGGGATTGCAATGCTTTTTATAAGGAAAAGAGTGCCAAAGGTTACTTGACACTCTTTTTGAATCTTTATTCGGCGTATTCTTTATTGTTCTTAACTATAAACGATCATACTCAAAATAATCGCCCAACACAGGAGGTCATAATAATCGCCAATAACCTCAGTTTAACATTCTTTTATAAATTAACATTCCGTTACCATAAGGGTCATCTTCCGCCCCCAATTCTTCCTTAACAAATACATAACCATTCTTTTCAAGAACTCTCACAGAAGCAATATTTCCACACATAACACGTCCATATAAAATATTGATTCCAAAAGTTCCTGTAATAAACTCTGTCATAGCCTTTAATAATTCAGTAGCGTACCCATTTCCACTATACCTTTTACATATCCCATAACCTATTTCTACCTCATTGGAATTTCCCTCCACCTCATTTACCCCTGTATCGCCTATCAATTCACCTGTTTCTTTCAATTCAACAGCTAATACATATGGTAAATGCCTGTCATTCACACAGTCCACATAAAATTTGATTGCTCCTTTAGTTTCTTCCATATCTACATAGCTTTCATTTGGAATCCACCTTTTTACTTCTTCTTCCAAATGATTTTCATATAAGCATTGGGCATCTCCTATCTCAAATTTTCTAATTCTCAAGTGCTCTGTTTCAAACATATATTCCATGCCTTTTTCTCCTTAAATTTATCACATAAACTATATCACTTTTATTCTCTATTTTCCACAAAAATATGGAGTATAGCAACCTCCACATCCCAACGGCACCACGGCGAAAGGGCCCCGGTCTGCACCGGGGCCCTTCGCTATTCTCTTATGAGGGGGGAGATAGTGAGTTCATCAACTATCTGTAATACATAATAACCGCTAAATGTGTCCAAACTGTGTTCAATTTATAAGGAAA
>CATKXX010000012.1 GCA_949840935.1 uncultured Acetatifactor sp. | reverse complement strand
ATGTCACTAAGAAGGAAGCGATTTAACATAAGCTTTGCACCGGCACAGTTTATCGAAGAACTGATGAAAATTTAAAAATCAACAATTCAGGATTTGGGTGAGAGCAGACATTCATGCGTTTGTCGTGGTTTTTCATTTTCTCTGTTTGTCAAATCCCCCAGGTTATGGTAAAATAAAACGATGTATGCAATGAGCGGGGCGGAGTGTACCGTAACGCGCCCTGATTCTCTGTTTGAATAATTTGTAGTTGGAGTGTCACATTTATAATAACCAAGGAGGACATAACATGGCACAGAGAACAGATATCCATAAAGTATTGATCATAGGCTCGGGCCCTATCATCATAGGCCAGGCCTGCGAGTTTGACTATTCAGGGACACAGGCCTGTAAGGCGTTGAAGAAGCTGGGATATGAGATCATATTGGTGAATTCCAATCCTGCCACCATCATGACGGATCCTGAGATGGCGGATGTCACCTATATCGAGCCCCTGAATAAGGAGAGGCTGGAGCAGATCATTGCAAAGGAGCGTCCCGATGCGCTTCTTCCCAACCTGGGCGGCCAGTCCGGCCTGAATCTCTGTGCAGAGCTGGCAAGCGCGGGTATCCTGGATAAATATAATGTGAAGGTGATCGGAGTTCAGGTGGATGCCATCGAGCGCGGCGAGGATCGGATTGAATTTAAGAATGCCATGAACGAGCTGGGAATAGAGATGGCCCGCAGCGAGGTGGCGTACACCGTGGAGGAAGCGCTGAAGATTGCGGACGGGCTGGGATATCCTGTGGTGCTGCGCCCCGCTTATACCATGGGCGGCGCCGGCGGCGGCCTGGTGTATAATAAGGAAGAATTGAAGACCGTCTGTGCAAGAGGACTGCAGGCCAGCCTGGTGGGACAGGTGCTGGTGGAGGAGTCCATCCTTGGATGGGAGGAGCTGGAGTTGGAGGTAGTGCGGGATGCAGACGGAAATATGATCACGGTCTGCTTTATCGAGAATATTGATCCCATGGGCGTGCATACCGGGGACTCCTTTTGCGCGGCCCCCATGCTCACTATTTCCGAGGGACTGCAGAAAAGGCTTCAGGAGCAGGCGTACCGCATTGTGGAGTCCGTCCAGGTGATCGGCGGCACCAATGTGCAGTTTGCCCATGACCCTGTCAGCGACCGGATCATTGTCATAGAGATCAACCCCAGGACTTCCCGTTCCTCCGCACTGGCTTCCAAGGCGACAGGATTTCCCATCGCCCTGGTCAGTGCTATGCTGGCGGCAGGCCTGACGCTCCATGACATTCCTTGCGGAAAATACGGTACACTGGATAAATATGTGCCGGGAGGCGACTATGTGGTGATCAAGTTTGCCCGCTGGGCCTTTGAAAAGTTTAAGGGCGTGGAGGACAAGCTGGGTACCCAGATGCGCGCCGTGGGCGAGGTTATGAGTATCGGAAAAAACTACAAGGAAGCTTTCCAGAAGGCCATCCGTTCTCTTGAGACGGGGAGATACGGCCTGGGGCAGATTCCCAAGCTGGAGGAGAAGACGAAGGAGCAGCTGCTTCATATGCTGATCACGCCTTCCAGTGAGCGCCATTTTGCCATGTATGAGGCTTTGAAAAAGGGCGCCACAGTGGAAGAAATTCATGAAATTACCCATGTGAAGACATGGTTTATCGAGCAGATGAAGGAATTGGCGCAGGAGGAGCAGGAGCTTCTTGCCTGCAGACGCGGGGGCAGCGGTGCGGTACCCGGCGCGTCCGACAGCAACACAGCCGCCAACACAGGCAATGCATCCGGCAACGCATCCGCCAACACAGGCAACGCATCCGACAGTGTGACCAGCAGCGCAGCGCCTTCCGCAATGGAAGTCACCGATGAGCAGCTTATCCGCGCCAAGAAAGACGGCTTCTCGGATAAATACCTGAGCCTGCTGCTGAACATACCCGAGCAGGAAATCCGGGAGCGCCGTATCAGCCTGGGTGTGGAGGAGGCCTGGGAGGGTGTCCATGTCAGCGGCACGCCCGACAGCGCATATTACTTTTCCACTTACAACGGGGAGGATAAGAACCCCGTCCGCAGCGACAGGCCCAAGGTGATGATCCTGGGGGGCGGCCCCAATCGCATCGGCCAGGGAATTGAATTCGACTATTGCTGCGTTCATGCTTCCATGGCGCTGAAAAAGCTGGGTTTTGAGACCATTATTGTAAACTGCAACCCGGAGACGGTGTCCACGGACTACGATACCTCCGACAAGCTTTACTTTGAGCCCCTGACCCTGGAGGATGTGCTGAGCATTTATAAGAAGGAGCAGCCGGTGGGCGTCATTGCCCAGTTCGGCGGGCAGACGCCGTTGAACCTGGCGGCGGATCTGGAGAAAAACGGCGTGCGTATCCTGGGGACATCCCCTTCCGTCATTGATCTGGCGGAGGACAGGGATCAGTTCCGCGCTATGATGGATAAGCTGGGAATCCCCATGCCCGAATCGGGAATGGCCACTACTGTGGAGGAGGCCTTGGAAATTGCCCATGGAATCGGCTACCCTGTGATGGTGCGCCCCTCCTATGTATTGGGCGGCCGGGGTATGGAGGTAGTGTATACGGACGAAAGCCTTACCGATTATATGCAGGCTGCGGTGGGTGTGACCCCCGACAGGCCCATCCTCATAGACCGTTTCCTGAACCACGCCACGGAGTGCGAGGCCGATGCCATCAGCGACGGCGTTCACGCCTTTGTTCCCGCGGTGATGGAGCATGTGGAGCTTGCAGGCGTCCACTCAGGGGATTCCGCCTGCGTCATCCCCTCCAGGCATATCTCGGAGGAGAATGTGGCTACTATCAAGGAATACACGAGGAAGATTGCGGAGGAGATGCATGTGCAGGGACTGATGAACATGCAGTATGCCATTGAGAAGGACAGGGTGTATGTGCTGGAGGCAAATCCCAGGGCGTCCCGCACCGTACCCCTGGTTTCCAAGGTGTGCAATATCCGCATGGTGCCTCTGGCAACGGAGATCATCACGGCGGACATCACAGGCAGGCCCTCCCCCGTGCCCGGGCTGAAGGAGCAGGATATCCCATATTACGGCGTGAAGGAAGCGGTGTTTCCCTTCAATATGTTCCAGGAGGTGGATCCCGTCCTGGGGCCGGAGATGCGTTCTACCGGCGAGGTATTGGGGCTTTCCACATCCGTGGGCGAGGCGTTTTTCAAGGCCCAGGAGGCTACCCAGACCAGGCTTCCCTTGAGCGGCACAGTGCTGATCAGCGTGAACCGCAAGGATAAGGCGGAGGTAGTGGAAGTGGGCCGGGCCTTTAAGGAGGCGGGCTTTAAGATCGTTGCCACGGGCAATACCTGTGCGCTGCTGAATGAGGCGGGCGTGGAGGCCGAGCTGGTAAAGAAGCTCTATGAGGGAAGGCCCAATGTGCTGGATCTGATCACCAATGGCAATATCGACCTGATCATAAATTCCCCCATTGGCAATGACAGCGTACATGACGACAGCTACCTGCGAAAAGCCGCCATCAAGGCCAAGGTTCCCTACATGACTACCATTGCCGCCGCGCGGGCTACTGCAGAAGGAATCCTCTATGTACAGAAGGCCGGCAACGGGGAGGTACACTCCCTGCAGGCGCTGCACAGCCAGATCAGGGATAAGGCTTAAGAGGGAGATAGAGAGCAATCTGCGGCATTTACCGGAAAAGAGCAGCAGTTAGGTAAATGGCAGTTAAGTAAATGATAGTTAAGTAAACGGCGGTTAAGAAAACGGAGGGCGGTACATGAGCGTTCGCAGCAGCGGGTATGACAGCGACATCTTAGACCAGGTGCTGTGCTGTTTTATGAGGACGATCCTGCGCCTGCAGGAGTCGGGGGTGGAGAAGCTTCCGGTGGAAAATCATCTGCCGGAGCCGCTCAAATCCTATATGAAAGCTGCCATGGGGCTTTTTACCGGCGGGGAGCCCCCGGAGATTACGCGGATAATCCTGGAAGCGGAGTATGATGTCCTGCTGCATAATCTTCCCGGTGTGGACATTGAGACAGTGATGGGCCTGCAGATGATAAAGGAGCTGTCTTTTCACATTCGTTTTGATGACGATTATTACAGGTATCTGTTAGATACTTGTAATCTCTGGGGCAATACGGCGCTGGAGTACGCGTGCCTGACGTTTTATCCGAAGCTCCCCGATGAAATCCGTGAGAAGTACGGGGTGAATGACCTTATCAGGTTTGTTCCCCGGGAAAAGATGCGTCTGGAGGATTATTGAGGGAAATGTACTAAAGCGTATCAGAAACAGGGGACAATGGAAGGCAGGAAATATCCATATCTGAAACAGGGAAGAATGGAGGGCAGGGAATGTCCATATCTGAAACAGGGAACGGTTGATGACAGGAGAGGGTACAATGAAAATACAGGAGAAATGTATCCCCTGCATGGTCAGCCACGCAATCAAGATGGCTGACATGGTTGGGCTGAAGGAGAAGGAACACCTGCTGAAAAGCGTATTTACGTACATGAGCGGCGTTGATTTTAAGACGACCTCCACTCCTGAGCTGGCAGGGGACATTTTTGCATTGCTGAAAAAAGAGATTGGAAGCGACGACCCTTACAGGGAAACCAGGGCGCATTATAATCATATGTTTCTGGAGCGCCTTCCAGAGCTGGAGAGGGAGATTGACAGTGCGGAGGATCCCTTTCTGGAAAGCATCCGATACGCGATCATAGGGAATATTATTGACTTTAACCCCGTTCATGATCTGTCCCTTATGGACATAGAGGAATGCTTCGCCAGGCTGAAAGAGGAGCCCCTGGAGCGGGATGATTCTGCTCTGTTGTATCAGGAAATCCAAAAAGCGGACACGCTGCTTTATCTGGGCGATAACTGCGGGGAAATCTGTCTTGACAAAATCCTGATTAAAAAAATCAGGGCAATCAATCCCCGGTGCCAGATTACCTTTGCCACAAGGGGGACTGCTGTAGTCAACGACTCGGTGGAGGAGGACGCTTACTATGTGGGGATGGATGACTGCGCCGCCATTGTCAGCAACGGGGATTCCTCCCTGGGAACCGTTCTTCACAGAGTATCCGGGGAATTCCGTGAGATTTATGAGAAGGCGGATGTGGTGATCGCCAAGGGACAGGCAAACTATGAGTGCCTCAGCGACGAGGAAAAGAACCTGTTTTTCCTGCTGATGACGAAGTGTAAAGTGATCGCGGACGATATCGGGGTTCCTGAGATGAAGCTTATCTGTATGAAAAGATAAAAGGTGCCGGGACGCAGCATAAGGGGCGGCAGCAGAAACAATGGATGAGAGGAATCGCTTATGATCTTATTGGTGATTGATACCCAGAAGGGGATTACAGACGGAAGGCTCTACAATTATGAATGCATGAGGGAAAATATCAAGACCCTCATCGCGACAGCAAGGCAGAACCATGTGGAGGTGGTGTATGTCAGACATGACGACGGCCCCGGCACCGGTTTTTCCCTGGGGGATGACGAATTCGAGATATTTGAGGAATTTGCGCCTGTGGGGCAGGAACGCATATTTGACAAGAGGGTCAACAGCGCGTTTGACGGTTCCACAGGGCTGGTGGAGTATCTGATGGAAAAGGGTGAAAAAACGGTTATGGCCGTGGGCCTGCAGACAAATTTCTGTATGGATGCCACCATTAAAAGCGGTTTTGAGCACGGATATGAAATGATCGTCCCGGAAAACGCCAATTCCACTTTTGACAACGAATATATGAAAAAGGATGTCTGCTATCATTATTACAATGATTTTATATGGCCGGACAGATACGCGAAATGCGTCTCCATGGAGGAGGCTGTGGAGATGTTGAAGCAAAAGCAGTGACCTGCAGACATGTACTTGGAAAGGACATGTCGGTTTGTGAATGCTGCTTATAAAAGCGGCGATAAGCGGGAGGGCTGTATATGTGCGAAATTCTGTGCTCTACGGGAGCGCTGATCGGAAAACCGAATAACAGGGATTACAGGCTGCTGGAAGAAATGTCGCAGCAGCTGTGCTGCGATGGTTTCGAGTTTATGATGTATGAGTCCTGGTATCAGGAGGAGGATCGGCTGACTGATTTCCTGCGGGGCAGGGAGTTTTTCATACCGGTCTTGCATTGTGAGAAGCATATAGGCGAAAATATCAGCAGGGGCGGAAAGGAAGAATTGGAGGACGCATACCGAAGATTTGAGGCAAACTGCAGGATTGCCAGAGAAATAAATGCGTCCAAAATGGTTCTGCATTTATGGGACGGCCTGACCTCAGATAAGAATTTTCGGAATAATATGGATGCCTATCCTAAGCTGGCGGATATCGCGGGAAAATATAAGGTGGATCTGTTGGTGGAGAATGTGGTATGTAACTGTGAGGATCCTATGAAACACTGGTGCGAGCTGAGAGACAGATATCCCCGGATTCATTTTGTGTTCGACACGAAGATGGCAGCCTTTCACAGCCAGCTGGAGCTGCTGTACCAGCCGGAATATAAATGGCTGTGGCAGGAGGGCCATATCCGGCATTTACATGTAAACGATTATGCCGGGGGACATAAGGAATGGGAAAAGCTGCGTACCCTTCCTATAGGACTGGGGCATATTGATTTTGAGGCCTTTTTCCGATTCCTGCGCGGTGAGGGATATCAGGGTGCCTTTACGGTAGAATCGACAGCGTTTAATAATGCAGGAATGGTGGATGTCAGTATCCTGAACAGACAGTTTGAGTATATACGAAGTGAAATGAACAAATGCTGAAAAATCAGCTGCATAAAATGCTGCTGAAAAATGTTGCTGTTTACTCTGTGACCAGCAACTTATGCACAGAAACCGCAAAACAGCGGTTTCGCGCACAGCTATCTCGGGTTTATCACGCGAAAGACGCGTGATAACGCCTCGCGGTGGCGTAGGTGTGAAAAGAAACGAATAAATCACTGAAAAATCTGCCTGTCAGCAAAAATCTCTCTTGCATTCTCTCTTTCTTATGCTATAATAAGTGCATGGGGATATAGCTCAGCTGGGAGAGCGATACGTTCGCAACGTATAGGTCACGAGTTCGAGTCTCGCTATCTCCATTTTTTTTGCGCCGCAGGCCCCTGTCTTTGTACAGGTTCCTTCGGCGCTTCGTTGTCTACGGCCGGCTCCATTCCTCCGCGGGTGCCGGAGGCTGCGGAAACGATTTTAAACAGTAGGCTATTTGCTGTCCCGCTCGTTTACGAAATATTCCACCAGCCTTTTGACATCTTCGAGGCAGGAGCCGCAGACAGTCCCCGCACTGGTGATTCCCTGCACTTCTTCCAGAGTGCTGGCGCCGGAATCAACGGCATCCTTTATCATGCCGCTGGTAACGGACATACAATAGCAGACTGTTTTCCCAAGATCCATCGTCATATACCATCCTTTCACGATTTCAGCCATGCCGGGACAGCCGGCATAAACCAATTTTGCTTTTGATATAGTTTTTGCGGAAAGATAGATTTTATGCAAAAGCTGGAAATAAAAATGTTTCCGGCACTGGATAAACCGCACAAATGTAACGAAAACCTTTAAAAATGTATAAATAAATAGTGCAATCATGTCGATAACATGGTAGAATATAGAAAAGAACTAATAACAACAGCAGGGATGCGAATGGAAGAATACCCGGATGTACCGCAGGATGTGGTACAGGGTATACATGGAGGTAAAAGGTATGAATGTAAAGAACAATTATTCGTCTTTGTTCTCCAGCCTGGGAAGCGGCGCGGGAAGCAGCAATTTCCTTTCCGATTATGCGTCGATCAAGAACGGCAGCTATGGCAGGCTGATGAAGTCCTATTACGGCACGGTGAAGTCTTCCGGCTCAACGGCCAGCAAGAAAACCACCAATGTTGTTGATAAGATCCTGGAGGAGAAGCGGAATCCGAAGGTCTCCAAGGATACCCAGGAGGCAAATACCAATCTGACGACAGGGCTTGCTGATCTGAAGACCACTGTTTCCACGTTACAGAATGCCAAGACCTATACGGATACAAAAGACGGCAGCAGTGCGGCGGATAAGACGGTTTCCGCGATGAAAGCATATGTGGAGGACTACAATAAGGTTGTGACAGCGTCAAAGGGCTCCACGCTGACGAACAAGACAGCGTATGTGGCCAATATGATGAGCAGCACAGCAGCGAATGCGGATAAGCTTTCGGAAATCGGCGTTACAGTCAATGCCAACGGGACACTGGAGCTGAATGAAGCAAAGCTGAAGGAGGCGGGCACTTCCAAGGTACAGGATTTGTTTTCCCCCAAGGATATCATGAGCTATGGCTCCACGATTGCATCACGCCTGCAGTTTGCAGGTGCCGCATCCAGCACGAATTCCACTACGGACAGCACGGGGACGACCAGCACTACAGGTTCTGCTGCAGCCGGGCTTAAGGCGGATGGTAAAGCACTGGCAGGCGACCAGCTGTATGAGAAGGTAAAGGATAAGGACGGCAACGAGACAGACAAATATGATGTCGATAAAATCCTTGGCACGGCAAAGAGCTTTGTCAATAATTACAACCGTATGTTTGACACTGCTGAGTCCAGCTCTAATTCCGGCGTGCTGGCAAACCTGTCCTATATCAGGGAAAAGACAGCCCGCAATGAGGACGCGCTGAAGCAGTTTGGAATCAGTGTGGATCAGAAGGGCAAGATGAAGATTGACGAGGATACCTTTAAAAATTCTGACATGGCCAGTGTACAGAAGTTTTTCAAGGATTACGGTTCTTCGATTGCCAGCAATGCTTCTCTGGTAGATTATTATATGACAACACGGGCGGACGCTACCAATGGGTATACACCTGAAGGGGGATACAATGTACAGGGCAGCACCCGTTACGCTGATTCCTTCTGATGAAAGAATCTGACCTGTTCAACGATTAAGGAAGAAGCATTTGCCCTTGCAGAAAGGGGTAAATGCTTCTTCTATAAAGTTGAAGTTAATATTACAATGATATGTGCAGGTGTGTTGCCCCTTCAAAGTGGAAATAAACTTTTTCCTTAAGTAAAAAAAATAATTTTTTTTGAAAAATATGTTGACTTTTATCTAAACAGTATGTATAATAAACATTGTTCGCAGGAATGGCGGAATTGGCAGACGCGCACGGTTCAGGTCCGTGTGGTAGCAATACCATGAGAGTTCAAGTCTCTTTTCCTGCATCAGATGGCGCGAAACAGGACACCAGTGGTTCATGTTTCGCGCTATTTTGTGCATCATAAGGAAGCTTGTGGGAGGGAGGGGAATATGGAAACTGTAAAGTATTATGATATCGGTTTAAACTTGTTCTGCAGGCAGTTTCCCGATCCGGAAAAAGTGATCAGGGATGCGTGCAACAGCAATATATGCTGCATACTGACCGGAACGGATATGAAAGAGAACCGGAAAATAAACGACTTTGTAAAGAGCCACGACGCCTATGGGACGGCAGGGATTCATCCTCACAATGCGGATCGTGCGAGGCAGGAGGATTTTCAGCTCATGGAGAAATTCCTGTTGGAAAATGACAGGATATTGGCCGTGGGAGAGTGCGGACTGGATTATGACAGAATGTTCTCCACAAAGGAAAACCAGCTGCGGTGCCTGGAAAAGCATATTGTCCTGGCGGAAAGGCTTGGAAAACCTCTCTTTTTGCATGAACGCAGCGCGGCGGAGGATTTCAGAAAGAGGTTTAAGAACCATCGTGAAATCTGTGACAGGTCAGTGGTGCACTGTTTTACGGGGGATAAGAAAACACTGGATCAGTATCTTTCCATGGGATTTTCCATCGGGATTACAGGCTGGATCTGTGATGACCGCCGCGGGAAGGAGCTGCGTGAGGCCGTGCGCATCCTTCCGCTGGATCGGGTACTGGTAGAGACGGATGCGCCGTATCTGACACCCAGGAATGTCCCGGGGCTGGGCAGGACAAATGTCCCGCAGAATATTGAATATGTTGTCAGGGAGCTGGCAAAATATATGAAGGTTACAGAAGAATTGACAGATCATGCAAAAAGAAATACGGAGAGGCTTTTCCGGATAGAAGCTGACCATAATAGAATGTCAAAAGGAGAGACTGCCCTTGGCTGAAGCGCGAATTTCCAGAGAAAAAGCAGAGAAAACGGACTGGTATAAGCTTGATCTGTCCGCAATCGTATACCCCACCCTGCAGAGAAGGGATTTTTCCTCTGTCTACAGGCTTTCCGTGGTGCTGAAGGAGGAGGTGGATCCCCTGGTGCTCCAGCAGGCTCTGGATATGACGCTGCCCAGGTTCCCTACTTATAAGGCAGCAATCCGAAAGGGACTGTTCTGGCGTTATCTGGAGCCAAACAACCGCCCGGGCCCTTTTGTGCAGGAGGACGTGAAGAATCCCTGTCAGCCCATGTACTTTAAAGCCAACAACCGCTATTTGGTAAGGGTGTATTATTATGGGAAACGGATTGCCCTGGAGGCGCATCACAGCCTGGGGGACGGCACCGGCGGCATGTGCGTCCTGCAGACCCTGACGGCCACATACCTGAGGCTTTTGGGGCATAAGGATATCGAGAACGGCGGATTTGTGCTGGATATCAACGAGGAGCCGGACAAGGAGGAGCTGGAGGACGCATACATGCGGTATGCCAATGCCAGGGTGCGTCCCCCCAGGCTGGGAGAGAAGGCTTACCGTGTCAGGGGGACGAAGGAGCCCTTCTACACCCTGAATATCGTGGACGGCATTTTATCGGTGTCTGAGGTGATGGCGGTGGCGAAGAAGTATAGCGCCACGATCACGGAATATCTGAATTCCGTCCTGCTGTATGCCCTTCTGCAGAAGCAGGAGGACGACAGGCCCGTGAGACAGAGGCCGGTAAAGATTGCCATGCCGGTGAACCTGCGCCGCTTTTTCCCGACGATCACGCTGCGCAATTTTATTACCATGATCTATCCGGGAGTGGATCCCAGGCTGGGAGAGTATACTTTTGAGGAAATTGTGACGCAGGTTCATAATTATATGCGTTATTATATCAATGAAAAGCTGCTGCGGGGCGACATCACGACGAATGCAGCTACCCAGCGCAATCCCTTTATCAAGGTGGTGCCCCTTTTCCTGAAGGATTTTGCGGTGAGGACATTTTACACAAAGATACAGGATAAGAATTCATCCGCAGGGCTGACCAATATGGGGGCCTTAAAGGTGCCGGAGGGGATGAAGCCGTATATCGAGAGGTTCGATATTTATATGGGGCAGCCGTATTCCACCAGGACCAACTGCGCCATTATCAGCTTCGAGGATATCCTGACCATCAATTTTGCCAGCAGCATTGTGGAGACGGATGTGGAGAGATATTTTTTCCGGAAGCTGGTGAAGGACGGCATCCATGTAAAGATAGAGAGCAACCGTATTTAAAGGAGGTCGGATAAGCGTATGTCATATTGTGTGAATTGCGGAGTGGAACTGCAGGCGGATGCTAAAAGGTGTCCCCTGTGCGATACGGCTGTGATCAACCCCAGGGAATTAAAGGGAAGGAAGGTACAGCAGGCTCCTTTTCCCAGCGAGAAGGGACAGGTGGAGACCGTGAAAAGAAAGGACATAGGGATTCTCCTGACGGCTGTGCTGGCCGCTACGGCTGTCATCTGCGGTATCCTGAATGCTCTCAGCTTCCGCGGGGCGCTTTGGTCGCTGGCAGTGGGAGGCGTCTGTGTGATTCTCTGGGTCATACTGATCCCCGTGGTCATCTACCGGAGGCAGCCGATTTATGTATCCCTTTTGCTGGACGGGGCGGCGGTGGCGGCATACCTGTATATGCTGACCTATCTGGTGGGGAGCCGTCAGTGGTTCTTCGGGCTGGGGCTGCCGATCACTGTCCTGGTGACGGCTATTGCGGAGCTTTTCACGGTGTGCGTAAAGAAGCTGCCTTATGCGTTCCTGGTGGGCTGCCTGGAATCTGTTACGGCAGTGGGGCTGCTGTGCATGGGGATTGAGATCCTGATCGACCGCTACCTGGGGGACGGCATTGCCTTGAGCTGGTCGGCGGTGGTGCTGACCGTATGCGGTATCCTGGACATTGCCTTTATCACCATGCTGTCCCGCAGACGGCTGCGGCACGCGCTGTATAAGCGGCTTCACATCTGATAACAGTAAAAGAATGATATTGATTCCCCATTGCATGCAGTGGGGATGCTTACTATGACGGGCAGGAGACCATGGACATGGATGAAAAACGGAATCAGAACTTAATGCAGCTCATCAGGCGGGTGCACGGTATCGTGGAAAACCCCGATATAGAGAAGCACAGGCAGTCCCAGGATTATATCGGGGCAATCTTAAGTAATTCCAGGGATATACAGTATCGGGAGATGGATGTGGACGGCATGTACGGCGAGTGGGTCAGCGTCAACCGGGCCCATATGAAAAAGTATGTGATCCTGCACTGTCACGGAGGCGGGTATTCCACCGGGAGCAGCAAATATGCCAGGACACTGACCTCCAAGCTGGCCATGTCCACCTCCATGGATGTCTTCTGTTTTGATTACAGGCTGGCTCCGGAATTTCCCTGTCCCGCGGCGCTTGAGGATGCCATGAGGGCATGGGATTACCTGATGCTGCTGGGTTATGGGGCGAGGGACGTGATCCTTACGGGGGATTCCGCGGGAGGGAACCTGGCTCTGACCCTGGTGTTAAGGCTGAAGGAGGAGGGAAGGCTGTTGCCCAGGGGGATTGCCCTGATGTCGCCCTGGACAGACCTGACATCCTCCGGGGAATCCTTTGCCACAAAGGCGGCGGTGGATCCTGTGTTGAATAAAGAATACATAGACCGCATGATCCTGGCCTATGCGGAGGGGCAGGACTTAAAGAATCCCATGGTATCCCCTCTGTTTGGTGATTTTACCGGCTTCCCGCCCACCTATATCCAGGTGGGGGAAAATGAGATACTGCTCAGTGACGCTACCCGGCTTCACCAGGCGCTTGTGGATGTGAACGTTTCTGTAAAGATGGACGTCTATCCGGGGATGTGGCATGTATTTCAGATGTCCCCCGTGAAGGCGGCGAGGGATGCCATGGATAAAAATGCGGAGTTCATTTATGATATCTGCAGGTAAGATGGCTTTTTAAAATATTATAACAAAATAAAAAGGAATTTCCCTTCCGGCGCAGAATACCTATAATAGGAGAATGGTTTCCTGCTCAGGGACAGTCGATGTCCCCAGTGACGCGGACAGCGTCGGAAAAGAGGCAGACATGACGATAAGAGAAAGCCTGGAGCTGAGGGAGAAGGAATACCTGAGCCCTTATGCTTCGCTCAGCATGAATTCAAAGGGGAGGAGCAGGCCGGAGACAGAATGCGATATCCGCCCCGCGTTCCAGAGGGACAGGGATAAGATATTGCATTGTAAGGCGTTTCGGCGCCTGAAGGACAAGACGCAGGTATTTCTGTCGCCGGAGGGGGATCATTACAGGACCCGGCTTACGCATACGCTGGAGGTTTCCCAGAATGCCAGAACCATAGCGAAGGCACTCAGGCTGAATGAGGATCTGGTGGAGGCTATCGCCTTGGGGCACGACCTGGGGCATACGCCCTTCGGCCATGCGGGGGAGAGGGCTTTGAACCGGGTATGCCCCATTGGTTTTGAACACAGTCAGCAGAGTGTGAGAACTGTTGACAGACTGGAGAGGCACGGGCAGGGGCTGAACCTTACATATGAGGCGCGGGACGGGATCCTGAACCATCAGACTACCGGGAAGCCCCATACGCTGGAGGGCAAGGTGGTAAGGCTTTCGGATAAGATTTCCTATATCCACCACGACATGGATGATGCGGTGCGGGCGGGCATCCTGAGGGAGACGGACGTGCCAAAGGAGATTCGCGATGTGATCGGCTGTACTCCCAGTGAGAGGCTGGATCACTTTGTACACGATATTGTCACAAACAGCATGGGGAAAAACGATATCTGTATGTCCGATGCCATCGCGAAGGCGATGATGGATATGCGGCAGTTTATGTTTGACAATGTGTACCAGAATCCGGTGGCCAAAAGCGAGGAGGGCAAGGCGGAGAGACTGACGGAGACACTGTACCAGCATTTCATGAAGCACACCGGCAAGCTGCCGGAGGAATTTCTGGATCTGCTTTCCGAGGGGGAACCCAGGGAGCAGGTGGTCTGTGACTACATAGCCGCCATGACGGACCGGTTTGCGATTGCAACCTATGATGCCATATATGTACCGAAGTCATGGTCGATTTAGGCCGCGGCCATATGGTTACAGAGGGATGACCAAGAGAGGCATAAATGTTTTATCCGGAAGAGCTTGTAGAGGAAATCAGAGCAAAAAACGATATAGTGGATGTCATTTCAGGCTATCTGAAAATGCAGAAGAAGGGCAGCAACCATTGGGCCTGCTGTCCCTTTCATAATGAGAAGACCCCTTCTTTTTCCGTGTCCGGCAGCAAGCAGATGTTCCACTGCTTCGGATGCGGCGTCAGCGGGAATGTCTATACCTTTATCATGAAGTATGAGAATTATTCTTTCCAGGAGGCGGTGAAGCTGCTCGCCGACCGCGCCGGGGTGCAGCTGCCGGAGGTGGAATACAGCGAGGAGGCGCGCAGGCGGGAGAACAAAAGGGCCAGGCTTCTGGAGGTCTGTAAGGAAGCGGCCAAATTCTTTTATTTCCAGCTGCGAAGCCCTCACGGCAGGATTGGATATGAATACCTGAGTAAAAGAGAGCTTTCCGATGAGACCATGCACAAATTCGGACTTGGGTATGCGGGGAAGGACGGCGCCGGGCTGGTGAAGTATCTCCGCAGCAGGGGATACGAGGACGAGCTGATCAAGGAGGCGGGGCTGGCCAGTTATTCGGAAAAACGCGGGCTGGTAAGCCAGTTCTGGAACAGGGTCATGTACCCCATACAGGATATCAACCACAGGGTCATAGGCTTCGGCGGGCGTGTGATGGGAGACGGGGAACCGAAGTACCTGAATTCGCCGGAGACCCCCATCTTTGACAAGAGAAGAAACCTGTATGGACTGAATTTCGCCAGGACAGCCAGAAGCGGCAATGTGATCCTCTGTGAGGGATATATGGATGTGATTGCCATGCACCAGGCGGGTTTCACCCAGGCAGTGGCCTCCCTGGGAACGGCGTTTACCCCGGAGCAGGCGGGGCTGTTGAGACGGTATACGGACAGTGTGCTCCTGGCATACGACAGTGACGGAGCGGGGGTCAAGGCGGCTCTCAGGGGGATTGGCATCCTTCGGGAGGCAGGGCTGTCAGGAAAGGTCATCAACATGCGGCCCTATAAGGATCCCGATGAGTTTATGAAGGCTCTGGGCAGGGAAGCCTTTGAGGAGAGGATCGCGCAGGCGGAGAACAGCTTCTTTTTTGAAATCCGTATTCTGGAAGGGCAGTTCGACATGAAAGATCCCGAGTCCAAAACCAGGTTCCATCGCGAGATAGCGAGAAAGCTCTGTGGGTTTACGGAGGACGTGGAGAGGGAAAATTATCTGCAGGCGGTGGCGGAGAAGTATTTTATCGGCGTGGATAACCTGAGAAGGCTGGTGACGGGCTATGCGGCCCAGACAGGGCTGGCGAAGCCCATATCCAGGCCGAAGTCCGGTGTACAGCAGAAGAATAAGCCGGAGGAGAGCGCGAAAAGATCCCAGAGGCTTTTGATCACCTGGGTGACGGACGAGCCCTCCCTCTTTGAAAAGATACGGAAATATATTACGGCGCAGGACTTTACGGAGGAAATCTACCGCAAGGTGGCGGAGAGGCTCTTCCGGGAGCTGGAGCAGGGAAGCTACAATCCTGCGGGCATTATCAGCATGTTCGAGGACGAGGAGGAGCAGAGGGAGGCGGCGGCCCTTTTCCACACAAAGCTGCCGGAGTTGACTACCGGGCAGGAGCGCGAGAAGGCGTTCCACGACATTGTCCTTGCGGTAAAAAAGAACAGCTATGAATATTATACGGCAAAGCTGGGAACGGATGTAAGTGCCCTGAATCAGGTGATAGAGGGCAAGAAAGCCCTGGAGGAGCTTGCGAGAACGCATATTTCCCTAGATTAGAACAAAGACTAATGAAAATTCACAAATTGCATGATTATAAGGAAGGATGGAACCAATACAATGGATGAAAACACACAGACAAAATTTGACGAGAAGATAAAGGAACTGCTCAGTCTCGCCAAAAAGAAAAAGAATGTTCTGGAATATCAGGAGATCAGTGAATTTTTTGCGGACATGCCTCTGGAGGAGGAGCAGTTTGAAAAGATTCTGGAGATCCTGGAACAGAACACGGTGGATGTGCTGCGTATCACGGATGATGATGTAGACGACGAGGAGATCATCCTCACTGACGAGGATGAGGTGGATGTGGAGAACCTGGATCTCACCGTCCCCGACGGCATCAACATCGAGGATCCTGTCCGCATGTATCTGAAAGAGATTGGTAAGGTTCCCCTTTTATCTGCAGAGGAAGAAATTGAGCTGGCCAAACGTATGGAGCTGGGAGACCAGGAGGCCAAGAAGCGCCTTGCGGAGGCGAACCTGCGCCTGGTGGTAAGCATTGCAAAGAGATATGTAGGGCGCGGCATGTTGTTCCTGGATCTGATCCAGGAGGGGAATCTGGGACTGATCAAGGCTGTGGAAAAGTTTGATTACCGCAAGGGATATAAGTTTTCCACATATGCGACCTGGTGGATCCGCCAGGCCATCACCAGGGCAATCGCTGATCAGGCGAGGACAATCCGTATCCCTGTCCATATGGTAGAGACGATTAATAAACTGATCCGGGTCAGCAGGCAGCTGCTGCAGGAGCTTGGCCGCGAGCCTTCCCCGGAGGAGATTGCGGATGAGATGAACATGCCTGTGGAGCGCGTGCGCGAAATATTAAAGATCAGCCAGGAGCCTGTCTCCCTGGAAACGCCCATCGGTGAGGAGGAGGACAGCCATCTGGGAGATTTTATCCAGGATGACAATGTGCCTGTGCCTGCGGATGCGGCGGCCTTTACGCTGCTGAAGGAACAGCTGGTGGAGGTTTTGGGTACATTGACGGAGAGGGAGCAGAAGGTGCTGCGCCTGAGATTCGGCCTGGACGACGGCAGGGCCCGCACCCTGGAGGAAGTGGGGAAGGAATTCAATGTGACTCGTGAGCGCATCAGGCAGATCGAGGCCAAAGCACTCCGCAAGCTGCGCCATCCCAGCCGCAGCCGGAAGCTGAAGGATTATCTGGACTGATGGCAGAAGCAAAAGGGCTGCCTGGACAGATGGCAGAAGCAGGAGGGCTGCCTGGACAGATGGCGGAAGCAAAAGGGCTATCTGGACGGAGGGCAGAAGCGGAAAGACTACCTGGAATGACGGCGAAAGCAAAAGGACTGCCTGGACGGAGGGCAGAAGCGGAAAGACTACCTGGACTGACGGCGGAAGCAAAAGGACTATCTGGACGGAGGGCAGAAGCGGAAAGACTACCTGGACAGATGGCAGAAGCGGAAAGACTACCTGGAATGACGGCGGAAACGGGAGGCCTGATAGATAGAAGGGAAAGACCGGTGGCGCTTTCAGAGAGGCTGCGGATGCTTGCGGGTATGGTGACGGCAGGGAACCGCGTGGCGGATGTGGGCTGCGATCATGCTTTCCTGTCCATATATCTGGTACAGACGGGGAAATGCCCGGGCTGTCTCGCCATGGATGTGAGGAAGGGGCCGCTTGCCGGTGCTGAGGAGCATATCGCTGCCCATAGACTGGAGGAATACATAGAAACGAGGCTTTCGGACGGCCTTGCCGCATATCATACCGGTGAGGCAGAGACCCTGGTATGTGCGGGAATGGGTGGAAGGCTCATGGAGAGGCTTCTGACAGAGGGCGGCGAAAAGACAAGATCCTTTGAAGAGCTGATCCTGCAGCCACAGTCGGAAATACCGGGACTTCGCCGCTTCCTGAGGGCAGGGGGCTTTGTGATCCTGCAGGAGGATGCGGTGTATGAGGAGGGGAAATACTATTTTGCCATGAGGGCGGTATACGGAGGGGGCAATCAGGAGGCAGGGCGCAGGCCGGAGAAGCAGCGGACACCCGCAGGAGGGCTTCTGTTCCGGGAGCAGGGAAGCAAGGCTTTGTGCCATGAGGACTTGGAGGAGCTGTACGACCTGTATGGGGAGCAGCTCCTGCTGGGCAGACATCCTGTGCTGGGACAGTATCTATCCCGGCGGCTGCGTGCCGTGGAGAGGCTTCTGGAACAGCTTCAGCAGAGTGATACTTCAAGGAGCCGGGAGAGGCAGAGGGAGCTGTATCAGGAGAAGGGGCAGCTGGAGAAGGCGCTGGCACTGTTTTAGAGATATCACATTATTTATTTTAAGAAGGGACGGTAGAGGGTATGGTCACGGTTACGGTTCGAGGGGAACAGAAACAGTATGAACAGGGAACCTCCTTTGAAGCCATTGCGGCGGAGCATCAGAGGGAATATGACGGGATGATCGCTGTTGCAGCGGCAAACGGTAAGATCAGGGAATTATTTAAAAAGGTGACCAGGGACTGTGAGGTGGGGTTCTTTACCCTGGGGGATGCCGTGGGGTATAAGACCTATGTGAGGACTGCCACCATGCTGTTTCTGAAGGCGGTACACGATCTGTTCGGTGCGGAGACGGCGCAGAATACCAGGGTGGAATTTGCCATCGGTCACGGCCATTACGTCAGCTCTGAGGGCAGGATTCCTGCCACGGAGGAAAACGCAGCGCTCTTAAAGGGGCGTATGGAACAGCTTGTGGCGGAGGGCGCGCCCTTTAAGAAGCGCTCTTATCCCCTGGAGGAGGCCATGGAGCTGTTCAGGACACATGGTATGAGGGACAAGGAGAAGCTGTTCCGCTACCGGATGAGCTCCGCCGTGAATATATATGAAATTCAAGGCTATTATGATTATTATTACGGATATATGCTGCCCAACGCGGGATATGTGAAGTGGTTTGACGTCATTGCGTATGATGAGGGCTTTATGCTGCTTCTTCCCACCCAGAAGCATCCCACTCTGGTGGAGCCCTTCCGGGAGCAGAGAAAGCTGTTCCAGACCATGCAGGCTTCTACGGAATGGGGAAAGAAGATAGGGATTGAGACGGTGGGTGATCTGAATGACCAGATATGCAGCGGTTCCCTGAGCGACCTGCTGCTGATTCAGGAGGCGGAGCAGGAGCGCAAGATTGCGGAGATCGCCAGGGAGATCACGGAGCATGAGAATGTAAAGTTCGTTATGATCGCAGGCCCTTCCTCCTCCGGAAAGACCAGCTTTTCCCACAGGTTGTCCATCCAGCTGAGGACGCTGGGAAAGACCCCCCATCCCATTGCGCTGGACAATTATTTCGTGGACAGGGAGAAGACCCCGAAGGATGAGAACGGCAAATACAATTTCGAGTGCCTGGAAGCCATTGATGTGAAGCAGTTTAATGAGGATATGACGAAGCTTCTGGCAGGGGAGAGGGTGGAGCTCCCGGAATTCAACTTTAAGACCGGAAAGAGGGAGTACAGGGGAAGCTTTAAGCAGCTTGGGGCGGATGATATCCTGGTGATAGAGGGGATTCACGGATTAAACAAGAAGATGTCCTATGCGCTGCCTGATGAGAGTAAGTATAAGATATATATCAGTGCGCTGACCACTCTGAATATTGATGCCCACAACCGTATCCCCACCACTGACGGGCGTCTGCTGCGCAGGATGATCAGGGATGCCCGTACCAGGGGGACAGCGGCACAGGGGACGATCGGCATGTGGGCCTCCGTCCGCAGGGGCGAGGAGGAGAACATCTTCCCCTTTCAGGAGGATGCGGACGCCATGTTTAATTCCGCGCAGATTTATGAGCTGGCGGTGCTGAAGACCTTTGCTGAGCCGCTGCTGTTCCAGATTCCCAAGGGAGATCCGGAATATTACGAGGCTAAGAGGCTTTTGAAATTTCTGAATTATTTTCTGGGAATGCCCAGCGAGGGCCTGCCCAATAATTCCATATGCAGGGAGTTTGTGGGAGGCAGCTGCTTCAATGTATAAGAAGGCTTGTGAAGGGTTCCATAAAATGGGCTTCGGGATTGTCAGGACGGTGGGAGCAGCCATGATGCTGCTCCTTGTCCTGTGCGCGTTGGCGGATACCTGGTATATGCTGCCCGGAGGCGAGGAGGTTTCCCTGCACAGGTGGGATAATGTGCCGGCAAACCTTCTGTCGGCAGTTTCCTGTGTAAGCCTCCTGGGCGGCCTGTTCCTGTTGGAAAAGAAGATGGGGGCGGCCTGCAGGCCGGTCGCAGGAGTGGCGGCTGTGCTGGCGGCTCTGTGGGCTTTTCTGGTGAGCTGCTGGTGGATTTTCTCTGCGGAAAGACTGCCTATGGGAGACCAGGCGTTTATTTATGGAGGAGCCTCTTATTTCCGGATGGGTGACTTTTCCTTCCTGGAGCAGGGAGGCTACTGTCATATATATCCTTACCAGCTGGGGCTGACCTCCCTGGTGGAGCTGTTCTATCATGTGATCCAGCCCTTCCAGTACCGGCCTCTGCAGGTATTGAATGCGCTGGCCGCCGGGGGAATTGTCTATACGGGGTATCTGCTGGTGAAGGAATGGAGCGGCAGCTTCAGTGCGGAAATCATATACTGTCTGATGATCAGCCTGTGCTTCCCGCTGTTTTTTTACACTGCGTGGGTGTATGGGGATGTTTTCAGCATCTTTTTTGCATTTCTGGGCGCCCTTTTTCTGTGCCGTTATGAAAAGAGGAAGAAGGCATGGTATCTCGCGGGGATGATCTTGTCGCTGACGCTGGCGCAGCTGGTAAGGCAGAACACTACCATTGTATTTGTGGCACTGGCGCTTGTGGTGCTGGTGCATCTGGCCGGTAGTCCTGACAGAAGGCTTCTGGCTGCGCTGGCCATGGCTGTGGCGCTCCCGGCAGTGCTTTTTGCCGGGATTTACCGGATGTACGAAGTGCGTTCCGGGGTGGAGCGGTCGAAGGGGATTCCTACGGCTGTTACCCTGGCCATGGGAATGCAGGAGAGCAGCCATGGCTGCGGCTGGGATAATAATTATCAGAAAGACGTATATTATAAAACAGAATTTGATTATGACAAGATGAAGGAGGAAGGGCTTCGGGAATTGAGGGGCAGGATGGCATATTTTGTGGAGGAGCCTGCCCGTGCAGCGGAGTTTTACGGGAAAAAACTTCTGTCCCAGTGGAACGGGCCGCTCTGTCAGTCCCTCTACTTTACGGCGGATTACCGTCAGGGCAGCCCTCCCCGGGAGGGCTCGCTGGCATGGCGTGTCAGCGAGGAGGACTTCTGGACGGTGCTGGAGGTTTGTGACAGGGTGCAGATGGTGGTGTATCTGGGGATGTTCTTCTGGTTCCTGCTTGCGGTGAGGGAGGAAAAAGGTATTTTGAGGCATATTTTGGCCGTGGCAGTCATAGGCGGTTTTTGTTTCAGCCTGCTGTGGGAGGCGAAGACCAGATATATCCTGCCTTATTACCTGTTCATGTTCCCCTGCGCGGCAGTGGGGTACAGGAGCCTGCTGCAATGGCTTATATATGCAAAGCAGGAAGGAAAATGCCGGAAAGGGTTGTAAAGAGGCTTCATTTAGGATATAATTTTCCTGTAAGTAAGACAGATGATCGCGGCTGTCCGCTGACAGGCGGCAGCTGAGGAAAGTCCGGGCTTCACAGGGCAGGATGCCGGATAACGTCCGGTGGAGGCGACTCCAAGGCCAGTGCAACAGAGAGATACCGCCAGCTTGCATATAAGCTGGTAAGGGTGGAAAGGCAGTGTAAGAGACTACCGTCTGCGCGGTAACGCGCAGAGCCATGTAAACCCCATCCGAAGCAAGACCAAAAAGAAAGCAACAGGCTTGCCCGGCCTGCTTTCAGGTAGGTCGCTAGATGCGGCTGGCGACAGCCGTACCAGACAGATGATCATCCAACGACATAACCCGGCTTATCGTCTTGCTTACACGCTGGATACAAGGAGACTGTTTGTGGCAGGCCGCCCTGTCATGAATAGTCTTTTTTGAAAGGAACGGTATAAATGGAGAAGCAGGTATGCAGATTTGAGGATATTTTTGAAATAGATTCGCTGCAGAAGTTGATGGACGCACTGTCACAGGCTTTTGAAGTGGGAATCGGTGTCAGGGCGCCTTCAGGAGAGCGCATCACCAGAGATTCCTGTTACTGCCGTTTCCCGGCAAACATGATATGGCAGAAGGAGGGGGAGAAGCAGGCGGGCGCCTTTTCCGGACCGGATATCATTGCCGCTTCCTATCAGGGAAAATCTCCCTACATCCGCAGGAGCCGTTCCGGCGGCCTGATCGATGCGGGCATTAAGATTGAGATTGAAGGGGTACATATCGCCACCATGCTGGTGGGCCAGATCCGTCTGAGGGGGGAGCAGCCTACGGAGGAGGAGTACCGTGAGCTGGCAAGAAGCCTGGAGGTGGATGAGGAGGAGTATCTGCGGAGAGTCAGCAGGTTCCCTGTGAAGACGAAGGAAAAATTCGGCCATATTCTGGAAGCGCTGACGCTGATCGCAGATCAGTTGTCCGTCCTGGGATATAATAATCTGCATCAGAAACAGCAGATCGGCAGGCTGGAGAGCAATGAGACCGTCCTGCAGACGCTGGCGGAGAAGGATTCCCTGACCGGACTGTGGAACCGCCGTAAATTTGCGGCTGCCATGGAAATGTGCGAAAAGGCGGAGGAAGATGTCCGCATTGTACTGATCTCCGGCGATGCCAACAATCTGAAGCTGATGAATGATATTTTCGGGCATGTTGCGGGGGATCAGATGCTGCGCTATATTGCGGAGAAGCTGGAGGCCCAGTCAAGAGAGGAATGGGTGGTGGCCAGATGCGGCGGCGACGAATTCCATGTGCTGATGAGGGATGTCTCCATGAAGGTGGCCATGGACTTCTGCGACCGGGTGACCAATAACTGCAAAAATGATAAACGCCTTAATTTTCCCCAGTCCATAGCATTCGGCGCTGCGGAATGGGACAGGGGGTCGGAGACCCTGCAGGAATGCTTCCAGCGGGCCGACAGGCAGATGTACGAAAACAAGAAAAAAATGAAGCAGCAGACGAATCTGCTTGATTATATTGTGGAGAAGCTGTATGACAGATGTTACCTGTATCGTGAAAACATTAAGGCTGAGATGGATTTAGTCTATCGTTTTGCGAGGGAGCAGGGCTTTGACGAGGACAGGGCCTTACTGGTGAGGATGGCGGCAAAGTATCAGGATATCGGTCTGATCATGCTGCCGGAGAATTTTGTGATGCGAGGGCGTTCCAGGACGCCGGAGGAATACGAGGAGGTCAAGAAGCATGTATTCCATGGTTACAACATGGCGCTTCAATTTCAAAATGCACACAGGATTGCGGAGTTTATACTGGCGGCCCACGAAAACTGGGATGGAAACAGCTACCCGAAGGGCCTTAAGGGAGAGGAAATCCCTGTGGAATCCCGCATGATCAGGATTGTAAATAATTATTGCAACTGGGCCATTCCCAATGCCAAGAAGGCAGATGTGAGCAGCGAGGCCGCCATCGAGAAGCTGCAGCGGAATGCGGGAACCATGTTTGACCCGGATATGGTGGAAAGCTTCGTAGCTTTTCTTGACAAAACTCTGTAAAAGTCGGAAAATATGATTTGGCAGGAGCAAAACGGCTTTCAATGCCATATAGAGACAGGATAGAAAGGAAGGACTAAAATGACAAAGATAGATATTTTTTCCGGTTTTCTGGGAGCGGGAAAGACCACTCTCATCAAGAAGCTTTTAAAGGAAGCGTTGGACGGCAGCAAGACGGTGCTGATCGAGAATGAATTCGGTGAGATCGGCATTGACGGGGGCTTCTTAAAGGAGGCGGGTATCGAGATCAAGGAGATGAATTCCGGCTGTATCTGCTGTTCCCTGGTAGGCGACTTCGGAGCCTCCTTAAAGGAAGTAATCGAGAAATACGCGCCGGAGCGTATCCTCATCGAGCCCTCCGGCGTCGGCAAGCTTTCCGATGTGATACGGGCAGTGGAAAATGTGGCGGCGGATCTGGATGTGCAGGTCAACAGCGCCGTGGCTGTGGTGGATGCATCTAAGGCAAAAATGTATATTAAGAATTTCGGAGAATTCTTTATCAACCAGATTGAGTATGCGGGAACCATTATGCTGAGCCGCACTGACAAGGTAACGGGCGATAAGCTGAAGCAGTGTGTGGAGCTGATCCGTGAGCACAACGAAAGGGCGACGATCATCACCACCCCGCTGGATCAGCTGGAGGGCGCGGCTGTGCTGGAGACCATCGAGGGCGCGGATACATTGGAGGATATGATGAAGGAGCTGCTGGAGCGTGCCCATGAGCACCAACATCACCACGACGAGGAAGAATGCAGCGGCCACGAGCATCACCATCATCATGACGAGGAAGAATGCAGCGGCCACGAGCATCACCATCATCATGACGGGGAAGAATGTTGTGGCCATGAACATCATCATCACCACGAGGAAGAATGCAGCGACCATGAGCACCATGAACACCATCATCACCACGATGGCGAATGTGGCTGTGAACATGACCATCACCACCATCATGCGGACGAGGTATTTACCAGCTGGGGCATGGAGACTCCCGCAGTCTTTACGAGGAAGAAGCTTGAAGATATCCTGACTGCCCTTGACAGCGGTGAATATGGGGCTGTGCTCCGTGCAAAGGGCATGGTTCCGGCGGAGGACGGAACATGGATTTATTACGACTATGTTCCTGAGGAGCATGAAATCAGAAGCGGTAAGCCAGAGGTCACAGGCAAAATCTGTGTCATTGGTTCCGAATTAAAAGAAGAAAAGCTGGCGGAGCTGTTTGGCGTATGACCGCCTGCGTATGCCCGTGGGGCATTGCTATTAGGATGCTGTTTGGAAAGGCGGATTTAAGATGAAACCCGTATATATGATTAATGGTTTTCTGGAGAGCGGAAAAACCGAATTTATCTGTTTTACACTGGCGCAGCCCTATTTCCAGATCAGGGGAAAGACTCTGCTGATCCTCTGCGAGGAGGGGGAGAACGAGTATGATGAGGGGCTTTTAAAACAAAGCCGTACGGAAATAGAGCTGATCGAGGAGGAGGCGGACTTTACCCCCTCTCATCTGATGGAGCTGGATAAGAAACACAGGCCGGAGAGAATTATTGTGGAATTCAACGGCATGTGGAATTATAAAAACGCAAGGCTTCCCTGGCACTGGAAGATCGAGCAGCAGATTACTACCATTGACGGTTCTACATTTCCTATGTATTATACCAATATGCGCTCTCTGCTGGCGGAAATGATCCGGAAGTCGGAGATGATCATATTTAACCGCTGTGACGATGTGCGGAATGACCTGAATTCTTATAAGAGGAACATTAAGGCAGTGAATCCTTCCGCGGATGTGATTTTTGAAGACTCTAACGGTGAGATTGATGAGATATTCGAGGAGGATCTTCCCTACGACCTGAATCAGGACATTATTGTGCTGGATAATGCGGGGTATGGAATCTGGTACCTGGATTCCATGGATCATCTGGAACGTTATATAGGAAAGAAGCTCCAGTTTGTGGCCATGGTGCTGAAGCCAGAGGGCTTTTCCGAGGATTACTTTGTGCCCGGCCGCATGGCCATGACCTGCTGTGCGGACGATATGGCGTTTTTGGGCTACGCCTGCGAATATGCGGGGGCGGGTGCCCTGAAGGATCGGGAATGGATCCGGTTGACAGCCACCGTATCCAGGGAGTACCGCCAGGAGTATAATGGGGAAGGGCCTGTCCTGCATGCGGTCAGCGTGGAGAAGACCCGCGCACCGAAGGAGGAGATCATCAGCTTCAGCTGAAAGCATTTTCAAAACACGTTCAAAGCATGCTTTAAGGAGGTTTCATGTGTCGCAGGAGAACGAAAAGGAAATACAACAGTTGAAAAACAGGTTCCGCGATCTGGCGGAGCGTGCTTATTCCCAGGGAATATACACATTTACCGGGTTTTTGGGGCTGGACGGGCTGGATGTGTTCCACCGGATGGAACAGGAGCTTGGCTATGTGGGCTATACCTTGAGCGGGGGATATGAGGATGCCGACCGCAAGATGATCCGCTTCGGGGAGGAGGCACAGATGGGATATGAAATGCCCTTTCCCATTGTCTGTGTCCATATCAGGCCCCGGATGGATAAATTTGCGGAAACCCTGTCACACAGGGACTTCCTGGGTGCGCTGATGAATCTGGGAATTGAGAGGAGCACACTTGGAGATATCAGGGCAGGTGAGAGGGAAGCCTGCCTTTTTTGTGTATCCTCCATAGCGCCGTTTCTCTGCGATAACCTGAAGCAGGTCAAACATACAAATGTGCAGTGTAGTGTGGTGGAGAGTGTAGAGGAGCTGCCCCGGGAGGAGCCTGTTCCTGTCAGCATTCAGGTGCAGTCCCTGCGCATTGACGCTGTGGTCGCAAAAGTATATAATATGTCAAGGGAGAAAAGCCTTGCCCTGTTCCGCGGGGGGAAGGTCTATGTGGACGGCCGCCTCTGTGAAAACAATTCCAGGCTTCTCAAACAGGATGAAACCGTGAACGCCAGAGGCTATGGGAAATTTCGCATTGTGGGAGAACCAGGAAAGACCCGGAAGGGAAAGCTCACGGTGGAAGCGGCGGTGTACAGATAGAGCGCTTCGGCAGCCTGAATGCGGGAGAACGGACGGGACGCTTTGGCAGCCTGAATGCGGGAAAACGGACGGGACGCTTTGGCAGCCTGAATGCGGGAGAACGGACGGGACGCTTCGGCAGCCTGAATGCGGGAGAACGGACGGGACGCTTCGGCAATCCGAACGCGGGAGTACAGGAGGAAAGTTATGTATCATTATACGGTGATCCAGTGGTTGTTCTTTTTTTATTTCTATTGCTTTATCGGGTGGTGCATTGAATCCACACATGTGTCCATCCACACCAGGAAGCTTACGAACAGAGGGTTTATGCGGGGGCCGTTCCTGCCGCTTTATGGAAGCGGCGGTATTATGATGCTGGTTGTTTCCATGCCCTTTAGGGATAATATTGTCATGACTTATCTGGCAGGATGCGTGGGTGCTACGATCCTGGAGTATATAACAGGTGTTACTATGGAGGCGCTGTTTAAGGTCCGGTATTGGGACTATTCCAATCAGCCGTTTAATTTCCAGGGGCATATCTGCCTGGGTACAACGCTTGCCTGGGGGTTTCTCACAATCCTTATGACGGAGATTGTACATGTGCCTGTGGAAAAGCTTGTGTTATCTATTCCCGGCCAGCTGCTTACAGTGGCTACCATAGCCCTTACTGTGGTTATTGTCATTGATTTTGCCCTTTCCTTCAAGGCGGCTATCGATTTGCGCGATGTCCTGATCAAAATGGAGCGGGCGAAGCTGGAGCTGGTACATATACAGAAAAGCCTGGATGAGATTTGGGCCTCTGCCAACGCGGAATGGGAGAATTATAAGGAAGAACGGGAAAGACGCAGGGAGGCCAGGGAATACCGCAGGGAGGTCTGGAATGATGAAATCAACGCGAGGAAGGAATCCATTGCGGAAGGCCTGTCTGTGCGTATGGAGGATCTGAAATCCGGCATCGAGGGCAGGCTGGCCAGCATTCTCAGCCTGGCCCAGACGAAGCCGTCAGGATATCATGAAGCTGTCGGGGAGGAGCTTGCAGAACTGAAGGAGAAGTATACAGCCAATATAGAGGATGGGAAACGACTCAGCGCGCTTAGAAATTTCTTTCAGAGAGACTTGCTCCGGTCTAATCCCGGGATGACTTCTGTAAGGTTTAAGGAATATTTGGATGAGCTGAAAAATAATCTTTCCAGAAAAGGGTAAGATCACCGAATGCGCAGGACTTGCGTGGAAATGAGGAATGGGATGAACAGGGACAAATGGTGGAAAAACGCTGTGATTTATCAGATTTATCCCCGCAGCTTTGCAGACAGCAATGGAGATGGCACAGGGGATCTGCAGGGGATCATATCAAAGCTGGACTATCTGGAAAATCTGGGAATAGACGCTGTCTGGCTTTCCCCCGTATGCAGGTCGCCGCAGGATGACAACGGATATGATATTTCCGATTATCAGGACATAGATCCTGTGTTTGGCACATTGGAAGACATGGAAGAGCTGATTCGGGAGGCGGGAAAGCATAACATCCGTATTATTATGGATTTAGTGCTGAATCATTCCTCAGATGAGCACCGCTGGTTCCGGGAGGCCAGGAAAAGCAGAGAAAACCCGTATCATGATTATTATGTCTGGCGTGATGGTGTGGAGGGAGAGCTTCCCAATGACATGCGGGCAGCTTTTGGAGGATCTGCATGGGAATGGGTTCCGGAGGTAGGGCAGTATTATTTCCATCAGTTTTCTGTGAAGCAGCCGGATCTGAATTGGGAGAATCCCAGGCTGCGCCGGGAAATTTATGATATGATCAACTGGTGGACAGGGAAGGGTGTAGGAGGGTTCCGCCTGGATGTGATCGATCAGATTGCAAAGGAACCGGACAGGGGCATTACAAATAACGGGCCGCGCCTTCATGAATATTTGAGAGAATTGAGCCGGGAGACCTTTCAGAAGGCCGACCTGGTCACAGTGGGAGAAGCCTGGGGAGCTACGCCGGAGCTTGCGAAGCTGTACAGCAATCCTGACAACAGTGAATTGTCCATGGTATTCCAGTTCGAGCATATCTGCCTCGATCAGGTGGAGGGAAAGGAAAAGTGGGATCTGGCGCCCCTGCCTTTTCAGAAGCTTAAGGAGGTGTTCGGGCGTTGGCAGACACAGCTGTATGGAAAGGGCTGGAACAGCCTGTTCTGGAACAATCACGATCTGCCCAGGATCGTTTCCCGCTGGGGAAATGATAGGGAATATTGGGAAGAATCAGCTAAAATGCTGGCAATCCTTCTTCATGGGATGCAGGGGACTCCTTATATCTATCAGGGCGAGGAGCTTGGCATGACCAATGTGGCATATGAGATTGAAGAATATCGGGATATTGAAACACTGAATTTATATAGCGACCGTTTGGAAAAAGGATATAAAGAGGAAGACGTTCTGCGCTCTATCCATGCAAAGAGCCGTGACAATGCGAGGACTCCCATGCAGTGGAATGAGGAGGAAAATGCAGGATTTACAAAGGGAACGCCATGGATCCGGGTGAATCCAAATTACAGGAAGATCAATGCAGCCCGGCAGGTTGAGGATGGGGACTCTGTTTTTGGATGTTACAGGGAATTGATTCGTCTGCGCAGGAAATATCCCGTGTTTGTGGACGGCAGATTCAGCATGCTGCTTGAGGAGGATGAAAATATCTTCGCCTATACCAGGGAGAATGAGGATTCCCGGCTGCTTGTCGTCTGTAACTTTTATGGCCGCACGGTGGATTGCCCGCTGGAGGAGCCGGCGAATGCAAAACTGCTCATCAGTAATTACAAAGACGGAGAGAAAGCAATGATTCTGCGTCCTTATGAGGCCAGGATGTATCTGGAAGAAACAGACGACCCAAAATAAACCGATCTGCATGTCAGGCGGTATCCATAATCAGAGATTCCGCCGCAGGCATGGCGGCCTGGCTTATTGCCGGTGAAAATAAAATAGCAATAGATATTAAAAGCCTGCCGCGGAAAGCGACAGGCTTTTCAGATGACTGCAAATCCAGGCGCTGAAATCGTCGCCTGAGTGTTCCTTAATCAAATCTTAAACAATTCGCCTGTTTTTTGTTAAAATATAATTTGGTACAATTTATCCATCGAGGGAGGAAAGGGCAAAATATGTACAACATACTGATTTGTGATGATGAGAAGGATATTGTAAACGCTTTAAAGATTTATCTGAGTGACGCTGACTATACATTGTTTGAAGCCTATAATGGCAGGGAAGCGCTGCAGGCAGCCTCGGAGCATGAGCTTCACCTGGTGCTCATGGACATTATGATGCCGGAGATGGATGGAATCGAGGCCATGGTAAAGATACGGGAGAAAAGCAATGTGCCGGTGATTCTGTTGACGGCAAAATCGGAAGATGCGGATAAGGTGCTGGGACTTACGGTGGGGGCGGATGATTATATTACGAAGCCTTTTAATCCCATAGAGGTATCAGCCAGAGTGAAATCCCAGCTCCGCCGTTACATGCAGCTTGGGGCTGGAAATCGTCAGCCGGATGTTCTGAAATGCGGAGGAATCGAGTTGGATGACAAAGAAAAGCGGGTGTTATTAGACGGTGAGGAAGTATCCCTTACTCCTACGGAGTACGATATCCTTAAGCTGTTGATGCAGCATCCGGGACAGGTATTTTCCCCCAGAACAATCTACCAGAAAATCTGGAACGATCTGCCCTATGGCAGTGAAAATACGGTGGCGGTACATATCAGACATCTCAGAGAGAAACTGGAGATCAACCCTGCAGAGCCGAGATATTTGAAGGTGGTCTGGGGGCAGGGCTATAAGATGGAGAAGGGCAGGTAGGATTTATGGAGCGAGGGAAGCAAACAGATATGGAAAACAGCGCAGGCTGTGCAGAAAATGGGAGCATGGAGGCTGACATGGAGCCTGCATGGGGCGGAAGCATGGAGGCTGACGCAGAGCCTGCAAGGGGCGGAAGCATGGAGGCTGACGCAGAGCCTGCAAGGAGCGGAAGTATGGAGGCTGACGTAGAGCCTGCGGAAGGCGGAAGAACCGTGGGCGGCACTGCTGCAGCGCGTCCGGGCAGGAGGCGCAAAAAGAAGCTCACAGGCTCCTTTGTGGCGAAGGTGACAGCCTTTTTCCTGCTGGCCATATGCGTGTTCCTGGCGGCTGTGGGAGGGCTGTTCGCCCTTTATCTTGTAGGGGCGGGTTACTATACCAACAGTAAGGATGATATTTTCCTGTCGGAGAGCTATGGGACAATGCTGTCAGATGTCTACAGGGTGAGGGATGCCCTGGCAGAGGGCAACCTGGAGGCTGCGAAGGAGGTATGCGAGGGGAAGAATGTGGAGATTGCGCTGCTGAAGGGCAGCCTGGAGGGGGACAGCTTGGATATCGCTGATAATCCTGCCGTGATCTGGGCCTCCTGTGACGAGATCAACTGGGGCAGGGCGCTGTCGGAGGATACTTATCTGCAGTTTCCGAAGGAAAGCCTGGGAGGAGTCATTGTGATCAGATATCAGAGACTGTATCCCATGCAGGATTATGTGTTCCGGGTATATATCAATATGGACTTTCCCGAGGCGGATCGTTATGCCGAGATATACAGAGGGATTACCTTCTTATACGACTTAAGATATCACGTGTTGTTGATATTGGGAATTTGCATTTTCCTGGGGCTGAACAGTTTCCTGTTCCTGATGTGCAGCGCAGGGCACCGCAATGACGCGGAGGGGATACAGCCCAGTGTGTTTTTCTGTATTCCACTGGATCTGTATACGGTGATCTTTGGGATAGTGGCTTTCTTTCCGTTACTTTTGCTGTTTGAGGCAGGTATTCATGTGATGAATGATCTCATCAATGTGCTGATGGCTGCCGTCCTTTGCACCGTGGCAGCGCTTCTTTGCACCTTTTACCTGCGGGAACTGGCAGTCCGGATGAAGCTGGGAGGCTGGTGGAAAAATACTCTGATTTACCGTTTCCTGCGGATGATCAAAAGGATGGTAAAGTTTTTCTGGAGATGTCTTTGCCGCATGGTTTGTGGGATCCCAACGATTTTGAATATACTGATCCTGTATCTTGGCGTCAGCATCCTGGAATTTTTAGGCATATGTGTGTTTGTGCGGCGGTCTGCCGCCCTGCCGCCTTGGCTGCTGGAAAAGTTTGTCCTGTTTGCGGCCCTTGTCTACGTTTCTTTGATCTGTAAGAAGCTGTTGGACGGGAGCCGGGCGCTGGCGGAGGGCAGGCAGGAGGAAAAGGTGGATACCAAATATATGTTCGGTGAGTTTAAGGAGTGTGGCGAAAATTTGAATAATATCGGCCAGGGGATTTCCATAGCGGTAGCCGAGCGGTTGAAAAGCGAGCGTATGAAGACAGAGCTGATCACTAATGTATCCCACGATATCAAGACGCCTCTTACATCCATCATCAACTATGCCAATCTGATTGCCGGGGAGCATACGGAAAATGAGAAGATCAGGGAGTACTCCGAGGTGTTGGTACGCCAGTCGGGGCGGCTGAAGAAGCTGCTGGAGGATCTGCTGGAGGCATCCAAGGCCACCACGGGGAACCTTGAGGTGAACCTGCAGCCCTGTGAGGTGGGAGTGATCCTGTCCCAGGCCGTGGGGGAATACCAGCAGAGGATGGAAGAGAAGCAGCTGGAGCTGATCATTGCGCAGCCGGAGCAGGAGGTCAGTATCATGGCTGACGGCAGGCATTTGTGGAGGGTATTTGACAATCTGCTGAACAATATCTGCAAGTACGCCAGGGAGGATTCCAGGGTATACCTGAGTGTGGAGGCGGAGGAGAAAAATGTGAAGATCATATTTCGCAATATGTCCAAGTACGCGCTGAGTATTACGCCGGAGGAGCTTCAGGAGCGCTTTGTCCGGGGCGACAGATCAAGGCATATGGAGGGTAACGGGCTGGGTCTTTCCATTGCAGGAAGCCTGACGGAATTGATGGACGGGCGTATGGAGGTGGTGACGGACGGCGATCTGTTCAAGGTCAGCCTCTGCTTTTCTGTCATATAATTTACAAAAAAATAACAAAATTCATATTTTTGTAATTTGACAATTTCTTCTATTACCGATATCATAGTAAATATATATCATTTAGAATATATAATAAGAGGCTGTCTTTTATGGATGCGCTGAAATCGCTGAAATGCGCAGGTACCTTGGAAGACAGACTGCGGAAGCGAGGCGAGGAAGCCGTGCACGGAGCTGCTGTCTGAGACAGAGGGGGATTATCTGAATCTCCTGCATGAGCAGCCGTGGGCGGGATGAAAGGTAACGATATCGGGAAAAGGAGGAAGTATATGAAGAAAAACGAGGGATATCTGATAGAACATGCCCGGTTGTGCCGGGAGGCGGACCGGCTGGAACCTGAGTTGTTTGACCGCTATGAAGTGCAGAGGGGACTGCGTGACAAGAACGGAAACGGTGTAGTCACGGGCCTGACCCATATATCCAGGATTGATTCTTTTCAGATGGTGGACGGGGTGAAGACTCCCTGCGAGGGTAAGCTGTGGTATCGCGGCTATGACTGTATTGAGCTGGTCAACGGATTCCGGAGGAAGCGGTTTGGTTTTGAGGAGATTGCATACCTGCTCCTGTTTGGAGAGCTGCCCAGCGAGGAGGAGCTGAAGCAGTTTGGCGATATCCTGGCGGCTGCCAGAACCCTGCCTACAAATTTCACCAGGGACGTCATCATGAAGGCGCCCAGCAGGGATATTATGAATTCGCTGACCAGAAGTGTGCTGACGCTGGCGTCCTACGATAAGAATCTCGGCGATACCGGAATTGAGAATGTGCTCAGGCAGTGTCTGGCGCTGATCGGCGTATTCCCCATGCTGGCGGTGTACGGCTATCACGCATACAATCATTATGAGAACGACGAGAGCATGTATATCCATCGTCCCTCCAGGAAGCTTTCCACGGCGGAGAATCTGCTGATGATGCTCCGGCCGGACAAGAAATATACGGAGCTGGAGGCAAGAGTGCTGGATATTGCGCTGGTGCTGCATATGGAGCATGGCGGAGGTAATAACTCCACCTTTACCACCCGTGTGGTTACTTCATCCGGCTCCGATACATATTCTGTCATTGCGGCAGCGTTATCCTCCCTGAAGGGCCCCAAGCACGGCGGAGCTAATATCAAGGTGGTTGAAATGATGCGGGATCTGGAAGCCAATGTCTCCGACTGGGCAGATGAGGATGCGGTAAGGGCGTATCTTAAGAAGATTCTGAACAGGGAGGCATTTGACCGCAAGGGCCTGATTTACGGCATGGGGCATGCGGTGTATTCCCTTTCCGATCCCAGGGCGCAGGTATTCAAGGGTTTTGTGGAACAGCTAGCCGCTGCAAAGGGCAGAGAGAAGGATTTCGCGTTGTATTCTATGATCGAGAGGATTGCCCCCCAGGTGATTTCGGAGAAGGCGCGCATCTACAAGGGCGTCAGCGCTAATGTGGATTTTTACAGCGGATTTGTATACAGTATGCTGGAGATTCCTCTGGAAATGTACACTCCTATCTTTGCCATCGCCAGGATTGTGGGCTGGAGCGCCCACAGGATTGAGGAGCTGATTAATATGGATAAGATCATCCGTCCCGCTTATAAGAGCGTAATGGAGGAGAAGGAATATATTCCCATGGAGGAGCGATGATCGGATGACTGGTGACCTGATAAAACAGATTGAAAAAATATATGACGGCAAGGTCAATGACAAGGAGGCATTCCTGGATTTTTTGGAGGCGTTGAGGACGGATTACCTGACCAACCCTGAGGACTGGGAGAATAGGACGGTTGCCGAATATGTGGATGCGATGAGATCCTGGATTGAGGATTACTCGGCCTGCGGACAGAATGACGTAGACTGGGAGGATGCCAATTATGCTACCATGGCTAAGATCCTGTATGCGGGACGGATTTATGAATGAGATAAGGGCGCGGTGCATTGACAGCAGCAGAGAAGGCGTTATATAAAAAGCGGAATGGGCAATGCCCATTCCGCTTTTAAAGGTGGTACGTATTTTTTACTGAAAGGTAAGTAACATGACCGGCTTTGCAGCGGATCATATTTTAAATTTCCGCATGTGCTCCGCCAGCGCGAACGCTGCGTCGGAGACGTGGTCGGCGCCCTGCGCCATTTCCCGGCTGTCTGAGGAGAACTGCAGGGAGGAATCCGCAAGAAGCTCCGTGGAAGCCAGAATTTCCTCCGTGCTTGCGGACTGTTCCTGGGAGAGCGCGGCGATATTGGTGGCCACATCGTCCACATTGGCAATCTCTGTTACAATTTCGCTCAGCATTCTGTCCGCTTCGGTTACATTCTTATAGATATTTTCAAAAATATCACAGGATGCGGTGATCTTGCCGGAGTTTGCCTCAATATGGGATACGCTCTGCCGGGTCTGCTTTATCATGTCGGAGACTCTGGAATTGACCTGCATGATGATTTCGGAAATCCTGGCGGCAGAGGAGGAGCTGATGTCCGCCAGCTTCCTGATCTCCTCGGCAACTACGGCGAATCCTTTGCCAGCGTCTCCCGCGCTGGCAGCTTCGATTGCTGCGTTCAGGGACAGGAGCTCGGTCTGGTCGGAAATATCGCTGATGACTTCTACCATGGAGTTGATTTGGGTGGTGGAGCTGCCCACCTCGTTTACGATATCTGCCAGCTGCCTCATGGATTCCATGATGGATTCCATGGCCTGGTTCACGGTCTCCATATCGCTGCGGCCCCTGGAGGCGACGTCCACCGTGAGCTGCATGTTTGCCTTGGCATTTTTTCCTCTCTCATTGGTTCCGTTGACCACATCGGAGAGGGTGGCGGCATGAAGCGCCAGCTCCTGGATTCCGTTGGCAATCTGGTCTAATGTAACCTTTACGTCGCCCATGGATTCCGCCTGGTTTTCCGCAGCCTCGCTGAGGGCGCCGGAAATCTTCTTGCTGGAGCCGCTCAGCTCGCCCAGCTGATTGGAGATATCGCGGATATCCGCGATGATCTCCCGCATGATCTCCACAAAACCGTTCAGGGAGCGGCTCATAACAGTGATCTCATCATTGCCCCTTTCCGGTATGGAGACGGAAAAGTCGCCGTCCGTGATGGTAGTCAGTGCGGCGGTAAGGGCGCTTACGGGTTTCAGTGTATTTCTCAGCACAATGCTGACCACAACGGTGACAAGCACCAGGACTGCTGCGAACACGCCGATTATGATATAGGTCAGCCTTGTGAGGTCGGCGAGAATGGCGTCCTGAGAGACACAGGATACAACCACCCAGGAAGTCCTCTTTATGGGGGAGGCGATGACATACCAGGTCTCACCCCTGTCCTTTGCAAGGAACAGCTCCGTATTGTCAGCATCCAGCTGCTCCGCTACCGTCCGAAGAAGGCTGCCCTCGGGAGAATCCGTGAGCACCGTCCCGTTCAGGGAGCTGTCATTGTGGGCTATGATGGAATGATCCCGGGTGTCTGCCAGAAAGGCATACCCGTTGTCCATTATGGTAATCTCCTCCACGGTCTTGCGGATGTGATCCATAGCCATGGGGATGTCCACCGCCTGCCGGTAGGCGTCCCTGATATCACCCAGGCCGGCGGCTACCATGACGCTGATGGTGACGGCCTTTGCGTTGGAATCGGATTCTGTGGCCAGAGTGTACTGCGCGTTGGCGAGTATGGTTTTCCTGCTGCTGTAATAAATCAGAACGCCTGTCACTGCAAAGGCAATTATGAACAGTGGGAGCACAGTGAGCAGCAGCTTCTTCTGTATGCCGAATATTTTCTTTTTGCCGGTTCTTTCATGTTTTGACATCGTTATCCTCCGAATGGAAACAGAACAGTTTCATGTGTTTTTATTTGCTGTAAATATAATTTTGTAGTAATATACATAATAGAATTTAGATAATAGAATCCTGTTTTAGATTCTCTATATATAAATACCATATTTTGAGCAAAAATACAATTAGATTCTTTTGACTGTATTTATTTAAGAAAGGCGAGAGATATGATCGGAACGATGATTGATTATTTGAAGGAGTATGGGAACATCTCCTTCCGGGAGGCTTCCATGAATGAGGTGGACAGCCTGGTGCTGTGCCAGTTTGCATATCTGAAGTTTGACGGCATAGTGCCGGGAGTGGAGGAGAACCTGCCTTCTGTCAGGCTCAAGGATCTGGAGAAGCATCCTGATTATGAAAAGCTGTACGCCGATGAGCGCTATGAGAAGGTAAACCGTAAGCTGGTTGCGGCAATGCTGGCGGGAAAGCGCTATCGGAATATGAAGATGAACTGTTATGTCAATATCATCGAGAAGGAGTGGGAGACACAATTCTCAGCAGTCACCCTGCTTCTCGAGGACGGGACGCTGTATGTGGCGTTTCGGGGGACGGATGAGACCATAGTGGGCTGGAAGGAAGACTTTAATATGGCGTTCCTTTCCCCGGTGCCGGGCCAGGAATACAGCGTACAGTATCTGAATTCCGTAGGCTCCCGGCTTCACAGGCCATTTTACGTGGGAGGACATTCCAAGGGAGGGAACCTGGCGGTGTACAGCGCCATGAACTGCAGGCCGGAGATACAGGACAGGATCATTAAGGTCTATAGCATGGACGGCCCCGGATTCCGGCCGGAGGTGTTGAGGGAATCCGATTATTCCATGATTGCCAGGAGGGTGGAAAAGATCCTTCCCCATTCTTCACTGGTGGGAATGCTCTTTGAATCGGACATGCATTTCAAGGTGGTGGAAAGCAGGACTTTCGGGCTGTTACAGCACAATCCCTATACCTGGCTGGTAAAGGACGGCAGGCTGGTGGAGGTAAAGGATATTTATGAGAGCAGGAAGCAGATGGACAATACGCTCAACGAATGGATTCTGTCGCTGGACGAGGAACAGCTCAGAACCTTTGTGGATACACTGTTCCAGGTGATCAACGCCTCTCAGGCGGAGGATCTGATCCAGTTTACGGCGGAATGGCGTAAGAGCATGAATGGGATCGTGGCCGCCCTCAGAGAGGTGGATGACCAGACTGCCAGTATTCTGAGAGAGGTGATACGGTCGCTGTTCGACATTGCGGGTGAAAGGATGAAGCAGAGCGTTACGAACGGAACCGCCCAGCTGAAGCAGAAATTAAAGCTGCAAAGCAGGACAGAACCCGACCGCCGGAGAGCTTAGACCTTGTCTCCGAAATGCGCTCCGGGTGCCACTGGACGCCGATCACGGGCAGGGACTCATGGGTTAGTGCCTCCACACATCCGTCCTCCGGGCACCATTGTACGGCACGCAGCCCCTCGCCCAGACGGTTCACCGACTGGTGGTGGGCGCTGTTGACCAGGGCACTCTCTCCGTAGAGCTTCCAGAGCCAGGAACCGTGCTCGATGACGGAGGGATGATATTTGTCACCGTCTTCATAGCGGTGGATGGCGCAGGAGGCAGGGGGAAGATCCTGGATCAGCGTGCCTCCCAGGTATACGTTGATGATCTGCATACCCTTGCAGATTCCCAGCACGGGGATGCCTTCGCGCAGGGCAAGCTCCAGCGCCTGGAGCTGCAGGATGTCCAATTCGGTATCTATATTCCGGGAACCGTTATTCCTCTCTCCGAAAAAGGCGGGAGTGATATCTCCGCCGCCGGGGAGGAGCAGTCCGTCGCAGTGCGCAATCTCCCCCGCATTTAAGGTGGCAGCTGCTTCCAGAGAAGCGTTTTCCACATATTTCACATAGTTTTCAGTGTCGGCAGCCCTGCCGGCAATCGCAATTTTCATAACAGGCATGTTCCTTTCTGTCAGAAAGCTTTCCTTTTAATATATGCTGCGGCAACGATTATACTACACGGAGGCAGCTGCGGCAAGGAAAATAAAAATCTATATTGACTTTTACACTTTAAACTGCTAAAATCTAGGGCAGTGTGATAGTTTCCCGGAATTTCTTTGCGGCTGATATTGCGGGAGGATTCCGAGAGGCTATTGTTACAGAACGGAGGAGAAGGATGAAAGAGATATCGAATTTAATTGCTTACAGGCCGGACATCAGGGTGGTGGATGCCACACTGCGGGACGGCGGCCTGGTCAATGACTTTTATTTTACGGATGAATTTGCCAAGGCACTGTATCTGGCAAACCTGCGCGCGGGTGTGGATTATATGGAATTCGGCTATAAGTCGTCAAAGGAAATGTTCGATGTGAATAAATTTGGAAAATGGAAATTCTGTGATGACGACGATATCAGGGCCATTGTGGGGGAAAACGCCACGGATTTAAAGATAGCGGTCATGGCGGACGTGGGAAGATGTGATTACAAGACGGATATCATTAACCGGGCCGACAGCCCCATAGACCTGATCCGGGTGGCCACTTATCTGAATGCCATTCCCACGGCGGTGGATATGATAGAGGACGCCGCAAGAAAAGGCTATGAGGTCAGCTGTAATATCATGGCGATATCCAATGCACGGGAGGGGGATCTGAAGGCGGCGCTGGAGATCCTGGCCCAGACCCCGGCGGATGTGCTGTATATCGTGGATAGTTACGGCGCAATGTATCCCGAGCAGGTGGCGCGCCTGGCAGACCTGTATGTGGAGATTGCCGTTAAATATAACAAGAAGGTGGGTATCCACGCCCACAATAACCAGCAGCTCGCCTTTGCCAATACCATTGAGGCGGTAGGGGACGGCGTGGACTGGCTGGACGCCACCTATTCCTCCATGGGGCGTGGCGCGGGGAACTGTGCCATGGAGCTTTTGCTCGGCTTCCTGCGCAACCCCAAGTACAATGTGTACCCGGCCATCCAGTTTATCGATTCCCATATGAATAAGCTGAAGGAGGACGGCGTAGTGTGGGGATATGACCTGCAGTACCTGATGACGGGGCTTCTGAGCCAGCATCCCAGGGCGGCCATCCAGTTCACGAAGGAAAGAAGGACGGATTACGCCGAGTTTTACAGGGAGATCGTGGTTCGGGACGGGGATTGAGACTTATAGTAACAGGAAAATGTATCGATTAAAAGTATACAAAAACAAACTGGCTTCCCTGGGAATACCATCTGAAGAATACGAAATGTGATAACGGAATAAAAACTATAAAAAAGAAAGGGTACATTGCCTTCATGAAATCAGGAAGGCAATGTACCCTTTTCCCGTCCGGTTGGAGCTACCTGACCAGGCCGTCCTCGTGACGCTTGATTTCTATCCGGTAGCACTCGTTTGTTTTGGAATCAAAATAGAAGATGGTCTTGTATTGATTCCTCTTGGTGCGGTACACCAGCTGGTCGGAGGAGCCGCTGTCCGCCGGTTCCCCGAAGAGGGCAATCAGCTCCTCCCTGGTCTTTCCGAAGAATTCCTGTCCCTCATAGGCTGCCTGGAGTCCCGTCGGAGTCCCGTCCTTATCCCTGGACTTTGCGGAAATCTCAAACACCCCGCAATTGACATAGGGCGTCTGGCTGCTGGATCGGTTCAGCAGTGACACGCCGCCCATGGACAGGTTACGGTCATCGCCCTGGTAATAGGAGAGCATTTCCTTGAAGGAGGAGCCGGGCATATTGTTGTCATTGTTGGACAGCCAGAAGCCGGCTTCGTTCAGGTCGGAAATCTTCAGGTTCGCTAAATCCAGTTCAGTCCCGTTCAGGGCCAGCCTGGGCGGCTTGTCCTTGGTCACAATGGAAAGGACGACTCCCAGGGCGATAGCTGCTATGACGCATACGACTGTAAAAAGCGCACTTTTCTTTTGTCTCATAATTCATTGATCCTCCGTGTTTTGCTGATTTTGACTTCTGTCAGATGATGCGGGACGGCATAATCCCTTTCCGACAGGAGAATTATACTCCGGGAAAGAAGATATGTCCAGATATACTTTTTTTACCGGAAGAAATAGAAACAGTTGAATTTCCCTGTTTGAATGTGTATACTGGAAAGTGATTGAGTAAAAATGCGTATTCAACAATAATTCAGGGCACGTCGCAACGTGCAGGCAGGTATAACGATGAAAATTAACAGCGTATGTGTGCAGGGCGGTTACACGCCGGGAAACGGGGAACCCAGGCAGATTCCCATCATTCAGAGTACTACCTTTAAATATGATACCAGCGAGGATATGGGGAAGCTCTTTGACCTGGAAGCGTCCGGCTATTTCTACAGCAGGCTGCAGAATCCCACCCATGACCATGTGGCGGCGAAGATTGCCCAGCTGGAGGGCGGTACTGCGGCCATGTTGACCAGCAGCGGGCAGGCGGCCAATTTCATGGCGATGTTCAATATCTGCGGCTGCGGCGACCACATTGTGGCGTCAAGCACCATTTATGGAGGCACCTTTAACCTGATCTCCGTCACCATGAAAAAGATGGGGGTGGAGGCTACTTTTGTCAGCCCCGATGCCTCCGAGGAGGAGATCAACGCCGCGTTCCGGGAGAACACGAAGCTGGTGTTTGGCGAGACCATAGCAAATCCCGCGCTGACGGTGTTGGATATTGAGAAATTTGCCGGGTGCGCCCATGCACACGGCGTACCCCTGATCGTGGACAATACTTTTGCCACACCGATAAACTGCAGGCCCTTTGAGTGGGGGGCGGATATAGTGACCCATTCCACCACAAAATATATGGACGGGCACGGCGCGGCAGTGGGCGGGGCCATTGTGGACAGCGGCCGTTTCGACTGGATGTCCCAGGCGGATAAATTCCCCGGCCTGTGCACCCCTGACGACAGCTATCACGGGGTGACTTACGCGGAGAAATTCGGAAAAGAGGGAGCTTTCATTACGAAGTGCACGGTACAGCTGATGCGGGATCTTGGATCCATCCCCAGCCCCCAGAATTCCTTCCTGTTGAACCTGGGCCTGGAAAGCCTCCATGTGCGCATGAAAAGGCACTGTGAGAACGGCCTGGCTGTGGCGGAATATCTCTCGGGGCATCCCAAGGTTGCCTATGTCAATTACTGCAGCCTGCCCGGGGACAAATATTATCCCCTGGCACAGAAATACCTTCCCGGGGGCAGCTGCGGCGTGGTTTCCTTCGGATTAAAGGGGGGCAGGGAGGCGGCCAGCGTCTTTATGAAGAATCTGAAAATGGCGGCCATTGCCACCCATGTGGCGGACGCCCGAACCTGCTGCCTGAATCCCGCATCCACCACCCACCGGCAGATGAATGACGAACAGCTTAAGGAGGCGGGAGTACCTGCGGAGCTGATCCGTATCAGCTGCGGTATTGAGGACAAGGAGGATCTGATCGCAGATCTTTCCCAGGCCCTGGAGAAGATCTGACATGAATTGCAAAGAATTTGAAAAGAAGATTCCTGCCTATATTGAACAGAAGCTGCCCTATGCCGAGCTGAAGGAATTCTGCCGCCATGCAGGGCAGTGTGGGGAATGCAAGGAGGAGCTGACCATCCAGTACTTGACTACGGAGGGGATACAGCGTCTGGAGGACGGCGGCGCCTTTGACCTGCAGAAGGAACTGGATCAGCACGAGGCGGATGCGAGGAGAAGGATACGCTTTCATGATGTTTTCCTCCACTTTGGCCTTGCGCTGGAGGTTATGGCGGTAAGCGTGATCTTCGGCGTAGTCATCTGGATTTTAGCATAGAAGGGTTATTGTTTGAGTCACGGCGAAGCTGTGACATGGGAGTTAGATTGAATGAGTAATGGCAAAAAGCTCGTCCTGATCGACGGGCACAGTATTCTGAACAGGGCATTTTACGGGGTACCTGAGCTCAGCAATGCGCAGGGGCTGCATACCAATGCGGTCTACGGCTTTTTAAATATCCTGTTTAAGCTATTGGAGGAGGAAAAGCCGGATTATCTGGAGGTTGCCTTTGATGTCCATGCGCCTACCTTCCGCCATCAGCTGTATGAAGCGTATAAGGGCACCAGAAAGCCCATGCCGGAGGAGCTGCGGGAGCAGGTGCCCGTTATGAAGGATGTGCTCCGGGCCATGGGGATTGTGATCGTGGAGCAGGCGGGCCTGGAGGCGGACGATATTCTGGGGACACTGGCGAAGAAAGCGCAGAAGGAGGGTCTTTGGGTGTCCCTGGTTTCCGGGGACCGCGACCTGCTGCAGATTGCGGACGAGCATATTAAGATCCGGATTCCCAAGACGAAGTCGGGAAGGACGGAGATAGAGGATTATTACCCTGAGGATGTGGTGGAAGCTTATCAGGTGACGCCCCTGCAGTTTATCGATCTCAAGGCGCTTATGGGGGATACGGCGGATAATATCCCCGGGGTTCCCAAGGTGGGGCAGAAGACGGCTGCGGAACTGATGACATCTTACGGCTCCCTGGACAATATCTATGCCCATGTGGAGGAAATCTCCAGGAAAAGCATCCGGGAATCCCTGATCGCGAACCGGGAGCTGGCGGAGCTGAGCAGGACGCTTGCCACCATTAAGACGGACTGTGAGGTAGAGCTGGATTACGAGGCTGCCAGAGCGGAGGGCTTCTACACACAGGAGGCCTACCGGCTGTTTAAGCAGCTGGAATTTAAGAATATGCTGGGGCGTTTTGAAAAGGCCGGAGTGGGCTCCAATGAGGATGAGGAGCTGCAAAAGCGTTTTCACAGAGTGGAGGGGCAGAAGGAATTCCTGCAGCTGCTGGAACGGATTCCGGACGACAGTGTCGTAGGGCTCTGCCTTGTACAGGAGAAGCAGCAGCTTCTGGGAGCGGCGTTTTCCTTCTCCGGGGAGGCCTGGTTCTATCCGGTGGCTGTGGCGGAGAATGAACAGCTTTCGCTGTTTGAGGCGCCGGGCAGCGCTGAAGACAGCGACCGGACGGCTGTGAGAGAGGCGGTCAGGAAGCTCTCCGGCAGGGTTATCCTTTCCTGCTTTGATATCAAGAAGCAGTATGACTGTCTGCAGCAGGATACCACGGAGCGATACTTTGATATTCTGATCGCGGCCTATCTGCTGAATCCCCTGAAGAGTGACCATGTCCCGGAAACCATTGCTTCGGAGCATCTGGGGCTGATGATCCCCGGCAGGGCGGAAGCCTTTGGCAAGACTCCGGTTGGGGAGGCGCTCAGGACAATGCCTCAGAAGGCGGCGGAGTACTTTTGCTGTGTGGCATATGTGGCGGCCCGGGCATACCCGGTTCTGCAGGGGAAGCTGCAGGAAACCGGCATGGACAGACTGATGCGGGAAACGGAGATGCCTCTTTCCCTGGTCTTATACGATATGGAGAAGGAGGGCGTGGAGGTTCGCAGGGAGGAGCTGAAGGCTTACGGGGACGCCCTGGTCGCCAGGATAGAGGAGCTGGAGAAGTCCATCCATGCCCAGGCGGGGGTGGAATTCAACATTCATTCTCCGAAGCAGCTTGGGGAAGTGCTGTTCGAGACCATGCATATGCCCGGCGGCAAGAAGACGAAGACGGGCTATTCCACGGCGGCGGATGTGCTGGAGAAGCTCTCGGAGGACTATCCCATTGTAAAGGATATCCTGGAGTACAGAGGGCTGACAAAGCTGAAATCCACTTATGCGGACGGCCTGGCTGCGTTCATAGGGGAAGATCAGCGCATCCACACGAATTTCAACCAGACGATCACCGCCACAGGGCGCATCAGCTCCACGGAGCCGAATCTGCAGAATATTCCCATGCGGATGGAGCTGGGAAGGCGGATCCGGAAGGTATTCGTGCCCCGGCAGGGCTGTGAATTCATGGACGCGGATTATTCCCAGATTGAGCTGCGCGTGCTTGCCCACATGTCGGGGGATGAGCAATTGATTGAGGCGTACCGCATGAATCAGGACATCCACCGTACCACGGCGGCAAAGGTATTCCACACACCCTTTGAGGAGGTCACGGAGCTGCAGAGGCGGAATGCCAAGGCGGTAAATTTCGGTATTGTATACGGGATCAGCTCCTTTGGCCTGAGCCAGGATCTGAGCATCAGCAAGAAAGAGGCGGCAGAGTATATTGAGCAGTATTTTGCCACCTATCCCAGGGTGAAGGAATTTCTGGACGGCCTGGTAAAGGATGCGAAGGAGAAGGGTTATATCACCACCATGTTCGGCAGGCGTAGGCCCGTTCCCGAGCTTTCCTCCTCCAACTTTATGCAGCGCTCCTTCGGCGAGCGTGTGGCCATGAATTCCCCCATACAGGGTACGGCGGCGGATATCATCAAGATTGCCATGATCCGTGTGTGGAGGGCGCTGAGAGACGAGGGGCTGAAGTCGAAGCTGATCCTGCAGGTGCATGACGAGCTTGTCATAGAAACTTATCTCGGGGAAGAAGAACAGGTGCGGCGGATTCTCACCGAGAACATGAAAGCGGCGGCGGAGCTTTCCGTGACTTTGGAGATCGACCTGCACACGGGCACCAACTGGTATGAGGCAAAGTAGGCGGCCGAAGGAGGAAACGCTGTGAACGGGGGGCTGCGACAGCCTTGGCGGGAAAGGAACGGGAGGTTACATGAGGTTTATCGGTATCACCGGAGGAGTCGGGGCGGGGAAATCCAAAATCCTCGGCTTTATCAAAAGCCATTATAAATGTGAGGTTTATCTGGCGGACGAGGCGGCGCATCTGGTGAAGCTTCCCGGCACCGCCTGTTACCGAGAGCTGGTGGAATTGCTGGGGACGGATATCCTGGCTGCCGACGGGCAGATAGACAGGGCGGCTATGGCGGAGAGGATCTTCCGGGATCCCGGGCTTCTGCAGCAGGTCAACGACATTGTCCATCCTGCGGTGAGGACATTTTTGCTTCAGCGGTACGAGGAGGCAAAGGGGAAAGAGGATGTAGAGCTTTTCTTTGTGGAGGCAGCGCTCCTGATCGAGTGCGGCTACGGGCCGCTTGTGGATGAGATGTGGTATGTCCATGCCGATGAGGCGGTGAGGCGGGCAAGGCTTGCCGACGCCAGGGGCTACAGCGAGGACAGGATCAGCCGCATCATGGGGCAGCAGCTTTCGGAGGAAGCTTTTCGCCGGGACAGTGATTTTGTGATAGATAACAGCGGTTCTTTTGAGGAGACATGCAGACAAATAGAAAAGAAACTGGAGGCTTTTACATGGCAGGAGTAATCGAGGGGCAGGGACAGCTGGTATTCGGGCTTGATATCGGGACGCGGAGTATCGTAGGTACGGTGGGCTATCTGAGCGGCGGGAGGTTCCATGTGCTGGCCCAGTGCGCCAAGGAGCACGACACCCGTTCCATGCTGGACGGGCAGATTCATGATATTGCGAGAGTGGGGCAGACCATAGCCTTTGTCAAGGAAAAGCTGGAGAGCGACCTGAACCGGAAGCTTACGGAGGTATGTATCGCGGCCGCAGGCCGTGTGCTGCGCACAGTGACGACCCATGCGGAGGTGGACTTCGAGGAGGATCACGAGGTCACGGCGGAGGATATTTATTCTCTGACGACCATGGGCGTGGAGCAGGCTTACGAGGAATTCCTGAGTGACGATACGGACATCAAATTCTATTGTGTGGGCTATACCCCCATGCGCTATTACATGAACAGCTATCAGATCAGCAATCTGGAGGGGCATAAGGTCAGGAATATGGCGGTGGATATGATCGCCACATTCCTTCCTGATGATGTGGTGGATGGATTGTACAAGGCGGTGGAAGTGGCGGGCCTGCATGTGGCGAACCTGACGCTGGAGCCCATCGCAGCGATCCAGGTGGCCATCCCTGAGAAATTCCGTATGCTGAACATGGCCCTGGTGGACGTGGGGGCGGGCACCAGCGATATCTCCATTACCAGGGACGGCACGATCACGGCTTATGGCATGATTCCCGTGGCAGGCGACAGCCTGACGGAAATCCTGGTACAGCATTGTCTGGTGGATTTCGAGACGGCGGAGCGGATTAAGCGGCAGGCGGGCGCCCAGGAGTCGGTGGAGTATCAGGATATCATGGGGCTTTCCCAGACCATCACGGCTAAGGAAGTGGCCAAGATCCTGGAGGAGCATGTGGTGAAGATGACCCGGATGGTGGCGGAATGCATCCGGGAATTAAACGGTGATAAATCTGTCAGCGCTGTGTTCGTAGTGGGCGGCGGGGGGATGATCCCCGGCTATACGGAGCACCTTGCCAAGGAGCTTGAGATCGTGAAGGAGCGTGTGGCCATCCGGGGGCAGGAGGTTATGCAGAACATCCAGTTTGAGATTGAGAATCCCCGCAGGGATGCCATGATGGTGACTCCCATCGGTATCTGCCTGAGTTATTATGAGCAGAGCAATAATTTCATCTTTGTGCAGTTTAACGACAAGCATATCAAGCTGTATGACAACGGCAGGCTGTCTGTGGCGGACGCCGCCGTGCAGGCGCAGTTTTCCAATGAGGACCTGTTCCCCAAGAGGGGGAAGCCGTTAAACATTACGGTGAACGGCAAGAGCAGGATCATCCGCGGAGAGCAGGGCGAGGCTGCGGTCATCCGGCTGAACGGAGATACCGCGGATATTTATACCCAGGTACATAACGGCGACAGGGTGGAGGTAACGCCTTCCACGGCGGGCGAGGCAGCCGCCATGGAGCTGGGCCGGCTGCCGGAGCTGGCCGAGCAGCTTCATGTCCATGTCAATGGGGCCAGGATCAGCCTTCCCAAGACTGCTGCCATAAACGGCCAGACAGAGACGGAATTCTATCAGATCAGGGAGGGCGACGATATCTGGCTTCAGAATTGCTATACGGTGAAGGAGATTGCCGGCTTCATGGATGTTCCCCTGGGAGGAAAGATACTGGTAAACGACGTCCCTGCGAAGCCGGACACAAAGGTGTATGAGAATTTTACCCTGGAGTGGGATGTGAATGCGGAAATCACCTATGATGACCTGGAGGAGGAGACGGAGGAAGAATTGGAAAAACGCCGTGCGGCAAAGGAAGCGGCTGCTGCGGCTGCCGCTGCAGAGGCCGAAAGGAATTTTATCAATGCGGTCAATAATATCAGCGGTATCCCCGATTCCATGTCTTCTGACTACTATAGACAGGCAGCCGGGCGAGTGCCGGGCACAACAGGGACGCCGGGAGCGTCCGGCGAACAGAGTGCGGCAGGGGGGCCCGGGACGGCGGAAAGCCGGAAGGATGAGGCCGTTTCCGGGACAGCACTGCGCATTACACAGGAGGGAAGCGTATCCGGAGGCGTCAGGGCGCTGACGGTATACGTCAATAAGAAGCCTGTGGTGATGACAGGCAAGGAAAGCTATGTGTTTGTAGATGTATTTTCATTTATCAATTTTGACCTGAATGCGTCTGCTGGCCGCGCTATTGTGACGAATATTAACGGCAGGCGCGCGGAGTATATGGAACCCCTGACGAACGGGGACATCATTGATATTTATTGGGAAGAAATCTGAAGCGGGCATTACAGAAATGAGGTAAAGTTTGGATGAGACTATGCAGTATTGCAAGCGGGAGCAGCGGGAATTGTGTGTATGTGGGTTCCGATGCCACACACTTGCTGGTAGATACGGGTATCAGCGGAAAAAGGGTGGAACAGGGGCTGAAAGTGCTTGACCTGTCGCCGAAGGATCTGGACGGGATCCTGATCACACATGAACATGCGGATCATATCAGCGGCCTGGGTGTGATCACAAGGAAATACGGGATTCCGGTCTATGCCACAGAAGGGACGATCCGGGCGATGCTGGAGGGAGGAAGCCTCGGGAACGTGGAGGAATCCTTATTCCATCCCATAAAGGAAGATGAAAAGTTTATTCTAAAGGATCTCTCCATCAATCCCATGCATATCTCCCACGACGCGGCGCAGCCGGTGGCGTACCGGATCTCTTACGGAAATAAGCGGGTGGGGATCTGTACGGATCTGGGGGGTTACAACGATTACACAGTGGAATGCCTGAAGGGGATGGATGCGATTCTCCTGGAGGCGAATCATGATGTAAATATGCTGCAGGTGGGCCCCTATCCCTATTACCTGAAGCAGAGGATCCTGGGAGAGAGAGGACATCTGTCCAATGAGAATTCCGGCAGGCTGCTCTGCCGGATTCTCCATGACAGGTTAAAGACCATTCTCCTGGGCCATCTGAGCAAGGAAAATAATCTGCCGGAGCTGGCCTTTGAGTCTGTCCGCATGGAAATCAATATGGATGACAACCCCTACAGGTCAGGGGATTTTGACATCCGGGTGGCAAAGCGCAGCGAGGTGTCGCCGGTGGTTTTTGTGTGAGGATGCAGGCGGCTGCCGGTATGGCGGGAGGGGCGGATACACGGGTATCAGGGGATATGTAAAATGGTTACAGTGCGCGGAAACGGCGCGGAACAGGAGTAGCGGATGAAAAGAACGATCATTACAGTAGTCGGGAAGGATACCGTAGGCATCATTGCCAGGGTATGTACTTATCTGGCGGAGAACGGTATCAATATTCTGGATATTTCCCAGACCATTGTGCAGGGATATTTTAATATGATGATGATAGTGGATACAAACGGCTGCGGCAAGCCCTTTGGCGATATGGCGGATGAAATGGCTGCGCTGGGGGAGGAGATCGGCGTGGTGATCAAGTGCCAGAAGGAAGAGATTTTTGATAAGATGCACCGAATCTGAACGGGGCGGCACAGGTGTTTTTATTCTGAATTTAAGCTGCGGCAGAGCTGCGGCGTGGGAGTTGGCGAAAATGATCAATCTATACGAAGTAACGGAAACAAATAAGATGATCGAGAAGGAAAACCTGGATGTGCGCACCATCACTCTGGGAATCAGCCTTCTGGATTGTATCGATTCTGATCTGGAGAAGCTGAATCAGAATATTTATAACAAAATATATGAGGCGGCAAAGGATCTGGTGAAGACGGGGGAGGAGATTTCCAGGGAATTCGGGATTCCCATTGTGAACAAGAGGATTTCCGTGACCCCCATTGCCCTGGTGGGCGGCGCTGCCTGTAAGTCGCCGGAGGATTTTGTCTCCATAGCAAAGACGCTTGACAGGGCAGCCCATGAAGTGGGAGTGAATTTCATCGGCGGTTATTCCGCCCTGGTCAGCAAGGGCATGACTCCTGCGGACGAATTGCTGATCCGTTCCATTCCTTTGGCGCTGTCCGCCACAGAGAGGGTCTGCAGCTCTGTGAATCTGGGTTCCACGAAGACGGGGATCAATATGGACGCGGTGAAGCTCATGGGCGAGATCATTAAATCTACTGCAGAATACACAAAGGAGGAGGATTCCCTGGGCTGCGCCAAGCTGGTGGTATTCTGCAACGCGCCGGACGACAATCCCTTTATGGCGGGAGCTTTCCACGGCGTCACCGAGGCGGACAGGATCATCAACGTGGGGGTCAGCGGGCCCGGGGTAGTGAAGACGGCGCTGGAGAAGGTGCGGGGAGAGAATTTCGAAATTCTCTGCGAGACCATCAAGAAGACAGCCTTTAAAGTGACCCGGGTGGGACAGCTGGTAGCCAAGGAGGCTTCCAGGATGCTGAATGTGCCTTTCGGCATTGTGGATCTGTCCCTTGCCCCTACTCCGGCCATCGGGGACAGCGTGGCAGATATTCTGTGCGAGATTGGCCTGGAATATGCGGGTGCGCCGGGAACCACGGCGGCTCTTGCACTGTTAAATGACCAGGTAAAGAAAGGCGGTGTTATGGCGTCCTCTTATGTAGGCGGCTTAAGCGGCGCCTTTATCCCTGTCAGCGAGGATCAGGGCATGATCGACGCCGTGAGGGCGGGGGCCCTGACCCTGGAGAAGCTGGAGGCCATGACCTGCGTCTGCTCCGTGGGACTGGACATGATCGCCATACCAGGGGATACGAAGGCAACCACTATTTCCGGCATCATTGCGGACGAGATGGCCATCGGCATGGTGAACCAGAAGACTACCGCAGTCCGCGTGATTCCCGTGATCGGGAAGGGCGTGGGGGAGACGGTGGAATTTGGCGGCCTTTTGGGATATGCGCCCATTATGCCGGTGAACCGTTTTTCCTGCGACGCCTTCGTGAATCGCGGGGGCAGGATTCCGGCCCCTATCCACAGCTTTAAGAATTAAAAGTGTTTTTTGGAGGCGTATATGAAATTTTTGGCTGACAGGAAGCTTGCTACACGTATCGGGATTATTACAACTGCAGTATTTCTGGCAGGAATGCTGCTGCTCTGGATTGTGGTCTCCACAAATACCGCAGCCATGGTTGAAGCCGATATCACCAATCAGATGACGGACGCCGTGGAAGCCAGGGCGTCCATTATTAACGAATATGTGGCTTCCGTGGAAGAGTATGTGACTGCTTTTGCCTTAAGCGGCGAGGTACATAACCTGCTTTTAAATCCCGGGGATCCGGCGCTCCTGCAGGAGGCCCAGCGGTATACCGAGGCGTTTGCCTCTGTTAAGGGAGTCTTTGAGGGGCTGTATATTGCAACCCCGGATACCCATGTCCTGACCCATACCTCTCAGAGCGCCATCGGGATCACTACGCGGGAGGGAGATTCCCTGAAAACGTTTCAGGATACCATCCTGTCCCGCAGCGAGCTTACTAATTCAGGAATCATGAAATCCCCGGGAACCGGCAGTATGATCCTGTCCATGTACTATCCGGTATTTGAGGGGGAAAGCTGTATCGGCTATGTAGGCGCCGGCGTCTATGCAAGCCATCTCATGGACGCGCTGCTGGAATTGGATATTCAGGGGCTTCCCGACAGCGAATATGTGTTTTTAAATGTAGATACAGGGGTGTATCTCTATCATGAGGACGACGCGCTGCTGAACACCGAGACCACGGACAGCGGGTATCTGGAAATCATCCGCCGGATTCAGACGGAGGGAAGCACACAGGCGGGGGCCTGCTCTTATCGTGACGAAAACGGTGAGGATCAGCTGGTGGTTTATCAGTACCTGAAGGACCGCGGGTGGGTCTTTATGGTTCGCAATAACGCCGCGGAGGTCTATGGCGCTGTGGAAGAAATGCGGATGAAAATGGGCATATTGTGCGCCGCGATGGCTGCAGTCATCCTGGCTATTATTCTGTTGATACTGTATCGGGAGGGGAAGGAGCTTATGGCTGTGGAGCGGGCCATAAGCAGCCTGGGCGACCTGAACCTTTCAGCTGACCGCGAGATGGAGGCTTTTTATGGCAGGAAGGATGAAATAGGCATTATCGCCAACACAACCCATCGTGTCTGCGGTTGCCTTCGGAAGACGATTGACGATGTCGGGCGTATTCTGGGAGAGATGGCGGAAGGGAACCTTGCAGTGGACATTATGAAAAATGAATCCTATTATATCGGGGATTTTAAGGCCCTGTTTGGGAGCCTGCAGCTGATCCATGTCAATCTGACAAATGTGATCCGGGATATTTCCCGCGTTGCAGGCCAGGTGGATACAAGCGCGGGATGGGTATCCACAGAGGCCCAGGCGCTGTCCCAGGGAACGATGGAACAGGCCGTTTCCATCGAAGGCCTTGTGTCAAATGTATCTGCAATCACATCGCAGCTTCAGGCCAGTGCCGCGCGCTGCGGAAGCGCCAGCGAATTGGTGGATAAAGCTTCAGGATATTCAGAGGAGGCCGATGTCAAAATGGAGCAGTTAATGGCAGCTACCAGAAATATTGACCAATCTTCAGCGCAGATTGTTACCATCATCAAGACTATTGAAGGAATAGCTTTCCAGACGAATCTCCTGGCGCTGAACGCATCCGTGGAAGCTGCCCATGCCGGTGATTCAGGGAAAGGGTTCTCCGTTGTGGCTGAGGAAGTGAGAAGCCTTGCCGCAAAGTCTGCTGAGGCGGTTCAGAGTACGGGAATCCTGATAAACCGATCTATTCAGGATATCCGGACAGGGACAGAATCCACAGATCTTGCCGTTTCTGCAATGAAGGTCATCAGCGACTGCATTCAATCCATAAAAGCGCTGATGGACGAAATAGATGCTGCCAGCGCCAGACAGTCTAAGATGATCGTCCTGGTGGAAAACGGGATCCGGGAGATTTCCGATGTGGTACAGAAAAATTCTTCTTCCGCGGAAAAAAGCGCGGCAGTTTCGGAGGAATTGTCCGATCAGGCAGGAACCCTGAAAGAATTGATCAGCCGGTTTCGGATATAGGACACCATGGGGGATGGCATGAAGAAAACGGCAGCTTTTATTGCTCTGGCAGCTTCGGCGATTGCTCTGGCAGCGGGGGGCACACTGTACTTTACCAGTGACAGTTATCGAATAGAGAGGTATCTGAAGCTGGCGGAACAATGCCAGGCGGGAGGAGAGTACGGCCAGGCTTTGGAATATTGCGCTTCCGCGCTGGAGCTGGACGGCACGCTGGAGGAGGCGTATAACCTGTATGCGGACGCCTGTCTGGAACAGGGCCGGTATGAGGAAGCGGTGCAGGCGCTGAAGGACGGCCTGGGGGCCACGGGGGAAGAAGGCTTGTCCGAAAAGCTTGCGGAGGCATACCGCCTGTATTCGGACGCCTGTCTGGAGCAGGGGAAGTATGAAGAAGCGGTGCAGGCGCTGAAGGACGGCCTGGAGGCTGCGGGAGAGGAAGGCCTGTCCGGGAAGCTTGCGGAGGCATACCGCCGATATTCGGACGCCTGTCTGGAACAGGGGAAGTGTGAGCAGGCGGTGCAGGTGCTGATGGATGGCGTGGACGCTACGGGGGCGGCGGAATTGTCCGAGAGGGAGGCTTACCTGCGGGAGCACATCTTTGTAGTGAAGATGAGTACCTATATGGAGGGCGAGGGACTGCGCTGGTGGGAGGAGTATGAGTATGATGCGGAGGGAAACCGGACAAAAAGTGTGACATATTTTGCTGACGGCAGGTTATGGCACTGGTATGAATATGAATATGATGCGGATGGGAATAAGACTGGCGAGACGGAGTATATTGACGGACGCGTAGTCAGACACGAGGAATGGGAATATGACGAAAGGGGCAACAGTACGCTGCATGAACGTTATAGCAGGGACGGTGAGATGGTATTTTCCTGGGAAAAATGGGAATATGATGTCAAGGGGAATCTGACGGAATACGAATTTTATTATTATTTTCAAGAACATTTCAAGCATTTATATGAGTATGATGCGGAGGGAAACCGGATAAAAGAGGAGTATTATGATGAGGATGGCGGCCTTACCGGCTGGCGGGAATGTGAATACGACACGGATGGGAATCTGACCGAATCCATACATTATTACACGGATGAGGACAGATATTCCTGGAGAGAGGAATATGAATACGACGCGGACGGAAATCAGATAAAATATGCGAATTACAGTGGCGATGAGCTGAGTTATTGGAAAGAATTTGAATATGATGCGGACGGAAATCAGATACAATGTGAGGTGCATTACAGCAATGGGAGGGGTGGCAGGACAGAATATGGATATGACAGAAACGGGAACCGGACGAGGACGGATTCTTACGACTTCCTGAGCCATTACTGGTCTGAGCGGGAGTATGATGCGCTGAATCAGGAGATCAGCCACAGGGAAGCCTCGGGCCCTGATTTCTGGACTACATATGAATATCGGTATACAGGAGAGTGAATGATATGGATTTATCGGTATATTTTAAGAGCGTTATAGATATGGACCGCTGCGCGGTGGTCATCTGTGACCTTTCACATGAGATTATCTACATGAACCCGGCGGCCTGCGCCAGATATGTGAAATGGGGCGGGGCTGGGCTGGTGGGGAAAAGCCTGCTGGACTGCCACAATGCCGTTTCACGGGAGAGGATCCGTCAGGTACTGGACTGGTTCCGGGAGAGCGATACCCACAATATCATCTATACCTCCCGCAATGATAAGGAAGATAAGGACGTCTATATGGTGGCGCTGCGGGACGATAACGGAGGGCTTATAGGCTATTATGAAAAACATGAATACAGGGCGAGGGAGAAGGAGCCCCTGTATCACTTCGGACGGGAGTGACCGGACAGCAGCGTGATACGCACAGACGAAAAAACAGCCGTTTCTGCGTTCTGTTATGAGCAGGCAGAAACAGCTGTTTTGGCTTTATATGGTTACGATCGGTATTGAATATTCGCTGGTTCTTGACCTTTCCTTGAAATGCGGGGTCACGCTCCGGTAGATATGGGATACCAGGATATCCTGCGCAAGCATGTGCAAAGCGTCCGCATCGAGATACTTTTCCGCGTCCGCAAGCTTGGTTACCAGAGGGATGGAGGACTGTTCCTTGATAGCGCTGAGAAGCTCGTGAGCATCCCTGCGCATACCCAGCACACGGGCATAAGCAGCATAGTCGAGCTTTTTACAGAAAGCCACATCCTCCTGCCTGATGTTGAGCAGGATATGGAGCAGGCAGCGGCTGATGCGGGTATATGTCATGTTTTTCGTCTTAAGCAGGTCACAGAAATTGTCAAAGTCGTGATAGCAGTCCAGATTCCTGCAAATGCGGTCTGAAAGGTCGCTGGATACGTCCAGATATTCCTGGTATCCGTTTTCCCGCTCCAGCAGTAATTTATAGTACAACAGATCCGAAAAATCATTGCTGCAGATGATGGAGGAATCTTCCAGGGACTGCTGCAGAATCTCCCATGATTCCGCCGGCATCTGGGATTTCATGAAGTCGGGGGTCTTGCCGGAGTAGAGGGCCTGACGCAGAGCAAGGGCGGAACAGTATTCCGTATCCATCATCCTGTCGTGATAGCCGGCGCCGGTGCGGCGGACTGTGACAGGCAGCATATTGCTGTCCCGCCGTTTCAGGGCCTTGATATATTCAATCCCCAGGATATTGTTCGGGGTATTAAAAACGTTTCTGTATGCCTCCAGGAAGGGATAGTGCTGAAACATTGCCCAATTGCGGGCGTTGGGGTAGGAGACGCCCTGCTTCATATACTTCTGCAGGGTAGCGGAGAAGTCTTCAGGCTCCTCCAGAAGGATTTCCGCCACTTTTGCCATGACATCCACATCGCCGCATTCGCTGCCAAAGCACAGATGTGTCACAACCCCCAGCTTGTCCAGTGTGGATACGGCACCCATGGAGAAATATTCGGCGCTGGAAGCGGAAAAGATGGCGGGCAGCTCCAGGACAAGATCGGCACCGCACCTGAGCGCCATCTCGGCGCGGCGGTGTTTGTCCAGAAGTGCGGGCGCACCCCGCTGCACAAAGTCGCCGCTCATGATCACTACAGTGTAGTCGGCGCCTGTTATCCTTCGCGACGTATCCATTTGGTACTTGTGACCGTTATGGAAGGGATTGTACTCTGCAATAATTCCGTTTACTTTCATGAAAACCTCGTTTCTCCGCGTACAAATGAATTGTTTACGGTAAATCGGTAAGAAAACCATTTGGCAATGTGAAAAAAATAACAAACCTGTAAGCGTTTACATATGCCAAAGCAACGAAAAAATGACAAGAAGACACAGGGATATGTACTTGAAAATATACAATTTAACGAAGATTCAACCTTGTGCATTGTCTTTGTATCTAGTATAATATAAATATCTTGATTTGTTAAGTGCAAAACTAACAAATCTTAGTAAAAAAACGAGGGACAAGCGGTAAAACCGCCGGAAAGGAGAATGGAAATGTCATACATTGATCTGATCAAGGAGAGAGCAAGGCTTGACAAAAAGACGATTGTTCTGCCTGAGTCCAATGACAAGAGAACCCTGCTGGCAGCGGCCAAAATTGTGGAAGAGGGCATTGCCGACATCATCATGATCGGTGATGAGGAGAAGATCATGGATGGTGCAGGCTGGCTGGAGGTGGATCTGACCAATGTCAGGGTTGTGAATCCCAAGAAAACAGATAAACTGGACAGTTATGTGAACCTGCTTTACGAGACCAGAAAGGCAAAAGGCATGACGCCCGAGCAGGCAAGGGAGATCCTTTTGAACGATCCTTTAACCTTCGGTATAGTAATGGTAAAGGCAAACGAAGCGGACGGTATGGTTGCCGGAGCCTGTCATTCCACGGCGGATACCTTAAGGCCCGCACTGCAGATCCTGAAAACGGCGCCCGGCGTCAAGCTGGTATCCGCATTTTTCGTTATGGATACCCAGTTCAAGGATCAGGGTGAGAACGGGGCTTTCCTGTTCGCCGACTGCGGCCTGAATCAGGATCCCACCGCCGAAGAATTGGCGGCTATCGCGGATTCCTCCTCCAGAAGCTTTAAGGCACTGGTAGGGCCCAAGCCCGTCATCGCCATGCTGAGCCATTCCACTAAGGGGAGCGCAAAGCATGCACTGGTTGACAAGGTAGTGGAAGCCACCCGGATCGCGAAGGAGCAGTATCCCCACCTGACACTGGACGGCGAGCTGCAGCTGGATGCGGCGCTGGTTCCCGGCGTGGCTAAGACCAAGTCCCCCGGAAGCCCTGTAGGCGGCAGGGCAAACATATTGATCTTCCCCAATCTGGACGCCGGTAATATCGGCTACAAGCTGGTGCAGAGACTGGGCGGCGCAGAGGCTTACGGCCCCATGCTCCAGGGCATCGCCAAGCCCGTAAACGACCTCTCCCGCGGATGCTCCTGGCAGGATATCGTAGGCGTAGTAGCCCTCACCGCCGTCCAGGCACAGCTTGTCTAAGGGCAGAGCCAAGACGGCATGAAACCGGATGCCATGCTTGCATGAGCATCCGGTTACAGGCCGTCTTGGCGAGCGAAGCGCATCCCGAGAACCCAAAGGGTTCACGGGATGTCTGCCCGTAGCAGCCTGGGAGGATGAAAGCGGCAGCCCTGCCATGCATGAGCATCCGCTTTCAGAATTAACAATATATATTTAGGAAAGGAATAATGATTGAAATGAAAGTATTGGTGATTAACTGCGGTTCTTCTTCCCTGAAATTCCAGCTGATCGATTCCGATTCCGAGAAGTGCCTTGCAAAGGGGCTCTGCGAGAGGATTGGCATTGACGGCAGCATGATCACATATACGCCCGAGGGCGGTGAGAAAGAGAATACTGTAACCCCCATGCCCGACCACACCGAGGCTATCCGTCTGGTTCTCGAGGCGTTGACGAATCCGAAGACCGGCGTGGTAAAGAGCCTGGACGAAATCGGAGCAGTAGGACACCGTGTGGTGCACGGCGGTGAGAAATTTGCTCAGTCCGTTGTGATCAACGATGAAGTGATGGCGGCTATCGAGGAGTGTAACGATCTTGCGCCGCTCCACAATCCTGCAAACCTGATCGGTATCAATGCCTGCAAAAAGCTGATGCCCAACACTCCCATGGTAGGTGTGTTTGACACCGCGTTCCACCAGACCATGCCGGAGGAAGCATACATGTATGGGCTTCCCTATGAGTATTACCAGAAGTACAAGATCAGGAGATACGGCTTCCATGGCACCAGCCATTCCTATGTATCAAAGAGGGCGGCTGAAGTTCTGGGCAAAAAGTATGAAGATCTGAAGATCATTGTATGCCATCTGGGCAACGGCGCGTCCGTGTCCGCCGTTAAGAATGGTAAGTGCGTGGATACATCCATGGGGCTGACCCCTCTGGAAGGCCTGATCATGGGCACCCGTTCCGGAGATATCGATCCTGCCATTATCGAATTCCTGGCACACAAGGAGAACAAGGGTATCGACGAAATCATGAGCGTGTTGAACAAGAAGTCCGGCGTACTGGGGCTTTCCGATAATCTTTCCTCCGATTTCCGCGACCTGGAGGAAGGCTTCCACAAGGACGATGCCAATGCAGTCCGCACCATGAAGACATACTGCTATCGTGTCGCGAAGTACATCGGCGCATATGTGGCGGCTATGAACGGGGTGGATGTGATCTGCTTCACCGCGGGAATCGGCGAGAATGCGGCGCTGGTGCGCAGCATGGTATGCGAATACCTTGGATACCTGGGCGTGAAGGTTGACGAGGACGCCAATCACAAACGCGGTGAGGATATTGCAATCTCTACTGCCGACAGCAAGACCACCGTTATGGTAATCCCCACCAATGAGGAGCTCGCTATTGCGAGAGAGACGGTTCGTTTAATCTGATTATCTGTATTTAAAGTAAAAAGAGTGTGCAGCCGGTAACCACAATTACCCGCTGCACGCTTTTTTTGCGGAGTGACGTACTTGCATAGCCAGAAACCATACAATACATGCTATCTTGACATTTGAGACCACTTGGTGTAGTCTTTAATAAAGACCACACCAAGTGGTCTTTGAAAGGAGAGGGAGACGGATGGCGGAAATACAATTGGGTGTTATTGAGGCGCGGTATGCGGATATGATCTGGGCACATGAGCCGGTTACCTCATCTGAGCTGGTAAAGATGACGGCGGTAGAATTCAACTGGAAGAGAACCACGGCGCATAATGTATTGCGGAGGCTGATAGACAAAGGGTTGTTCCGGAATGACAATGGAGTGGTAACATCTGTGATTTCCAGGGATGAATTTTACTCCAGGCAGAGCAGGCAATATGTGGAAGATACCTTTTCCGGTTCCCTTCCGGCATTTATTGCGGCATTTATGCAGGGGGCCAAGATAACGGCGGAGGAAGCGGAAGCAATCCGCGGGATGATTGACAGGGCGGAGGAGTAACGGTATGGGAGAGATTTTTTTAAAGGTATTAAACAGGAGTATTACCGCCGGATGGATCATTCTGGCCGTTCTCTGTATCAGGCTGTTATTCCGGAAAAGCCCCAAATGGATAAACTGCCTGTTGTGGGGAGTGGCGGCTTTCAGGCTGGCCTGCCCCTTTTCCATTGAGAGCCGGTTCAGTATGCTGCCGGGTACGGAACCTGTAAAGGTGAGTACCGTTATGGAAGGGGAAGTACAAAATTATATACCGTCCATAGACAGCCGCATGACCATTGTGCAAAATACGATAAACCCAATGCTTGCGGAGAGTTTTGCGTACCCGGAGTCGGACAGCGCCGCGCCATGGCAGGTGATGTTACAGGTTTCCGGTTTTGTCTGGGCCTGCGGCATGATCCTGTTGACGATCTGCGCAGCGGCCGGCGTGGTAAGGCTGTATATGCTTGTAAGGGAAGCGGTATGCGTCAGGGACAATATTTATATCTGTGATGCTGTAAAATCGCCTTTTGTTTTCGGGATTGTCAGGCCGCGGATGTATCTTCCTTCGGCACTGGGGGAGGGGGAGATAAGATATATCATTGCGCACGAATCTGCCCATCTGAAAAGAAAAGACCATTGGTGGAAGGCGCTTGGCTATTTCCTGTTATGCGTTTATTGGTTTAATCCCCTGTGTTGGGCAGCCTATTCCCTGCTCTGTAAGGATATGGAATTGGCATGTGATGAAAAAGCAGCCAAAGACATGTCATTCCAGGAGAGAAAAGAGTATTCCAAAGTGCTGTTGTCCTGTGCAAGCCAGAGAAAACTGATCATGGTGTGCCCGCTGGCCTTTGGGGAAGTGGGGATAAAGGAAAGGGTAAAATCCGTATTGAATTACAAAAAGCCGGCGCTGTGGATTGTGATTACGGCGGCAGCGACATGCGTGATACTGGCAGTATGTTTTTTGACCAGCCCGGCAAAAGAGTATCAGATACGTATTACAATCCCGGCAGGGAGTACGGAAACGTTTTGCTATTCCGACGAGGAAATCAGCCCCAAAGGCAATTCGATCACGCTTTATGCCGGAGAAGGGCTTGGAGACACGGAAATTATACTACTGCCGGTGGAAGTCCGGGAGGAAAATGCCTATGACGAGGCTGTCTATATTACACCGGGAATGCCTGTGCGGATGGAAGTGGAAAAGGGTGCATGGTTTAAGATAGGCGTCAATATACAGAACCCGACGGAAGAAAGTAAGGATGTATATGTATCTGTGAGCAATGTGGAGGTAAGGATCGCTTCTTCCGGGGAAGCAGGGGACAGCGGGACGCTTACAGGGCAGGCCCCGGCGGAGGAAGCTGCCGAGGGGCAGGAAGGTTCTGCAGAGCAGGAAGGCCCCACACGGCAGGAAGCCTTCGCGCAGCAGGAAGGTTCTGCAGAGCAGGGAGGCTCCGCGCGACAGGAAGTCCCCGCACAGGAGATTATGCTCCACGAACAGCCGGAATCTGATAAGGTCTGCATAAAAGTACAGCCTTCCATGCTCAGAGAGTCCCTTTCTTATTATTATATTCCCACAGGTAAAGACCAGGAATGGTTATCAGGGAAGGTACAGGCATTGGATCTGGAAGGAGAGCCGTGGGAGAGACGCTGGGAGGGCCATAAAGAAAAAGGCTGGCAGATCGTCTATAATGATGTGGAACTCCGGGCGTTTGAAGGAGGGTATTTATACTATACTTATGACGGTGAAAATGGAATAATGGAATGTTTTATAGAAGCGCCTAAATTGTGCGATTATATACAGATCATGCTGATACAGGAAATCGGTTATCAGACTTATGATGTCTCTGATATAAAAGACGTTGTATCTGCCAGGTTAGATGTTAGCAGCACTTTTACCGGCGGGCAGTTTTACAGCCAGACTGTAACGGACGCGGAGACTTTGCGAATATTTGAAGATTGGTTCCGTAACGCGGAATATATGCCTGGCGGAACGGCCTGCGGAAACCAATATGCCTGCCTGGAATTAACATTGGCAGACGGGAATGTAGTAAGGCTGTCCATGGCGGCCGATGACTGCCCCAATTTCACTATAGATGGCGTTGCCTATGATTACCGTCCGGTGTCAGACTGGAATAACAGTGAATTCTATAAATGCTTTGATGAAATACCGTGGGGGTTGACCCATGTGAAATAATTATCCATGAGCAAGCCGTTAAAAGGCTTACCTTAAATTGTAAATAAAGGGTGAAACAGTATGACAGGGCGGAAGGGCGGCATGATGAGGGAGGAGGGCAGTGCGTTATACTGTCTGCTTTCCAAACATTGCCAGGTATTCCTGGGCCTGCTGGAAGGATATTTCCAGTTTTTTCTGCAGCCTTTCCAGAATATCGCTTTCAGAAAGACCACAATCAAAACCTGTCTCAATGATACCTGCGGCTTTACCCCTGGCTTCACCCCTGGCCTCACCTCTGGCTTCGCCTTCTTTTGCAATTTCATCAAATAAAGTACACATATCAGCATCTCCTTTCGCAGCCAGTGCATTGTAGTTGATCTTACAGTTTGTTGCACCTGCTATTGTCATGATAACGGTTCTGTCCACACCGTGTTCGCTTACATATTTTATGGCATTTTCCTTTGCCTCATTCTTCGGTATGCTCCTGTCCAGAACCAGTTTCAACAGGTTGAAAAAGTCTGTATTGTTCATGTTATGGAATGCAAGGTTATTCTGCCTTGCTTCCACAAGATTCATCTTATAGTCGTTGACAAATTGTTTCATTTCTTCTGGGATGTCAAGCATCCCATGGAGTGACATTGCCCCGTCCCATGGCTTTTCACCGTAGTAGACCACAATGGTGATGACGGGCAGGAACCTGTCTGTCCGTTTCATCCTGGACAGATATTCATCTTCATCCAACTCTTTTTGTGACTGATACTTCTTGGCATTGCCGTCATACTGTTTTTTGTAGGTGCCATAGTCGTAACCCATGACACGGAGGGGCATGGCATAATGGATGCGCTCCTGGGATTCCAGCCCAAGCATCACAAACTCCACGCCGTATGCGGTGGATCTCTTGCTTATCTTGATATTATCCCTTGAAGCCCTGATGCTCTCCGCATAATCCCTGTGCTCCAGCACAGAGGAATCCTCCGTATCCACATCTTCCAGTTCCTCTGGCCTGATGACCTGTTTTCCGCCAAACAGGACTGCGTTGAACAGGTCGGCAAACTGCCCGTTGTCATTCCAGTAATTTTTCAATATGATATCTGGTTTCAGATTCTGTGCCTTTGCCATTCTGTATCCCTTTCTTTTGTGTATTTTCAGTATACTATCAAATCCCATGGATTGCAAGCCTGGTGGACAGATCGTGAATCTGCTATCGTGAAAAGTGATCGTGAAAATTATCCCATATTGGGTGGTGTGATTGTTATTGCCTGAATCATTACAACCGAGATAATAAAAACAGCCCCGGAAAAGCTCATTTCCAGCAAAGTCATACTGATTACCTCATTCCAAATCAGCGACAATTTTTTTCAGCTTTTCAATTTCTTCAGCAGAAAGTCTCTTTCTGCTCAAAAGTGCGGCAAATAATTTGTCCGCAGAACCATCATAAATTTTGTTGATCAGTTCATTTGTTTCGGCTTCCTGTACTTCTTCTTTGGGGATAAGCGCATGACACATGAAGTTAGGTTCAGAGCGTTCAACAGCTCCCTTTTTTATACAACGTTTTATAAGCGTATAGGTAGTGTTTTTATTCCAACCCAACTCTCTTGTAAGGACGTCTGCAACATGCTTTGCCGGTACATCACCCTCTTTCCAAAGAATGTCCATAACTTTTAATTCGGAATCGAAAAGTTTTACAATTTCTTTATCCATGTAATATACACTCCTTTTGAATAAGACTGTAGTAGTCCATATTATATAGACTATTACAGCCTTATTTAAATGTCAACAGATAAAAAGTTGTTTTATATGGTAAAGTATGTAGGAGATTCTGCAGGCTGTTCATTATGGACGCGCAATCGGGAGAAAAATATGTGATCATTGAAACTTTTTAAAGAACCGGACTGTCTAATCATTATATGGAAGCGCTTGTATATGAATTACCTGTGACAAAATGTGCAGCTACATGGACTTTGGTCACAAACAATAAAAAGGAACGGATAACGGTTTTGCGGGCCCAAATTGAAAACCTGGCAGAATGCTGAGGGAAGTAACGGGCGGAACCGGAACGGAGGTAGGAAAATTGACTGGCAGAAAGGCAAAGGAAGATAAAATAGAACGGCTTTTGCTTGAAAATTACGACAGATATTACCGTCTTGCTTTCAGCTATGTGCACAACGCCGATGACGCGGGGGATATTGTGCAGAACGGCGCTTACAAGGCGATACGGGGCAGCGGGAGCCTGAAAAAGCAGGAATATGCGGCGACATGGCTTTACCGGATCATGCTGAATGAGATTTATGCTTTTTTCCAGCAGCAGAGGACTGTTTCCCTGGAAGCCATGGGGGAAGAATGTGGAACAGAGCCTTCCGGGGCGGATACCTATGAGGATTTTGACTTGAGGGCGGCGTTGGATACGCTGAGCGTGGAGGATAAGCTGGTGGTGGAGCTGCGGTATTTTGAGGAAATGAAGCTGGAGGAGATAGCGTCGATTCTGGACGAAAACCTGAGTACGGTGAAAAGCCGTCTCTACCGGAGCTTAAAGAAATTGAGGGTGAAGCTGAGTGAGAGGGAAGAAATTGTATGAGCTGGAGGAATATGTAACCGCCAATATCACAAAACTGGAAAAGGAGAAACTGGGGATGAAGAAGTATTCCGGGGAATTGCAGGAGCTGAAAACTGAATATTTTGATAACCATATGTCCGGCGGACAGATAGAGAAAATGAAAAAGCAGATGGAGAGAGGCAGGCGGGATTTAAGGCGGATGCGGAGGAAAAACGCGGTTATCCGGTGGTCGTCCGCGGCAGCAGCCTGTGTGGCATTGTTTATCCTGCTGCCGAATACTTCCGCGGGGGCGGCGCACGCCATGAGCAGGATACCGATTCTGGGAAGGCTGGTGGAGGTGGTGACCTATCGGGATTACAGCTATGAGGATGACCGCCACAGCGCACAGATCAGGGTTCCTGAGATTGTGCTGAAGCTGCCGGAGGGCGGGGAAAATCCGGATTCCGAAGTCCGGGATACCATGAAGAAGACGGCGGAGGAGATTAACGCCCAAATGAAGGAGATATCTGACCAGCTGATCGCTGAGTTTGAGGAAGGCCTGCAGTATGAGGAAGGATATCAGGATATGATAGTGGATTCGGAGATTATCGGCAGCACGGAGGATTATTTCACCCTGAAGCTGATCTGCTATCAGGGAGCGGGAAGCGGCGCAGAATGGGATTATTATTATACCGTCAGTCTGAACACCGGAAAACGCCTGTCGCTGTCTGATCTGTTTGAGGAAGGGGCCGACTTTATCACTCCTGTCAGCGAGAATATCAAAGACCAGATGAGGGCGCAGATGGCGGAGGATGAATCCAAAATATACTGGGTGGACAATACGGACATACCGGAGTGGAATTTTGAGTCCATCACGGAGGAAACCTCCTTTTATTTGAACGGGGAGGGAAATCTCGTCATCTGTTTTAATGAGGGAGACGTGGCGCCGATGTATATGGGGTGCGTGGAATTTGTGATTCCGAAGGAGGCTGTGGAGAGCATCATGAGGCAGACGGATAATATGTAAAGGTACGGTATGCCCGGGAAGGCAGGGTTACGTGCAGGATAGAAACTGCAGGTATGTTTATGGATATCTACAGAAAAGCTTAAGGTAAAGTTAACAACTGTGATACACGCCCATAGGAAAATGGCATTATCCGCCGAGAACACGCCCGCTTATGCAGAGAGAATGTGGAGGGAGCGCGGATACGGCTTTTGGATATGCTTCAGGAAGGAAACGGGCAGAATATGGGTGAGAACAGAGCGCAGTATGTACGGAATAGCAGGGAAATGCCGGGCGGCGAACCAAATGGTGGGATGCGGAGAGCCGGGGAAAGAAACGGTGAGGTGAGATTGATTCAGGGCAGCGGGCCCCAGGGGAAGGTTTCCCGTCCTGCGGAGGACAGGAGTATCCGGCAGGCCCGCAGCGCCCAACAGCCTCGCGGGGATCAGCAGGCCCGCAGCGCCCAGCAGGCCCGCGGGGATCAGCAGGCCCGCAGCGCCCAACAGCCCCGCGGGGATCAGCAGGCCCGCAGTCCCCGGCAGGCTTTCGGCGCCCGGGCACAGGCGGAAAAGGCGCAGCTCATGCGGCAGATACAGCAGCTTTCCCTGCAGCAGATACAGATGAGGAAACGGGTGGCACTGCTGGCTTTTCTTGTGGCGCTTTTGCTGCTTGTGAATATTCTGGCGGCAGTGGGGATGTACTTCCGGATACAGCACATCAATAAGGCTCTCATGCTTACACAGAGCCGGGCGGCGGGGAGCCCTGAAGCCGGAACGGACGGGCAGGGCCGGATGGGACAGGGGGCATCATCCGGGGCATCTGTGGGACAGGACGCCCTGGCTTCGGAAGAACAATCCAGGGGGCAGGATTATGTAAGCCTGTGCGGCCTGGACAAGGTGGACAGGCCCCGGGAGCGCACCTATGAGGAAGTGCTGGAGCGGCTGGAGGAGCTGGCGGCGGAGGAGAAGCGGATCGCTGCAATCCTGGAGAACCGGTTTCAGTACCCCGATAAGCTGTTGGAAGCGCTGGCCAACAATCCCGAGATGACGGACTTTGTGGCGGGATATCCGGACAGGGGTTCCGATAAGGAGGTTTCCCTGACCAGGGAGGAAAAGGAGCAGGAGTTTCCCCTGTTTTTACAGTGGGATCCCAGATGGGGGTATGAGGAGTATGGGGACGGGAGCAATATCGGCCTGGCAGGCTGCGGCCCCACCTGCCTGTCCATGGCGCTGTATTATCTGACCGGTGACGAGAGTCTGACCCCTGACCGGATGGCCGCGTACAGTATGGAAAACGGATATTATATTTCCGGTACGGGAACGGCTTGGGCTCTTTTACAGGACGTACCGGAGAGGTACGGCGTTGCCGTGTCCCAGCCGAAGGCGGCGGAAGATTCCATGAAGGCGGCGCTGGACGGCGGGAGCGTGATCATCTGTTCCATGGGGCCCGGGGACTTTACAGCGGCAGGACATTTTATCATTATTTACGGATATGACAGGAAGGGCTTTCTGGTCAACGATCCCAACTGCGTGGCCCGCAGCCGCCAGAGCTGGGGCTTTGACGAGCTGAAGGGGCAGATCAAGAATATCTGGGTGCTGGGCGGTTCGGCGAAAACCGGGAGTGTCCCGTACCGGGAGGTCACGACAGTGACAGATTAGCAGATTTTCTGTATTTTATTCCTGCGAGCAATGAGCCAGGCGGCCATGCTTGCACGGACAGTAAAGCCAATTGAATTGGCTTTGCGAATACCGCGAGGGTCAAAAACCCTGCAGCTTGCTGCGGGGTTTTTGATTGACGCGGTACAGGATGTGTTTTATAATAAAATCAATCATGATGCAACTATAAAACGTCAGCCTGAGTTTTTCATACCCATTTTTGGAGATTATTATCATCAGGGAAATATGATACGGGTTTGTGCATGAAAAGCCCTCTCAGGCTATTCTCTGCCGGGGAGGTTATGCCGTGAAAAAATACACTGCTGTGGCACTGATGTTTTTAATTCTGTCCTGTTCTCTGATGGCCTGCGGGAAGAAGCCCTCATCGTCGGTTCTGGAATTTTCCATCCCTCAGGAATATGAAGGGGCGGCCATGGATTTCTGTGTGTCCCAGGACGGTACGATTTATGTGGCGGCCCGCGACAGCATTCTGACATATACCCCGGAGGGGCAGGCGGAGGATGTGCTGGAGCTGCCCGGCCGGTATCTCAGCAGGGTGGCTTCCGGGGAGGGGACGCTCTATGCCTATGACGAGCTTGGGCGGGAGATATTGGAGCTTGGGCAGGACGGGACGGTTCTTGAGCAGATACCGGTATGGTTGATTTCCAATGGGGTGTTAAGGATGCTGGTATCGGGGGACAGAATATGGCTTATGTATGAAAATGAAGTTCATGACAATGCGCTCCTGTCTGTATCCCTTTCCAGCGGAATCCAGGAGCCTGTCCCGATTCCCGATTTATATGACATCGGCCCCTATGACAGGGAGCATCTGCTGATCCGGAGAAGCAGCGTCTATTTCCTGCTTGACCAGGAGACCGGGGAGACGGCCCAATATTACAGGGCAAATCATTTAGGCGGCGGGTATGTCTTTGATCCCCGGGAGAAAAATCTGTATTACATCAGCGATAACACCCTGTACCGCAGGGAAGAGCAGAGTCAGGAGCAGTCCGTTGTCAGGCTCTTGGATCATTCTTATGAGAGGGTTGAGCTTTGGGAGGATGCGCTGGTCATGCTTGACCGGGAGGAAAACAGCATCTGCAGTCTGAACCCGGGAGCCGCTTTTGAGGAGACCGGAGATCTGACCACCTATGATTTTGAAAGATACTCCATTCCCTACGCGAGTGATTATACGGAGAAAACGGGAGTGAAGGTGGTGGATATTATGGGCTCTACCACAGATGAAAGCTTTCTCAAACAGCTTTTGTCAGGGGAGGACAGGTTCGACATCTTTGTGGTCTACAGTTCCAGTTTAAACAGCGCGAAATTCTGGGAAAATCATGCGTACACGGATCTGTCCGCATCGGAGACCCTGGTGGAGGCGGTGGACGGGATGCATGAGAGCCTGCGGGCATCCGCGTACCAGGGGGAGGAGCTGATGGGCATTCCTCTGTGGGCATATGGGGTGGGCATGGCATATAATACCGAGGTGGAGGAAGCTTCCCGGGGGCTGGAGGAAATAACGGACTGGGATTCCTTTTTCCGGTTCCTGGAGGAAAATTCCCCCGGCTGTACGGTGCTGGGGAATAAGGCCGGGATGTATGGGTTTTTATTTGACCAGTACTTTTACGGATATTACGGGCCGGAGGGGGAAGGTGCTGACTTTGATACGGATGCATTCCGAAAGGCGCTGGATCTCATGAAACAGATACACGACAGCCCGTATCTTCAGGAGCCCGGAATGGGAAGTATGAGTTATGTCAGGGACAACAGCTTTCGGCCCACGGATATACTGGGAATCAACAATGGATTGGAGCCTACAGGCAGCGCCTTGCTCCACAGGCTTCCCGATATTGAGGGAACGCGGAGCCTGAATTCACAGATCGGGGCGGCGTATGCGGTGGTCAATCCCAACAGCGAACGGAAGGAGGAGGCCATCCGCTACCTGGAGGCGCTGGTAGCGGGGGAGGAATTTTTATCCGTTCCCTCGGTGTTCCCGCTGCCGGAATATGAGGAATGGAACCGGTATATGGAAGACGCTGTGGTCTGTTATGAGATGGGGATATATGAACGGGTGTCCCCTTATATCAATGACTGGGTGACGGAGCGCATCAGCAAAGAAGAGGCCATAGCGTCCATACAGGAGAGGGTGAAACTGATCCTGGCGGAGTGAGGCGCGGCGGAAGGCGATATAAGGCAATATGAAGAAAAAACTTTTACTCTTATCGGTTCCGGGAATGCTGGGGGTTGCAGCCTTTTATCTGCTTCCCGGACTGGCGGCAGTGTATTACGCTGTGATAGACAACCTGTTTCGCAGGAGTTTCGTGGGGCTGGAGAACATTGCGGGGGTGCTGGCAAATGAAAATTTCTGGCTGTCGGTGTGGAACCTTCTGCGGATTTGCGCCGTCAGCACGGCGGGGGTGATGGCGGCCTGTGTACTGCTGTTGTTTCTGGTTTATCTGCGGGGGAGGGTTCCTTACGGAATCCTTCTGCTCCTGCTTTTCCCTTTTTTCATGCCCACCGCTTCCTGGGTGGATATCTTTCAAAGCAGGCTCCTTCCGGTACTGGAATCCTGTTCTGTCCGGCTGCCGTTTCTGCTATCTTCTTCGGAGCTGTTGGTGTCCGCCCTGTTTTTGTGGCGCTACACGGGAGTGTGCCTGGCTGTCCTGGCGGCCGGGTACGGGACTCTGGACAGGGATATACTGGAGGCCGCGGCGGCGGAGGGCGCAGGACGTATGCTTTGCTTTCGGAAGCTCCTGCTTCCCGCCCTGGGGAAATACCTGCTGTTGGCGGCGCTGTTTTGCCTCAGCCAGGGGATTCAGATTTTCCGGGAAATCTATTTCCTGTTTGGGACGGATTATCCGCCCAAGGAGGTCTATACGCTGCACTTTTTCCTGAACAATCATTTCTTCCGGCTGAATTACCAGACGTTGTCGGCGGCGTCCATCCTTGTGATCGTTCTGCTTTTGCCGGCGTTTGCGCTGGTGGGGAGGCTGGCGGGAAGGGAGGAGGGATGACGGGTTTTCCGTGGTATTTGTTTTTTGCATTGTGTTTTGTGTTATATTATTCAATTGGAAGTGTTTTCTGCTTTAAAAAGAAAAATAAGAAAGCGGTGAGATGGAGGTATAAACAATGAAAACAAACGCTGTCATAAAACAGGAAGGCATAGATGCTTTGATCACGAAATTAGGTTATGTTGATGCAGAAAGATGTATTGTTTTAATGACCAGTGAATCTTTTGACTATACCAAGTGGCGTGAACAGGCTTTGGAGGAAGGCTTAAATGTCCACCAGCTTAGCCGTAAAGCAATGCAGTATTCCGAGAAAATATGAGTGCGGACGGATTCATGAAAAGATCCTGTGGAAGGAAGCTGCTGCCGTTGCTCCTGCTGTGGGGATGGGGGTTCCTTGCACTGGCCCCTGTGATATCTTTGGGTGCGGATTTCCTGGAGGGCGGAGGGGACGCGGTTCGGATTGTCCTTTCGGATCGATTGTACCGGAAACAGTTTTCCTATTCCCTGTTCTATGCCGTGGTTACCGTTTCCCTGGGGATTTCCCTTGCCCTGCCGGTTGCAGCTTTTATCCATCTGTTGAATCGCAGGTTTTTTCGTTATGCCCTCTGCCTGATCCTGTTTGCTCTTTTTCTTCCGGGCCAGGTGACTATGCTGCCCAACTATATTGCCATGGAGCGCCTGGGCTTGCTGGATACGCCCTGGGCGCTGATCCTTTCCGGTATCTTCCAGCCTTATCCCGTGCTGCTTCTGAGCCTTGGCATGGGGCTTATGCCAAGGGCGGCCTGGGAGCAGTTTCGCATGGAATCCGACTCGGTGGCGGCGCTATTTTGCAAAGTGATCCTGCCCTGGCTTTCCCCGGTGATCCTGGTCTGCTATGCCCTGGAATTTGCCCGTTGCTGGAATCTGCTGGACGGGCCGCTGGTGTTTCTGGAGACGGAGGAGTATCTGCCTCTTTCCCTGGGGCTGTTCCGCTATCGGGCGGCGCCCTCCGGGGAATTTGCAGCGGCGGCGTTCCTGTATATGGTTCCGCCGGTTTTGCTGCTTTTGTCTGCCGCCGGTATGCTTTATATCCGACAGGATTTTCCCGGCGTGAGAGAGGGTCTTTCGGCGGGACGGCGCAGGCAGGCAGACTGGATTGGGAGCAGGGCAGGACGGCGCAGGCTGGCTGACCGGATTGGGGGCAGACTGGGGCGAAGATCAGGCCCGGCTTTCGCGCTGTGCCTGGGCATGGGCGTATGTCTGGCGGCGCTGGGAATGTATTTCGGCGGGAGAGGGGAACGGACGGCACGGCCTGAAAGGGAGGGGAAGATTGTCCTGGGAATCCGGAAATCCTTTCCGCGGCTGGAGGAATGTGTGAAAGCTTTTAACGAAGGCGGCTATGGCTGTGAGGTTGTTATCCGGGAATACGGTTCCGGGGAAGACGGTATTTCGGAGGAGGCCGCAGGGCTTCGTCTCTATGCAGACCTGGCTTCCGGGGACGGGCCGGATATTATGGTCTTTGACTATATGGAAGCGGATGTCTGGGAGGAAGCGGGTGGCATGACAGACCTGACGCCTTATCTGGAAAGCAGTGAGCTCTTAGGCAGGGAAGACTTTGCGGAAAGCGTGCTCGGGGCCTTCACCAGGGAGGGGGAGCTTTTGGCCCTGCCCAGGTGGATTGCGCCCCAGACCCTGTGGGGGACTGCCGAAACCGCAGGAAGCCTGGACAGATGGACGGTTTCCGAAATGCTGGAGCTGATGGAGCGGCACCCCGGCGTCCCTCTGACTGCGGATATTACCAGGGATGGATTTTTAAGCTTTTGCCTGTCCTATACGGATGAAAGCACATGGAAAGAATGGGGGAGGGGGGAGGATTCCTCCTTAAGAAAGCTGTTGGAGCTGGCGGCTTCCTATCCTCAACAGGCGGAGTATGTATCTCTGGAGGAGGCCTGCCGGCAGCTGCAGAATGGGGAAGCGCTGCTTCTGGAGATGGATCTGTCCGGGCTGGGGATGCTGCGAATGGTAAAAATCTGGACATCGGGGGAGGGGCTGTACCCCGTGGGCTATCCGGCCTCCGATGGAAATCCCAGGGCCATCATGAATTCCGCGGGGGGCGTCTATGCCATCCCTTTAAGCGCTTCCAACAAGGATGGGGCGTGGGCGTTCCTGGAGCGCTTTTTCGCGGGGGAGCTGGATCCTGATGGCACGGAGGAGGACGAGGAGAAGGCGTTTTCCATGTGGGACGGGATTCCCGTTGTGAAGCGGGAGCTGGAGGATGCGTTCCGGGAGGAGGAGCGGCGGACGGAAGCTATGGGAATCGAGCTTCCGCCCTTTCAGGAAAGGCAGGAAGTGGAGGAGCTGATGGCTATGGCGGATGTCCGGCAATATGCCCTTTCCCCGGTTCTGGATATCCTGTTGGAGGAGGCCCGCCCCTATTTTGAGGGGACGAAGGAGCTGGAGGATGTGCTGGAAGTGATCCGGAGACGCATCAGCCTGTATTTTCAGGAAAAATCAGTTTCTACCTGAGCCGACTCTATCAGCTCGAAAACCAAATCTCTGTTTTCCTCCCAGAGCGGTTCCTCCAGGCTGAATATGATTCCGCAGCTTCCGGAAAACCGGCAGCTTCCTGTCACGCGGCCGCCGGAAATACCCCATGTTACATCCTTCCCGTTGATTTCGGTGCAATTCGGATTTTCCTGTTCCCGGGGGAAGGGCTCGATCCCTCCCGGGCTGCGGCTCTCGTAGAAATAGAGATAATTGCTGCGGTCTTTCCCAAAGCAGATCAGGATGCCCCAGTCAGGGGAGGGCTCCGAGACGATGAGATCCTCCATCGGCACTATGCTGTATTCCAGGCCTTCCACCTGTTTGACGGACATTCTTTTGCCGACCGGATCCGATGTGGCTGTGTCGGGCGTATATTCAAAGGTAAAAACGGGGGCCGGAGACGCCTGGAAAGGGTGTCGCAGGCCCCAGGTCAGGACCCCTGTGAGGATTAGGACCCCTGTAAGAATCAGGCCCCCCGATATGCCGATTATCAGATGTTTTTTCTGTTCTTTCATATTCATTTATACCCGGTCGGCTATTTTCACTCTGTCTGTGTCGCTCGATGATAAGATTATAGCATTAATCTCTGATTCATGATCATCATTCGCCGCTCGCCGAATGTGCAAGCACATTCTTCTCGCTAACGCTCATTATATCATGAATCTTCGATTCATGATCATCATTCGCCGCTCGCCGGATGTGCAAGCACACCCTTCTCGCTAACGCTCATTATATCACAGCTGCGCGCATAATTCCATGGAAAGCCGCATTTCGTCATTCCGGCTTATGCCGGAGGGAACTAAGGAGTACGGTGAGTTCGGTCGTCCATTTGCCCTGTTCATAGGGATTAAGGAACAGAATGAACAAAAACAGGCGGACGGCCGGCGAAAAGTTTTCTCGAAAGGTACTGTTCAAGCCGCAGAAAATTTGGTATAGTAAAATGCGGAGCCGGTTCCCGCGCACGAAAATCCTGTACAGCTGCCACGGGGACGGCGAAAAACCATGTAAAACAGTCAAAGGAGGCATTAGAAAGTTGGAAAAGAAACGCAACATCATCGTCGGGCAGTCAGGAGGCCCCACCGCTGTTATCAACTCCAGCCTGGCGGGAGTTTACAAGACTGCTATTGAGAGAGGGTTCCATAAGGTATATGGAATGCTGCATGGAATACAGGGACTTTTGGACGAGCAGTATGTGGATCTGTCCACTCAGATCCACTCGGATATGGATATTGAGCTGCTGAAAAGAACCCCTTCAGCGTTCCTTGGTTCCTGCCGTTATAAGCTGCCGGAAATCCATGAGAATCTGGAGATTTACGAGAGGATTTTCGAGATCCTGGACAAGCTGGATATCGAGGCGTTTATCTACATCGGCGGAAACGATTCCATGGATACCATCAAGAAGCTGTCGGACTATGCGGTGATCAAGGGACATCCCCAGAAATTCCTGGGCGTGCCCAAGACCATTGACAATGACCTGGCACTGACAGACCATACGCCGGGCTTTGGAAGCGCCGCAAAGTATATCGCAGCATCCACGAAGGAAGTGATCCGCGACGCCCTGGGGCTGACTTATCATAAAGATATGATCACTATCATTGAGGTCATGGGACGTAATGCGGGATGGCTGACCGGGGCTACCGCCCTTGCCAAGACGGAGGAGTGCGACGGCCCTGACCTGATCTATCTGCCGGAGATCCCTTTTGATATCGACAAGTTTTTAGCCAAGACCCAGGAGCTGTTGAAAAAGAAGGAGTCTATCGTCATCGCGGTATCCGAGGGTATTAAGCTGGCTGACGGGAGATATGTCTGCGAGCTGTCCGGGGGCGCGGATTATGTGGACGCGTTCGGGCACAAGCAGTTGCAGGGTACGGCTTCCTATCTGGCGAATTTCTTAAGCGCTGAGATCGGATGCAAGACCCGCAGCATCGAATTCTCCACCATGCAGAGAAGCGCGTCCCACATGGCTTCCAGGGTGGATATCAATGAGGCCTTCATGGTAGGCGGCGCCGCCGTGAAAGCTGCGGATGAGGGCGACAACGGCAAGATGGTAGTCATTGACAGGGTGGCGGATGATCCTTACATGAGCGCTGCAGGGATTTATGACGTACACCGCATTGCCAACAATGAGAAGCTGGTTCCCCGCGAGTGGGTCAATGAGGAAGGCAACTATGTGACAGAAGAATTTATCAATTACATTGAGCCTCTGATCCAGGGCGATTATCAGCCCTTCATGGTAAACGGCCTTCCCCAGCACCTTGTGCTGCATGCGGAAGCAAAATAAAGGGGATTTTGTTACAGCAATATGTACTCCCGAATGGAACAGACCGGGCCATTCGGGAGTTTTTTATCTTATAGGAAATTCCTCCTGCCGGAGGACTTTTGAATAAAATAGCCCGCCAGAGGCGGGCATAAAAACAGGACGAATGCTTTTAGAAGATATAGAAACCTTCTTCAAATTCGTCATCAT
>CATKXX010000011.1 GCA_949840935.1 uncultured Acetatifactor sp. | reverse complement strand
TTGATGATGACGAATTTGAAGAAGGTTTCTATATCTTCTAAAAGCATTCGTCCTGTTTTTATGCCCGCCTCTGGCGGGCTATTTTATTCAAAAGTCCTCCGGCAGGAGGAATTTCCTATAAGATAAATAAAAAACCCCTGCAAATGGCATTCACACGCCATCTACAAGGGTTCTCATTCTTATCTCTATTTGCCCAATTTCGACAAATTTCTACGCATTCATCTGTTTCGCAACCTCTGCCGCAAAGTCCTCATTCTTCTTCTCCAGGCCCTCACCGGTCTCGAAACGGACAAACTTCGCAATGCTCAATTCCGAATTGTTCTCTTTTGCAACCTGTGCAAGATACTGTGCCACTGTCTGCTTGCCGTCCTCTGCCTTGACGTATACCTGCTCCATCAGGCATACTTCCTTCAATTCCTTGTTCAGACGTCCATTGACAGCGCCCTCGATGACCTTCTCAGGCTTGCCCTCCATCTTGGGATCCTGAGCGATCTGTGCCGCGATGATCTCCTTCTCATGTGCCTTGAATTCCTCGGACACGTCGGCTGTTGTCACATACTTAGGGCTCAAAGCCGCCACCTGCATGGCAAGGTTGGTCAACGCTTCTTTCACCGCCTCATTCACTACATTGGTCTTAGCTTCCACGATAACGCCAATTCTGCCGCCGCCGTGTACATAGGAAACCACGCAGCCTCCCGCAGCCTCCACTCTTTCAAACCTGCGGATGCTCAGCTTCTCACCAATCACGGCAATCTTATCCACCAGTACTTCTCCTACGGTCTTGGAGCCGTCCTCATTCCACTTTTCCTCCAGGAATGCGTCCATATTCGCCGCGTCAGAGTTTACAGCCTGCTCCGCAACAGCCTCAACAAACTGCTGGAAGATTTCATTCTTTGCAACGAAATCTGTCTCAGAGTTTACCTCTACGACTGCCGCAACAGTATCTCCCTTGGAAGCGATACGGCAGATTCCCTCTGCTGCGATCCTGCCTTCTTTCTTTACTGCCTTAGCCTGTCCGTTCTTTCTCAGGACTTCAACAGCCTCTTCCATATTTCCATTGGTCTCATTCAGAGCCTTCTTACAATCCATCATGCCGGCGCCGGTCTGCTCGCGCAGCTCCTTCACCATAGCTGCAGTAACTTCTGCCATCTCAATTTCCTCCATTTCAGTTCCATTATTTCTTACAGCTTACTCCTCGGCTGCCACTTCTTCGATATCCTCCGCCTCAGTTGCCAGCGCCTCCTCGGTGTATACAGCCTCACCCTGGTTAGCCTCAATAACGGCATCTGCCATCTTGGACACAATCAGCTTAACCGCTCTGATTGCATCGTCATTTCCGGGAATAATATAATCCAGCTCCTCGGGGTCACAGTTGGTATCGCCGATACCGATCAAGGTGATGCCAAGAGAATGAGCCTCCTGTACACAAATTCTTTCCTTCTTGGGGTCTACCACAAAGATTGCGTCAGGAATCCTGGTCATATTCTTGATACCGCCAAGGTTCTTCTCCAGCTTCTCCCATTCTTTCTTCAGCTGGATAACCTCCTTCTTGGGAAGGACGTCAAATGTCCCATCCTCGGACATTTTCTCAATGGCATGAAGCCTTGCGATACGGGACTGGATTGTCTTAAAGTTGGTAAGCATTCCCCCCAGCCATCTCTCGTTTACATAAAACATCCCACAGCGCTCCGCCTCGGTCTTGACCGCATCCTGCGCCTGCTTCTTGGTTCCCACGAACAGGATGGTCCCCCCCTGCGCCGTAATCTCAGATACAGCCCTGTATGCCTCGTCTACCTTGCCCACAGACTTCTGCAGGTCGATGATGTGAATCCCGTTTCTCTCAGTAAAGATGTAGGGAGCCATCTTAGGATTCCATCTTCTGGTCTGATGTCCGAAATGTACACCTGCTTCCAATAACTGTTTCATTGAAATAACGCTCATGTTTCTACCTCCATTTGGTTGAATCTTCCGCACCGCCTGACAGGAGCCTGCGCCCCTTACCTGGTCTGCGTTAAAACCAGATATGCTCCGGCAGCTACCCTGTCTGTAAAAGGCACCACCACCGGATCGGTATGCGTGTTTTATAGTCACAACGAATGCATTATAACATAATAAAACCCCTCTGGCAAGGGGTTTTATCTGCTTCTCGTGATTATTTTGGCAATTTCCTCCTCCGTGGAACCCATCGGTATTTCATAAGTACCCGTGCTGATTCTCTTGGAATAGCCGTTATCCTCCAGATATTTGTCAAATGCCAGTGCATCCTCCACAAGCCCGGCCTCCACAAGAGATTTGCTGACGCCATAAGAGCTCTGGCCTGAACGGATCTCAAAGCTCACTGTCTCAGGGGCCTCCTGGGTGGAACCCGGCGGGATATCGTCATCCGGCGACGGCTTCAGCGTCACCATGGGAAGGGGCTTATCGGACGGAAGCTCCCCTTCCGTTTCCGATGGGGATGATTCCTCCGATGCAGAGGGCTCCGTTCCCTCAGGCCCTGCCGTAGAGGCCGGCTCCACTGTAGGCTCCGGCGTAGAATCTGTATTCTCCCCCGGCTGGCTGGCGGAGGGCATATCCTGTCCTGAATTCTGTGATGCGTCCACGTCCGCCAAAGTGCGGAAATCTTCATCCACCATTCCAAGTTCCGCTGCCCTCGCCCTGATCTCCGCATCTGATAACGGCTGGCCATCCTTTAATGCAACTCCCATAACCAGGGCCGTCACAATCATACCGATGCCAAGGCCTCTTAAATAATATCGTAATTTCACTCTAACTCCCATCTGCACACTTCAGCGGACATTTAAATCAGAAATGTGAAATGTTCTTATTTACACTATTTCTCACTCCGATTTTTAAACAGGTCGATCACCAGCTTTACCTCACCCACACCCAGATTTAATTCTTTGGCAATCGCCACATTTGATTTGCCGCTCTTATGCAATTCCATAATCCTGTCGTTGTAATTTCTTCCCCGCCCGTCCATCTCCTGGAGGAAATTGATCGCACCTGGAAGCATTGTCTCGGATCCCAGGGCCGTATTGGGAAGAGGCTGCCCGTAAGGCTGAATAACTGCAGACGACTGCTGCATATTGCCATAGGCCTGCTGAAAGGTCTCGGGCGCCTGTGATGCTTCCGGATACGTCGGAAGCACGGAAAATTCCTGTGCCGACGGGACTGAGGCCACAGCTGTATAGGCCTGGGGAACAGCGGCAGACGGCTGTGGTGCGGCCGCATATACCTGAGCCATTGCCGGTTCCTGCTCCGGCATGGATGCTGTCATAAATGCCTGGGACGGCGCCGGCGGCAACTGCTCCACAACATGCTGACCAGCCATAACCAGATTTTGAACGGTTTCCGGCACCGTCAGCGGCTGGCTCATCGTCTCCGGCAGCAAAAATGGCTGTTGAACCGGCTCCTGAGGCAGGGACGGCGGCTGAACCATATTTTGCTGCTTTATCTCCGGTGAAAGTACCGCTGCAACGGGCTCTGTTAGCCGCATTGCAGAATCTGGCGCTGTCAGTGGCTGCTGAGCCAATTCCGGCGGCAGAAACTGTCCGGTCACCTCCGGCGGCTGCTGTTGCGCCAATACGACGGGCGCCGCAGGCAGTACCGCAGACTCCGATGCTGCCTGCGGCGGCATCATCTCCCGTGGCGGCATCGGTGGAGCAGATGCTGTTGGCTCCGCCCCTGCCAGTGGCCGCTGCATTATTTCCTGTGACACAAAAGCAGTCCGCTGTTGAACCGCTGCTACAGGTAAAGCTTCCCCCGGCATCTGTACTGCAGACGCATCCTTACCCGAAGCCGCTGGCACAGTTGCTGTCTCCGGTGTCTCCTGAACTGCCTGTGCCGGCGGCTGAACCGACGACTGCTTTTGTGCCGCGGATGATTTTCTGCGTGTCGAAGTCTTTCTCTGTGTTCCCGTCCCGGACGGCTCCTTCGCCTTCTGGGTTTGGGATGCCTGGGACGCTGTCAGCTCCTGGGCTGCCCCTGCCGGCTTCTGGGGCTGGGACGCCTGGGACGCTGTCAGCTCCTGGGCTGCCCCTGCCATCCTCTGGGACTGGGCCGCCTGGGACACTGTCAACTCCTGGGCTGCCCCTGCCATCCTCTGGGACTGGGCCGCCTGGGACACTGTCAACTCCTGGGCTGCCCCTGCCGGCCTCTGGGGCTGGGCCGCCTGGGACGCTGTCAGCTCCTGGGCTGCCCCTGCCATCCTCTGGGGCTGGGCCGCCTGGGACGCTGTCAGCTCCTGGGCTGCCCCTGCCGGCCTCTGGGGCTGGGACGCCTGAAGCATACTGCCTCTCTGGGGCATTACATTTTGAGGCACCGGACCTGCGGGTGCAAACCGCTGAGCCGGTGTTGATGACTGCTGTGCCGTTCCACGCGAAGCGGCCGGCGCTGCCTGCAGCCTGTTCATTCTTTGTGCTGCCGCAGATACCGGCGGTATCTCTGCATTATTTTGCTGTAACGGAAGCACCGCCTCCGGTGCCAGCCTCTGGAAGGTATTGACTACCTCCTCAGCCTCTTTCTTCGTCTCTTTCGCTTCCTTTACGGTACGATTAATCTCCGATACCGTGTTTTTCAGATTAATATGCTTATCATTGAGCATGTCATAGAGAAACATGACCTCCTCATGGTTCTTATGAATCTCTGACAGAACTGTGTCAGAATATTCACTGACTGCCATGATTTTCTCATTGGACAGACGCTCCAGTGACCGCTCCGTTTTCTCGATTGAATAGGTAACAGCTTCCTCTACAACATCATCCACATGCCCTCGGACAGCCTCCAACTCCTCTGACACCAGTGTTTTAATTTCTTCCTTTGCAAGTCCCCTGGTCTCCTCACTGCTCTCCTCTTTTCTAGCCGGAATCAGGAAGCTCAATACAAAAACAATTCCTCCCGCTGCAAGCAGGACGATTTCCATTATATCCATCGTAAAAATCCGTCCTCTATACCTCCTGCCCGCATCAGCGGGCATCAATTCAATATTTGAAAGTGCCTTTCTTTCAAAATCATATCTTCATGTCAAAGCCGCCCCTGCCCTTTACCACCATGCGCTCCTGCGGCTTTGAGCCTTTGCGGCGTCTTCCGCCATCACCAAAGTATTCCCCGTTGCCTTTCTCCTTTGCATCCGGATTTTTGTCGTGCCAGTCAGGATCATCGCTGCTGTGTACCTCGCGGATACGCTGCTCCGAATTCTTCTGTACACCCTGGCTGATAATAGTCTGCGCGAACATTCCCTTATTATCCTCATTCTGTTTAATACCAGAATAATCCTGTGCCCTAGAAATCGTAGTCAGATCAATTGCTCCAAATGCCATACATTCACCTTCCTCCCATGGTTACATGGGTTTCATACATATTTCGCCCCGCTCCCGCACAAACTTACAATAATGGTAGCTGGTCTGGAGCGTCTTGGAGCTGTCTCCAATAATAATAGTGGTGCTGGGATAAATCTCGTCATTCACAACGATCTCAGAAAGCTTCTGAATCTCCATCATCGCGCGCATCTTCTCCATTCTGCCATTCATCTGCGCTTTCTCAGCCGTCTTTTCCTCCACCAGCTTCATTACGCTCTTCATGTATTTAAGCTGGCTTTCATTAAACTGAATGCCTTTTTTCAACTTCTCCTTAAAGGTGTCCAAAATCACCTCTGCATTGCCGATTGTCTTATCCAGATCTGCAACCAGCTTCTGCATACGGCTGTACTGCGTCTTGATCAGGGGGTTAACTCCCACTTCCAGGATTGTGGACGCTCCCATGCCTGTACCTATTGTCTTGGCCGTTATTTTCTGCCCGGCCTGCACATAGCCGCCCACGATGATTCCCTTCCTGCCTTCAACCTTGACCTCCGTCCCCGCAGAAATCCTGCTATGTAGGATTGCCTCCGACTCCACGAATCCTCCGGCCACCACCCGGACATTCTCCAGGAATTTCGCCATAATATCTCCGCCGGCCTTTAAGTAGCCCTTGGACGAACCGTTCATTCCCTTTGCAATAATAATATTGCCTCCGGCAACAATCTTGGCATCCTCCACCAGGCCGCTGATTATGACATTACCTCCGGCCTTCACCTCAAAGTTCGCCATAACATCCCCGTTGATCTGGATGCTTCCCTCGAAATCAAGATTTCCCGTAGTGGAATCCACGTTCTTGACCTCAAAGACATCCGAGACGAAGACCTTGTCATCCACCAGCGTAACATGTCCGTCCACCATCGTACGAATGGAAAGTTTGTCCTCAGACAGCTCAATATTCCGGCCAAATTTTAATGTCTCACGCTTGACCTCCCTGGGATGGATGGGCTTACCATGGACATCATATCCGGCTTCCCCCCTGTCCTCCGGAATGATCGTAGCCAGCAGGTCGCCCTTTCTGCACTGGTTGATCATACTGAGATTAAAGTAATCCACACTACCGTCCTCCCTCTGGGAAGGCGGTCTGTGTTTATCCGTATTAAACTTGTATTCGATTACAGCATCCGTACCGTTTCTGGCTTCCTTGCCCTTCGCAATCAGCATATCCGTACAATAAAGCCCAGGGGACTGGAAATGATCCTGAAGTGCTTCCATCTGAATTCCATGGGTAATATTGCTGAACCGGAGATCTTTCAGGAAGTCGGTTAATGTAATCCTGCTTCCCGTTTCAGATGCCGGAATAAAGCGTACAAAGGCCAGCATATCATCCTCACTGACATCAAGATGATATGTCTCCGGATATTGCGGGCACTGCTCCGAGCCTAAATGATAAGTAAAGTCCTCTGCGTCATCGTCCAGAAGAAGCATTTCCAGCCGCTTCCGGTCATAGCCCGCTCCCAGGCCGTCCAGATATTCAAGCAATTCGCCAATCCTTATCTGTTCTCCGCCGTCTTTAGGCTGGTACAATCTGACACCATATCCGTTTGGTTCATTGACCAGTTTAAAATATCCATTCTGCATAGTGATATCTCCTGTCAGTTATCTGTAAAGATTCCCATGTAGCTGCCCATTTTTGTTTTCATTTTCTGTAATGCCCTGGTATGAAGCTGAGAAACCCTGGATTCGGATACCTCCAGAATACTGCTGATTTCCTTTAAGGTCAACTCCTCATAATAATACAGGGTAATGACCTTCTGCTCCTTTTCCGTGAGCAGCTGCAATGCCTCCCCCAGCATCCTTGTCAATTCTTCCCTCTCCACCTTATCTTCCGGTGCTTCAAACCTGGAGGTTGTCTGTCTGCTGTAATCCTGGGCTACATCACTGCCCTGCTCCATATATTCATTCAGAGACACAAGTCCCGTGACCTTCATCTGGGACTGCCAGTCGAGATATTCGTCGCCGGAAATACCCAATTTTTCCGCAATCTCCTCGTCCGAGGCATTGTGGCCCGTCTCCTGCTCAATCTCCCGCATGACTGTCTCTATCTTTTTCTGCTTCTGCCTGATGGTTCTGGGAATCCAGTCCATCTTTCTGATCTGATCCAGGATAGCTCCCCTGATCCTCAGGCTGGCATAGGTTTCAAATTTCACTTCCTTAAAACAGTCAAATTTGTCTATGGCATCGATCAAACCAAAAATGCCGTAACTGACCAGATCCTCATACTCCACGTTGTATCCCAGATACACACTGAGCCGTCCGGCAACAACCTTCACAAGGGGAGCATATTCCAGTATGATCTTTTCTCTGGCATCAGCGGACTTTGTCTTTGCATATTCTTCTAGCAGCTTTTTTCTGCCTGCCTCATCCATAGGAACGCGTCTCCTTTTTCCCGTTTATTGCCAAATCAGTGCTTATCTGTCTCCCCGCTGTCCTCTGCTGCCTTCTCTCCGTCGTCCGTCCCGGAACCGCTCTCTGCCTCTTCCGCCTCTTTCTTTTCCTTTTCTTCCTTCTCCGCATTCTGCCTGTCAAAAGCATCCAACGTCCATTTCAGTATGCTCCCCAGGAAATAGAACAGGATCATTACCAGAAAAAGGGAAAGCAGCTTCATTATCATCTCATAATCCATAATATATGTAATGATACAGGTAATTGCTCCTGCTGTCAGCATCAACAGGATTGGTAAATTCTTTCTGTTCATAAAATGCCCTTCATTAAATCTTATACTCTGGCTTACCTACCGCCCTGATGATATAATCGCCCGTCTCAGGATAAAAAATTACCGTTCTTCCAAAATTTTTGCCGGTATCTGATGCCAGGATTGGAATCCTTAATTCGTTGAGCTTTGCCTTCGTCGCCTCCACATTACGTTCCCCAACCTGTCCAAAGGAGCTTGTGCCGTGAAAATTAAACATATTGGCCCCACCGGCAATCTTTGCAACCATGCGGCTTCTCTGCGCACCCAGCTTTTCCATCTGCTTCACTAATTCCGCAATCCCCGTATCCGCAAACTTTGCGATATTTACCTGACTACCCCTGATCGACTTGCTGTCCGGCAGCATTACATGCGCAAGCCCTCCAATCTTATTTGCCGGATCACGGATTGCAATTCCAACACAAGACCCCAGCCCAAGGGTAGTGATCCCATTAGGGCTGACACAGGTCTTGAGGTCTGCCATTCCCACTTTGATTATCTCACTCATCTGTGTTTCCCTCTACACCTTATTCTTTGCGCTGACATGCTAAATCAGAGGTATCCCCAGTGCCTCCAATATTTTTGCATATGATTCCAGATCGGGAATCAGGATAAAATATCCATCCAGCTCGATCTCATCGTAAAACTGCGACTGGATCAGCAGGATATTATCTCCAAAAATACCGAACTGGATTGCCGGCACGCTTAAGATTGCTCCGGCCATATCCACCGTCAACGCCGGCGGGGTAGGTACGATCTTCAGATTCGTGAGAGTGGAAAGGGAATTCAGATACGCCCCTGTAATGATATTCCCGATTTCTTTCATTGCAGAAAGACCCATTTCCTCGAATTCAGAGCCTGGCGGCAGCATCCCCATTGTAATCTTCTGAATCAGATGCCGCGCACTCTCCTCCTCCACCATAAACATCATGCTTCCGGTGATATCCCCGTCCACTCCCAGGAACACACCTACCATGATCTGTTCTTCGCCTCCCATCATATCGCCGACCTCTGAAAATTCCAGAAGCCTGACCTGAGGTACTTTCATATCCACTTTACACTGCAGCATCTGGGAAAGTGCAGTCATTGCATTGCCCGCACCAATATTTCCCAGCTCCTTGAGAACGTCATAATAATTCTCAGTAACCTGCTCTAAGCTCATTTCACTCATGAATGTATCTCCTTTAATATATACTAATTATCCTCCAGACTGACAGCCGACAGATCAAAGATCGAAATCAGCTCTCCATTATGCTTTCCAACTGCATTGATAAGGCTTCCCTTTTCGGCCGTAATATCGCTGGAAATCCTTTCAATGTCCGTCTCGTAGAGGGTGACTACCTCTTTCACCTCATCCACGATAAAGCCAACATTTCCCTCTTCTTCCAGCTTGACGATCAGGATACGGGTAGCCTTGGTAATCTCATCAGCTTCCAGGCCCATCTTTAAGCGGATGCTGAGCACCGGTATCACCTCGCCACGCATGTTGATCACACCCTTCAGGTATGCAGGAAGCTTCGGTACGTGGGTGATACGCTGCATCTTTACAATATTATCAATATTACGGATATCAATGCCGTACTGCTCCTCCCCCAGTCTCACCACGATAAACTGGATAGGCTCTGTTGCGGCCCTGCTCTTTTCCTCATCCAAAACGCTCTGATTGCTGTTGATACTTAATTCCATGTGTTTGTTCCCCTTTCCGTTAAACTGCCTTTCCGGCAGCCCGGAATGTCCGCGGACACCCGGGCTGATGCCGCTTAAATCAACGTGTTCGCATCCAGGATCAGGGCAATCTCGCCGTCTCCAAGAATGGTTGCTCCGCTGATGAACTTACACTGCTTGATATATCTGCCGAGAGACTTGATTACAATCTCCTGCTGTCCAATCAGCTCGTCGATGACCAGGCCAGCAAGTCTGTCTCCCTTCTTTACAATAACCACAATCAGATTCTCTTCGTCGACGGGCTTTCTCTCCACATCCAGCACTTCATTCAGGCGGATCAGAGGGATCACCGTGCCGCGCAGATGGATAACCTCTTTATTCTGAACCAGCTTCACGTCGCTGGCGGGAACATCCTCCAGGGTCTGGATGGAGCCCAGTGAGATCGCATACTTTTCCTCTCCCACTACAACCATCAGGGCCTGGATGATAGCCAGTGTCAACGGCAGCCGGATTGTCCATGTGCTGCCCTCGCCAAGCTTGGATTTGACCTCCACCTCGCCGCTCAGGGATTCGATCATGGACTTCACGACATCAAGGCCCACGCCGCGCCCCGATACGTCCGTAACCTTCTTCGCCGTGGAAAAGCTGGGAAGGAACAGCAGATCAATGATCTCCTTATCGGACATGTTTACCGCCTGCTCGGCCGTAATAGTGCCTCTCTCGATTGCCTTCTGCTTGACAGCCTCCACGTCAATGCCATTACCGTCATCCCTGACCTCAATGACAACAGTATTGCCCTCCTGGTACGCATCCAGGAAAATAGAACCTACCGCCGGCTTCCCTCTCTGGATACGCACTTCAGCGGGCTCCAGGCCGTGATCTGCAGAATTACGCAGCAGATGCATCAGAGGATCGCCGATCTGATCTACCACGGTACGATCCAGCTCCGTCTCCTCACCAGTCATATACAGCTCCATCTTTTTATCCAACTTCTTCGACAGGTCACGGATCATGCGGGGGAATTTAGTTACAACACTCTCTATAGGTACCATCCTGACCTTCATAACTGACTCGTGCAGGTTGGTAGTCACACTCTCCAGGTATTCAATCTGTTCATTGAAAGCACTGTTTACATCCGTCTGTTCCTGGCTGGATACGGACACCAGGGAATTCTTGGCAATGATAAGCTCGCTGACCAGGTTCATCAGGGAATCCAGCTTCTCAATATCCACACGCACCGTCCGGTTGACAACGGGCTTAGCAGGAGCCTGCTTCTTGGGCTCCGTCTTAGCGGCCGGTGCTGCGGATGCAGCCTGCCCGTCAGATACGGCAGGAACCTCAGCGGAAGCACTCTGTACCTCCTCACCGGGATTCTCCTCCTCCTCTGACGCCTCTCTCTCCTCAGGAACGGCATGGGCGCTCTTATTATTCTCAAGGTCAATCTCCGCTCCCACAACCTTCTCTATCTCCGAGACAGCCTCCGATGCCTCGATGATCTCGTCAAGCTCCACGTCCGAGAGAATGATCAGGGTAAAGTCCCTGTCAAATTTCTCATCCTCCACATCCTGGGCGCTGGGATCGGATACGATGATCTCTCCCCGTTCCTCCACAGCTTTAAACACAAGGAATGCCCTGGCCGCCTTCAGGATACAGCTGTCCTGCACCATCACGTTCAGGCCGTAGACACGCTTTCCCTGCTTCTGGGCTTCCCGGATGACAGTAACCTGGGAATCATCAAGAGTGATATGATCCCATTTATTGCCGCCCTCCTGCCCGGAAGAAGCAGTATGCTTCGGCACTTCCTTTGCAGGCGACTTGCCGCCTTCGTTCAGAATAGCATTCAACATCTTGATAATAGGCTCATTATCATTGGTTCCTTCATCCGCAGATCCCTGAATATTATCCTTATATTCCTCCAATGCATCCAGACACTGAAACAGGACATCGATAATTTCAGAATTCACCTTGATAACGCCATTGCGCACCTCGGAAAAAACATTTTCCATGTCATGGGTAAGATTCTGCATCCTCTTAAAGCCCATGGTTCCTGCCATTCCCTTCAGGGAATGCGCCGCACGGAAGATTTCATTGATGGTATCCATATTCTCAGGGTCGGATTCCAGCTCCATGATCCGTGTGTTCAGGTTTGTGATGTGTTCATTGGTCTCGTCAAGAAAGATCTCCAGATATTGACTTACGTCCATAGTACCCTCCATTCTGCCGTACGCGGCAAATCGCTTAACGTGTGAAAGCCCTTCCGGCAGCGTGAATATTATATGCCGATTAGCCTCTCACACCTACGTTCAAAATAATTTCCTGTGCAATTTCATCCAACGGGACTACCTGATTAGCCAGCCCTGCCTGCTCAATACTTCTGGGCATACCGTATACCGTACAGGTAGCCTGGTTCTGGGAAATCACATGGATATTCCTGTGAGGCTTCAGGTTCTTGATCCCGGCGGTGCCGTCCGCCCCCATCCCAGTCAGGACAACGCAGACAATCCTGTCAAATTTACTGCTGGCCAGGGATTCATACATGTAGTTGGCACATGGCTTAACCCCTTCTCTGTTGGGTTCGTCCGAATAGTGGATCGTATACCTGCCAGCTGTGGAGGTGGCAACATTCATATGCTTGCCTCCCATGGCGATATACACTGTGCCAGGCTGCAATTCTTCCCCTTCCGCCGCCTCTTTCACCCGGATATTACTGATTTCATTCAGCCGCTCCGCCAGGGATGAGGTAAACCCTTTCGGCATATGCTGCACCAGCAGCACCGGCGCGTCCAGCTCTGCCGGAAGCCTGGGAATGACAGCCTGCAATGCCTTGGGCCCTCCCGTGGAGCTGGCAATCGCCACAATCTTGGTGCCTGCAGTCTTAGAAGAAAATTTTCTGGCAAAATCAGCCATCTTGGCCGCCGTCGCCTGGCTCTCCGCAATCTTTTCCCGGGATTCAAATACGGGAAGCCGGCTGTTTGATACCACATCCAGGACACTGAGCAGCCTTTCCTTAAAGACATCCGCACGGCAGTCCACCGCACTGTCCGGCTTATGTACAAAGTCGAGCGCTCCCAATTCCAGGGCGTCCATGGTCGTCTTGGCGCCCTCCCTGGTATCCGTGCTGGCTACCAGAATCCTGACAGGTATTTTTCTCTTCTGAAGCTCCTCCAGAAGCTCCAGGCCGTTCATCTTCGGCATGTTTATATCCAGTACCACCGCGTCATACTGGTTCCGGACAAGCAGATCAAGCGCCTCCAGGCCGTTCGTCGCACGCGCGACTACCTGAAATCTCTTATCAGTATCTATTATATCACACAGTACTCTTCTCATGAGTGCAGAGTCATCAACTACCAGAATTTTTTTCGCCATTATCTCCTCTCTTTCTGGAGGCTTTTCCTCTCTTCTTCAAATATATACTTTATGATCTCTTCCCTTGTCTCATTGTCCATGTCATAATACTGAACCCGGTGCTCAAAGAGGCCCGGCCGATTCTCCAGCTCCCTGGCACTGAGCACCTTCCCGATGACCTCATACTGCTTCTGTTCATTGCCCTTTACCAGGTGATAGCTGCAGTAAAGCAGGTTCTCCGGCTCATATTTCTGGGAGGAAACGAAACGCAGCCCGCCGCCGCTGATATCCACAATAACGCTGTGCTTTAAGGGACGGCCGGAAACCAGGGCAAAAGGCAGGCGCTTTTCGATGGCCTGAACCTCATCCTCCTCCAGGTTCCTGGCACACATCTCCAGGGCACAGCTGAACCGGTAGTACTCACGTCTCTGGTATTTCCTGAGATTACTGGTGAGCTCTACCACCAGGATATACACATTGTTACTCTTATAGCGGTCCACTATCCTTGCAAAACACTGATAAAGGCCGCCCTTGCCGTAAAAGACAAGATCATATTCACTGTCCACAGGCAGGAGGATCAGCCTGGACTGCTCCATGGGCATGGCAATTTCCAGCGAATCCTCCGACAGGATTTCCAGCACGGAGCTGCAGTAGACTTTCTTCTTGCTCTCCGGGTCTTCTTCCCCACCCCTGTCAATGGCCTGTAATTCGATTTTGTCATTCTGCGAAACAAATTTAGATAGCATATCCGCTCATCCGCTCCTTTCCTGTAATTTTCGCCGGGTATCCGCTCTCTCTGGTCAGAGCTTTTCGCTCTCCGCCATCCTGCCTATGATATGGGAGAAAAACGCCGCCATCCCTCTCTCAGGCTGTCTCTCCGCTTCCTCCCTGCCCAGGAGCTTCGCCGCCATACGCTTAAAGGCCATACTCGACCTCGCCCCCGGATTCTGCAGGGATACCGGCACCTGCTGCATCACCGCCCGGGCAAGCTGCGCATCCTCCGGTATGCTTCCCAGATAGAGAAGCGGAATCTTCAGATATCTCGATATGACTATGTTCAGCTTTTCAAACAGAATTTCACCGTCCGCTTCCTTATCCAGGCGGTTAGCGACCATCTTCACTTTAGTAGCTGTCTCGTCAAATCTGGGATGCCTGTATAAAGCCTTCAGCAGGGAATAAGAATCCGTTATGGATGTGGGTTCCTGCGTTGTCACAAGCAGAACCTCTCCGCAGGCCACAAGGAATTCCAGCACCGCATCGGAGATTCCCGCTCCCGTATCCACTATGATTATGTCAGCGATATCATCCAGCTGTGCCAGGTTCTGAATGATGTAATTCAGATAATCCTTGCTCAGGTTGGACATCCCGGCAATGCCGGAGCCCCCGGAGATAAATCCCACATCCATAGGCCCCCAGGTGATAATATCCGTAATGCCCTTCCCCTGGTAGATCAGATCGTACAGATTATGCTTTGGCACCGCCCCAAACATAATCTCTATATTTGCAAGTCCGAAATCAGCGTCCAGAATAATGACCCTCTTTCCCATCCTTCGGAATTGGATTGCCAGGTTAATAGCGATATTGGATTTTCCCACGCCGCCTTTTCCGCTGGTAACCGTTATGACACGAGCCAGCGGCTTTGGTTTTGCCTGGCTGGCCTTTATCATCCTGAGCTGTTCCGCCTGGTCCATGCCATTACCTCCTTTTCCTTTCCTCAGGGCAGCTTCCGCTTAAGTGGAGGACTTCCCTCCCAAAAGCTGTTTCACCGTTTTCTGCGGGTTAAAGCGTTCTATGTCATCCGGCACGTTCTGGCCGCAGGTTATATACGCAATGGGCACATCTACAAAAAGTTTCAGGTTCAGCAGGTTTCCCAGGGTCATGGTCTCATCCAGCTTGGTAAATATCAGCTGAAAATCCGCAATCTCCTTGTAACTGGAAGCTATCCTGGTAAGATCCCTGTACTTTGTGGTAGCGCTGAGTACCAGAAACGACTGATACTCCCCCGCAGCCTTCAGGGCACGGAGCAGCTTCTGCATATTGCCCAGCTGTTCCTCATTCTTATGGGAATGACCCGCCGTATCTACAAAGATAAAATCATAATAGTGGAATTCCTGGACTGCCTGCTTTGCATCCTCCTCCGTATAGATCACCCGGAAAGGCACTTCCAGGATATTCGCATATGTGCGCAGCTGCTCCGCAGCAGCGATACGATAGGTGTCCGCCGTCAACAGCGCCACCTTCTTCTTCTCCGCTACGGTAAAATCGCTGGCCAGCTTGGCAATGGTAGTGGTCTTTCCAACCCCGGTGGGCCCCATGAACATTACCACCTTCGGCCCCTTCTTTGCCGGAGTAATGCCTTCGGCCTTTCCGAATTTCAATATCATCTTCTGATAGACGTTCGCCAGAATATAGTCGAAGGGCATATTGGACTTCTTATTCTTCTCCAGATCCTCTATGATCTGGTTGGCATATTTCTCGTCCACCTCGTTTTCCAGCATGGTATTATAGAGCAGGCGGACAAATCTGCTGCGTTCCTGCTCCTCCTCGCTGACCTCATCTTCCAGCTTCTCCACAGGCTGCACGTTCTCCGCCTGTTCCTGCTTCTCACCGGGCTGTGCATTCTCCGCCTGCTGAAACCTGCTTTCCAGAAAAGTCTGGAGACTGTCCAGCCGCTTCTCGATATTCTGGGTATTATCCGCCGACACGACTGCCGCCGTGGCCCCTGCAGCCGGCGTACTCTCTCTCTCCGTCTGTTCCGTAGCCGCCGCTTCCCTGCGTACCGGTCTGGGAATATCCCCCTCCTCCTCCAGGGCTACCGTCACCTCCACCTGCTTCTGGCGGAAAAGTGTGAGGAGCCCCTTGGATTTCACATCCTTTACATTCATGATGACAACGTTGCTGCCTAATTCCTTCCTGGCAGCCGCCGTCGCCTCTTCCTCTGTTTTCCCTACAAATTTCTTGATTATCATTATGCTGTCACCATCCCAACTGACTGTAATTCAACATTAGCGTCCACTTCATTATAAGATACCACTACAAGCTCCCTGTAATAATCTTCCGTCAGACGCTTAAAATACATACGCACTATAGGCGAGGTTATCACAATGGGGCTCTTTCCCAGATTCTCCAGCTTCTGAACCTCCTTGCCCACAGAATCTATGATCGCCCTGGATCTGTTGGGATCCAGGTTCAGGAAAGCGCCGCTCTCCGTCTGCTTGACGCTGCCCATGATCTCCTGCTCCACCTTCGGATCCAGAGTTACCACATTCGTAGTCTCATTGGACGGGAAATACTTGGTGGAAATGGCCCTCTTCAGGCTCTGGCGCACATACTCCGTGAGAATATCCGTATCCCTTGTTGTAGGCGCATAGTCCGCAAGCGTCTCCAGGATTGTGAGAAGATCCCGGATGGAAATCCCCTCCTTGAGCAGATTCTGCAGCACCTTCTGAATCTCGCCGACACCCAGCAGCTTCGGCACCAGCTCCTCCACCAGGGATGGGTTGGATTCCTTCAGATTGTTCACCAGATTCTGTACATCCTGGCGTGAGAGCAGCTCGTCAATATGCTGCCGGATGATTTCTGTCAGATGAGTCGCTATGATGGAAGGAGGATCCACCACGGTGTAGCCAAGGCTCTCCGCACGCTCCCTCTGTCCCTCAGTGATCCAGATGGCAGGCAGATGGAAGGAGGGCTCAAAGGTGGGAATACCGGTAATCTCCTCTTCCACATAACCCGGATTCATCGCCATATAGTGGTCAAAGAGGATTTCCCCCTCGCTGATCTGTATCCCCTTAATCTTTATAATATATTGATTGGGATTCAACTGTATGTTATCCCGCAGACGTATAATGGGCACCACCGTACCAAGCTCCAGCGCAATCTGCCTCCGGATCATCACTACGCGGTCCAGAAGGTCGCCGCCCTGATTCACATCCGCCAGGGGGATGATGCCGTAGCCAAACTCCAATTCAATGGGATCCACCTGAAGCAGGCTGTTGACATTCTCAGGCTGCCGGATCTCGTCAGCCGCAATCTCATCCGAATCAACCTCCTGTTCAATCCCGGCTGTCTCCAGGCTTCCTGCGATCAGTCTGGCCCCTACAATATATAAAAGGCCCATTCCCAAAAACAGGATCGTATTCAGCTTCGTAGACAGGCCAAGCAGGGCCAGCGTGGCACCAACCAGGTACATAGCCTTGGGCACGCCGAAAAGCTGCCGCATAATGGCGGGACCGAATTCCGCCTCCTTACCGCCCTTGGTAACGAGTACACCTGTGGAGAGGGAGATCAACAGGGAGGGGATCTGGCTCACAAGGCCGTCACCGATGGTCAATACCCCATAATTATCCAGCGCGGAGCCCACATCCATGCCGCCCCGCAGGACACCCATGGCAATACCTCCTACCAGGTTGATGACCGTCAGCAGAAGGCCTGCCACAGCATCTCCCTTAACATACTTTACGGCACCGTCCATAGCGCCGAAGAAGCTGGATTCCTGTTGGATCTTATCCCGCCTGAGTTTTGCCTCCGCATCATCTATGGCCCCTGTATTCAGGTCGGCGTCAATGGCCATCTGTTTACCGGGCATGGCATCCAGCGTAAATCTCGCCGTTACCTCAGCCACACGCTCGGAACCCTTATTGATCACAAGGAACTGAACCATGATCAGTATCAGGAATATGATGGCGCCTACGATCAGGTCTCCCCCTCCCACGAATTCACCGAAGGTCCGCACCACATTTCCGGCCGATCCGGTAGTCAGGATCAGTCTGGTGGACGACACGTTCATGGCAATTCTGAAAATAGTGGTAAACAACAGGATTGTAGGGAAAAAGGAAAGCTCCAGCACTTCCTTTGCAAACATACATACAAACAGGATTACAAAGGCAATGGAAATATTGAACGCCATGAAAACGTCAAGCAGGCCTGCCGGCAGCGGTACTATCAACATAACAAACGCAGTCAGGATATAGATTGCCACCATGGCATCTGTCTTCTGTAATCTTACATTCACTTCCTTCACCTCCTATATCTGATTAATATTTATACCTTCCCCTGTAGATGGTAAACAAACGCCAGCACCTCAGCCACCGCCTGATACAGCTCCGGCGGCACCGCCTGCCCCACATCCACATTGGCATAGAGCATACGCGCCAGGGGCTTGTTTTCCACAATTTCAATATGATGCTCCTTCGCGGCCTCTTTAATACGCTGGGCCAGGTAATCCTCACCCTTTGCAATCACAAGAGGCGCATCCGCAACCTCCGGATCATACTTGATCGCTACCGCATAATGGGTGGGGTTGGTGATGACCACATCCGCCTGGGGCAGTGCCTGCATCATACGACGCCTGGAAGCCTCTCGCATCTTTGCCTTGATCTGTCCCTTAATCTGGGGATCCCCCTCGGACTGCTTGTATTCGTCCTTGACCTCCTGCTTGGTCATCTTCATATCATTATTGAATTTCACCTTCTGATAAATATAATCCCCCAAAGAGATCAACAGGTAAAGCGCGGCAATCCGGATTCCCAGATCCGTGACCATATCCGCCACGATCTGCAGCCCCTGCATCAGTGTAATATCATAGATGTTCAGCAGATAGACCCATTTATCCCTCAGGAAATTATAACACACAAATATGATCAAGCCAATCTTCAACAGAGATTTTATCAGCTCCACCAAAGAATTGACAGAAATAATCTTCTTGAAACCGCTGATGGGATTCAGATTTCTGAATTTCGGTTTCAGCGGCTTGGTTGTAGGCCGCCATTTCACCTGGGCCACATCACAGACAAAGGCCACCGTGACACCGATCAGCAGTATGGGCGCCACAAGGATCATGATCCGCAGCAGCATCTGCCGGAAGATCCACCTGACATCCGCCTGGGGCATTAAGCCATGATAAAAGGTAGTGAGCTCAGGAATATAATCATAAAAGGCGGAAAACAGGGATAACATGCTTGTTCCCATATATCCTATATAAAACTTCAAAATCAGGAAAAGTGCCAGAAGGGTGAATCCGTTGGCAATCTCCTTACTCTTCGCTACCTGCCCCTCCTTGCGGGCATCGCTCAGCTTTTTGGCGGTAGCAGGCTCAGTCTTTTCCCCTCCCGGCCCTTCTTTTGCAAAAAACTGCAGATCATACCGAATCATTGCATTGCTCCTACAAAGGAAACGATCACCCGTCTCATCTCGTTAAAAATAAAATCAGCCGTCCCGGGCAGAAGCCCCGCAGTGAGGAACAGAGTGGAAAGCCCTACCAGAATCTTCAACTGCAGCCCGACAGCAAACATATTCATCTGCGGCGACACCTTTGCAAGGACTCCCAGAATAGCATTCAACAGCAATATGGTGCAAAAAATCGGAAGCACTATCCGAAAGCCGATCAGAATATAGTCGCCCAGAAACATGACCATGGCATCCAGCAGCTTATCGCCATGAAATATCGCTCCGTTGACAGGAATCAGCGTAAAGGTATCCACCAGAGCCCCGAACAGATAGCGGTACATCCCCGTCCCGATCAGCATAAACATGAAAATATACTGATAAAGCACACCGGTAATACTGGTGGATTCCCTGGTAGTGGGATCCAGCAGCGTCGCCATGGAAAGCCCGGTCTCCATATCCGCTATGGAGCCGGCAAAATTTACAATGGAGGTGCAGATGTTTGCCCCGAACCCGATCAGAAGCCCTGCCACAGCCTCCTTTATCACCACGATAGTATATTCCATCAGCGAATCGTACACCACCGCATCCGAAGGAGTGAGCGACTCATACAGCAGCAGCGACGTGAACACGCTCAGCGCCACACGCACCCTCGCCGGAGTATTTCTCAGGCTGAAGAACGGGGCGATGAACACAAAGCTTGCCACACGGGTCAGGATCAGCAGGAAATATTCCAGATCATATATTGAAAAAGACAAATGTATCATATTTTCAACCTGTCCGTCCCGTCAGCGGTTATAGAGGCTGAAGTTAGACCACAGTGTAGTCATAAACTCCACAATATTGTTCAGCATCCAGTGCCCGAAAATGATCAGGGACAAAAAGACGCATATGATCTTCGGCACAAAGGTAAGTGTCTGCTCCTGTATGGATGTAACTGTCTGGAAAATACTGATGACCAGGCCGATCACCATAGAGACCAGAAGCACCGGAAGCGCCGTCTTTATGATCAGGAAAAGCGCCTCCCTTGCGATATCCGCTACCACATCGATCGTCACAGAATCCTCTCTCCTTTCCCATTACAAAGCATTCCCGCATCCGCCCCTGCAGCAGGCAGGGGACACCTTTCTCCGAAAATACTACCTGACATAAAAGGTCTTGACCAGATTGCCGATCACCAGGCTCCATCCGTCTGCCAGGACAAACAGCAATATCTTAAAAGGCATGGAAATTGTCGTAGGGGGCAGCATCATCATACCCATACTCATCAGGGTGGATGCCACTACCATGTCAATAACAATGAACGGAATATAAATCGTAAAACCTATCCAGAACGCTATACGCAGCTCGCTGAGCATAAAGCTGGGAATCAGGACGGAATTCGGAATGGAATCATTCTGTCCATCCCATTCCTGGCCGGCAATCTCCATAAAGAGCTGCACATCATCCACCTGTGTCTGGGGATACATAAACTCCCTCAACGGCTGGATTCCCGCCTCAAAGGCTTCCTCCTGTGTGATCTCACCCTCCTGGAAGGGCTGTATCGCTTCCTCATTGATCCTCGTAATGGTTGGTTCCATAATGAAAAATGTCAATATCAGCGCCAGGCCGATCAATATCTGGTTTGGCGGCGCCGTCTGTGTATTCAGAGCGGCACGAGTAAAATGCAGTACGATGATAATGCGGGTAAAGGAGGTCATCATTATGATGATCATGGGAAGGATGGCAATCATCGTGAGTGTGATCAGTACGCTCAGCGCGCCATTCAGCTGCCCGTTCCCGCTGTCCAGGGACACAGTCACCGTATTCGCCGTATTAACCTCCCTCTCCTCGCCCGGAGCTGACGCAGTCCCTGGCGGATCGATAAAAGTCCTTGTCTCCTGCGAGCCTGTCGGCTCTCTGTCTTCCACTGCAAATACCGTCATGGAATTTTGAATACACAATATGCCCACCGTAATCAGCAGGCATATCATCGTTATTATACGTTTTCTGTTTCGCATAAGCTTCATCATTTACTCGAATTATCCTTTGGCCCGCTTGCATTTGCGGAGTTTTTTCTGACAGCCTTATCGAACAGTTCCTTAAAGCCCAGCCCGGAATTTACCATTTCCGGAGTCTTAAGCTGTTCAGCGGGAATATCTCCCAGCATGGTAACTGTGTCCTTACAGACAGCGATCAGCTTGTAAGTTTCCCCAACCCGTATGATCTGAAGATACTTATTGTTCGTCAGACGGCTGGTTTCTATGACTTCAATATTGCTGTTCGCACTCTGCTGCTTCTGATAGCCTGAAATCCACCTTGTAGTCAGGGCAGTAACGCCAAGCACCAGAACAAATATGACCAGAACGGCAATAAACTGAGCATAGCCACTCTCAAAGCCCATCAGCAAAACCGGCATTAGCCTACGACCTTCTTAACCGCTTCGAGAACACGCTCCGCCTGGAAGGGCTTCACAATAAAGTCCTTAGCGCCATTCTGAATGGACTCGATAACCATTGCCTGCTGACCCATTGCGGAACACATAATGATCTTTGCATTGCCGTCCATCTTTTTGATTTCCTTCAGTGCCTGCAGGCCGTCCATCTCAGGCATGGTAATGTCCATCAGAACAAGGTCGGGCGTAAGCTCCTTGTACTTCTCGACTGCCTTTGCACCGTTCTCAGCTTCCCCGGCAACATTATAACCGTTCTTGGTTAAAATGTCCTTGATCATCATCCTCATAAAAGCTGCATCGTCACATACTAAAATATTCTTTGCCATTAATTCCTTCCTCCTACTTGATAATCTCAGTTACTCTTACGCCAAAGCTTTCTTCAATTACTACTACCTCACCCTTCGCAACGAATTTTCCGTTTACAAGTACATCTATAGGTTCACCGGCTATACGATCCAATTCGATGATCGTGCCGGGAGTAAAATTAAGGATCTCAGAAATCGACTTTGTCGTACGTCCGAGCTCTACCGTTACCTCCAACGGAACATCCATGATCAGGCCAATATTCTCGCCTCCCGGGATATTACTCATATCCGATGAAAAGCTCTGAAACTGAGCGGGCTGAATATTTACATTCTGCATTGCCATAGGATTCATCATCATTTGAGGATTCATCATCATCTGCGGGTTCATCATCTGTGGATTCATCCCCATCATCTGAGGATTCATCATCTGCGGGTTCATCATCTGTGGATTCATCCCCATCATCTGAGGGTTCATTCCCATCTGCATACCCATATCCTGCTGACCCGCCATTCCTGCCTGGGGCGCTGCTCCCGCGCTTCCCTGCGAAGGTGCCGCTGCAGGTGCTTCCGCAGCCTGTGGCTCCTCTGCCGCCGGAGCCACATCCCCGTTCTGATTGTTAATGAAAGTATCAACAATCAACCGGGCAAAATCCACAGGATACAGCTGCATGATCGTACTGTCCACGAGATCGCCTATCTGCAGCCGGAAGGAAATCTTTATAAAAGTCCCTCCAAGGAAGGGTGAAACCTCCTCCCCCGTCTTGATAGTCGTCAGATCCAGCAGTGAAGACTCCGGCGGGCTGATATCGATAGTGGTTTTCAGCATGGTAGACAGGGAAGTCGCCGCAGATCCCATCATCTGGTTCATCGCCTCGGAGATTGCGCTCAGATGCAGTTCCCCGAGCTCTCCTTCCGTATTTGTACCGTCACCACCCATCATTAGATCAGTAATGATCTTTACATCCTGTTCCTTCAGCACCAGGATATTAGTGCCATCCAGACCCATTGTATACTTAATCTGAATAAATACGCAGGGCCTCTCATACTCCGCCAGCAGATTTTCCCATCTGGCAGGCATAACTACAGGTGTGGTAATATTAACTTTCCGGTTTACCAGTGAATATAAGGTTGTTGCCGAAGATCCCATACTGATATTGGCGACCTCGCCAATGGCATCCTTCTCCACATCTGTAAGAATATCAAGCTCATCACCCGCTGACTGGGCTGCACCGCCTGCTGATGGTTCGCTGCTGGATACTTCTGTAATAGTTTCGCCGGCTCCAACGGAAACCTCTTCGGCATCTCCGTCCCCCTCAGGCAGATCCATGCCGTTCAGCAATGCATTTATCTCATCCTGAGATAGCATTCCATCCATTCACTACTCCTCCTCTCTGATTACCGATGTGATCCGGACGGCATAGGAATCCTTTTCGGCGCCGGGTAATGCGGTAAATTTTTTGATATTACCTACATAAATATTCATGTCATCATCCACTCTGGACCCCAGACGGATACAGTCGCCAACCTGCAGGTTCATGAAATCGCTGACCGATATCATGCTCTTGCCCAGGACAGCCCTCACGGGTATATCCGCCCTTCGGATCAATGACTCAATGTAAGCTTCGTAATTCTCATCATGATGCTCCTGCATCGTAGAGAACCAATACTTTGTGTTCAGCTTATCCATGACATCTTCCAGCGTAAGGAACGGAAGACAGACATTCATAAAGCCCTCCACTTCCCCTATCTTCATGTTCAGCGTTACAATCGCTATCATGTCGTTGGGGGCTATCACCTGGGCAAATTGTGGATTTGTCTCCAGTCTCTGCAGCACAGGCGCTATATCAATAACATTCTTCCACGGCTCCCTTAACAGCTGTGTAAACATTACTAATATCTTCTCAATGATCGTCATTTCAATCTCGGAAAATTCTCTGTTCTTTTCCAGCGGAACCCCTGCTCCGCCCAGCATACGATCCAGCATCGCATAGCCGAGATTGGTCGCCAGATCCATAATGATCGTACCGTTTAACGGTGCAAAATTTATGATACCCAGAATAACCGGATTCGACAAGGCATTCGTAAACTCATTAAAGGTTACCGTCTCAGAGCTTGCTACCGCAACCTGGACATTCTTCCTCAAATATACAGGAAGATTTGTGGAAATCAGTCTTCCGTAATGCTCAAATATGATCTCAAGCGTCCTTAAATGCTCCTTTGAGAACTTTGTAGGGCGGCTGAAGTCATAATCTTTAACCTGCTTCTCCTCATTATCCTGCATCTGGTCTGTATCCAGCTCGCCTGATGATATCGCCGCAAGCAGATTATCTATTTCGCTTTGGGAAAGGACCTCGCCCACACAAGCTCACCTCCTATCAAACTATTCATACGTCCGCCATAGCGCGTCAGCTGCTGAATTTCTTTCCGCTGATATTCACCTTATAAACAAAATCGTAGTCAAGCATCGTCTGAATAGCCTGAAGGATTTCATTCCTGATAGACTCAAAGTCATTCCGGCACTCCTCCTCGGTATGGGTACTGACAACAGAGTTGACACAGTCCTTGATCAGAGTGTCATAGCTGCCGGAGGTAATATTCTCCCCCAGCTTCTTATAGCCATCCCCTTTGCTGTTCATGGACAGGGATAATTCGAAGATAAAGTAAACAGTGCCGCCGTCGGCGCTGCTCAGAGGGATCATCAACGCCTCCGGCAGGGCATACACTTCGGTATCCTCCAGGGACACCACCGGTTCCGCCTCTCCCTCACTTCCGGGAACAGCCATCTCAAGATTCAGTGCAGAGGCAACGCTGCCTACCAGCTCCGCGGTCTTCTTATTGGCGCTGATCACACTCACCATCATAATGGAGGAAAGCACAATGTTTACGATCACCAATGCCAAAATTAACACTGTCAATAAATTCTTTTTCATATTTATTCACCCTCATTTTCATTCCGGCCATTATCTCGCCGAATTATAGATTCTAATTTCAACCCTTCTGTTCCTGCTCCTGCCCTCCGCAGTGGAATTATCGGCTATGGGAACGCGTTCCCCCATTCCCGCATGCCTTAAATTCTTCGGATCCAGCGAAGTGTTCTCCTGCAGGAAGTAAAACACGGAAAGGGCCCTGTCGCTGCTGAGCTCCTCGTTGCTGGGATAATGGGAGCTACTGATCGGGACATTATCAGTATGGCCTTCGATCTCAATGACCCCCGTGCTGTAATACTGAAGGATATCCCCCACCTTCTGCAGGATCTGCATGGATTCCTCTTTCAACTCCGCGCTTCCCGAATCAAACAGTAACGCGCCGTTCATGGTAAGCTGCACATACTGTGCCGTAAAATTCACATCCACCTGGTCGGAAATAGCGCTCTCCTGGAGAGCCTCAGACATTCTCTCAGACAACTCCTCATTCTGCCGGAGCTGTTCCTCTGTAACAATCTCTTCCAGCGCTTCGGGTGACTTTTCAAATTCTTCCATATCCTCGCCGTCTGTGGAGCTGTCGGCCGTCTTACCGGTGCTGTTGATATACTGATCCAATTCGTTCAGCTGGCTGACGCCGTTGCTGATCAGCATACCGTCACCTATGGCGGTAGCTCCCCCTTCAAAGATGCTGACGGTGTTGTTCATCGCTGCCACCAGCTCATGGAGCTTGCTCTCCTCCAGGGTGGACATGGCGAACAGCATAACGAAGAAGCAAAGCAGCAGATTCATCAGGTCACTGAAAGTAGACATCCACGCCGGCGAACCCGCAGGGGGTGTATCTTCCTGACGCCTTGCCATTACTCCTCACCCCCTGCCTCATCACCGGGATTATCCCTCTCGCTGGGAGCCAGGAAGGACTTCAGCTTCTCCTCGATCACTCGGGGATTCTCGCCTGCCTGGATGGACAGGAGACCCTCAATCATGACTTCCTTCATCATCATCTCAGCGGAATTATCAGCCTTCAGTTTATTGGAAACAGGGCCGCAGATCCAGTTGGCCAGTATGGAGCCGTACAATGTTGTAATCAGCGCCACCGCCATGGCGGGTCCCAGTGTAGATGCATCTTCCATATGATACAACATATCCACCAGACCGACCAGAGTACCGATCATACCCCAGGCAGGCCCCATGGATCCCAGTGTATCCCAGAAACCGATACGTGTCTTATGCCTGCTGTCCAGGCTGATCAGCTCGGTCTCCATAATTGCACGCACTAAATCAGGGTCCGTACCGTCTACGATGAGCAGTATCCCCTTTTTCAAAAACTGCTCGTCCATATCCGATGCCGCCTCCTCCAGGGAGAGCAGGCCTTCTTTACGGGCCACATTTGATAATTCTATGATTTTCCGGATCATCGCCGCGGTATCCAGCGCAGGTGCCTTAAAGATCAGCATGAAGCTCTTAAGGCCACCGATATAATCCGCGAGGCTGACCGATGTCATGGTAGCGAAAAAGGATCCTCCGAAGGTAATGACAAAGGAAGGAAAGTCCAAATACTCATGAAAGCCTGCAGCTCCGGCCGAACTGAAAATACCGAATATGAGCATGGCAAAACACAAAATAATACCGGCTAATGATGCTATGTCCACAATAATCACCTACATTCCCCTAAATTTTTTATCACTCCGCAAAAACATCTTTTCTATACAATTTTACAAGATTTTTCACCTCTTGTCTACTTTCTTTTACAATTATTTTTTTCCCGGTGGTCATGGTGATGACCGTGTCCGGAGTCTCCTCCACAACCTCAAATAAAAGAGGATTCACAAGAATCTTCTCACCGTTGAGCTTCGTAACTTCAATCATGAAAAACCGCCTCTGCCTGTTTCATTTAGTAAGGGAGCGAAAAAATCCGCTCCCTTAGTATATCATACATCCGGTCATAATGCGAGCAAAAGATAAAAAAAGATATAATATTATCTCTTAAGGTTGGTCAACTCCTCCAGCAGCGTATCGGAAACCGTGATGATACGGCTGTTTGCCTGGAATCCGCGCTGGGTAGTGATCATCTCCGTAAACTCGGAGGAAAGGTCCACATTACTCATCTCCAGCTGCTCGGTGGACATCTTTCCGCCGTTTGCGGTGATATTCACGCCGATACCGTCAAACTCGCCGGAGTTCAAGGTTGCGGAATACAGGTTGTCACCATGCTTCTCCAGGCCGGAGGCGTTGGCAAAGCTTGCCGTAGCGATCTGGCCCAGAAGCTTCGTCATGCCGTTGTCATAGCTGGAATAAATCTTGCCGTCCTGCTGGATGGACACGCCGATCATCTTGCCCAGGCGTCGGCCTGCCCCGAGCCCTTCATAGCTGCCGCTGGTAGCGGCGGCAGTGGACGTCCCCTTATTATCCGGCTCGGACAAATGGGAGAAGTCGATGGTAATATCGGAGAAATTGCCGCCCAGGGCAGACAGATTCAGCTTCTGGGTGGACGATGTGGACTGCCCGAAAATACCATAAAATTCACCGTTGTTTGAGTTAAAGTGTACGCTGATACCCGTAAACTTACGTCCCACCGTCTCGAAGGTGGTATCCGTGTCAGCGCCGGCGCCCGGGAACGTGGGAAGTGCATTGACATCCGTCGCAGCACCCTTATTCAGATTGACCAGCATCTGTGAAATGGTAAGCTCTTCCAGCTTAGGCGCCGCATCCGTACCGGTATTCACCCTGCACATCATGGACAGGAATTCATCCGTGGATCCCTCGAAGCCGTACGCCTTTGCGATGGCATCCAGCCCGTCCTGGACTGTGATCGTCTCACCGCCCGCGGTGATCTCTTCTTCTCTGTTTGTCTTGAGTGCATCCCCATCGACCAGGGTAGCCAGATCTACAACAACCCCGGCGTCTCCGGTAACGCCCTTCCTCCTGAGTACCTTCCCATCCCACTCATAGTTGGTAGAATCAAAAGATATCTTGCCTGCCCTGTACTGCGTGGAATCGGACTCGCCGAACAGTGCCTTGGTGACGCCGGTCACATCATTACCGTAATCGTCCTGAATCCCCACAAGCTCCAGACTGTAAACATCCTGGGGGGGCACCGATCCTGCCCCGGCTATCTTATCGGATTTCTTAAAGGCAAACTTTGCGGAATATCGGTAGCCCAGTGCATCAAAGAACTGCAGGTTAACCACCTTACCGTTGGAGCTGGTGGAATCCTTATCATTTTTATCGAGAATACCTGCCATATACGCCTGGGATGTTGCCTCCGCCGGGTAGGTCAGGTTTGCCTCGCTCATAATGCGCAGGGCAGTAACGGTATCCTGCTTGATATCCATGGTCTCAGGGTCAACCTGCCAGCCCATCACATTGTAGCCGGTGCTGGTCATGGCCAGATTGCCCGCCGCATCCACATAGAAAGAACCGTCCCTGGTAAACAGATTCTCCGTACCATTGTTCACCACGAAGAAATTATCTCCCTCGATCATGATATCGAAGGGATTTCCGGTAGACTGTGCGGAGCCCTGGCCCGTGATATTGATATTGATGGCCCCTGACTTTACGCCCAGACCGATCTGTCTGGCGTTGGTACCGCCGGTGCCGGTAGCCGCGTTGGGCCCGCTGGCCCGCTGGGTGGTCTGGCTCATCAGATCCGCAAATACGATCGAGCTTGACTTAAATCCCACTGTGTTTACGTTGGCGATGTTGTTACCGATAACATCCATCTTGGTCTGGTGTGTCTTAAGGCCGGCAACACCAGAGAAAAGTGATCTCATCATAGTGCTTATTCCTCCTGTCAGGGGAGCAGCCGCCTCCGTCCGTCATTCGGGAAGCGTAACCTCCTGCTAGGTCCGGTTACATGATTACTGCTCCGTTGATATTGGTAAATACATTTTCGTTGGTTTCCGTGCTGTCCATTGCAGTCACAACTGTCTGATTGGGTACGTTTACGATAAATGCCAGTTCGTCCACGATCACCAAGGAATCTCTGATTCCCTTCTGTCCCGCTCTCTGCGCCCCCTCGTTCAGCCTCTCAAGCTGCCCCTCGCTAAGCTCGATCTTGCGGTCATTCAATCTTCCCAGTGCATGCTTGGAAAATTTAAGACTGCCTGTATCCTGCAGGCTCTTCTGCTGCAGAATTTCCTGAAAGGAAAGACCTTCCCTGGTCTCACGGGTATTTCCTGACTTCTGTGTACCGTTTAAGTACTGTCCCGTCAGCTGCTCAATGGAAAGATAACCGTTATTCTTAATCCGCATCTCTCTCCTCGCTCCCGCCCATGCTTATTCCGTTGCTTCTGTTCCCTCTGTGCCTTCCGTATCCTCTTTGTCGCCGGTATCCTCACCGTCGCCCTCACCCTCAGAGCCTTCTACCTTATCGGAACCCTCGACGTTATCCGAGCCCTCGCCGTCCGTAATCTCTCCTGCCAGCAGGCGGATCTCCTTCAGCCTCTCAACATACTTGTTCAGAGTCTCCACCGTTTCCTTGGCGATAAAGGTCTTCTCGTAATCCGTCATATTCTTGTAAGTCTCTTCCAGCTCGTCAATGGTATCGCCATAGGTGAGATCGATACTGTACAGGCCGGGAAGTCCCGCCAGCTTATTACTGAAATCACGCGCCTTGTCGTAAGCCGACAGATAATCCTTATCCGCCACGATCTCCAGGTCATCCAGTGCGTACAACTTCTCATCAATCACAAGATATGCCTTATTGTTCTCAAACTGTACATAGTCAACCTTACCTGTCACATACCTCTCCGTCCCTGCGGAATCGGTAGTCTTGACATATACCTCCTGCCCTACCAGGGAAGTTGCCCTCGCCAGCTCCGTGGTCGCAGCCATATTCTGCATCTGCTCCACCTGGGAGAACTGCGCGTACTGCGATACAAATTCCGTGTTGGAAGTAGGCTCCAGGGGATCCTGGTATTTCATCTGCGCAACCAGAAGCTGCAGGAACGCATCCTTATCCATGCCGTCCTTGCTCGCGGCACTCGCCTTCTTCAGGGAAGTCTGTGAAGTGCTCTCTACAATCTGGCCATTTTCTACCACTGCCCAATTTGCCATGGTCTTTTCCTCCTTTCCTTCATCCGATACGCATGACTCATAATCTGCACATCGCTTTGTATTGTGCTGCCTTTTACGCGGTGTAATCCACCGTGTTGCCATTGGCCGCCATCATTTCTGCCGCCAGGGCGTCTTCTTCCTCCATGTTTTCCATGGAGAGCGCATCGTTCAGGTCAATTCTTCTGGTCCGTCCCTTTCTGGCAGGCTCCTCATTCTGCTGTCCCCTGCCCTGCCCCTGCTCGAGATTCCTCTCGAATTCATGGGTCTGTACGGTAACCTCAACAGCCTCCACCTTGACACCCTGTTCGTCAAACCTCTCGATCAGCTGCGCCATCTGGCTCTCCAGGGCCGCCTTCACCGCTTCGTTCTGGGTGATAAAATTAGCCGTCACCGCACCGCCCCTGGAAGCAAGCTGAACCTGTACCGTGCCCAGGCTCGCGGGATGAAGCTGCATCTCCAGATTCGTGGTGTCCGCCTTCAGCTGGACTTTCATGTAGTCCATGATCTGGCGCATGATATTCTCGGTCTGCTCCGTCTCAGCCAGGCCTGCGGGTTCTTCCGCCTGTTGTACCTCGGGCTGGAATTCACCGGCCTTTACATTCTGCAGGAAGATATTTCCGCCGGGCTGCTCTTTACTGTCGTCGGGGGTATCCTCCCTGTGCTCCTGCCGGCTGCCATTATCCGTCTCAGCCTTCGGGGTATTCACAACAGTATTGTCCGGGATGGTCATTTCGCCCGTCTCCGGAAGCTCCCTCTCAGGAATCTTCCCTTCAGAAAACTGCCTCTCCTCCGAGACCTCCGTCAGGGACGCCGCATTTTGTACCTCAGGCTTCTCCAAAAGCATGGAAATCTGCGCCGGGTTCTTATCCAGCTTCTCACCGCATTCCTGCAGGACAGTGTCCAGCTGCTTCATCAGTGTCTGATAGTCCTCATACAGCCCCTCGTCAGTAACCAGGGCATAGGAATCTTCCACGCCGCCGGCCTGCAGAAATAATGCACCGAGCTGCTTCGGATCCAGGATATCCAGGGTCTCCATCCCCAGGTCGTCCATCAGGCTCTGCAGTTCTTCCACCGGGATTCCCAACAGCTCTGCCGCCTGCTGTATCAGCTCCACGGCTGCCGTCTGGAGCACCGCCATAGCCTCCTCCAGTTCTTCGGGAGTCATCACTTCCTCTCCGTCCCCTTCGGGAAGCCCCTTTTGCACATCGTGCTGCACTTCCTGAATGTCCCCGGTATCCGCCGGCTCTTCCGCCTTTGTCCCCGCGTCGGGACGCTTCACAGCAGTCCGGGCCTCCACAGGCCGGCTCTCCGGAGCCTGGTTCCCGGTATTCTTCTGCGTCTGATTATTCAACACAGCCTGGAACCCGTTCTGCCCGATGCCCGATGCCCTGCTTCCCATGGCAGATGTCAGGCCTGTAAACAGGAGATTCGCATCCTTTACAGGTGTACTCGTCATTGTCCTCCTCCTTTCCTGATTTGTGATGATGCTTTATATATAAACGCCCCGTTAAGAGCATTCATACCATATATCGACATCCCCGCCGCCGTACTTAAGAGTCGGGGTTCATGATCTTCGTCAGCTTCGCGGCTACCTCGGCGTCCATAACCCCCAGGATTGCCCCCCTGTCCTCCGCGCTCATGGCATTCAGTATTTTAGCAGCCAATTCCAGATTATCCGTCATCTCCTCAAAGATCTTGGCAGCCTGCTTCGGCTTCATCGCGGAATATGCCTGCGCATACTGCTGGATTTCCTGGCTTTCCTGAAGCTGCATGATAACCTGTTTATACAGGAATTCAGCCGTGGTGGGATTCATCTCCTCATACCATTTCCGGTACTCCTCCGCCCCAGGCCCCTTATCGGAATAAACGACCTCCTCATAGAATTCCGTCTCAATCCTCTGGAATTCCGTCTGCCTCTTTTCAAATTCCATCAGGCGGAGCACCTCTGCCTTCAGGTTCTCCAGATCCACATCCTTCTGGGCGGATGCGCTCTGCGCGCGCTCCAGCTCCAGCTCCAGCTGTTTAATGTAATCCACCGCCTCCTGCAGGCTGGAATACCCGCCAAAGCTCTCAGGGTCATTCGTTTCCGTCTGGACATTGCCCGGCAGTATCCTGTTGACCACAGGCACATCCTTTAAAATGGGCGTCAGCACCGAACTGCCAAAGCCCCCGATATCCAGCTTCACGATCACACAGATCACTGCCAGCCAGAGGGCCACGATCAATATCGTTGCGAAGAATGTGACCAGGCCGTTGCCGTCCTCATCCTCGGAAAGCTCCTCCTCCTGTTTGGATATCTCCTTTGCACGGCGCTTTGCGTCCCTTTTCTGCTCCTTCTGCTCCTTCTTAAGCTGTATTTTCTCTTCTTTTAACTTTTTCTTCTCCGCCTCTGCCGCAGCAGCTTCCGGAGTCAATTCCTTGGCCATACTTTCCCTCATTTCCTAAATGTATATGAATCAAGCATGGGCACTATGCTTCTGCCCGTATGTATAACTTGTCAATTCATCTACTTCTTTTCCCTCGCGTCTGTTTTCCTCCCTCAGGAATTCACCGAACGCCTTTTCTTTCAGGGTCTCGTGAGTCTTACGCTCCATCATGACTTCCGCCAGCTTCTCTCTGGCCCGCTCCAGCACATCCTCCGCCTTTTTCACACATGCCTGCTGTTCCAGGATGAAGTTCTCCATACACAGGATGGCTGTCTTGTTTTCCTCCATGGCCCTGAAATCCAGGATCCCCGAACGAAGCCTTGCGGCCTCCTCCTCATATCCCGCCTTTCTGTCACAGAGCCGTTCCAGCCTGGCCTCTTCCTCGTCCAGCGCCGCCCTGGCCGCAGAAAATTCCTGCTTTGCCTGGGTCTCCATCTTCAGCTTGATATCCAGAATGCTCTGCATGGAATATCGAAAACGCGCCATGATCCACTTCCCCGCTTATTCTGCAAAGAGCTGCTTCAACAGCTCAACACTGGTATCAAAATCAAATTTTTCATCCACGTCCTGGCACAGGAACTGATTCACCGCGTCAATCTTGCTGATGGCATAGTCAATGGACGCGTTGCTGCCCTTCTTGTACGCACCGATATTGATCAGATCCTCCGCCTCCGTGTAAGTGGCAAGCACCGTCTTCAGCCTGCTCGCCTGCTGCTTATGCTCCCTGGTGGCAATCTGGCTCATGCACCTGGAAATGCTCTGCAGGATATCGATAGCCGGATAATGGTTCTTATGCCCCAGCTTCCTGTCCAGCATGATATGCCCGTCCAGGATGCTCCTGGCCGTATCCGTAATGGGTTCATTAAAGTCGTCGCCGTCCACCAGGACAGTGTAGAGCCCCGTTATGGAACCCACCGCGGCACAACCAGCGCGCTCTAACAGCTTCGGCATCTCCGAATAGACGCTGGGCGGATATCCGCGGCTCACAGGCGGCTCGCCGCTGGCAAGGCCGATTTCTCTCTGGGCCATGGAAAACCGGGTCAGGGAGTCCATCATCAACAGCACATCCTTTCCCTGATCCCGGAAATATTCCGCGATCGCAGTGGCCGTCTTTGCCGCCTTGTTGCGCTCCAGAGCCGGTTTGTCAGAAGTGGATACCACCACCACAGACCGTTTCATGCCCTCCTCGCCAAGATCGCGCTCAATAAATTCACGCACCTCCCTGCCTCGCTCCCCTATCAGGGCTATCACATTGATATCCGCCTTTGTATTGCGGGCAAACATTCCCATCAGCGTGGATTTTCCTACCCCGGAGCCGGCAAAGATACCGATTCGCTGTCCCTTTCCCACGGTGATCAGGCCGTCCACGGCCTTTACCCCGAGAGGAAGCACCTCGTCTATCAGCTTCCTGGTCAGGGGATCGGGAGCCTGGGCTTCCACAGGATAGGGCGTGCCGCCCTCCACGACACTGCCATCCAGAGGCCTTCCCAGGCCGTCAAGGGTCTTCCCCAGCAGGCTGCGGCTTACCTCCACTCTCAGCGGCTTCCCAGTATTTTCCACAATACTTCCCGCACCGATGCCCTCCGCGGAATCATAGGGCTGGAGAAGCGTCCGTCCGGCTTTAAAGCCCACCACTTCTGCCATGATGGGGTCATGCTTTCTCTCGCTGCCCTGGAGGATCCGGCAGACGTCCCCGAGCTTCGCATCGGGTCCCGCGGACTCTATGGTCAGCCCTACCACATTGACCACCTTACCCAGCTTACGGTAAAAGGTCTCCTCCTTTATTCTGCTGTATTTCTGAAAATCAACAACTCCTGTCACTCAGGTCATTCCTCCCTGGAATACGCTAACAGCATCAGCCTCTTTTTCAGCTCTGAAAGCTGCGTGCCCAGCCCGCAGTCAAAAATCCCGCCGTCTGTCTCAATGGTACATTCCCCCTGTTTCATGGTAATGTCCTCCACCACCTCCACAGTGCTGTTTCCTGCCGCGGCCCCTGCCATGAGCTGCTTTTTCTGCATACTGACAAAGGGGTAGTCTTCCTTGGACACATGGATGATAAAACTGTGCGACCCCTCTGTCCCGCGGATGGTGCCGGAGATCAGATGCGCCAGGATTTCCCGCTGGTCTCCAAGGCCGGCACCCAGTATATGTTCATAAATATCCGATATCATATCGACAAACTGCGGCTCAAGCTCGTCAATCCGCTGCTGGTAATTCTCCTCCAGCTGCCGCTCCTTCCGGGCATACTCCTGCCGAATCCGATCTGCCTCAGCCTGGGCATTGGCGTATCCCTGCTCATAGCCCTGCTGCTGCGCCAGCTCCAGTATCTGGAGCTTCTCTTCCTCTGCCTGCTGGCGCGCTTCCTGCCGGATCCGCTCCGCCTCCACCTGGGCGTCCGTAATCTTGGCCTGGGCGTCCACTGCCGCCTGCTCCAGGAGTTTTTGTGCCTCCTCCGACGCACGCCCCAGGTCTGCAGCCGGGTCGGCCTCCTGCTGCTGCGCCTCCCCCTCGGGCAGAAGCTCCACGCGCTCGGCAAACAATCCCGCCACAAAACCGTCCGTGCCTGCCTCTTCCCTCTTCTGGGCAAGCTCCTTCAGGCGCAGCTCCACGCGCATATTACTGTCTATGACGCGCTTATCCTCCTCCGGCGGCGCTATATACATCTGTTTTACCAGATTCTGACCCTTAGACAACAATTTCGTCACCTCCGCCTCTGGAGATTACGATTTCTCCTGCATCCTCCAGCTTACGGATGATATTTACGATCTTCTGCTGCGCTTCCTCAACGTCCTTCATACGGACAGGGCCCATGAATTCCATGTCCTCCTTGATCATCACGGCAAGACGCTTGGAAAGGTTGTTGAAGATCGCGTTCTGTACCTGCTCGTTGGCGCCCTTCAGCGCAATGCCCAGATCATTATTATCCACGTCACGCAGCACACGCTGAATCGCCCTGTCGTCCAGAAGAAGCACGTCCTCGAACACGAACATCTTCTTTCTGATCTCGTCCGCAAGCTCGGGCTCCTCGATCTCCAGAGTCTCCATGATATGACGCTCCGTGCCGCGGTCTACGGTATTCAAAATCTCCACCACTGCGTCCACACCGCCGATAATGGTGTAGTCCTGGTTCACCAGGCTTGCCAGCTTGGATTCCAGCACCTTCTCCACCTCCTTGATGACATCGGGACTGGTACGATCCATGACCGCAATACGCCTTGCCACATCAGCCTGCCTGTCAGGGGGAAGGGCAGAAATAATAAGCGCCGCCTGACCGGGAGCCAGATAAGACAGGATAAGTGCGATCGTCTGCGGGTGTTCGTCCTGGATAAAGTTGATCAGCTGAGAAGCGTCCGTCTTGCGGACAAACTCGAAAGGCTTTACCTGCAGCGAAGCCGTCAGCTTGCTGATAACATCCATCGCCTTCTGGCTGCCCAGGGCCTTCTCGAGAAGATCCTTTGCATATGTAATGCCGCCCTCCGCAATATACTGCTGTGCCAGGCAGACTTCATAAAACTCGTTGATGACTTCCTCCTTTACCTGGGGGGTCACACTTCTGGTATTCGCAATTTCAAGGGTCAGCTCCTCTATCTCTTCCTCCTTCAGATGCTTGAAGATACCGGCGGAGCGCTCCGGCCCCAGCGCGATCAGCAGGATCGCCGCCTTCTGAATCCCCTTAAGTCCTTCGTTCTTGGCCATGCCATATCCCTCATTTCCATCTATTGTTGCTGCTCTGCATTAACCCCAGTCTTCATTCAGCCAGTTCCTGAGCAGGTTTGCTGCCGCATCGGGATTATCGTCCACAAACTTCTCAATCATCTTGCGAGTCTCGGACTTCGTCTCCACATCAATATCCTCCACAGTATCCGGCGTAGACTGCAGCATACTCTCCACAGAAAGCTCCTCCTCTTCCGTTGCCTCCTGCCTGGATTTCATACTGCGCAGAACCACAACCGCCAGCAATGCCAGGATCAGCACGATCATGAAAATACTGAGTACATCCGTAGCCTCAACATTCAGGCCCTCCTTGTCAAAGAACACAGGCGACTCATATGCGATGATCGTTATGCTTTGTCTGTCAATGCCGGTAGCGTTGGCCGCCATATCGTAATAGGCATCCTCCACTGCTATACTGATGTCCTCACTGTGAGCCGACTTAAATTCCTCCCAGCTGATGCCGTCCAGAAGCCCCTGGGCATCCACCTGCTCCTCGTAGTACTCATGATATCTGATCATGGCGATGGACATGGATGAGCTGGAATAATCTATGGCGCCCGCAGGGGAAGCTGCATTCCGCAGGTACTCATTGGGCAGGAAATCTTCGTGGGTCTCCGTGGATGAGGACTCGCTGTTAGCGCTGTCAGGGTTTACATATGTATTCCGGTCACCGCCCTCTCCGTTGGAATCCGTCCCAGGTACTCCCGCAAGCCCGTTGGTGCTCTCCGACTCGAACTGGTCACGGGTCGCCAGCATACCCTCGTCCCTCCCATCGGGAGCGGAATATTCCTTAGTCGTCTCCTCATAGCTGGAAAAATCCATTACCAGATGGCTGGTAACTTCTATCATATCATACTGTTTGGTGCCGTACAGGACTCTCCTGACCTGGTTGGAGATCATGGACTCCGCCTGGTTCCGGAGCTCATGCAGGGTATGCGCAACTCCCGCCGAACCGTAATCGTCCCCTCCGGAGAACAGGATGTTCATATCCTGATCCATCACCGTAATATTAGCAGTAGTCTCATTTCCCAGCAGTGTAGCCGCACACTTCGCGATTGCCGCCGCCTGCGAGGAAGAAATATTGCCATTCAGGGTCAGCTGTATGTAAGCACTGGCGTCCTGCCGTTCCGACGCTATGAGAGTACCGTCCTGCCTGGGCACATTCACATATGCCAGGATGTCCCTCACGGGCTCCAGTGTGCTGAATGCCTGCCTCAGCTCCGCCTGCAGGAACAGGTTATACTGCTTCTCCTTGTCCGAATTCGTGACGGACATACCGCTCTTTACATAATCTTCATAGGTTAAGCTGTCCGGGCGGTATCCCTGTGAAGCAATGGCATAATTTGCCTCTGGCACCTGGCTCTTCTCCACCTCGATAACGAGGAGATCCTGAGACTCCCTGTGCTGTATCCCTGCATCGTCCAGGATCCTAATGATCTCAGCCGCCACCTTCGTATCTTCATATGTACCAAACCTGGTGTACTGCGGCCTTGTAAACGCATATATAATGATGGCAAAGGTGAATATGACAACTGCGGCAATCGCAACGATGATCGTCTTCTGCTTTGCCGTAAATTTATTCCACCATTCCAGTATCTTTGCCGGTATTTCTTTTAGCCTGTCAGCCATGACACTTCTCCCCTAGTCACTTTTTTTGATCGGATCGATCAGATCTGCATCTGCATGATCTCTTTATAAGCCTCCAGGAGTTTATCCCTGATCGTCACCGTATACTGTAATGCTGTGGAAGCCTTCTGCATGGCAATCATCAGATCGTGTGTGTTCTCTGTCTCGCCCATGGCAAACTTAAGCTTCTCGTCCTCTGCATCAGACAAATAGCCGTTGGCAGTCCTGATATTGTCGATTGCAGTATCCAGAAATGATTCAAACAGTGTTCCCGTTGTCTTCTCCTGCTCCCCGGTGAGCACACCTGTCATGGAAGAGACAGAGGAAAGCTTATTCAGTCCCCTTAATCCTGAAACTTCTGATATTGCTGATAAATCCATTATACCCTCCTATATATCTGTTATCTACCTTTTATCCTGTCCTGTACTCAGCTGTTCAGCTCCAGGCCCTGAAGCGCCATGGACTTGCTGGCATTAAAAGCTGTGGTATTGGCCTGATAAGCCCTTGTGGCATCGATCATATTCGTCATTTCTGTAATAATGTTGACATTGGGATATGTAACATAACCGTTTTCATCCGCATCGGGATGGGCAGGGTCATATGCCATGGTCATTTCTGTCATATGATCCTCGTACACACCACTTACCTTTACCCCTTTTCCGGTATAGCCGCGGGAATAGGCTGCCTCACCCAGCACCTGGCTGAAGCTGGTCTGCCCGCCCTTCTCCTGGAAGGTCACGATCTTGCGGCGGTAAGGAGTCCCGTCCGCCGTCCTTGTGGTATTCGCATTCGCCACATTCTCGGAAATGGTATCCATGCGGTACCTCTGCGCCGTCATACCGGATGCATTGATGTTAAAAGCGTCAAACATGCTCATTCTATTCTACCCCCTGTTATTTCATCACTGCCTTGAGATTGGCAAATTCCTGATTGATGCTGGTGATCAGCCCCTGGTACTTGAGCTGGTTTTCCGCCAGCATGACATTCTCATTATCTATATCCACATTGTTCCCGTCAAGGCGGTAGGAATAATTTTCATAATCCGTAAATACCCTGGGCGCAAGACGGTCAGACCGGATAGAAGCCACCTTATCATCTGTCGTCTCATACCGGCTGCTCCCCAAAGCAGACTTCAGCACAGACGCAAAGGCCACATCCTGTCTCTTGTAACCAGGGGTATCCACATTCGCAATATTATTGGAAATCGCTTCATTCCGAATCCAGCTGGCATCCGCCGCCCTGTCAAGAACCCTGACATAATCGAATACATTTGTCTGAAACATAAACTGTTCCCCTTTCTTCTCATCCGATAAAAGACATGTTACACACCCACTCTATTCTATTATAGTGAATTTCAGCAAAAAAACAATAAAATTTGTGTTTTTTTATTAAAAAATTGAAAAGAGACTTATTGCAGCTCACAATAAATCCCTTTATTTCCACATTCTTCCTGCACAACTCCTTTTGCGCATTCGCTTTGACCCGCCGGCTCAATGCCTCTGGTTCTGTTGCTTCAGCTCCTCAATCTCATCAAAGACAACATCGTTGAGCACTTTGATATATGTACCCTTCATCCCCGAGGAGCGGGATTCGATTACCCCGGCACTCTCGAATTTGCGCAGCGCATTGACGATGACAGAGCGGGTGATCCCCACCCGGTCTGCAATCTTGCTGGCCACCAGGATGCCCTCCATACCGTTCAGCTCGTCAAAAATATGGGTGATAGCCTCCATCTCGGAGAAAGACAGTGTGCTGATGGCGGATTTCACTACCGCGATCTTGCGGTTTTCCTCCGCGCTTTCCTCATTGACCGCACGTAGCATTTCCAGTCCCACCACCGTGGTTCCATACTCGCAGAGGATGATATCGTCAATGTCATACTGCTGTTCGCACTTGTAAATAAACAGCGTCCCCAGCCTCTCGCCGGCTATCTCAATAGGAGTGATGATGGCCTGGAATTTCCCGATATCCTGCCCTTCAAACCCCAGCGTCCTTAAGTTTACATTTTCCTTGGTGGAGAGGACTCCCAGCAGCCTCTCATTCAGCATGGAGTCGATAAAGCCGCCTACAGTATCGTCGATCAGCTCCCGTATGGGCTCGATGCCATCCTCCCTGCCAACGCCCAGAACCTTGCCCTTCCGGCTGATCACCAGAACGTTGGAATTAAGGATTTCCCGCATCACCCGGCAGATATCATTGAAAACAACCTTACTGGAGTTGTTATTGTGCAACAATTTCCCAATTTTACGGGTTTTATCCAAAAGCTGTACACTGCTCATATACATTCCTCCGTTTTTTGCCGCATTGCCCCACTACATGACCATTTTAACATACTCTCCGGAAGAATACAACTTTTATACAGTTAATTTATATGACTTTTATGATTTTTTTGACAATTCTGACAAAACATGATAACCGCACTGCTCGTCAGGACACACCAGCTTGTTGCCCTTCTCCAGCAGCATCTCCCCACACTGGGGGCACTTCTCGCCCGATGGCTTCTGCCAGACCATATAGTCACAGTTGGGATTATCGATACATCCGTAATATCTCCTGCCCTTCTTTGTCTTCTTCAGCACAATGTCCTTCCCACACCGGGGGCAGGCTACGCCAATCTTCTCAAAATACGGCTTGGTGTTACGGCATTCCGGGAAACCGGGGCAGGCCAGGAACCGTCCATGGGGCCCATATTTGATGACCATATTCCGGCCGCACAACTCACAGACCTCGTCGCTGACCTCGTCCGCCAGCTTCACCTCGGAAAGCTCCTCCTCCGCCAGCTTCACCGCCTCGTCCAGATCCGGATAGAAATTGGCCACAATGGTCTTCCACTTTACGGCCCCCTCCTCCACTCCGTCCAGAAGCGCCTCCATATTTGCCGTGAAATTCACATCCACAATGGAAGGGAAAGCATCCTTCATCATCTTATTGACCACTTCCCCCAGCTCGGTGACATACAGGTTCTTATTTTCCTTTGTCACATATCTCCTCGCCAGGATCGTGGTGATCGTAGGCGCATAGGTGCTGGGACGCCCGATTCCCAGCTCCTCCAGGGCCCTTACCAGGGAGGCCTCCGTATAGTGGGCAGGAGGCTGTGTAAAATGTTGTCCGGGCTCGAAGGAGACAAAGGAAAGGCTGCTCTCCGTATTCAATTCGCCGTGAAGCGCGTTTTCCTCCTCCTTATCCTCGTCGGACATATAAACGCTTAAAAAGCCGTCAAATAACAGCCTGGAGGCCGCCACAGTGAAGATGTGCTCTCCCGCCCGGATCCTTACAGAGGTGGTCTCGTATTTCGCGCTGCTCATGCGGCTCGCCGTAAAGCGCTTCCATATCAGCTGATACAGCCGGAACAGGTCACGGGGAAGCTGTTCCTTGATTTCTATCGGGATGCGGTTCAGATCCGTAGGGCGGATAGCCTCGTGGGCGTCCTGTATCTTACCGCCGCCCTTTTTCCCGGGGACAGCGGCTGCCAGATACTCATCGCCGTACTTTGCCCCGATAAATTTCCTGGCCATGACCTCCGCCTCCTCCGACACCCTGGTGGAATCGGTTCGCAGATAAGTAATCAGGCCGACGGTGCCTTCTCCCTTGATATCCACTCCCTCATACAGCTGCTGTGCCAGGCGCATGGTCTTCTGTGTGGAATAATTCAGCGCCTTACTGGCCTCCTGCTGAAGGGTGGATGTGGTAAAGGGCAGGGGGGCCTTCTTGAGACGCTCTCCCTTCTTTACCTCGCTGACAATATAATCGGCGTCTTCCAGGGAAGCCATGATCTCCTGCGCCTGCTTCTCAGAAGTGACGGCCTGCTTTCCCGCCGTGGTGCCATAGTATTTCGCCGTAAGGGGCTTCTTCTCACCCTTCACCTTCAGGTTAACATCCAGGGTCCAGTACTCCTCCGGAATAAAGGCGTTGATCTCATCCTCCCTGTCGCAGATAATGCGCAGCGCCACAGACTGGACACGCCCCGCGCTCAGGCCCCTCTTGATCTTGGCCCAGAGCAGAGGGGAGATACGGTATCCCACCATACGATCCAGGACACGGCGCGCCTGCTGGGCATCCACCAGGTTCATGTCGATCTCTCTTGCATTTTTCAGGGATTCCTTCACCGCGTTCTTCGTAATCTCATTAAAGGTGATTCTGTATACCTTCTTATTCTCCAGCTTCAGCGCGAAAAAAAGATGCCACGAGATTGCTTCGCCCTCACGATCCGGGTCGGTAGCCAGATAAATCTTCTCAGCCTTCCTTACCTCCCTGCGCAGATTCGCCAATATATCACCTTTTCCCCTGATGGTAATATACTTTGGTTCATAGTCATGCTCCACATCAATTCCAAGCGTGCTCTTTGGCAGATCGCGCACATGACCGTTACTCGCCGCGACCTCGTAATTCGACCCCAAAAATTTCTTAATGGTCTTTACTTTGGCAGGCGATTCCACAATAACCAGATATTTTGCCATAAGAAATGCTCCCCTTTTTTGTTTCTTCTATATATAATGCCTGATATGGCTCCTGCATACAACGTAATCGTGAAACACTATACACCAAAAATTTCAGGGGTGCAAGGCTTTTATTGTTTTTTAATTTTTTTGGAAAGTATTTCTACTCTTTCATGCGGTTAAATATGTTTGCCAGGACAGCGCCGGAAATATTGTGCCACACAGAAAAAATTGCTCCCGGCACCGTAGCCATGGCCAGATCGGGGAATGCGGTTCCTGCCAGGGAAGTAGCAAGGCCCGAATTCTGCATACCCACCTCGATTGCCAGCGCCTTCTTCTTGGGCAGGGACGCCTTCATAAGCCTGCCAACGCCGTATCCACAGGCATAGCCCAGAAGATTATGCAGGATCACCACGACGAAGACAACCGCCCCTGTGGACAGAATCTTTTCAGAATTATGGGACACCACTGCCGCAACGATCATGGTGATGGCGATCACAGATACCATGGGCAGCACATTTGCCGCCTTCCGGGTATATTTCCCCCAGAATTTGTTGATCAGGAAGCCCAGGGCAATAGGTACGATCACCACCTTGATGATGGACAGGAACATACTCAGAATGTCCACCTTAACCGAAGTCCTCAGAAGCAGGTATGTGATCGCAGGCGTCAAAAACGGCGCCAAAAGCGTGTTGACGCTGGTCATTCCCACTGACAGCGCCACATCCCCCTTTCCCAGATATGTCATAACATTGCTGGAGGTTCCTCCCGGACATGTTCCCACCAATACAAGACCGGCAAGCATTCCGGCCTCCAGGCCAAACACCTTCCCTAACCCGAAAGCAAGCAGCGGCATGATTGTAAACTGGGCAATGCAGCCCACGATAATGTCCCTGGGCCTGGTAACGACCACCTTGAAATCCTCAAGCTTAAGAGTAAGACCCATTCCGAACATAACGACCATCAACAGGTAATTTACCCATGAGGTCTGGATCCACAGGCATGACTTCGGCACAAACAATGCCAGTGCGGCAATCACAAGCACGATAAACGCCATGTATCTGCCAAAGAAATCGCTGATCTTTTGTAATACCTTCATTTTACATTTCTCCTGTCTGTATATTTTATTAACAATATTTAAGATATCACTTTTTTATCGGCTGTTCAATTATTTTTTTATAATTATAAAGATTTTATAAACAGAGCATTTCAGGCAAAAAGAAAAACCTTGAATCCTGAATAAATATCAGGTCTTCAAGGTTTTCCAAACAGCTGATAGGGGAATCGAACCCCTGTTTCCGCCGTGAGAGGGCGGCGTCTTAACCGCTTGACCAATCAGCCATTGCAAGTACCGCATCAGCAGTACTTACTCATAATAATACATAATTCCAAAAAAAGCAAGTACTTTTTTAATTTTTTTGAAATTCTTTTTTGTGGCTTCTTTTTTGCATTTTCCCACTACAGGTCAAACAGGCTGAGCTGATTCGACTCCGGCAGGTTTCCTAAAAGCCCCAGCTCCGCCATCATGTCAACATTTGTTTTGGATACCTTCGTCCTCTCCCTGAAGTCATCCTTTGATAGGAACGGGCCATCCTTCGCTGCCTCCACAATGGCATCTGCGGCTTTTTCTCCCAGTCCGTCGATGCTGCTCAGAGACGGCATCAGCTTGTCTCCCACAATCTGGAAGGCCCTGGACTGGGCCCGGAAGATGTCGATAGGCTCAAATTCAAAGCCCCGGGCATACATTTCCTGCACTACCCGCATGTCTCCAAGAGCCATTTCCTCCTTGTTGGAGAGACTCTCCGACCGGTTCTTATACTCTGCCATGACAGCCTCCAGATGCGCCTGCCCCTGGCACATGGCCGAATAGGAGAAGGCTTTTGCACGGATACTGAAAAAAGCTCCATAATAGGCCAGCGGATAATGGATCTTACAGTACGCGATACGCCATGCCATCATAACGTACGCCGCCGCATGAGCCTTGGGAAACATGTACTCGATCTTCTGACAGGATTCCACATACCACTGAGGTACGTCATGCGCCAGCATGTCCGCTTTCCAGTCCTCCCACTGGCCGCACTTCCCTTTCGCCACCTGGCCTTTCCGCACTGCTTCCATAATCTTAAAAGACTTCTCTGATTCCACTCCCATCTGAATCAGGTACAGCATAATGTCATCCCGGGTACAGATAGCAGTGGAAATCGTAGCCGTACCGCTCATGATCAGATCCTGGGCGTTGCCCAGCCACACGTTAGTACCGTGGGACAAACCGGAGATACGCACCAGGTCGGAAAAAGCCTGTGGCCTGGCATCTATGACCATCTGCATGGCAAAGTCCGTGCCAAACTCCGGAATCCCCAGGCATCCCAGCCTCGTACCGCCAATCTGATCAGGCGTGATCCCCAAAGCGTCCGTATTCTGAAACAGGCTCATGACATCCGCACCGTCCAGAGGGATGGTCAGAGGATCCCTTCCCGTCATATCCTGAAGCATACGAATCATTGTGGGATCATCATGTCCCAATATATCCAGCTTCAGCAGATTATGATCGATGGAATGATAATCAAAGTGCGTGGTAACAGTATCCGTTGTCATATCATTGGCAGGATGCTGAACCGGGGTGAAGGAATTGATATCCTGCCCCAGAGGCAGCACCACAATGCCTCCGGGATGCTGCCCCGTGCTGCGCCTGACACCGGTACACCCCACCACAATCCGGTCTATCTCGCTGTTGCGCTTATGCTTTCCTCTCTCCTCAAAGTAATTCTTCACATAGCCAAAAGCAGTCTTGTCCGCCAGCGTGGCAATGGTTCCCGCGCGGAAGGTCTGCCCTGCGCCGAAGATGACCTCTGTATATTTATGGGCCTTGGACTGGTATTCGCCGGAAAAATTCAGGTCGATATCCGGCTCCTTGTCCCCCTTAAAGCCCAGAAATGTCTCAAAGGGAATGTCAAAGCCATCCTTGTGCAGCGGCTCGCCACATTCAGGGCACTTCTTATCCGGCATATCAATACCCGCCTTGCCCGCATAGGCCCTCACTTCTTCGCTCTCGAAATCCACATAGTGACATTTGCTGCAGTAATAGTGGGGGCTCAGGGGATTCACCTCGGTTATCCCCGCCATGGTGGCTACAAAGGAGCTTCCCACGGATCCCCGGGAACCCACCAGATAGCCATCCTCCACCGACTTCCACACCAGCTTCTGGGCAATGATATACATCACTGCAAAACCATTGGAAATAATGGAATTCAGCTCCCGCTTCAGCCTGGCCTCCACGATTTCGGGCAGCTTGGGGCCATAAATTTCATGTGCTTTATCATAACAGATCTTCGTCAGCGTCTTATCGCTGTCCTCAATGACAGGGGGACACTTGTCCGGCCGCACCGGGGCGATCGTCTCTATCATATCCGCGATCATGTTTGTATTCTTTACCACAACCTCGTATGCCTTATCGCTTCCCAGATAAGCGAATTCCTCCAGCATCTCCTCCGTAGTATGAAGGAACAGAGGCGCCTGGTTATCCGCATCCTCAAATCCCTTCCCCGCCATAATGATACGGCGGTATATTTCGTCCTCCGGATCCAGAAAATGGACATCGCAGGTAGCTACCACAGGCTTATGAAATTGTTCGCCCAGTTTCACGATGCGGCGGTTCACGTCCTGGATATCTTCCAGGGAATTAATATTTCGGATCCTGTCTGAGGCAATCATAAATTTATTATTGCCGCAGGGCTGTATCTCCAGATAATCATAGAAATTGACCAGCCTCGCAATCTGTACATCGCTCTGTCCGTCCAGAAGAGCCCGGTAAAGCTCCCCTGCTTCGCAGGCGCTCCCCAGAATCAGGCCCTCCCTGTATTTCATGACCAGGCTTTTCGGAATCCGGGGATGCCTGCTGAAATAAGTCAGATGGGAAGCAGACACCAGGCGGTATAAATTAATCCTCCCCAGATCGTTTTTCGCCAGAATAATGGCGTGATAAGAAGGCAGCTTCTTTACCATCGCCTCATTGTCAGCCCCCAGGGCATTCACCTCAGCCAGAGTATGTACATTCTGTTCTTCCAGCATCTGAACAAATTTCAAAAAAATCCATGCGGTACACTCCGCATCATCCACTGCGCGGTGATGATTTTCCAGGGAAATGTTCAGAGTTTTCGCCACAGCGTCCAGAGTATGCTTCGACTGATTAGGCAGGAGCACTCTGGCAATCCCTACCGTATCCACGTAGGTGTATCTCGCGGGAAGCCCCTGCCTCCTGGCATTTTCCATAATAAAGCTCATATCGAAGCCGGCGTTATGCGCCACCAGCACACTGCCGTCACAAAATTGCAGGAACTGGGGCAGTACAGCCTCTATCAGGGGCGCATCCACCACCATATCATCCCGGATACCGGTGAGCTTCTCTATTTCAAAAGGAATGGGCGTACAGGGATTCACAAAAGTGGAAAAGCGATCTGTCACCCTTCCGCCGCATACCTTTACGGCTCCAATCTCAATAATGCGGTTATTGACGGGAGAGAAGCCTGTAGTCTCAATATCAAATACCACAAAGCTTTCCTCCAGAGACTGGCCCCTGTCTCCCGTGACGATTTCCTTCAGATCGTCCACCAGGTAAGCCTCCACACCGTAGATCACCTTGAAAAAGTCCTGCTTGTCCGGGTTCCCGTCGCCCGCCTGCGCTCTCTTTTTCTTCTCATCGCCCCACAGGTCATCCCACACATGGTTCGCGTCTGTAAAGCCCTGCACTACGCCGTGATCTGTGATGGCTATGGCCCGGTGCCCCCACTTGTAAGCTCTCTTAACAATATCCCTGGCCTCCGAGACACCATCCATATCGCTCATCTTGGTATGACAGTGCAATTCCACCCTCTTATGGGGAGCGGTATCCATACGGACAGTGGTAAAATCCGGTATTTTCTTAATTCCCACAAGAGAACCTATGGTCAGCTCATGATCAAATTTATCCATCACGCTGAGCCCCTTCAGCTTTACAAAGGAACCGGGCTTAATACCCTTGGTGATCTCACCGACATGTTCATTCTTTGTAAAGAGCTTTACCGTCATGGTATCGGTAAAATCCGTTATGTTAAACATGATTAATGATTTCTCGTTCTTTATCTCGCGGGTGTCCAGCTTCAGCACCTTTCCACGGATGACCACCTCTCCCATTTCTCCGATGATATCCTCAATGTGCATGGCTTCCTCTTCAAAATCCCTCCCGTAGACCACATCAGGATTGTCGGAACGCCTGAAGGAATCGCCTCCCCGCCGGAAATCACTCTTACGGAATTCCCCTCGCTGAAATTCTCCCTTGCGGAATTCCCCTTTGCCCTGGAAGCTCCCGGTGGCGCCTGCTGCCGGCCGGCCTCCTGCGGCGGGCTTCTCCGGCGCCAGGACAGCCTGTCCGCCTCTCTCATCCGTGCCGGCAGCTTTCCCTTCTGGCGCAGCCCCGCCTCCCCCCCTATTCAAACGGCGGGAAATCTCATCCACCCTCAGCTTTAGCTTCATTTCGTCATCCTCGGCAAACTTCCCCGTCCTGGCCACCCGGTAAGCTGTCTCAAGCTTCAGGTCAAAGCCGCATCTTTCCACAAGAATCTTCTCCAAGACACGCACCAGTTCCGGTTCCCTGCTGCGGTTGATCACCGTGTCCTCCAGCGTCAGCACCATTCTGTCATTTCCCGGATACGTAAGCTCCGCCTGCTTAAACGCGTTATATTCCATATGGCTGTAATCCCGCAGCTCGCTCAGTATACTGTCCCGGTATACCTCCATCAGGTTCTGGGGCGTATACTGTGAGGATAATTCAAATCGTTCCTGTATCTTTACCCTCAGATTCACATTGGGGAACAATTGTTTCTTAATTTCGCCCTCTGCCTGCCATATGTCATCCTTCGCGATCAGGCGGGTGCTGAGCAGATAAATCCGCAGGATATCCTTTCTCCTGGTAGCGGAAACCCTCTCCACCATCGTCTGTTCCATTCTGTCATACAGCGGGCCATTCAGTTTTAGTGTGGGAAATACTTCAAAAAACGGTTTCATTCCAATGCTCCAGCTCTTCCTTCAATGCATCCAACAATTGATCCTCCGGCACCTTGCGGAGAATTTCGCCCTTTTTAAACAAAAGGCCCTCGCCGGTTCCTCCTGCCACTCCCAAATCGGCTTCCCGCGCCTCCCCCGGCCCGTTGACAGCACAGCCCATCACCGCTACCTTGATATCAAGAGGATATTCCTCCACCAGCTTTTCCACACTGGCAGCAAGACCGATCAGGTCAATCCGGGTCCTGCCGCAGGTAGGGCAGGAAACCACCTCTATGCCGCCCCTGCGGAGCCCCAGTGTGCGAAGGATCAGCCTTGCCGACCTGATTTCTTCCACAGGGTTGCCTGTAAGGGATACGCGGATTGTATCGCCGATACCCTGATACAGGATCAGTCCCAGCCCCACAGCGGATTTAATGTTGCCGCTCTGCACCGTTCCTGATTCCGTAATCCCTACATGCAAAGGATAAATGGTCTTATCCGCCAGCAGCTCATGAGCCCGAACGCACATCAACACATCGGAGGATTTAATGCTGATGACCAGATTATCATAGCCCAGGTCTTCAATCATATGTACCTTATCCAGAGCGCTTTCCACAATGCCCTCCGCTGTTACGCCATGATATTTCTCTACCAGCTCTTTCTCCAGGGAACCGCTGTTTACCCCCACACGAATCGGGATACCGCGCTCCCTTGCTGCCTCCACCACTGCCTTTACCTTATCCGCGCTGCCAATGTTTCCAGGATTAATACGGATTTTATCCGCGCCGTTTTCCATAGCCGCAATCGCCATTTTATAATCAAAATGGACGTCTGCTACCAAAGGAATATGAATCTGCTTCTTAATCTCCGCAAATGCCTCCGCCGCCTCCATGGTGGGAACCGTGCAGCGCACAATTTCACAGCCGGCGCGCTCCAATTCCAGGATCTGCGCCACAGTAGCCTGTACATCCTCCGTTCTCGTGTTGGTCATTGACTGAATCAGTATCGGATTGCCACCGCCGATTTTCCTGTTGCCAATCTGTATTATCTTAGTCCCTTCCCTGTGGATCCTGACATGGTTTTCCCTTTCACAGCATACCTTTTCACTGTCCATATAGCTCTCCTTTTTCAGCCTGCCGCTTCAAACATCCTGCGTTTCATACATCCTGCATGTGTCCGTATATATGTCCATTCATATGTCGGACAAGCTGCTCCTTTTACAGTTATCACATTTCTATTTCCATTATAACAAATCCGGCTGTTTTTTCAATCCGCTTGTTCCCATGTCGTGATTCTTTCATTCGTTGTTTTTTCGTTGTTTCATCCGTTTAAACCGTCTGAAGGGTAAGTTACTGCCATGCACATATCACGGACTTTTAAAGTATCCCGGGCTGACCTGGATTGCCTTATTCTCCATGCAGAGCTGTATCAGCTGCAGGGCTGCCTGTCTCTGGGAAATTCTGCCGGGCAGGCGCGCCACGATCTGTTCCACAGAGCAGGGATAGAAATCCAGCGCCTGGTAAATCTCCCGGAGCTCCGGCGCTACTCCGGAGGCATCCTCCCGTGACCATTCTGAGCTTTGGGATTTTTTCGCGTTCTGGCCTTTTTCCGTACTTTGACCTTTCTCTGTGCTTTGGCCTTTCTCCGTGCTCTGGCCTTTCTCCGTGCTCTGGCGCCTCCGCTTCTCCATGTGGGCCTGCGAACTTCCCGCCTTTTCAGGCATCGACCCTATCCCACGCTCCTCTGTCCGCACCTTCAGCTCCTCGATTTCCTCCAGAAGTTCTTCCATAGACAGCAGTATCCCTGCACCCTGTTTTATCAGCCTGTTACAGCCGTCGCTGAGCCGGTCGGTGACCCTGCCGGGAACCACAAATACCTCCCTGCCCTGCTCCAGGGCCATATCCACCGTAATCAACGTACCGCTTTTGCTCCGCGCCTCGACCACCACAACGGCATCTGCCAGGCCGCTGACAATCCTGTTTCTCGCCGGAAAATTCATGGCTCTGGGAGGCGTCCCGGGCGGATATTCGGAGAGAACAGCCCCTTCCTCCAGCAATCGGTCAAAAAGGGCCCTGTTTCCTGCCGGATAGCAGATATCCACTCCGCATCCCAACACTCCGATGGAAAACCCTCCTGCCTCCATTGCCGCCCATTGACTGATTCCGTCAATTCCCCTCGCCATACCACTGATTACCGTCACCCCGTTCCTTCCCAGAAAGGAGCCCAGCTCCTCTGCCACATACCTTCCATAATCGGAACAGTCCCGCGCCCCTATCACCGCCACGGTGAGGCCTGTCTCCACAGGCAGCTTTCCCCTGATATATAAGCCTCCCGGTGCATCCGGTATATGCCTCAGCTTCTCAGGGTACTCCGCTTCGAGAGGCGTGACAAATGAAATTTTATTCCCTGTTTCCATATCCTATCTCCAATATTCCTGCGCCGGACGATAAAAGGAAGCCTCCAGAAGCTGCTCCACCCCTATTTGCGCCGCCCCTTCCAGATCTGCTATGGTTCTCGCCACCTTCAAAATGCGATGATACGCCCTTGCGCTCAGCATCAGGCTGCGATAAAGCTGCTCCGCATATTCCTGCTCCGCTTTCCCCAGGGCACAATAACGCTCCATATCCGCCGCCTCGATATCCGCATTAAATCGGTATCCGGTACCCAGGAACCGCTCCCTCTGTATTTCCCTTGCCGCAATGACCCGCCGTCTGATCGTCTCACTGTCCTCGCCCCTCCCGCTGTTCTTCAGGCTTGCGATATCCACTGCCTGCAATTCCACACACAGGTCAATCCTGTCCAGGATCGGCCCCGACACTCTGCCCATATAACGTCTGACCTGCGGCTCCGTACAGCTGCATTTGCCGGCATCGGGATAAAATCCACAGGGACAGGGGTTCATGGCACAGACCAGCATAAAATCACTTGGATAGGCGATCGTACCGCTGATTCTGGCAATGCGTATCTCATGCTCCTCCAAAGGCTGTCTCAGGCTGTCCAGCGCTGCCCTCTGAAACTCCGGAAGCTCATCCAGGAACAGTACTCCCCGGTGCGCCAATGAGATCATTCCCGGCCTGGGTATGGCACACCCTCCCACCAGGGCTGCCTGGGTTATGGAATGATGCGGGCTTATAAAGGGACGCCTTGTGACCATGGCCTCCCCCTCCTTCAGCAGTCCCGCCACACTGTATACAGATGTGACCTCCAGGCTTTCCTCCAGAGTCAACGGCGGCAGGATACCGGGAATGCGTTTCGCTATCATGGACTTTCCAGCGCCGGGGGGCCCTACCATGAGCAGATTGTGAAAACCCGCAGCAGCGATCTCCGCCCCTCTTTTTGCCGTTTCCTGCCCGTTGACCTCCGAGAAATCCGGCGCTCTCCCCGCCGCTTTCTCCTGAAACAGCCTGGACGCATCCAGCTGCGTCGCAGGCAGTATTCCCTCTCCCTCCTCCCCTGACTGTAGAAAGGAAAGCAGCTCCTGCAGGCTGGCAGCGCCTCTGACTGTAATACCGGAGATCAATGCCCCCTCCGCCGCATTCGGCGCAGGTAAAATGCATTGCTGTATCCCCCGTAATGCCGCCTCCCTGACAATGGGCAGCACACCGGAAACACCCCTGATTTCCCCGTCCAAACCCAATTCTCCCAGAAAGAGCGTATTTGTCAGCTTTTCCCCGGGAACCAGATTCATCGCCGCCAGCAGCCCCACCGCAATCGGCAGGTCGAAGGCAGTCCCCTCCTTTCTCCGGTCTGCCGGCGACAGATTCACTGTAATACGACTGGGCGGAAGATGAAATCCCGCATTACGCAGCGCTGCCCCTACCCTCTCTTTCGCTTCCCGAACCTCCTGGCTCAAAGACCCTACCAAGCTCAGTGTGGGCAGGCCATGTGAAATATCCACTTCCACAGAGACCGGATATGCCGAAGCCCCCTGCAAGGCGCCTGTAATAACCGTACTGTACATAAGGCATATACCCCCTATTTTGTTTCGCTTCATTTGTGAAATATATGGAACAATTTAAAATTGGGAAAAATGTGAAAATACAGATGATTCCGAAGCAGGAGCACGTACTCTCCCGCTCCGGAAAAGATTAGTTATATATTTTCAGCTCTTGGATGACATCATGCGCACTGCCGTATCATAATCCATCACATGGCGGTTATCCAATGTCTTGGTAATATCTACGATCCTGATTCCTGCATTGCTGCGAAGCGACAGATCCAGAATTGCATTATCCCGAAAGGTAAGTACCAGGGGCCTTAAGATGTCCTGCCGGTTCTCCGCCAGAACCAATGCTCTTTCACCGTTGCTCAACTCCACACAGACGCCGGCATAAAGGATATTGACAGATTTAACCAGCGCATCCACCGCCCTGGGATCATACAGCTCGGGATACTCATAGAACTCCTGTAACGCCTTTACCTCTGACTCCACCTTGCCTGTCAGATCCATGGCAGTCTCCTCGTCAAAACGATTGGCAACGAGCAGCACCTTAGCGCCCATAGCCATCTTATCTCCGGCCTCCACCCTGCCATTGGCAGCAAAATCCCTCCGGGCCCGAATCGCCTGCCTGCATATTTTCTTTACTCCCGGCCCTTCGGCAAAGTCATCCAGCACATCCAGCGCCGCCAGCTGCTCCCTGAGGATTCTCTCTCCATCCTCCTTCACAGCCCCCTGCTTAAACAACACTTCCTTCGGAAGGCGCTCCTTGCCGATATCATGCAGGATAGCCGCCTCCACCGTTTGAATCTGTTCTTCTACGCGCATATTCAAAACATGCGTCATCATAGCACAGAGTATGGCCACATTCAGGGAATGGCTGCACACATAATCGTCCTTACCGCGCAGGTTTTGATAGAAAGTAATCTTCTTCTTCAGATGTCCGTATTTTTTAATGACTGTGCTGATAATGGTCTGCAGCCTGCTCTGCTTCCCTGCCTGCAAAATCCGGCTTATTTCCTCCTGGAGAGAAAAGACAGTCACGGTCTGAAACCGTTCGAATTCCAAATCCTCCTCTTTCATCGGAGGAACAGGCTCGGAGGAATCCAGAATATACATTCCCAACAGCCCAAAATTCTTCACACTGTCAATCACCTGTGCATTCAACCGGGAATCTCTCTCATACAGGAGAACTCCCTGCTTGCTGTAAATTGGTCGGGCCAGCCGCATACCCGCTTTTAAATCCGGCATCTCAATAAACTGCATACTACCCCTCCGCCCGGACACTCATCCGGCCTGCAATTCGTTTGTTCTATGTCATGTACCCCCTGGACAGAACCGTTAAAACCATGGATAGTATAGCATCTTTTCCCACATATTGCAAGAATCCCTGCTTTTTCCAAATCAGTTATCCAAATTAATCGTTACCGTTCACTCCCTGGCCAGTAACAATTAATTCTTCTGAGGCCAATAGTTTTATGCCGGCTGCTGTCCGCCTGCTGCCACTGCGAAGCAGTTTCACGCGATGATGCATAATGACCTGACAGCTTCACACAGAACTACCGTTTTGCAGTTTCCTCACACTCTCATCACAAGCCATCGGATAAATCACGGCAGAAGCTGCCCGATATAAATAGCATACGTAGAAAGGACTGCAGAGTCTTTACATGTAAATGATATCAAAGGTTTATTATGTTGTCAAGTTGTTTTTATTCCTTTGATCAGCCCTTTCATACCCTTTGATCAAAACTGCTTTCCCCTCAAAGACAAATATATAAGCGTTCATGGACTTGGTTTCGTTTCCCTTCCGTCATTTGTACTCTGTGTACCGGTTTCTTTTCTCCTGCCATAATAAGGGCCTCCTTATGATAATTTATTTTATCATAGAAGGCCTTTTAAGGGATTGTTTACAGAAAAAGTTTAAACTGCGCCTCTCTGTAACTGATCTCTTGGAAATATTTCCACGCTCCTGATATCCTTTAGCCCCAATAACCACATTAAATATCTCTCTACCCCCATTCCAAAACCGGATGTTTGCACCGGATATTGATTTTTCATTTCGATGTACCACTTATAAGCATCACGTTTCAGTCCATGCTCATCTATTGCGCTTTCAAGCTCATTCGCTTTCAAGTGTCTTTGTCCGGCTCCTACTACTTCTCCTATACCAAATAATAAATCCGCATTATATGCAATACTGCTTTCCTTATCATTTGCCTGATAAAATGGCACTGCCATTTTGTCCCATTTTTCTACCCACACAAATTCACCAACTTTTTCCAATAATTTCCTTTCCCCCTTAGCTGTTAGCCGATAACCACTCTTATCGCACTTTATAAATGCACCTTCTTCCCTTTCCAATAGACTGTACACCTCACTAAACGACATGCTTTTAAAAACGCTTTTGCTGTTTAATAAAGATTCCACTCTGTTTTTCATTCCAGTAATATCTTTAAAATCATTGTCCGCCCTATTCCAAATCAACTCTGTTATATTCCTAATATATCTTTCTACCAGTAACTTTATATCTTCCAATGTACCAATAATTTCTGCTTCTGCATGAGAAAATTGAGATAAATGCCGTTCATCAGGTTCTTCATCTCGATAAGAATGTCCATAATAAAAACAGCCATTTTTATAAGAGCGGCAAGCATACTCCAAGTGAAACTGCGCCGAATCTACTAATAGATTACGTTTCCCCCCAATTTCAACAACAACAGGCGCCGAATCACTTCCCGGCTCCATTGGACTGGAAGATGACCCTGTAGTCCCCGGAACCGGAACGTACACCATGTTTTCATTCTCAAAAAAAAGAAAGGTTGCTTTGGCGACTTCACTATGAGCCTTGACCAGAGTTGCAAACTCTGCACTTTCGGACACACTGATTTGGTTTAGATACTTACTCCTCCAATTATCCGTAATCACTTTTATCTTTCTCCTCCTCTACTTTAATGCTGATTCTCCTCCATCCTATCAGTCTTTATCAAAAACTTGAAATAAGTATGTAAACAAGCATGATACACCTATCGTTATCAGTAAACTTGCCAGAAATTCCATATTAAATATATATGAAATTCCACCGAATATACATAAGAGGCTGCAAATTATTATCGGAATTTTCTTTTTATTATAATAAAATGTTCTTGCAAATTTTGCAACCCTAGCCTCAAGCCAAGAATAATCAGAAACCCTATTCCGTATATCGCTAATTTTATCCGTTCCTTCCATTTTTATAACCTCCGTCATAGCACGTAGAACCAACATAGAAACATATAGTGGTTCTGCATGCAATTTTGTATCATAAGTTGTTGTTTTATCTCTTTTAACATTGCCTCTCGCATCGGGTACAATGAATCGGATTATCTTCGGAATATATTTCTTTATTTTCTCCTTTTCTAATCCACAACCAATTAAATCTATTAAAACGTATGAAGTAATGCCCTTCCCCCTCTGCCACGAAATACTGCTTGCATTTTCCTCTCTATTTGCAAGAAGCCATTTTACCATTTTACATCTATATTCATACAGTTTCTTTTGAAATTCCGGTTCCCAATTCTTGTCAATAATAGTTGCCAGATATAATGCAACAAGCCCTGTATGATTAGCCTGAAATTGAACTGTAATAGTATCTCCAAAATCCTCACTTATATCAATAATTTCTTGTATTAATTTTTTATGTGGTACTGCCTTTCCTTTTTTATCCTCATAATCCTTCTCATATGGATGAAATGCAATCAATGTTGGGATTACATCCCAAAAAAGATCTAGTCTCGCTTCCTCTTGAGGATGGTTTAAATCATATTCCAAATCATCTAAAAAATGATCAATATCGTCATCAGTAGCTAATCTATTAAAATCTCCAAGTTTTAATCCAATTTCCACACGGGTAGACCAATGGGATTCTACTTTACCAATATTATCTTCTAACCATCGTATAGCCTTTTTAAAGTTTTTATTATTATGATTAACACCTAGTGCCTGCATTAACTGAATTCCCTGCGAAGTATATGTAACCTTATTCCCAATTTTACCTCGCCCCCAGTATCCTCTGCTACTTTGGAGTAAAAATACTTTTTTTAAGGCAACAGAAAAATGTGAAGTTTGTTCAGTAGATAGCAGCCCTTGTTTTTCAATCTTACTGTCTTCCCCCATAATCTATTCTCCTACATATTCATAATTTAAATGACTTATCATATGCCCAAATCCTCATTCCACATCTTTTGTCCAATTATAATGCCTTCTACATTTCTAAAAACTCCCATATTGATATAATCAGCCAAAATAATTCCGACAAAAAATTTTAAGAAATGCTTTTCTAATTTTACTTAAAGCCAAGACTTTCCAGACAACTTATCCCTCTTTTAAATCGTTCTGGGAACAATGAGGGACTGGTTTTCTACAGAAACTCTTACCACAGCAAAACGCAATTTTATTATATCATTAAATGCTCACCGTAACAATATCCATCTATGATTATTCACCGGAATCATTTTCCCAAAACCTCACAAATCTTAGAAGGTTTAAGTAAGCAGTCCAACGTTATTTTAGACATCGCTCTTTTTGATAAAATCCTTGCCCTGTACCCATTCTTTCGTTTTTCTTCCGTCTTTCTCATACAGCCCGCCAGACATAATAAGACAGAATCATTTCGACCTCTCCCGGCCGGACCGACTCTGTCTCATCTTAAAACATTCCTTATCTTTCCTCACAGGCTTACCCCTGCTCGAACCTCTCCCTTAACTTCCCCAGCGCCTTCTTCTCGATCCTTGACACATAACTCCGCGATATCCCAAGCCTTGCCCCTATCTCGCTCTGGGTGGCTTCCGGCATCCCTCCAAGGCCGTAACGGAGGATCAGGATTTCCCGCTCCCGCTCCGTGAGGCACTCGTCAATCAGTCTCAGCAGCCTTCTGATATTGCTGACCGTTTCCATCCTGTCCACAATATCCGGCTGCTGCTGCTCTATGACATCTACCAGATGGATCTCGTTCCCTTCTTTGTCCTGCCCGATGGACTCAAACAGCGACACCTCTCTGGATATCTTCTTTTTTCCCCGGAGAAGCATGAGCAGTTCGTTGTCGATGCACCGGCAGGCGTATGTGGCAAGACGCCCCTTTCCGGCGTCAAAGGTATCCACCGCCTTGATCAGGCCGATGCAGCCGATGGAGATCAGATCCTCCATGTCCTCGTTGGCATTCTGGTACTTTTTTGCAATATGTGCGACCAGACGTAAATTTCGCTCTATCAGAATTTCCTTAGCCCTGCGGGATTCTTCCCCTTCCCCTTCCCGCAGCAGCCGGATATACTCGGCTTCTTCCTCTGAGGTCAACGGTCTTTGAAACGTTTTCAAACACAGCCTCCGTGGATCTCTCTTAACAATAGTTTATGAGGCGGTTTCGTCCATAGTGCCTGACCATAAGAGATATGTAACTTTTCAGGCATCCCCGAAGACCGGAAGCCTGTCACAGAAGGAACTGTGCCATGACCCTGTTGCTCACATCGATTCCCTTTTTCGTGAGTGCAAGACGTCTCCCGCCCGTCCTTTCACTCCTTTCGCCGCCATGGCGGGCGAACATCCTGTCAGGATATTCCTCCTCCCGGTACTCCAGCAGCCCCTCCCGCAGATTCCTTTCTATCACAGTCCCGTATGCCTCCTCCATATCTTTCCCAAAGGCCTCCCGGAATTCCGCCGGGGACACTCCTTCCGTCAGCCGTAGCCCCAGGAACATAAACTCCTCCATCCGTTCCTGCAAAGTCAGCTCCTGTACCTCCTCCCTGCTTCCCAAGGGATCCTCCAGGTAAGCCGTCAGGGAATCCCCGTTCCGGAACCGGCAGTCCCCGATCAGAGAGGCCGCGCCAATCCCCAGCCCCAGGTACTCCCGCCGGCGCCAGTAGCCGCAGTTATGGCGGCATTCATACCCGGGCCTGGCGTAATTCGAGATTTCGTAGCGGTGATAGCCCGCACTCCGAAGCAGCTCCTCCGTCTTCTCATACATCAGCCTGTCGCATTCCTCGTCGGGGAGCTGCAATTCCCCCCTCTCCGCCATCTCATAAAGGGGCGTCCCCTCCTCCAAAATCAGACTGTATGCGGAAATATGCTCCGGCGCCGGCTCCAGGGCCAGCACCCTTCCCAGCGTCCCCATCCAGCCGGACAGCGTCTGCCCCGGGAGCGCGCTCATCAGATCCACATTGATATTGGAAAAGCCGCACTCCCTGGCCATATGATAAGTTTCCAAAAACTGCCCGTAAGTATGGATCCTTCCCAGCGCCTCCAGCTCCCTGTCCTCCGCAGACTGCAGTCCGATGCTGAGACGGTTGATCCCCGCCCGGCGGTAAAGGCGCAGCCGATTCTCGTCCACAGTACCCGGGTTTACTTCTATGGTGATCTCCGCGTCCTCCGCCAGCCCGAAGCCCTCCCTCACCGTCTTAAGAAGCCCTGCGATCTGCTCCGGGGATACCGTGGAGGGCGTCCCTCCACCAATAAAAACAGAGACTACACGATAGTCCCGGTAGTCTCCCGCCCTCCCTCTTGTCTCCCGCAGCAACGCCTCCATGTACCGCTCTTTCGTCCTCCTGTCCGCAGGGGCGGACAGGAAATCACAGTACAGGCACTTCCTGATGCAAAAAGGGATATGAAAATATAATTCCAGCTCTCTCTTATTTGTCATCCAGCTTCAACACGCTCATAAACGCTTTCTGAGGGATCTCCACATTGCCGATCTGGCGCATGCGCTTCTTGCCCTCCTTCTGCTTCTCCAACAGCTTCTTCTTGCGGGTGATATCGCCGCCGTAGCATTTCGCCAGCACATCCTTGCGCACTGCCTTCACCGTCTCCCTGGCTATGATCTTACCTCCCACAGCCGCCTGTATGGGAATCTCAAAGAGATGCCTGGGGATCTCATCCTTCAGCTTCTCGCACATTTTCCTGCCCCTTTCATAGGCGGAATCCGCATGTACGATAAAGGACAGGGCATCTACCTCCTCCCGGTTGATCAGGATGTCCAGCTTTACCAGCCTGGACTGCTCATAGCCCTTGATATCATAATCAAAGGAGGCATACCCCCGGGATCTGGATTTCAGCGCGTCAAAGAAATCATAAATGATCTCGTTCAGGGGCAGCTCATACTTCAGCAGCGCCCTTGTGCCTTCGATGTATTCCATCCCCAGGTAGCGCCCCCGTCTCTCCTGGCAGAGCTCCATAATGGATCCGATATATTCGCTCGTCACCATGATCTCCGCGCTGACCACCGGCTCCTCCATATACTCGATCTCGGAAGGATCCGGCAGATTGGACGGGTTGGTCAGCTCGATCACTTCACCGTTCGTCCTGTGCACCTTATAGATGACCCCCGGCGCCGTAGTCACCAGATCCAGGTTATATTCCCGCTCCAGGCGCTCCTGTATCACTTCCAGATGCAGTAATCCCAGAAAGCCGCAACGAAAGCCAAAGCCCAGGGCCACCGAGGTCTCAGGTTCATAATGCAGGGACGCATCGTTCAGCTGCAGCTTCTCCAGGGCATCCCGCAGGTCAGGATATTTCGCGCCGTCCGCCGGATACATGCCGCAGTATACCATGGACTGCACCTTTTTATAGCCGGGCAGGGGCTCCGCGCAGGGACGGTCATCGTCCGTCACCGTGTCGCCCACCGCCGTATCTTTTACGTTCTTTATGGAAGCCGTAATATACCCCACCATTCCGGCGGAAAGCTCCTCGCAGGGAATAAACTGTCCCGCGCCGAAATAGCCCACCTCCACTACCTCCTGCCTGGCGCCGGTGGCCATCATGCGGATCCTGGTTCCCCTTTTTACCGTTCCCTCCATAATACGGCAGAAAATGATAACCCCCTTATAGGAATCATACAGGGAGTCAAAGATCAGCGCCTGCAGGGCACCTGCAGGATCCCCTGAGGGCGCCGGTATCTTCTTTACCACCTGCTCCAGCACTTCCTCGATCCCGATGCCGTTCTTGGCGGAGATCAGAGGGGCGTCCTGGGCCTCGATGCCGATCACATCCTCAATCTCCTCTATCACACGCTGAGGATCTGCGCTGGGCAGATCGATCTTATTGATCACCGGAAAGACATCCAGGTCATGATCCAGCGCCAGATACACATTTGCCAGAGTCTGGGCCTCGATGCCCTGGGCCGCGTCCACCACCAGGATCGCGCCGTCACAGGCCGCCAGGGAACGGCTCACCTCGTAATTAAAATCCACATGGCCGGGGGTGTCGATCAGGTTAAAGATATACTCCTCCCCGTCCTGCGCCTTATAGACCGTGCGCACCGTCTGGGCCTTGATGGTGATCCCACGTTCCCTTTCCAGCTCCATATTGTCCAGCACCTGGGCCTGCATCTCCCTGCTGGTCAGGAGCCCCGTCTTTTCTATAATACGATCCGCAAGGGTGGATTTACCGTGGTCGATATGGGCCACGATACAAAAGTTGCGGATCCTGCTCTGGTCTGCTGTCATACGTTCGTTCCTCGTTTCTGCCATTCTGCCCGGCATATCCCTTTCTTGTCCGGGCTGTCACTGCATTGATTGTAGCAGAATTTCCCCTCATTGTCCAGATAATACCATATCCAGGATATGCGCCAGCGGATCGCAGGCGTTCATGGCTTCCTCCACCGTATTGTTCTGTGCGCCCAGCTCAATCAGCAGGGATCTGGGACGCAGATGCATATTATAGCGGTAACCTTTTAAGTAAATCTTCCTGGTCAGCCCCGGATAATATTCCGCCGCCTTTAACTGTAGCTGGAAAGAAAAGGACAGGTTGGCATCCTGGTTCTCATTGTACAGATAGGCTATATTTCCCGTCTTCCTGGTGCGGCTCAGCCCGTTAAAGAACATAAACCTGGCGGTGGGCCTGCCGTCTAAGTCCGTCACCAGCCTTGTCTCCTCCGCCACAGAGTCCCTGTGGAGATCGATGACCACCTCTATGGAGGGATTCTCCGCCAGCAGCTGTTCCAGGGCGGGGAGCGACTCCGCGTAGGCGTCATCCCTGACCGTGTCATACTGCGCCGTATGATGCAGCACGTTATAACCGTATTCGTCCCTCAGGATTTCCGCCAGGCGGTCGCCCACCCCCACTATGGAGGTACTCTGATCCCCCGGTACGGAATCCGCAAACGCCTCCTGGGAATGGGTATGGTAGATGAGGATCTGGGGGCCGTCGCTTTCCGGTGAAAGCGACATATCCCTGGCAAGCAGCCTCTCCACATCCAGCTGGTCGCTGCCCGCCATGGTATTGGCATCAATGGTATAAAATTCCTTCACCAGCTCCTCATAGCTGCTAAGCAGCTCCAGGTCAATCTGAGCCTGCTGTGTATGGGGAAGAAAGGGCTGGGCATTCCCCTGCCTCATCTGCATGGCAGCCTCGTTTTCCGCCCGGAGCAGCTCCTCCAGGGACTGTCCCTGTGCATCCTCCCCGTCTATGTATGCAGGAGTCTCCTCCTGAAAGCCGGATTCCTCCGCCTCCGCCAGAAGGATTTCCCGGAAAGAAGCCGGCTCACTGCCTTCCTCCATATCCGCAATATAATATTCATAAAAGGGGAGCAGACTGTTGATCTGCTCCTGCAAAACCCAGTGCGTTTCATGCCCGCTGTCCTGTGTGAAGGAAACGATGGGGACAAACCAGCTATACAGGATGCCGCACCAGTCCTGTGCAAGCCCCTGAAAAAGTGTATCTCTAAAGCCTGTCTTTTCCGGCTCCTGTGTTTCCTCCGTTCCACAGCCTCCGGATATCACCTGCAGCACCAGGAGCAGAAATCCCAGTATCACAAGATACTTCATCCTGCCCTGTGCAGTTGTATTGCGTTTTACGGGTCTGCACTTCCCTTCTGCAGCTGTCTCTTAAGCATTATATGCCCGCCTGTCTCACTCCATTCGCATTTCCAGCGCAAGATTGATCCCCTCTGAGACCGTGTAGCTGACCCGCTTGATCACAGCGTCTATATCCTTTCCCGTCATATACATATTGTTCAGCTCCGAAAAGACATTCCTGTGCTGCCCCAGGTATTTCATACTGTCGAAATCCTTTTCCTCGCTGAGCAGCTTTTCCAGGGCGTCCCCCACAATAGTGGCCGCGTCCACCACGGTGGGAATGCCGATAGCCACCACGGGAATCCCCAGGCTCTCCTCCGTCAGTGCGTTCCGGTGGTTGCCCACGCCGGAGCCCGGCTGTATGCCCGTATTGGTGATCTGTATGGTGCGGTTCAGCCTGCGCGTACTGCGGGCCGCCAGCGCATCTATGACGATCAGCAGATCCGGCTTCGTTTCCTTCACCACGCCGGCCACAATCTCCGCCGTCTCCATACCGGTCTTCGCCATGACTCCCGGCTCCAGCGCGCTGACCATATTCATCCTGTCACAGTCGTAGGCCGCCTTACCGTATTCCTTGACAATATGGCGGGTAATGAACAGATTGTCCACCACCTGGGGGCCCAGCGCGTCCGCCGTCACTTCGCGGTTCCCCAGCCCCACGATCAGGATGGACTGCTCCTGATCCATGCCGGGAAGCATCTGGCGCAGCTCCTCCGCCAGGCCCTCCGAAATCTCCCTGTGGTAATCATCGTCCGGCTCCACCATAGCAGGCGCCTCCATGGTCACATAGACCCCCATGGGTTTCCCCATGGCCTTTGCGGCATTTTTCGTGTCGATCACCACTTTTGTAACGCGGATGTCTTCCTCCTCTTTATAGTATTCCTCCACACTGACCCCCCTCAGCTCGCTCTCAGCCTGGCTGATGCTCTCCCGCGCCTCCAAGGCAAGGTCTGTCCTCACTTGAAAATTTCCCATAAGCCCTCTCACATAACTCTTTTACAGTATTTTAATGCTCCAGCATATTTTCTATAAAAATCCCATATCCCCTGGTGCTGTCCTGTACCAGCACATGGGTCACCGCGCCGATGAATTTCCCGTCCTGGATGATGGGGCTGCCGCTCATTCCCTGGACGATCCCTCCCGTCATTTGCAACAGGGAAGGATCCGTCACCTTGAGCTCTATCCCCCTGTTCACATTGTCATGATCCAGATGCAGCGCGGTGATCTCCACATCATAATATCTCGCGCTGCCGTCCACCGTACACAGGATCTGCGCCCCGCCCAGTTTAATCTCCTGCTTCAGGCCTATGGGCAGCGGTTCCCTGGTGCCCATCGCCAGCGCCCTGTCATTGCAGACGCCGAAAATCCCCCTGCTGCTGTTGCTGGTAATATCCCCCAGGATATGTTCATTGGAGTAGACGATCATCCCTGTCATTTCCCCGGGAGTACCCGTGGTTCCCTTTTTGATGTCCACAATGTCCGTCTCATAGAGCGTACCATCCTCCATCAGCATCAGCATACTGGTGTCCACATCCGCGATACCATGCCCCAGCGCTCCGAAATTCCCCCGGCTGTCGATGTACGTCATAGTGCCCACACCCTGGGCGTTGTCCCTGACCCAGGCGCCTATCTTATATTTGCCCACGGAATCCTTCTGAGGTGTCACCGCCAGCTCCAAAAGCTGCCCGTCCCTCTCAAGCGTCAGCACAATCTCCCTGCCCCCGCTCCTCTCCACCAGGTCAATGAAATCATCCTTTTCCGTCACCACCTCGCCGTTGACCTTACGGATATAGTCCCCCGACTTCAGGATATATTTACAGGGAGAGCATTCCGTCCCGTCCTCCCCTTTAAACTCACCCGTTCCCACCACCAGCACACCGTCCGTCTTCACATAGATTCCGATGGGCCTGCCCACCGGAATCAGCTCCTGATCCTCGATGACCTGTATGCCCACCTGTTTAAAGGGCAGTATCCCAAACAGCTTTACCCGCATTTCATAGGCGGAATTTTCAGCCGTTTTCAGTGTCACAGTCCTGCTTAAGTCAATATCCACCGCCCCTGCGGGGATATTACTCTCGCCGGACTCGCTCACACTGACAATCTCCCCCCTGGCGGGCACTCCCAGGTGAAAAGACTCCTCCTCCCCCGCCCGGACATGAATTACGGAGGGGATACTGCTGTCAACATAATAGTAGAGCATCCCCACCAGCGACAGACAGCTCAACACAAGCGTCGTCCTCAGCGCACATTTGTAAATCCGGAACCGCAGCGCCCTTTTCTTCCAGTTTTTCAGCAGGATGACCATATCCGCCCCCGCCTGCTCCTTGATCGCATCTCCTTCATCCCATCTCATCTCAAACACCTGACCTCGCACTTTCAAAACATTTTCAAATGTAGTATGTGTTTTTTTACATTTTTCATGCTTTGTGTGGTAAAATATTCGCAAAGGGCAGAGTCTGGTAACTGCAATACCAGATGCCGAGCTAGCTCGAGCAGCTGGTACTGCAGTTATCAGACGAGCGAAGCGAACCCGAAAAGCAAAGCTTTTCGGGTCTCTGCCCGCCCCCCGCAGGATTCCGCCCGTCCCAGCGGAATCCCGCTTATCCCCCGCGGAATCCTCCCGCCCCCGGCAGAATTCCGCCCACCCCAAAAAAGGAGGCCTCAAAAAAACCATGAGCGCATACATATTCGTACATTTCAAAGAAAAAAGAACCCCGGACGGGGAACAGGTGTACTTCGCCGTCAGCAAAGACGGCTTCCACTGGGACGCCGTAAACGGCGGCAATCCCATTCTGTGGAGCTACGAGGGCGACAGGGGCGTGCGGGACTTCACCATCACCCGCACCGCAGAAGGAAAATTCATCCTCCTGGCTACCGATTTAAGCCTCGCCTACGGCATGCCTTACCAATATGAGAATTCCTGGGAAAAAGTATCACGAAACGGCAGCAAATGCCTTGTCATGTGGCAGTCTGAAGACCTGATCCACTGGAGCCGCCAGCGGATGCTTAAACTTGGAGATGAGAATTTCGGATGCCTCTGGGCTCCTGACATCATTTTCGACAGGGAGGCAGGGGATTATATCGTCCACTGGTCCTCCTCCCACGCCGAAAACAATTTCGGGCCAAAAGCCATCTACTACAGCCGCACCAAAGACTTTGAAACCTTCTCCAGGCCGCAGCTCCTCTACCGCAAGGAAGACGGGGGCCCTGTGATTGATTCCGCCATGTACGAGGAGGACGGCGTCTACTACTGTTTTCTGAAAAGTGAGAGCGAGCCTGCCCATGTGATCCTGGTAAAGTCCGACCACGCCACAGGCCCCTTCACCAGAGTAGAAAGCTTTGACAAATGCATGGAAGCGCTGGAACCGGGAAAATACGAGGCACCTACAGCCTTCGTCACTGCTGACGGCCGTTGGTGCCTGATGCTTGATTTCTATGGATGCGGCGCGGAAGGCCAGGGATATGTGCCGTTTTTGGCGGACAGCCTGAAAAGCGGCAGCTTTGTGCGTTCCGATGCCTCCTTCTCTTTCCCATACGGCTTCAAGCACGGAACCGTGCTCTCCATCACAGATGAGGAATATGAACGGTTAAAATCCTTCCGCAAGTCCCCCGACTGGCGCTGAAAAAGCGTCGATTTTTTAACACTATTCTTATTTTCAGGAACAGGTTTTCCCACGCCTTCGCCGCAGCGCCATAATCAGGGAAAAGAGCAGGACGCTGACAATCGTCACCGCGATTCCTGCCCCCTTCCCCTGGGGCACATAATACAGATCGATGACATAGTCTCCCGGTTCCAGGTCAAAGGCCGTCAGGCAGCCCCCGAAAAGGGCAGCCTCCGCCTCCTCGCCGTTTACCCGGATCCTCCATCCCGCCTCCAGAGGCACCGAGAGGATCAGCCTCCCCGCTTCCTCCATGACGATCTCCCCATGGATACGGTCACTGGAATATTCCACCTGTTCCAAATGCTGCCGTGACAGTACTCCCAGGGCCTCCTCCAGCACCGCCTCGTCCATGCGGTAGACGGCAAGATTGATTGCCGGCGTCTCATCCTCCTCGTCGCCGTTGGTCAGAGTCACCTTTCTGCCCTGATCCAGATATCCCAGATACAGAATGGATCCCATTTTCAGATCCCCGTAATCCGCCGTGTCCGTGGCCACGCCTACCGCCGTTACCCTGGAAGTCCCGGACGCTGTCATCATGGCATAATAAATCCCGGACTGCTCCGCCGTAAAGACCACATCCCCGTCCGTCTTGCTGACGTCCGTCTCCTCAAACAGCTTTCCCTCCACCCCCAGCCTGCGCACCATCTGGTTCTGGAGGGCAATCCCGTTATTCTCATAGCCGCCCGGCAGCTCATACCCCTCCGGCGCCACATAACCGAAAGGTAGCGTCTGCACGGACTTGTATAAATACACATCGCCGCTCTCCCCGGCCAGCTCATACAGGCTGTTCTCATATCGGTCAGAGTCCCCGAACATATATCCCACATTGAGCAGCGCCGCCGTAAAAGCGGTAGCCCCGTCAAAATCATAGAATACCTTGCTGTGCCGCATCCCCAGCCTCTTATACAGATCCATGACCTGGGAATTCATGGTGGAGGAAAAGAGGCTTGCCGTGGGATAGCCTGCCAGCGTCCCGTCGTTCTTCGTCCTGCGGGCAAATTTCTCCACGCGCCAGAAGCCCTCCTCCTGCTCCGCCGCCCACCCGTACAGCGTCCTGTAATCCTCCTGCCGGCCCAGGTAATCGGAGCGGCTGACCGTTCCCAGACTGGTATGCACCGTGTTGATGCTGTTCTCCGCCGTCACCGTCACAAGCGCCAGAACCAGCAGGAGAAGCATTACCCTCTCCCCGCTCCTGGTCCGGTACAGGTATAAAAGCACCGCGTAAACGCTGACAAACACCAGTGTCAAAAGCTTGACTCCCAGCTCAAAATCCTCATGATCCACAAATTTCTGGCAGAACAGCAAAAAGGCCGCCGCCCCCAGGTATCCGTACAACAGCTGTTGCTCCTCGGTCTCCCTGATATGGCAGAACACGTCATAACAGGCCGTCAGGGCCAGGAAAATATAGAGAAAAGACTGCCGCGCGGGAAGGGAATCCGGGTAATTCATTCCATGCCAGATAAAGTCCAGGATATTCGTGGCAAAGCCAAGCAGCAGAAACCCCATCAAAGCCAGGCGGCAGAAGCGCTCCCGGATGGAAATCCTCCTGTGAACCGCATACATGGGAAGCAGCATCAGCGCCGCGCTGCCGCAGAAAATATTGGGCCAGTGATCCAGGCCCCGCTCCGTGCCCACACACATACAATGCCTGGCCAGCATATCCAGCACGGAAAAGTAACTCTCCACCTTCTCCGGGAATGCCATATCCCCGAAATCCGTCTGCAGGATCGCGCACACCTCCGGGATGAGGAGCACGGATGCCATCCCGCCCGCCAACAGGGAAAACAGAGTAAAATATCCCAGGCTGCGCCTGAAATTCCTGCATCCCTCCAGGATCAGCAGCATCACAAAGTACAACACCAGAAAGATACAGATCATAATGGAAATATAATAATTCGTATAAATGCACAGCCCCAGCGCCACACAGTAAAGCCCGCACTTTCCCTCCTTCACCAGGCGTTCCAGCCCCAGGATGACCAGCGGCAGGAGCAGGACGCAGTCCAGCCACATGATATTATAATTATACGCCGCCATAAACCCCGACAGTGCGTAGAAGCAGGCAAAAAGCGCTGCCGCGGGACTCTGGGATGCGAAATGCTTCTGCAGGTAATAGCAGCAGCTCCAGCCCGTAAGCCCGATCTTGACCACCACAAGATAGCTGATAAATTCAATCAGATACGCCTCCGGCACAAGCAGGGCAAGCATGTGAAAAGGACTTGCCAGATAATACACATAGAGTGCCAGGAAATTAGATCCTATGCCAACATTATAGGAAAAGCTTAACGACTCCCCGCCTCTGATCTTACGCAGCAACTCGCTGAAAAAGGGCATGTACTGGTGATACAGGTCGCCGGACAGGAAGCTTCTGTCCCCGAAGGGGTAAATCCCCTTTACCACAAACAGGGTCAGCATGATGAGAAAAGGAAGCAAAAACGCCATTCCCTGTATCTGCCTTTCACAGAGCGCCGTCCTGCTGCCCCCGCGACACCATCTGCCCCTGCCATATCTTTTGCCGGTTTTTATGACGCTTTCTGCGCCGCCGCTTTTGCTGGCTTCTGTGTCGTTTTCTGCGCCGCCGCTTTTGCCGGCTTCTGTGTCGCTTTCTGTTCTGCCGCTCCTGTCAGCTTCTGTATCACCGCTTTTGCCGGCTTCTACGCTGCTGCCTGCAATGTTTCTCCTATTGCCTTCCAATATGTCCACTCTGCTGTCATCCTTCTTCCCAAGCACTTTATTCCACATAACCCTGATTTTCATACCTCCTGCCCGCTTTCAGCAGGCACCCGCCCTTACCAAGACAGCCAAAACCTCCGGTGCTGTCAACAGGCCCCTGCCCTTATCCCGGCAGCGATTTCCTCCTCTGCCTTCAACAGGCTCCTGCCCTTACCCCGGCAGGTATTTCCTCCACTTCCTTCAACAGGCCCCTGTCCTTACCCGGCAGGTATTTCCTCCTCTGCCTCGCAGCTCTTACAGCCTGACACCATATTTTACCAGATTTCCACGCGCAGATAAAGTCCTTATGAAAAATTCCCAAAACTATAAGAAACCATTCCCAATTTCCCCGAAATAGACTATAATAAGGAAAACCGTAAGTATCCCCGTTCTTCTCTGAGAGGCAGATATGTTAAATAAAGAACAAAAGCGCAGCATCCAACATAATTTTCACCGCATGATCAGCGCCGTCAGGTGGGTGGTCTTTTCCATTATCTCCGGCCTTCTGATTGGGGCTGTGGGAACGCTGTTCCATCTGTCCATGTCCTTTGTGACCGGTATGCGCCTGGAGCATCCCTGGCTGATATGTCTGCTGCCGGTGGGCGGACTGGCCATCGTGGGCTGCTACTATCTGCTCCACGACCAGAATGACACCGGGACAAATCTTGTTATCTCCGCCATCCATTCCGGAGATCATCTGCCTGTCCGGATGGCCCCTCTCATTTTCGTCTCCACCCTTATCACACACCTGCTGGGCGGTTCCGCAGGGCGCGAGGGGGCGGCGTTGCAGCTGGGAGGCAGTATCGGAAGCGGTATCGGGCGCCTGTTCCGGCTGGACGAGAAGGACAAGCATGTGATGATCATGTGCGGCATGAGCGCCGCCTTTTCCGCGCTCTTTGGCACCCCTCTTGCAGCCGCCATTTTCTCCATGGAGGTAGTCAGTGTGGGAATCATGCATTATTCCGCGCTGGTTCCCTGTGTGATCGCATCGCTGATCGCCCACGGGATTGCCACCCTGGCAGGCATCGCGCCGGAGACCTTCGTCATCGCGCAGATACCGGATTTTACCGTGTTATCCGCCGTTAAGATCACCCTTCTGGCAATCCTCTGCGCGCTTGTCAGCATCCTGTTCTGTGTCACCCTCCACTTCACGGAACATTTGTACAAAAGATTCCTGAAAAATCCCTTCCTGCGCGTATTCGTGGGAGGCTGCATCGTAATACTTCTGACCTTCCTGGTGGGAGACCAGACCTACAACGGCGCAGGCATGGAATTTATAGAGCGGTGCATGGAGGAGGCTTCGGTGCGGCCGGAGGCTTTTGTGTTGAAAATCCTTTTCACCGCAGCCACATTGTGCGCCGGCTTTAAGGGCGGTGAGATTGTGCCCTCCTTTTTCGCAGGGGCCGCCTTCGGCTGCCTGTTCGGGAATCTGCTTGGCTTTTCTCCCACTCTCTGTACGGCGGTGGGCATGATCTCTGTGTTCTGCGGCGTTACCAACTGCCCCATCACTTCGCTGCTGATCAGCTTTGAACTGTTCGGATATGTAGGCGTTCCCTATTTCCTGCTGTCTGTGGCCTTCAGCTATATGCTCTCCGGCTACTTTGGACTCTACAACAGTCAGAAGATCATCTACTCGAAATTTAAGACCAACTATATCAACCGTAAAACACAGTGACGGCACAGATTCTTTCCGCTTCCTTCTTCGCTACAGCAGGAAAACCCTGTCCCATCGACCGCCGCTGCCCGCTGCGCCAATCCGCACTGACAGATCCCTGGCGCTGCGGCACAGATACTCCTGCATTTCTGCATCGTTTCCGTAAAGCCGTTCTATTATAATCTGAATAAACCGCCGTACAGCCTTTTCCGTCTCTTCCGCCGTCTTTCCTCCAAAGCATTCCGCCAGCTGTCCGTACTCCTCCTCCCGGAACCCCGTCTCCTCCAGCGGTTTCCAGATGGCAATATGCCCTATCACATTCGCCAGCACAATGGCACAGATATTTTCCATCATATCCCGGTATCCGGGGTCATAGCTTTCCAGGACTGACACAATATAATTTCTGTCCAGCCTGCCAAGGAAATGCTGTTCTGTGCGGATAGCGCAAAGATACCGGTATATCGCATCTGCACCGCTGCAGGAACCGTTGCGTGATGACCTGTCCTCCAATATAGGATAATCCAGTGTGAGGATCGTGTCCTGGGGACAAAACCGCACCTGATACCGCCGAAGGAATTGGGGAATGCCCTTCTGTACCGTATCATACAGGCACCTGACCCCGTAATCATCAAAACTTTCCGCCATGCCGTTAAAAAGCGACCTGATGCGCTGCACCTTTTCGGTGACAAGCCCCAGGCCCGTATCGTACTGTTCCCTTACGGTAGTATTCTTCCGGGCAGGACTTGCACCGCCCGATCGGGCATACTCCTCCATACAGTACAACACAGCCTCCATCAGCGTCTGCGCCGTCTCATAAGTGATGGATGTACTCTCATTTCCAGAATATTTCCAGGCAAGCTCCGAGACAATAGAAAGCAAATCTTCGGGATTATACAGTGTTTTCTCCTGCTCCCATTTTCCCATTCCGGCTCCTCCATCCCACGTCATCTTCTTCTCTTTATTCCCAGCAGAGCTCTTTCAGAGCCGCCAGGTACAGCCCCCTGTCCCACCTTGGGACAATGTCAAACTTTTCAAACTCACCCTTCCCCTGTGTCCCCCGGTAATCCCCATATCCGGCCCTGACCGCCTGGGCAAAGATATCCAGACAGGTACCTTCCAGATAATGCAGATCCCCGTAGCAGACTGTTTCAAACTGCTCCCGCATAAAATTCAGCAGTTCCTCGTCCGTAATCTCATCCTGCATCTCATTTTTGTACAGATAAAAGATTTCCTGCAGCCGAATCAAAGTTTCCACGTAATCATCCTGCGTAATGTACGCGGAATCACAGAACGCATAAATGATCTGCGGCAGAATCCCCTGTCCGAATTCCACCCTCTGCTCGGTCTTGAGGATACGTTTTTTTTCCTGCATCAACAGCGCTGTATCCTCTTCCGACAAGACCAGTCCATACTTTTCCGTATACTGATTCGTCTCCTGCACCTGTTTAAGCCACGCCTGGCCGTTCATCAGCTCCATCCAATTGTCACCCATATGCCTCTACCTCCGTTTAGGATATGAGTATACCCCGCCCTGCCATCTCGTACAAGCCTTGAATTTCCGGCATTTTTATGGTATAATATATAGAAAGAGCAAGGTCAAAAATATATGTTTCCCGCTTGCACTTCAGGCAATAGAATCACTTTTAATATTTGCAGTTTCCACTTAACCAAAATTTCTCCATAGCGGCATTAAATTTATTTGGCGTGTCCATATTCACGCAATGCCCTGCTCCCTCAAAAATAAACACATCACATTCTGGCTCATTTTTCTTCCACATTTCTACGGCTGATATTTCCATGGGAATATCATATTTTCCGCAGCCAATCAGCAAAGGATATTTCCTCGGCTTTGCTTGCCGAACATTTATCATGCTTTTCAAAGAAGCTAAATACATAAACGATTTTTTAGGAAATTGAATATTCATTTCATAAAAATCTTCTTGAGCCTGCAAAGTATAAGCCGCTATTTTTTTATTTGACTTTGCAAACCATTTGATTGAAAATATAGCTTTAAGCATCATAAGCAGCTGTGATTTACTGTTTTCTTTTTGCATTTTGACATCAAAATTGTTTATATCATAACCGCCGAAGCAGGCAAGTGATTGCACGGCTTCCGGATACTGGTCAGCAAAGTCTTGCGCTAATACAGCACCCAATGAAATCCCGACAATATGTACCTTTTCTATTTTTTCTGTTTTTAGGATTTTGCTTATCCACAATGACATTTTATCTATATTATCACCTTTACGTACTTTCGTTGATTTACCGTGACCGATAATATCAAGGGTAAGAATGTTATATTTATCTTGAAAATAGTCAAATTGTGCTTGAAACATATTGTGATTAACAAAAGCAGCGTGTATAAAAAGTATCCACTCAGCCTTTTCCTTTCTACTGACATAATAAACAATAGGCGATTCTTCTAAATGGTATTGTATCATATTTCACCGTTCCTCATCTTTCTTAACAAATTTTCAAACCAGTCAATATTAAATTTAATCAATTCTTTGCCATAAAGAGCGGAAACAAACTGATAATCTATCATACGCATTCTGCGATTAAAAGTCAAGCAGACGAATGTTTTTTGACAATAAATGCAAAGTGACAGAGTTTTAACACTCTGCCACCTTGTCACTTATGCAAAATTGATTTCCTCATTCACAATTTCCGTCGCACAAGCCCGTATGTTAAGCGACTGAATCGGTATGGAAAAAACCCGCTCCTCATCCTGGATGAATGGCTGGTCTCAAACAGATCGGACAGTGCGCTGATGGGCCGAAAAAGCTTTAATATAATCCAAAAAAATAATCGTCTCAACCTGTGGTGTCTGCGACGCAAATCGGGCTCTCTCTATCCCATATGTAATAAGCAGTCTTTCCCAAAGCTCCTGGTAATCCTGAAAATCAAATTTGTTGTCATCCAATATGACAAAATCTTCTATTTCCGGATGTAATTCCAGGTAATTTCTGATTCCTTCCCCTCTATCATGCCAGTGGTCTGTTGTCTTTCCCGCCAGTTTCAGTCCCTGCTTTTCCAATTTTGAGACCAGGTAAGAAAAATCATCGCTGCCCGGTCTCAAATCCTTCCAGTCTGATGTCAGGACAATATCTGCGCTTCCATATTTCTTGATCACCTTTGCCAGAATGTCAACCCTGGCATCATCAATCCCGGTATGACCCTCCGGTGTACTTTCCACTGTTGTCCTGGTATTGAGGACTCCATCAATGTCCAAAAAGACTGCAAATCTCATTGTTGAATCCCTTTCAGGTATTTTACTTCTTATTCAGTTCGCCTGCTGCCTCCAGGATTTCCTTTTCTGTCAGATACTTCTTCCCGTTTTCCATGACCGCTTCCGCAAGGCGTCTCACTGCATCCCGGTTCGCCTCAATAATGCCCTCTGCCTCTTTCATCTGTTCTGATAAGATCCGGTTGATGAGCTCTTTTGCCTTTTCATGGTATTTGAATTCTTCTTCCCCAATCACGGCCAATCCGATTTCTTTTTCATACATCCCATATCTGCACACCATCTTCGTGGCAATGCCTGTGGCAAGGTTTAAATCGCTGCCTGCACCGGCTGTCAGGCCATATTGAAATACCAGCTCTGCCGCCCTGCCGCCCAATGCCGCACAGATCCGTTTCAGCAGGTATTCTTTAGATGGGCACTGCTCCCCTGTCTCAGTCCATGTATATCCTCCATGACTGCCCCTGGCCACAATGCTCATATAACTGGGCGTCTCGCCATAGTACAGGTGAATGACGGCATGACCCGCCTCGTGATATGCGGTGCACTCTATCTCCTTCTGAGAAATGATGACCTTTTCTTCCCCCATGCTGCATTTTTCAAATATCTCGTCAAACAGATCGTCACCGATGATCCGGTCTGACCGGATTCCCTCCCGCAAAGCCGCTTCCACCACCTTCTCAAGCTTTGCCGGGCTCATTCCCACAGCCCTGTCAACAATGCTTTCCATCTTTCCATCCGAAATATCAAACATGTCGCTCTGCTTTTTGATGTGTTTTTCCAGTACCCACCTTATCCCCTTTTTATCCAGACATTTCATCTCGAACGACCTGTCAAAACGACGCTGCAGGGCAAGGTCAATCCTATTTCCGAGATTCGTGGCCGCCATGACAAAGACAGGCTTGTCATCCCTCCTGGCAAAACCGTCCATCTCCGTCAGCAATGCGTTCAGGAGCGGATTGGGTAAATGCTCCCGTTCCATACCTATGGCATCAATTTCATCAATGAACAGGATGGAAGGCGCATATTTTCTCGCGATACGGAATTCATCCTGTACCTTCCGGGGGCCTCCATTAAACAATTCTCCTGCGCTGATGGACAGGAAATTCACTCCGGATTCTGAGGCCACAACCTTCGCAAGGGAAGTCTTGCCGGTTCCCGGAGGGCCATACAGCAGGATTCCCCTCGGCTTCAGATCTCTCTGCCCATACTTTTTAGGATTCTGAAGATAATGAATAAAAAATTCAAGCTCCTTTCTGAGATCCTCTGACACATAAATATCATCCCAGCTTTTATTCGGACGCAGTTCATCGGACAGCATCGAGGACTTATCCTCGGACTCCACTGCCGTTTCCAACTTGAAATCGCTGAAAATGATACTTCCGACATTGGTTTTTTCATCAAATTCTTTCTTTGTTTTATACGTCAGAACCTGATGCCGCACTGTCAGAGTCTCCATTACCACCTGACAGCATACACCCATGTAGATCTCCTCCAGCTGGCTTTCAAAGCATTTTCTGTCCTTACTCTCAATAAATCCTCCAGCCCCTTTTTTCATAAGGGCATTCTTTTCTTTTTCCGTATAATCATACCCGCCGCTTCCGTCCAGGAGGTACACCGGGACTTCTTTATCTTCCTCCCGAAGCCTTGAAAATACATCCCGCCCGGCCGTCCTGGCATCCACCACACTAAGCCCGTTTCCCACATTTTCAAGGCCGTATATGTAATCGATGACTGCGAAAAGGACATTTTCCTTATGGAACATTTCCATAAACTCTTTGATATCTGCCGTGTTCTTCACACATACGTTGTTATTCTTTATCCTGCCAACGGGCTCATAGTCCACTGTCCCAAAGACAGGAATCACACAGTCCCTCTCCCCGGAGTAGAAGTCCCTGATTTTCTCCGCGGTATCTTCAAAATCACATTTCCATTCGATCCTTCTGACCATATCACTTTCATCCAACCCCTGCTTTTCCTCTATCAGCTGCAGGAATTCATACAATTCCCTGTTAATGAGCTTGCCTGCTATTTTGGAAGCATTCCTGGCATCTGCGCTTCCGCCCATGGAATACAATATGGTCCGGGCCAGATATTCTTTTCCCTGCGCCAATTCATAGCCATATAGTTTTTTCATTTTTTTCAGCCGGTTCCCTATATCGTTCTCCACCAGCTTAAGAATTGCATCTGCCTTTAAATGATTCAGCATCAGAACCGTGTGTGAAGACATTCTCGAAAGGATTTCCGGCGGGAAACAGGGTTTCCCTGTTCTCGGGTTAAGCTCCTGTTCCAGCGCATTGATCACCACCTTCTCCGGGAGCAGCGTAAGGTTTTCATTCTGCGCGCCACTGTAAAGCTGCCGGCCTGCATTGGTTGTAAAAAAAATAATGGTATCTTTAAAGGACACATCCTTCTCATGAAATCTGTCCCTGCAGACCCCCTCATCCAAAATCTGCAAAAAGATACGCATGACACCACTGCCTGCTTTTTCTATCTCATCAAACAAAAGAACGCATCGCGGGTTCTTATCCACATACTCGGTAAGCACACCGCCGGAATCAGTATCCCTATACTGACGGGACCACCCGTGAAGATCCCTTTCCGCATCTTCTCCGGAATATCCCGACATGTCAAACTGACGGAAAGGGAATCCTAATTTCCTGGCAAACAGTTGAGCCATAAAAGTCTTTCCCACTCCCGGAGGCCCTGCTAAAAGGTATACATTTCTGGATCCTCTCTGATATGGCTGCAGCCGGACCGTCAATTCCCTGTCAAAGTATGCCGCTCTCAGCCTCTCAATGGCCGCATTCTGCCCGAAGACCCTCTCTTTCAGTTCGCATTCCACGGCTTCAGCCTGCATCAAAAGCTGCTGCACAGAGATTTCGTCCTCTGCTTCGCTCCCTGCTTCCTCCTTTCCTTCTGCCCTTGCTTTCTCCTCCGCCCCCTCATCGTCTGACAGATCCGGCTTCGGGTATGCGGCCGACATCCGTCTCACAAAAGCGGATACGGAAGCCGGGTTATATCCAAGGGCATTCTCCTCCTTTTGCTCCCTGTAGATGGCTGTCATTCCGTCCAGGTTCGCATCCAGGAGACATTTTCCCAGCTGCCGCTTCAGCCTGGCTGCCGCAGCCGCCCTGGCGCTTCCGCCCTGTGCCACATTGCGGATGATAAGGACATTCTTTCTCATTTCATCTGCCATCTCCCAGTATTCTGTCACCACGGTATGCTTTTTCCTGTTGGCCTCCATCCATTTGTCAAATTCTTCCCCGGCATCCTCTTCCGCCTCGGGCTTATCGCCGAAGGGCAGGAAGCCGTCCTCCTCCCAGCCCGCATCCTCCAGGTAGTCGGCATTCTCACCCAGATACACCAAATCCGCCAGATATGCCTCCGCTTCCCTTAGGGCATACCGCAGGCTGCCGGGCACATCTTCCGCCTCCTTCTCAAGCTCGCTCCGATATTCAAAACTGCGGAATTTTGAATTTTGATACCTGTTTGTCTGCTCAGAACATTTCAGCCATTCATTAAAAATCCCTGTCTTTCTTCCACATTTTACGGCATAAATCTTTTTCTTCATAATCTGTCATCATTCCCCGGTATTTTTAAGCTGTATTTATGCCTACAGCTCCATATTTACTATGTAATGCCTCTTCGCGTAATCATCCACAAACCTTTCATAATCCTCTTTTGAAATCTTATTCAACTTCCTGAGCGGCTCCCGGAAAGCTTCTGTTTTGTAATCCGCACCGCGGTCCAATGATATACGGATTCCGTACTTACTCTCCAACATCTGATCCAATGCATCCACATAAAGATTGGAAAGGTAATAGGCGATGACAGATGCACAGGCTACTGCCATCACCTGGGAGTCTGCCTTTGTGGCAATCACTGCCTGCCCGGCCGGTATATCCATTTCCTTAAGGATCGTGTCATGATGCAATCCGTTTTGAAAATCATCCACGACGATATAATCATATGACGCCTCCCCGGCCAGTGCCAACAGCGCAGCCTTATGCTCCTGCCCCAACAGATTGTGAAGATTACCGGATTTTTTCCCGGAACCGGGTTTAAAGACCTCATTAAATTTTTGATTTGTCAGTACTCTTGCCACAAATGTCGCACAACCCGTACGGATGACCTTCCCTTCCCTGCCCTCAAAGTCCCTGTAGGAGGTAACTCCCGTCAATACTTCACCTATGGGATAAAATTTTTCTTTGGCCTCCTCAAAATTCTTGCCATAGGCTTTCGAATCCTTCACCCCCATCGCGATCAGCCCATCCATGTTTTCCGGTCTCACATAAGCCGCAACCGTAACCAGCGGTCTGAAAATTTCCCCCTTGCCGGCCTCGTCGCTTCCTATAATACATTTCTTAAAGTTCAGTTCCTCCAACGGGATTTCGTTTTCATCTGCTGCCTTAACCATTCCATTGGCATATCTCTTACACAATTCATCCATATTCTGCATCCTTTGTTCCTCCGTGTTCTTCTTTCTGTACCCGGGCGAATCCAGACACCGGGTTTTCCTTCTGTCCCGTCCGGATTCGCATGGGCAAAGATATGCCCCTCCCGTTTCTTCCCTGGCATGACCGCTGCCTGCATCCACGGCCTCGGCATGCCATTCATTATTTCCGCAGCCTGTACTCTGAATTCTCCCCTTACCCTGACCTCTGTCCCTTCGCCAGTGATCGGCCTGATTAATAAATATATGTATTTTGGTGGGTAGGAATCTGTCCCCGCAGAGACTGACGCGCGCAGGCGGGTCGAAAAAAGGCGGATGCCCCATGGCCGACCAGATTTTCCAGGTCACTTTCCGTCACCTGCTTTTCCATGCCCATACCCCCCCATATGATACCCACAGGGATATGCCGGATATCCCTGTGGAACCCATATCGCCAAAACACATCAGTGGTTATTGCCAGCCTCACCATTTGCCAGGTGTTCAAGATCATGGGCGACTGCTTCCTCTTCCGTATACGAAACATGGCCGCAATTACAGTATACAGCGTCACGATGAATAACACCATCACCATCCTGGCCACTACTGCCCTGCTGCCCCGCATTTGCCGCTTCCTGTTCCGCAGCCAGCCTCTCAGCCTCCAGCCGTGCGGCCTCCATTGCAGCCTGTTCCTTTGCGGCCTGCGCCTGCATCGCGGCCCACTGCTCCCTGAGAGCCTGTTCCCGTGCCGCTGCCTCGGCTGCCGCCTGCTCGGCTGCCTTTCTCTCGACTTCCCGTGCCGCCGCCTCGGCTGCCGCCTGCTCGGCTGCCTGGGATGCCTGACTGCCCTGGGACACCTGAACGGCCTGGTTGCCCGTCTGGTTGTTCTGTGCGGCCTGATTATTTACCTGGGCTGTCTGGTTATTCTGAGCTGCCGTGGCAGTAGAAGCGGGTACGTCCGTGCCGGAAGGTTTCACAGTACTGTCAACCTTTACGGACACATCCGGCTTTGCCGTAGCCTGCGGTGCCGTGGTCTCAGCCGGACTTGCCGTCCCGGAAGATGTCATAGTTCCTTCCGGACTTGCCGTCCCGGCGGGTTTTGCCGTCTCATCCGGTTTCGCTGTTTCAGCGTCCCCTGCGGTCTCCACAGAGGTTCCATCCCCTCCGGTCTCCTGCCCGGCGGTTTCTCCTTCATCCGCGACAAGGCTGGACGATACGGCCTGTGCCGTTTCCCCGGCCTTCCCACAGCCTGCGGCCATGACCATGGCGACAGTGAGCATCGTGAACAGTGCGGTGATTTTTCTTTTCTTCATATTTTTCTCCATTTCTGCGCTGCTCAAGAGGGTGTGTAAACACCCCTCTTTGTGCTAAGCCATACATGGCTTACGAGTTTGTGACAAGTCATTTATGACTTTGCAGCGCGCCGACACAAATCTCGCGATTGTAAATTTTAAGTAAGCGGGGGTAGAACAGGTATCCCGTACTTCCTGCATCCATATCACTGTCCGGAGACAGGATCGGGCTCGGGAACGGACTCCGGCACAGGATCGGGCACAGAATCAGGCGCAGGATCGGGTGCAGGTTCCGGGATATACAGCACGGTACCGCATGCATAGCATGTGCCGTCGATCTCGTTGTTGTGGCTATTCGGATCCGTGCTGCCCTGCTCCCATTGCGAGTAGCTGTCGCCGCACAGGGAACAGGAATATGTGACCTCCAGTATTTCCGCCGTAACACAGTCCCCAGGCTGCACCACTGATGTGCCGGCCTGGACATAATTATGCGCATTGGGGTCTGTCCCCATATAGATGGTATCGCCCTGTGCACCGCATTTCGAGCAGATATGGTACTGGTAGCCCTCGTCCTTACAGGTGGGCATTACCACCACGGGCGTAGTGAAATCGTGCGTTTCCGAGATGTAATCATCCAGGACTTCCTTATACCCGCATTTCCCACATATCCTTTCATTGTATACATGGGATGTACAGTTCCCAAGATCCGTGACGGTAAACCCGCCGGACCAATCGCCATGGCTGCATGCCGTGGAGGACGGCTGTGAGGATTCGGCAGGTTTTGCCGTCCCGGATGGCTTGGCTGTTTCGTCTGGCTTTGGTGTCTCGTCGGGCTTGGACGTCTCTCCCGGCTTTGGTGTCTCGTCGGGCTTGGACGTCTCTCCCGGCTTTGATGTCTCGTCAGGCTTGGACGTCTCTCCCGGCTTTGATGTCTCGTCGGGCTTGGACGTCTCTCCCGGCTTTGATGTCACATCGGGCTTGGATGTCTCTCCAGGTTTTGATGTCTCGTCAGGCTTGGACGTCTCTCCCGGCTTTGGCGTCATGTCAGGCTTGGACGTCTCTTCCGGCTTTGATGTCACATCGGGCTTGGACGTCTCTCCTGGCTTCGGTGTCTCGGATGGGTTGGACGGCCCGGATGGACTGGACGTATCATCAGGTCTGGCCGTTTCAGCAGGTTTTGGTGTCCCGGATGGGTTTTCGACGGTCCCAGCCGTCCGATCCGCAGACGCGGTAACCGCGTCCGCAAGGGTTTCCGTGGCGTCCCCCGTGTCCCCGCATCCGGTTGACACGGCTATGACCATGCCCAACGTGGCCGCCATAACAAAAATCTTCCTCTTTCTCATAACAATGCCCCCATATTTTGTTTTCTACCATGCTCCTTGCTCTTAAGGCATATATATTTTACCCCCCCCCCCGTATAATTCTGTCAACATTTTATTATGAATCCGTCAAAATTCTCTCTTTCTCGTTTTTTGCCTTTTGCACGTAATATTATACATATCCATTTTGTATCCCGACTAACATCTTGATCTGCCCTTTATCGGCTCTGAGAGGAATTGCCATATCTTCCCGTGGGAAACACAGCACTCGTTCCTCAGCAGGAATGCAAGCGCCTTTACTGTCCCGTCGTAAGCCCTGGTACGCAAAAAGACGCGGAGAAAGAAAAGAGAAACAGGCAGAATGGCTGCCGGGGAGTGATATGTTATTAGACATGGTATTCTGATAAAAAAAGTAAAAGCACCTGCCGCTTGACCGCTTCTTTCGGTTAGTAGCAAGTGCTTGTGTAAGTTTTGAATTCAGTTTGGTGCGCCCGCCCTTAAGGCCTCTGTCCCATCCCGCCTTCCAGTGTCAGAGTCTCTCCGGACATATACTTGAAGTCAGGGGATGCAAGCTGTACACAGACCCTGCCGATCTCCAGCTCGGAATCTCCGTAATGCCCCATGGGAGGCATCTTTACATTCTGCTTAAAGGCCTCGGGATAAGCCTCCTCAAACTGCTCCAGCTGCGCCGTCCAGGCCAGGGGACATACGATATTTACATTGATGCCGTCAGGCCCCCACTCGGTTGCCGCTACACGGGTAAGTCCCCGGATTCCCTCCTTCGCAGCCGCATATGCACACTGCCCAAAGTTGCCGAACAGCCCCGCGCCGGAGGCGAAATTGATCACGGAACCTTTGCTCTCCTTCAGATAGGGGTAGCACGCCTTCATATAACAGAACGCTGCATACAGGCCGGAATACATAGCCAGATCAAACTGCTCCATGGTATGATCAGCCAGGGTCACGCCGGAAGCGGATGCCTGGGCATTATTGATCAGCACCTGAATCCCGCCGAATTCTTCCACTGTCTGTTTTACCACGCTCTCCGCCACTGCAATATTGTCCGCACCGGCATTGATATCTGCCTGCACGGTAAGCACCTTTATCCCATACTTTTCTTCCAGCTCCTCCTTGGCGTCCGTCAGCTTCTTCACGTTGCGTCCGGTAATCACCAGGTTTGCTCCCTCCTTAGCATATGCGGTGGCAATGCCGTAACCAATCGAACCGCAGCGTCCATCCTTCAGGACAGCCCGCCCCGCGCCTGTGATGATCGCTGTCTTACCTGTCAAAAATCCCATAAAATAAATACCTCCATTCCGGCTTTTCAAACAGCCTCTACCTCTGCTTCATTGCCGCTTTTTTACCCATTATAATCCGTTGCCCCCGGAAATTCAACTAATTTTCCCTATTTCCTCACGACAAACGCATGAATGTCTGCTCTCACCCAAATCCTGAATTGTTGATTTTTAAATTTTCATCAGTTCTTCGATAAACTGTGCCGGTGCAAAGCTTATGTTAAATCGCTTCCTTCTTAGTGACAT
>CATKXX010000010.1 GCA_949840935.1 uncultured Acetatifactor sp. | reverse complement strand
GTAACCCTGATTTCTGCCGGAACATCATCAAGGCTGTCATATACAGGGGTTTCTTCAGGGTAGTTTTCCAGGGAATCTACCCGTTCTACCAGAAGGTCTCCATAATAGACCTCATAAGCATTGTCTTCCGTCATCACTATATAAGTATACGGATCCAACAATTCAAATACTACCATGTCTTCCTCAGGCGTAGAGTACCGTGCCTCAAAGATGAAGGCATACGAGAACAGATATACCCCCGCCGTCAGCACAAGGGCCGATACATGCAGGAGTTTCGCATAAGGCTTTGGCTCCCTGGCGATCACATTCAGACGGTTCGTCAGGGTATTGTAATGCTTGGGGTTGAACAGCATGATGGAATTTTCCGGTACCCTGATGACCTGCTCCTGTCCCTGTCCCGCCCTGTCCTCCGCTACCTGGATGATGCATCTCATGTACCCGCGCCTGGAATCAAAAGTCCCATCCATTACATAATCGTCGATCCGCATTTCCAGCACGGCATCCAGCTGCTCCTGCAGTATGCGGCAGGCAGGGTTCCACCAGTATATGATCGAGAGCAGGCTCAGCCCCAGCTTGACGATGATGTCATGGTGGAAATGATGGGCGGTCTCATGGGACAGCAGGTAGCGCATTTCCTCCTCCTGCAGCTCCATCCCTTCCGGCACCAGGATGCGGGGGTTGCGTATGCCGTACAGCATGGGCACCTTCAGGCCGCGCAGCTCATACACGCTGAACGGGTTAGGGCCACCGCCGCAGGCTTCATCCAGGAGGCGGGAATAATGCCCGTTGTCCGTGAGGCTTATACTCTGCCACACGACCCAGTGGTTGAATGCCAGGCAGTCCCGGATAAAGAGGGCCAGCCTGACCAGTATGCCGATGAGCCATACGGCCTCAAACATCCCCCACATAGAAACATTAAAGGGGCCTACAGCAAGGAATGGACGGCGGAAGATCGCTATGATCCGGGACAAGCCTTCGGACATGACGATATTGGCCGCAAAGGGGAATTGGAACGGCAGGGCAAAGCGCAGAAAGGTGATCCCCAGCACAACGGCGAACATCTTATACCCGAAGGATACGAGCAGGTTCTCGTACCGGAAACAGACTGCGGTGAAGATGATGACGATGGTACTGGAAAGGATTGCCATGAGCACGGTAGAAAAGGAATACTGCAGCATAATGATAGATACCTCCCTCTGAGAAATTTGTTGTAAGATATGGATATTATACAAATTTCGACAAGGGCAGTCAATAGTATGGCACAGAATTACCATGATATTATATAGCGGGCAGCATAAAATTATATAGTTTAATATTGAAATTCATCTTAGTTTACATGATTACATAGAACAAGCAGCGAATGTTTTGGCAAAATCTTCATATTCGCTGCTTGCTTTGTTTATAATCTGTCTGTCTTATAGATTAGGGTAATATTTTTTGCGAATTAGTTTAGATGATAAATTTTATTCGTTCTCCGGAAGATCGCGGAGATAAATCCATTCACCAATCCAACTAGCGGTTGAATAATTATAAAGGCGCTTATACACCTTCCCATCCTCAATCTTATACCGCCATTCAATAATATCCGAATAAGGCATTATGGTCTCAGCCTCTGCTGCCTGGGCGGGAAGGGCTGTTGCGGGACAGAAAAACATACCTGCGGATAAGCAGGCTGCTCCCATAAGACCGACAAGTTTACCAAATCTCTTTTGCTTCATAAAAAAACCTCCATCTTTTGTATATTTGATACCCGATATCTCGGCAGTATCCCTTATTTACAGTGTAACCTCGTTATAATGCAACAATCGTTTTCAGATGAAAATGTAGTGTGCCATAATGAACTGTAATGTATTTATGAAAAACATTCCCTGCGTGATACAGGGAATATTTACAGTGCCTGGTACATTGCTCAGAGCTTCTTTTGTCCCTTACTTGTTCTTTTTCTCAAAATCAGCCAAAATAGACTTTAATTTCTTGATTTCCTCTTTGGATGTGGCCGTATCTTCATCGATTTCCAAAATTGCTGCGCATAATGTGGATTTGGGAATCACATTGCAGAAATTACGGTAATCATCCTGAAAATACTGCAGGATTAAATCCCTGGAAGCATCTGTAGGACGATAAGTCCTGCTGAGAACCTTTCCGCTGTGGGTGACACCAGCTACCTCAACGAGATCCTCCTTTAAGAGCTTTCTCAAAACGGCAATCACGGTGCTCTGGGTCAATCCCCTCTGCTCATTCACGATATCGGTGGATGTCATGGGCTCGTCAGTCTTCCATAAAATGTTTAAAACGTCTAATTCTCTGGGGTTCATCTGCGTCATGTTTGCTTACCTCCTTGGTTACTATTTCATATTATAATACGTAATCTGCAATAAGTCAATAAAATTAATTTAAATGACAATATACTATTGACGGAACATCAAAAAAGTAATATTATAAATATAAAAAACGATTGTTGCAATTCAAGAACGTATCGTAAACGAAAGGAGGGACGCCGGATGCCTGACTGGAAGACATAGGATAATATGCCGGAAGATAGATGGTACGAAAGGAGAAAATATTAAAATACTATGAAAAGAGAAGGAAGAAAATATGCTGCTTATATGTTTTTCGTCTAAGGACGCGCAGGAGCCGCTGAGCAAGGTGCTGCATTGTGTGGAGAGGTTTGAGCTGCCGGTTTTGTATGACCCGGAAAGGCTTTCGGCAGAAGATGATAACAATCTGAAAGGCTTTAAGGCAGGGATTGAAAAGGCCGCATATGCAATACTTTTACTGACTCCCAATTCTGTTTCGTCTCCCTGTATTCAGGAAGAAATCCCCCAGATTTATACAAAATATCAAAACAGGAATATAGTGATATTTCCAATCCTGTACGGAATGAAAGCTGACCGGCTCCCGCCGAAATGGCGTTTCCTGTTGAAAATGATGTATTATGAAGCAAATGAGGAATCGGAAATCTATAGTATCTGTAATCACATTACCTGTCATATCCTGATGAATGAATTAAATAAATACCCATTCAGAGAATTCCAGACATTTATTTTACATAATCAGAACATCCCGCTGATGAGCTATCCGGCTAAGCTGTTAAATGCGTACAGCACAGTGGATGACAGGAATCAGAAGATTAAAGTTTCTTTATTATATGCTCTGTATGCTTATATTAAAAGCTCATACAATATCAGTGCAATCCCCCAATTTTATCATATCGGTATCCTTAAACTTTTTGATGTGGCAAGGCTTCAAATCCCGGTGGATGAAAGAGAAATCATTATTTTAGAGCGTTTGATGCTTCTTGTGCTCAACTCAGTGCTTTTTGGACACTCATGCTGATTCTGCTTGTCAGTGCAGGTAAATCCTGTTAAACTATAGGCTGTAGCTGCTGTGTGCTTTAGAGATTGCGGAGGGCTTTCAGGCACGGATGCGTCAGAGAGCCTTTCCCCTGCGGGGCAGGGGAATTTTCCGGAGGTATCTGGATTATAACAGGAGGATGAATATGGAAAAGCTTGCGATATTCGGGGGGAGCCCCGTGCGGGAGAACCCGCTCCCTTATGGGAGACAATATATTGATGACAATGATGTAGCGGCTGTGGCAAAAGTTCTGCAGGGAGATTTCCTGACGGGAGGCCCCGGGATTGAAAGGCTGGAGCAGCGTCTCTGTGAGATTACGGGAGCCCGGTATGCAGTTGCGGTGGCCAACGGTACGGCTGCGCTCCATCTTGCGGCAATGGCCGCCGGAGTCCAGGCGCAGGATGAGGTGATCGTCAGCTCCATTACCTTTGCGGCCTCCTCCAATTGTATACTGTACTGCGGCGCTGTGCCGGTGTTTGCGGATATCAGGCCGGACACTTATAATATTGATCCGGAATCCATCCGAAAGCTGATCACCCCTGCGACCAGGGGGATTGTGGCGGTGGATTTTACCGGGCAGGCGGTGGAGCATGATGAAATTCGTTCCATCTGCCGGGAGCATGGCCTGTTTCTCATTGAGGATGCGGCTCATGCAATCGGCACGAAATATAAGGGGCAGCCGGTGGGGAGTATTGCGGATATGACCTGTTTCAGCTTCCATCCTGTGAAGACTGTGACCGGAGGCGAAGGAGGCGCAGTCACTACCGATGATGAGCAGCTGTACCACAGGCTGATGAGGCTCCGCTCACACGGGATTACCAGAAGGCAGGAGGAAATGGTGCATCCTACGGATGCAGGATGGTACAATGAGCAGGTAGAGCTGGGATATAATTACCGTTTGACAGATATCCAGGCGGCGCTTCTTCTGAGCCAGCTGGATAAGCTGTCCCTGTTTTCTGCCCGCAGGAAGGCGATTGTAGAGAAATATAATGCAGCGTTTGCAGACATGCCTGAGATTATTGTCCAGAAGGAAATCCCGGAATCGGATACCACAAGGCATCTCTATATCCTGCGCCTGAGGCTGGACAGGCTGACCTGTGACAGACGTCAGTTTTTTGATGCCCTCTGGGCGGAAAATATTCATTCCCAGGTGCACTATCTTCCTGTTTACTGGCATTCGCACTATGAGAAGCTGGGATATGAGAAGGGGCTTTGCCCGAATGCGGAGGCATATTTTAATGAAGTAATGAGCCTTCCTTTATTCTATTCCCTTTCGGATGAGGATGTGGAGACTGTCATCCATGCGGTAAAGAAAATCGTAGGGCATTACCGCAGATAAAAAGGAGGGGCATACAGCATGGAATGGAAAATATTATGCGCAACGAGGGAAAGAAATGAACAGGGTTGAAAAAAGAAAGCAGATGATAGACTGGGGATTATTTGGGGTGCTGCTTCTGGGAGTGTCTGCGGTTACACTGTGGCTGTTTTACAGGCAGGCTGTGGGAAGCCCCGAGCTGTATCATTCTGACATGAAGGCGTATATTCTGGAGATGCAGGGGCTTGACAGCGGTTACAGCTTTCCTTATCCGGTGTTCTTTAAGGTTGCAGCTTTTTTCCATCTGTTTGTTTCACCGGAGATGGCAGTGGCTGCCGCCACAATGGCTTTAAACAGCCTTTCCATTCTTATTACCAAGCTCAGCCTGAACCGTCTTGCACGCTCCGGGGAGATGGACGGGCTGGCCTGGAGAATGGCGCTGAGCGTGCTGTCGGTGTCTCTCTTTTTTATTTCCATGCTGTATCTGCCTTTTGACAGATACCTGCCGGGAATCCATTTCAGATATCTGGGAGTCTTTACCGCCAATCCATTTCATAATGCTACCTATATGGCTGCGAGGCCCTTTGCAATCCTTGCATTTCTCTGGTATGTGAAATTATTGCCTGTCTATGAGGAGGGCGTTCACGATAAGGCAAGACTCAGGGATTATATTCTTTTTTCGCTGTTCCTGTTGACCGCTACCATGACCAAGCCCAGCTTTACCATCGTATTAGTGGGGACGGCGGGAGTGATCATGTTGCTTGGCCTGTTCCGGTCAGGATTCCGTAATTTTATGCCTACCCTGCAGCTGGGACTGTGTTTTATCCCGACCTTTCTGGATCTGCTCTATCAGTTTAAGGGAGTGTTTGTGCCGGAGGAGGGCGTGGAGGGCGGAATCGGCTTCTGCTTCGGTGAGATATGGGGGCAGTATTGCTCAAACCTGCCGCTGGCGGTCTGTCTGGCCATGGGCTTTCCGCTGTTGGTGCTGCTTCTGAATTTCAGGGAAATGAAGGAGGACAGGGGCTACCGCTTTTCCTGGCAGATGTATTGGATGGGTTTTGCCATGGCATTTCTGCTGTACGAGAAGGGATTCCGCAAGTTTGACTTCAACTTTGCCTGGGGATATATGTATGGCATCTTTTTCTGCCATATGGAATCGCTGAAGGTGCTCATCAAGGCATCGGCCCGAAAAGAGAAGGGAGCCCTGTTGACTGGCGTACAGTGGCTGGCATACTTCTGCCATCTGGCCTGTGGGCTGATCTATTTCCTTGGATTCCTGCGGGGGGAGGGCTATTATTGATGCCGCATTCCCCGCTTTAAGCGGGAAAGCCGTCCGCCTGCGGCTGAAATGATAAGACGGTTTCCTTCCGCCGCATAGGGGAGCAGCAGCAGGCTGTAGAGGAAAATATAGCGGGAATTTGCCTCCCAGAGGGTATGGAACAGAAATCCGCCGACAACGGCAATAAAGCCCAGGTACAGGTACAGAGCCGGAGGGTTGCCTGATTTGCGATTCCTCCTCCACAGGAAACAGAAACAGGCCAGGGATCCCAGGTACAGGATGTTCTGGTAAATATTGCAAAATCCGATATAATATCTGCTGAGGGAGCCCTCATAGAGGGAGTCAAAGAAGCTGCTCCTGCCGCCGAAGGTGGCGATGGTTGCCTGGCGGCTGGCATAAGTGCCGTCCGCCCATTGGGACAGGTGTTTATGGAGATAGAAGCCGGCGGCGTAGCCGGGATGCTCCCGGAAGAATTGAAGCCGTTCGGAGATAGCCTGCCTGCTGACTTTATTTGCAAGCTCAGTGTCCAGGCCTGCCTCCTGATAGGTGGTAAAATTGAAGCCGTTGTACCAGCCCTCTGCCCGGAGGGACTCCTGCATACCCATAGCCAGATAGGAGGAAGCGGTGACACCGGAACTTAGCTCGCTTCCTGCCCGCAGCTCATAGCCTTTCTGCACCAGGGGCAGGATGCCAAGACAGCAGAGAGCGCAGGCCAGCGCCGCCGCCAGCAGCCCGTGCCGCCTGCTCCTGGCCCATTCCAGGACGAGGACGATCAGGGCCGCGATCAGGAGGATGAGATTGTTCTTGCGGAGCATGACGCTGAGGGACAGTCCCAGTATCATAAGGAGCGCAAAGAAGGCTTTCCGCTTTCTGGAAGGATCCTTTTCCAGAGCTGCGTCCCTGTCAGGACGGGTTTCCCCGAAAGTCTTCGGATCCCCGGGCTGTGCCAGCAGTTTCAGCAGATAATAGATGCCTGCGGTGGCTGCGGCATAGGAAGGGATTTCACCGTATACAAAAGAGCTGTACATGATAAACGGCAGATTGGTGCCTGCCAGCAGGAGGTATATGCAGTCGGAGCTTTCCCTGTTCCATAGCAGGTGTACAATCCGCTCCTGAAAGAGGATGATGACACAGAGCAGCCCTACATAGACGCATTTAATAAAATGATATGCGGGAACACTGAAGGGAAGCAGCTTCCATATGCGTATCAGTATTTCAAAGAATGCGGTAAGCCCCACCTGCTGCGGATAATAAGAGAGGTAGGAAGCGGTGGGGTGGATGACAGAGGTATCTCCCTCCGCAAGCGCTTCCGCAACGGAATAAACGGACAGGGCATCCGCCGCGGGAACAGTCCTGCCGGACAGAATCAGAAATCCTCCCAGGCAGGAGCACCAGAGCAGGATCAATATGCGCAGGATTTTCACAGGAGAATGGTTCTGCCGCAACAGGAAATGGAGTATTCCGCCGAGAAACAGCAGAAAAGCAGCCGTACCGGGTATCGTGATCAGAGGGTTATCCCATCGGGTGAGGACAACCTGTGTCTCCATGTCTTCGCTGTAGCAGGTGCACAGCAGGGCCCCCGCAGACAGCAGTAAAGTGAGGAATAGGCTGCAGCATTGTATAAATTTACAGGAAAAGGTGTATAGTTTTTTTGAGAATATGTTCATGGAAGGGTCTCCGCAATTACAAAGAGGTTACGGAGGTATTGTAACATAATTTTATTTATAAAAACAGTGGCTGATAAAAAGTAATCGTGGTAAAATGAAAAAGTAGCTGCCGGGACAGCGCCTGCTGTCCATTCCGTGACGGCAGCATGATACAGATGTGTGAAAGGATTGCATTATGGATAAGATAGCGGTGCTGATTCCGTGCTATAATGAGGAGCAGACGATTGCCAAGGTGGTTGCGGACGTGAAGAAGACCCTGCCGGAGGCTGTGGTGTATGTCTATAACAATAATTCCACGGACCGGACAGTGGAAAAGGCTTCCGGCGCCGGCGCAGAGGTCAGGAACGAGTATAAACAGGGCAAGGGGAATGTAATACGCAGGATGTTCCGGGAGATTGATGCGGAATGCTATCTGATGCTGGACGGGGATGACACCTATCCGTTGGATTGTGCCCGGGAGCTGGTGGACAGGGTGCTGGAGCATAATGCGGACATGGTGGTAGGGGACAGGCTTTCTTCCACTTATTTTACGGAGAATAAACGCCCTTTTCACAATTTCGGGAACAGCCTGATGCGTACAGGGATCAACCGCCTGTTTCATTCTGACATTAAGGATATTATGACCGGTTACAGGGCGTTCAGCTATGAATTTGTTAAGACCTTCCCCGTCTTTTCCAAAGGGTTTGAGATTGAGACGGAGATGACGATACATGCGGTCAACTATAATATGCAGGTGGAAAATGTGGTGGTGGAATACAGGGACCGCCCGGCGGGCAGTGTGTCCAAGCTGAATACCTACAGCGACGGCATAAAGGTGATCCATAAGATGCTGCAGCTCTATAAAAACTATAAGCCCATGCATTTCTTCGGGGCGCTCTGCGCAGTGCTGATCCTGATAGCCCTGCTTCTGATGCTGCCCATTATCAATGTTTATATAAAGACCGGGCTTGTCCCCAGGTTTCCTACTTTGATCGTCAGCTGCTTTATTGCCCTCGCAGGGATACAGGCTTTCTTTTCGGGAATGATCCTCCAGGTTATGGCGGCAAAGGACAAGCGTGACTTTGAATACCGCCTGGCGAAGATTAACGAGGAAAAGAGGAAGCTGTGACAGAGGAGGCGGTGTACTGAGCTGTCTAGTGTACTGACATGTTCATTTTTGCACTAATGGCGAAGAATAAATTTTCACTCTGCAAGGCGGCGGAGGGAGGCGATGCGGTGGCATCGTTGACCGACAACAACGCAGCAGATGGAAATTTAGACAAGCCATTAGTCAAATTATGAACGTGTCAGTGCACTAATTCCGGTCAAAGCATTTGGCCGAAACAGGAACAGGACGGTGCATTAGGATAACAGGTGGGCAGGAAATGGAGCAGGATGGGCTGTTGCGGAAATCAACTGCATATGTAATGTTTGCTGCGGCAGGCTTCCTGTTTGCGTTCTTCTGCCTCACAGGGAGGGAATTGGCTGACAGGGGCAATATCCTTTGGACGGGGGGATACCTGTTTCGGACGCTGTTGCTCAGCCTTGCGGCAGGCGGGGCCGGGGGCAGTGCACTGTGCTTTGTCTTATACCGCCTGGCGGCCGGTGAGAGGGAGAATGGCAGGAAGGCGCCTGTTCCCCGGAGGATTCCCGGCGTCGCGGTGTTTTTTGGGAGCCTGCTGCTTTTTGCGCTGGCCTGGATGCCAGGGTTTATGGCGTATTATCCGGCAATCTGTACCTATGATTCCCCGGTTCAGATCGGGCAGATTGCGGAGAATTCCTATATTGACCACCATCCGATCGCACATACGCTGCTGATTAAGGGAACCCTGGATTTCGGAAGGAATGTGCTGGGCAGCGCCAACCGGGGAATTGCGCTTTATGCCCTGTTACAGATTTTCTTGCTGGCAGCGGTGTTTGCCTTTGGCATCCTGCGGCTGTACAGGCACGGTGTAAGGCCCTTGTGGCTGATCCTGCTGCAGCTGGTATTGATGCTGTATCCCTTTAACGCTTATCTGAGCATCAGCGTCACAAAGGATACGGTTTTCAGCGCATTCCTTGTATTGCAGTGTATACTGGCATATGAGTTACTGTACGGGGCTTCCCCGAGAAAAAGCTTTCCCTGGAAAGAGCTTTTATTTTTCGGTTCCACGGTGGGCATGATATTGTTCCGCAATAACGGAAAGTATGCCTTTTTTGTATTCCTGGCGGTATCGCTTGCGGCGTTTTTGTGCGGGAAAGGGAGCAGGAGAAGGTTTGGAGGGCTGCTGTTGTGGTCTGCGGCAGGGTTCCTGGCGGGAAATATCGGGCTGGCCGTACTCTTTCAACTGACAGACGCCCAGCAGGGGGATAAGAGGGAAATGCTCAGTATGCCAATCCAACAGCTGGCGCGCTGTATGATATATCACGGCGGTGTGGGAGTGTTGCCGGAGGATGACAATACTATGGAGGAGACGGACAGAGCGCTGATCCGTGACTTTATATTGGATGAGGGCTACAGGGAATATGATCCGGCCATTTCCGACCCGGTGAAGAGACATACCAATACTTATGTTGTACGGTATCGGCTGAAGGATTTTGTGTCCACCTACTTCCATCTGCTTGGGAGCTATCCGGGTGATTTCATCAATGCGGCGCTGGCGGTGGACGCAGGGTATCTGTATCCCGGGGATGAGACCCACGCCTGGGTGAATGCGGAGGAGGGCCTCAACGGCATGGGGTATGTGCAGACCAGGTGGAACCAGGAGGTCTTTGCCAATTACGGCATATACAGGGATTCCCGGTGGGAGTGGCTGCACGGACATATGGAGCGGTGGGCCGATGAAAACGGCTACCTGAAGATACCTGTGTTGAAATATCTGTTTATGCCGGGGGTATGGATATGGCTTTATCTGCTCCTGGTCGGCTGGCTGATGATCGGGAAAAAGCCGGGCAGGTGCCTTCCGCTGGCGCTGATTTTGGGATATTACGGAACACTGCTGCTGGGGCCCACGGTGCAGCTTCGCTATATTTACCCTATGATGGCGGCTTTTCCCTTTCTGTTTTTCCTGAGTACGGCGTGTGTTGTGGAACGGCGTGCCGATGGAGCTGTGGACTGAGGAAAAAGAAGGGAGCGCCCGGCAGTGACAGAGCGGACATAGGGAAGGAAATCCCCGCAGGCAGAGCAGCCGTTTGCGCGGAGGAATGAGAGGAAAGATGACGGATAAGCTGATAATCGGTGCAGGGCTGTATGGCCTGTATGCGGCGCTGTACTGTGCGAAAAAGGGACAACAGGTGAAGGTGCTGGAGCTGGACAGGGAAGCCTTTGGCCGGGCCACTTATATCAACCAGGCGAGAGTGCATATGGGATATCATTATCCCCGTTCCCTCTCCACGGCGATGAAGTCGGCAGGGTATTTCAGAAGATTTGTGGAAGACTATGATTTCTGCATCTTGTTTGATTTCCAACAGGTTTATGCTACCTCAAAGCATTTTTCCTGGACGGATGCCGCTGAATTCCAGAAATTCTGCAAGGATGCGGGGATTCCCTGCGAGCCTCTGCCGGTGGAGAAGTATTTCAGGGAGGGCAGCTGTGACGGGGCGTTCCTGACAAAGGAATATACCTATGATGCCCGTATCCTGCGGGATTACTTCCTGGAGGAGCTGCAAAAGTATCCCCAGGTGGAAATCTGTTACGGCAGGGAGATACAGAGGATTGTCAAAGGTTCTGACCGCTATGAGGTCACGGCCCTGCATGAGGGGCGGGAGGAATTCTATGAGGCGCCCTTTGTGTTAAACGCCACATACGCTTCTGTCAATCAGGTGTTGAAATGCGTGGAAGGAGTGGAAACAGAGCTCTTTAAGATTAAGTACGAGCTGTGCGAGATCATTTTGTGCCAGGTGGAGGAGAGGTTGAAGGATATCGGCCTTACGGTGATGGACGGGCCGTTCTTTTCCATTATGCCATTTGGCAAGACGGGATACCATTCTCTGACCTCCGTCACGTTTACGCCCCACAAGACCAGCTATGATGCGGTACCGGTATTTCCCTGTATTCCGGGCGGGAGCTGTACGGAGAGTTTCCTTGGCAACTGTAACGACTGCGTGCACAGGCCGGAGAGCGCGTGGGATTATATGTCCGCCCTGGCGCGCAAGTATATGAGGGAGGAATATGGATTTTCTTATGTGAAATCTTTATTTTCTATGAAACCTATTTTAAAGGCTTCAGAGATTGATGATTCCAGGCCTACGGTGATCAAGTACGCGTCCCGGGAGCCTGTGTTTATCAGTGTCCTGTCCGGCAAAATTAACACGGTCTACGACCTAGATGAATTCCTGGATTAAGGGAAGCCATGTATGGCTTTGCGCAAAGAGGGGTGTTTACACACCCTCTTGAGCAGCGCAGAAATGACGTTAAGAATGTAATAGACATAATCCTGAAACGAAAAGAAAGAGACAGGATTGGGAGCAGGAGTAAAGATGATACAGAATAAAGAGAAAAATTTCGTCTCATGTGTGGTATATCTGCATAATGAGTCGGGAGCAGTCAGGGAGTTTCTGGAAAAGGTCTGTCAGGTGATGCAGGAGGGCTTTGAGCGGTATGAGATTGTGTGCGTCAATGACGGATGTGTGGATGATACCATAGAACAGGTGAAGGCGTTTTCTGCGGAAAGCAGGATGTGCCCCGTTGTCAGCCTGGTAAACCTCAGCTATTACCAGGGAGTGGAGTGTTCCATGAACGCTGGCTGTGATCTGGCAGTGGGAGACTTCCTGTTTGAATTTGACAGCTGCAGGATGGATTTTGAGCCGTCCCTGATCATGGAAGTGTACCGCAGGGCGCTGCAGGGCTATGATGTGGTGGCTGCGGCTCCCAGGTACGGAGTGTCTTTTACTTCCAGGCTGTTTTATCTGGTGTACAACTGGGGGAGCAGATATCGGGCGAAGATCCGTCAGGAGCGTTTCCGCGTGGTATCCAGGCGGGCCGTAAACCGGGTCAACCAGATGAATACCTATGTGCCCTACCGTAAGGCCATGTATATGAACAGTGGTTTGAAGACGGACACGATTGTGTATGATAATAAGGGAGAGGCTGCGGGCAGGAGCCGGAACCGCGAGGAGAGGGGTAACAGGAGTACTCTGGCGGCGGACACCATTATCATTTTTACCAATGTGCTGGAAAAGATTTCGATGACGGTCAGCGCTGTCCTGCTGGGAGCGCTGGTCATAATGTTCATCTATCTGATCTGGTCTGTTTTCAGCAGGGTGCGCCCTGTGGAGGGCTGGCTGTCCATTATGATGTTGATGGCTTTCGGGTTCTTCATGATGTCCATTATGCTCACGCTGGTGTTAAAATATCTGTCCGTGCTGCTGAATATGGGCTTTAAGAAACAGCGATACGTAATAGAAGGAGTAGAAAAACTGACACAATGATGCTGACGATTATTTTTCCTGTATTAAATGAACGGCTCCGCCTGGAAAGCGGTATCACAAGGACAGTGGAATATCTGGAGAGGATAGCCTTTTCTGATTATGAGATCATTATCGTGGATAACGGCTCGGTAGATGAGACGCCTCAGATTGCGGGGAAGCTCTGCGAGAGGTATGCCAGTGTCCGGTATGAGCGCATTGGCGTCCGTGGCGTTGGCGCTGCCTTTCGGAGAGGAGTGGAGCTTAGCAGCGGAGAAGTGGTGGGATATATGGACATTGATCTGTCCACCAATATCAAGCATCTGGGCGAGGCAATCCATATTTTTAAGAACCGTCCCGAGGTGGAGTATATCAACGGCAGCCGTTTTGCGAAGGAGTCGGATACCCAGGGCCGGAAATGGTATCGCAGGCTTACCTCCCAGGGGCTTCTGATTCTGTTAAAGCTGTTTCTCAGGATGAAATCTACCGACGCCATCTGCGGTTTTACCTTTGTGCGCAGGGAGACGGCGCTTTCCCTGGTGGAGGGCTGCAGCCAGGATAACGGATGGTTCTACATGATAGAATTCCTGCTCCGGGCGGAGAAACGGGGAGTAAAGATACTGGATTACCCTGTGGAATGGCAGGAGGACTATAATACTACAGTGAAGGTTTTTAAGACAATCTGCAATTACCTGGTGCAGATTGCCCGGCTTTTTAAAGAATTTTATATTAAGAAGAACATATAAGGATCCTGGCAGGGAGTATGTCAGGGCAGCGCAAAACGGTGGGCGGCTGTTGCGCTGTATAAGGCGCGGGAGGAACAGATATGAGTGAACAGATTAAAAGGATCGATCTTACAAGGGATTACGAGGCGCATAAGCAGGAATACCAGGAGGCGATTGCCAGGGTATGCCGGGAGACAGCCTTCTCCGGCGGGAAATACGCGGATCAGTTTGACAGGGAGTTTGCCGCGTATGTTGGCTCCAGATATGCCTGCGGCGTGAATAATGGAACCTCTGCGCTGCATCTGGCCATGCTGGCCCTGGGAGTGGGGCCGGGGGATGAGGTTATAGTACCGGCCAACACTTATATTGCCACGGCATGGGGTGTGACTTATACCGGGGCTGTCCCCGTGTTTGCAGACTGTACCGCTGACACCTGGGAGATTGACCCGGCGGCGCTGGAAGCGAAGATCACGCCCCGGACGAAGGGCATTATCGGCGTCCATCTTTACGGGCAGCCCTTTGATTACGCGGGGGTGAAGGAAATCGCGGACAGGCACGGCCTCTTTGTGGTGGAGGACTGCGCCCAGGCCCACGGGGCGAAATTCGAGGGAAGGAACGTAGGTACACTGGGCGAGTTGGGGTGCTTCAGCTTCTATCCGGGAAAGAATCTCTACGCCTTTGGGGAGGGAGGAAGCGTTACCTGTGACAGGGAAGAATATTTTAAGCATATGGACAGGCTGAAGAATCAGGGCTGTGATGTGCGGTATTACCACGATGAGGTGGGCTATAATTACCGCCTGGAGGGGATGCAGGGAGCGGTGCTCAGCGTGAGCCTGAAGTATCTGCCGCAGTGGACTGCCAGAAGGCAGGAGATCGGCAGACGGTATATCCGGGAGATCACCAATCCCCTGATCACCATGCAGAGGCACCCGGAAAATACGGAGCCCGTATTTCATCTGTTTGTTGTCACGGTGGAGGACAGGGAAGGATTCCTGGAATACATGGCGGGCGCGGATGTGGAATGCAATATGCATTATCCTGTCCCCTGCCACCTGCAGAAGGCCTATGAGAGGCTGGGATATCAAAAGGGCGATTGTCCCAACGCGGAATATCTGGCGGAGCATTGTGTCACGCTGCCTCTGTTCCCCGAGATGAGGGAAGATGAGATTTCCAGGGTGATCGAATTGTGTAACCGCTGGGGGAGCGAGGGATGATGAGGGAGTACAGGGACGAGAAAACGGGGATCTGCCTGCGGCTCATGACGGCTCAGGACACGGATCTGATCGTGGCATGGCGCAATCAGGATGCGGTGCGGAAGAATTTTATTTACCAGGAGCTGTTTACCAGGGAAGGTCATGAGAGCTGGATCCGAGATAAGGTGGAGACGGGGCAGGTGGTGCAGATGATCATCTGCGATACCGCCACAGGCCGGCCCCTGGGCTCTGTCTATATCCGGGATATCGACCGGGAACACAACAAGGCGGAATACGGGATTTTTATCGGCGAGGAGGACGCCCGGGGCAGAGGGATCGGCACGGCGGCGGCCAGGCTGATGCTGCGGTACTGCTTTGAGGAGGAGAGGCTTCACCGTATTTATCTGCGTGCTTTGGCAACAAATCTGCAGGCAATCCGCAGCTATGAGAAGGCGGGATTCGTCCGGGAGGGGCTTCTGAGGGATGACGTCAGGATTGACGGGCAGTATCGGGATATCCAGTGGATGGCGGCTGTCTCGCGGGAATCAAATACCCTGCAGCAATAAGTGATACGGCACTGCCTGCTGTCTGAGCCGGAAGACGGGAAGTGTGCCGGATGGATTCAGTAAAGGGATGAAGACAGATGAAGAAATTAAGTTTTGTAATTCCCTGTTACCGGTCGGAGCATACGCTCCCCCATGTGGTGGCAGAGATCCAGGGGAAAATGAAGACATTGGAGAAGTATGATTATGAGATTATACTGGTCAACGACTGTTCTCCGGATGACACGATGGGCACGATACGGGAGCTCTGCCGGGAAAACGATAATATTAAGGGGATCGGCTTTGCCAGGAATTTCGGCCAGCATTCGGCATTGATGGCGGGGCTGCGGCATTCCTGCGGCGACTATGTGGTATGCCTGGATGACGACGGGCAGACCCCCGCGGATGAGGTGGACAGGCTTCTGGACAAGCTGGAGGAGGGATATGACGCCGTATATGCTAAATACGAGCACAAGCACCATTCCGCCTTCCGCAATCTGGGAAGTAAGGTCAATGAACGCATGACCCGCATGATGCTTGAAAAGCCTGCGGAGCTGTACGTGTCCAGTTACTTTGCCGTCAGACGGTTTGTGGTGGAGGATATGATCCGATATGAGAATTCTTATCCCTATGTGATCGGGCTGGTGTTACGGGCCACGAAAAACATCACGAATGTGTTGGTCAACCACAGAGACCGCGAGGAAGGGGCATCGGGCTATACCTTAAAGAAGCTTATGGGGCTCTGGTTCAACGGCTTCACAGCTTTTTCCGTAAAGCCTTTAAGGATTGCCACCTGTATTGGCGGGGTAAGCGCCATTGCAGGGTTTCTGTATGGGATTTACACGATCATCAAGCGCCTGGTGAATCCTGATGTGCCCATGGGCTTCAGCTCCACCATGGCGGCGCTTGTATTTTTCGGCGGGATGATCATGCTGATGCTGGGGCTAATCGGGGAATATATCGGGCGTATCTACATCAGCCTGAACAATTCGCCGCAGTATGTGATCCGGGAGAAGATTAATATAGAAGCGTAAGGAAGGATGCGCGAATCTGTGGATGCGGTACAAAGGAGATGAGATGGCATCGGGCGAAAGGGATTGGGAATGGACAGGTTTATAGATTGGTGGAAACAGGATAAGAGATATCTGACCATGGCGAAGGCTGTGTTGATGGCGCTTCTGCCGGTGGCCTGCTGTCTGGTGTATTGCGCCATGCAGGGCAGAAGCATTGGGGAGGTCTACCTGCCCTGCTCTGAATGGAATGATGAGCTGTTTTATTATAAGCAGGTGGAGGGGATTGTGCATTTCGGTTATCCCCAGGGCTATTTCGGGTTTAATGAGAGCCATGCGTTAAAGCTCTCCTTTGCGGCGTGGAGCCCGGTTCTGGTGTTCCCGTGGATTCTGTGGGGCCTGTTGTTTGGCTGGAATCTGCTGTCTCCGGTGATCTGTAATATCCTGCTGATGACCGTGGCCTGCTTTCTGTTTGTGTGGCTGGTAAGGCCCTCGTGGAAGCAGCTGGGCATTACGTCACTGCTTTTCTGCCTGTATACCCCTTTTGTGCGGTACATGCTCTCAGTGATGCCGGAGGTGATCTGCTTCAGCCTGTTGATCATCTTCTACAGCCTGGCGGTCAATTACCTGAACGGGGAGAAGGCCTGGAAGCTTGTGATCCTGTTTGCGCTTTCGGGGCTGTTGACATTGATGCGCCCTTATATGCTTTTGTTCATGCTGCTTCCGGCCTGGTTCTGGTTCCGGAGGCAGGGATGGAAGGGCCTGCTGGGTTCGGGGATTGTATTTGGGGCCGTCCTGGCAGTATATGCGGCTATCAAGCATTATCTGGGAGCGCAGTACTTTACCCCGCTTTTTTTCACGGACTGGGTGGACGCCTTTTTCGAGGAGGGGCTGTGGGGCGGAATCCGATATACGCTTGTAAAGCTGTACTACATGGGTTCCTCCTTTAAGGGGCATACGATACAGGGCTTTCGGACGGGGCTGGCGTCCGGGGCTTTTTTTGCCGGGTATCTGGCGCTGCTGCTGATCATGCTGGGGCAGAGTGCGAAGGACTTTTTTGCCCTGAAGCTGTCGGGACGGCAGGGCAAGGGTGATGGCGCGGAAGCATTGAAAAAGCAGCTGACAATAGAGGTGCATTTCTTGATCAGCCTTGTGGCGATGCTGTTTGCATTGCTGCTGATGTATAAGATGACGGAGGGCAGCAAGCATCTGCTCACCTTTATGGCGGCGGGTGTGTTCCTGGTGGGGATACAGGAGACGAGGTTCTTCAAGAAAGCGGTGGTGTTAGGAGCTGTCTTTGCCTACTTTTACTCGTACATGGCCGTGGATCCTTATGATTACCAGGTGCCCTTTGCGGAGCCCCAGAGAGTGGCCCAGGTGGAGGAATGGAAGGAAAAACTGCAGGGCTGTATGGAGCTGGAGCGGGAGGCGGCGCCAGGGTATGAGAATTCCGTGATCTGGGTGCTTGGAGATGGCGGCAGGTATACGAAATGGCAGATCTTATATGCCCTCCCGGCAGGGTTCGGGATCAGCTGCTGTGAGGAGGGATATGTGGCGGATCATCTTGAGGAGCTGCAGAGCCGCTATATTGCGGTTCTGGCAGGCGGAGAGGTGGATGAGAGCTGCCGTGAGGCAGGGTATACGGAGCTGCACAGGGATGGTGACATGGCGTTCTACCAAAGGTATTAGTACATTACTAGCCCCAGTGTTAAGGAGCTTTCACCAGGCGGCTGAGAGCTGAGCCAATCCGGAAGCGGCAGATATTGTTGGGATGAACCTGATCCGCCAGATACTCCCCCTGGTTCTCCGGAGTGATGCCAAGATCATGATAGGTGTCCAGTGCATCCGTCTGTAGCTCCTCTGACAGGGCAAGGAGGGCGTCTACATAATCTGTCAGCACGGAGCCGTCCACGCCGTGGGGTTCCGTCCCGTTTTCAAAGATGGCGGAGAAATTGGGCGCACAGAGGATGATCTGGGCATCGGGCGCGTTTGCCCGGATAAGCCTGACCGCCGTCCGCACGGCGCCGCTGTAGGTGGTAATATCATAAGGATCCTCCGAGGAAATGGGATATCCTGAGAAATAGTCGTTGAGCCCGTAGTAGATCACGAAGCAGAGCGGTTTATCGGAGGATGCGTTTTCCAGATAATCGGAGATTCCTGCGTATACCTGCGTATCCCGGGGAAGGACGGATAAATCTTCCCGGAAAAAGGCGTCCACAATCCCCGGAAGGGAAATTGGAATGTCGGGAGCCATGGCGGCGCTGTTCCCCCCATAACCGCAGTTGTAGATTTCCGCTCCGGTGAGCCCTGCCACCACTCCCGGGATGGAGGTGCTGTCGGTGGAATTCCCGATCACACTGTCGCCAAAGAAAACGATGCGGCTGCCGTCCAGATCAGGATACGACAGGGACGCGGCACGCAGGGCGCCGGTCAGCGAGGTCAGATTCCAGGCATCGGATTCAGCGTTTTCTGCCGTCACCAGATATCCGTGATCACTGTCGCTGTGAGTTACGAGCATACCGGCGATATCTTCGTTGACGGAGCCATCGTCCAGATAATTTCCGGGATTGGAGATCAGCCATTCCTCCGCGTCGTAAAAGTAGAAGTTTGCATTCGGAATCTCCGCCGCAGTGGCAAGAAGGCTGCAGAAGGCAGACAAGGTACGCTCATAATCTTTCTGGGAGAGGGACTTCCAGTATTCGGCGGAGGAGCATGGAAGGAGGATCTCAAAGTGGATATCGGGATAACGGGCAAGGAGCTTCTGCAGCTTCCGGGGCTCTGCCAGCTCGGGCCGGATACCCAGGTAGGCAGTGGTAATCTGATTCCCGGATCTGGCAGCCTGCCGCAAGTAATCCTTCAGCACGGAAAGGGAAGGGATGCAGTAGGTTGACTTGCACAGGGTCATCCCCCTGTAATACGAAAAGTCTTCCTCCCGGAAGCTGTCGATGGGATACATGGAAAAAAAGACGGTATCGTATTCTGTGGAGGCGAGCTGCTGATAGTCCTGCTTCTGTGATTCGCTTTGCGGCAGATGTTTCACCAGGAGGAGCAGACACAGGAGGGCGGCCGCCGCAGAGGCGGTGATCAGGAGCCTTTTGAAGGCTTTATGAAATGGTATTTTCATAAGGAGCATCCTTTCTTACTTATACGGTTATATTGGATCCGCTTTTGGGAATCCCGCAAATAGAGTCTATCACATTTGAAGGATAAACGCTACTGGTTCCTTTTCAGCAGAAAGAATTTATGGCTGTTGCATGTATCGGCTTATCAGGTTATACTTAGAACAACTGACGGCCGCATTTTGCGGACCTGCACTGGCAAAATGGAGACGGATATGAAGGAGTATAAAGAGAATTTTACGGCTCTTGGCAGAGACAGGCGTTACCTGCTGCTTTTGAGCCTGACAGCCGCTTTGGCTTATGGCTTTATGGTGACTCATCCTGCCGTGGGGATTGATGATACGCCGTATGCCTATTATTTTCAGGAGGGCCTGGCGGCAATCGTGGGGCGCTGGGTATTGTATCTGTTGAATAAGGTGTTCTGGATCGGGGAATTTGCCCCTCTGGTGACGGATCTGGCGGGAGTGCTGATACTCATGGCGGCTGTGACGGTTTGGGCGGCTTTGTTCCGGGTGATCTTAAAGGAGAAAGCGCCGGAGTGGGCGTATCTTTTTTTTGCCGCAGTGTTTTTGTCCTGTCCGCTGATCAGTGAGGTGTATACCTACTATCTCCATAATGGCATATCCATCGGCTATCTCTGTGCGGGAATCAGCCTGTGCTTTCTCAGGCAGTGGTGGGAGGAGCCGGGGAAGCTTTCCCGGTTTGCCGGTTCCGCCTGTTTCCTGTGGATTGCCATGGGGTGTTATGAATCCTTTATGGTGGTGTGGCTGCTGGGTGTGTTTTTAATACTCTTAACGGAAAGGTATGCGGACATGGGACGCAGGGTATTCCTTTCCCTTTGTATGGCTGCAGCCGCGGCACTTAGCGCTGTGGTGCTGCGCGGCCTGATGACGGCGGCTGTGACGGGCGTCTTTGGCCTGGAATATCTGAAGGGGGAGGCTGTCCACCGCTCTGTGACGGAGATGGTATCCTGGATGTTTGAACCGGGAGCGGGGGCGGAATTCGTCATGCTGCTGAAGCGGGTCTATGTCATGTATGGTGTCTTTGCGCTCGCTTATCTCCCTGTCAGGATATTCCTTCTGGCCGCAGCGCTTATGGCGGCTTTTGGCATTTATGAGAGTATCCGCAGGAGGAGCGGCTGGATTGTGGTTTTGACGGCTGGCTGCTTTATCGCGGCGTTCCTGCTTGTTGTGGTGGAGGGAAAGACAACGCTCTACCGGTCGGCACAGTTTTTGCCGGTGATCTGTGGATATGGGGCCCTTCTTTCAGGCCTGTGCCTGCAGAGGGCCGCGGGCAGCCGTCTGATGCGAAAGAGGATCAGGCTGGGCAGCTTCTGCAGCAAAGCGGTGATCTTCGGGCTCTGTGTGATCCTGTGGAATCAATGTGCGGACATGAACCGCTGGTTTTACGTGGATTATATGAAATATGAGGCGGCGAAGGAGACTGTGGGCAGGATTGCCTTTGAATTGGAGAGGAAGTATGGGCCGGTGGACAAACCGGTGGTGTTCACGGGCACGTACCAGATTCCCCAGGAGCTGATTCAGGCGGCCTATGTGCCATATAATTCGGAGACCTTTTACCGTATGAAGCGGTGGACGGATCCGGTGGATGAGCATCTGCTGGAAAAGTATTACCGGGATTACGGCGTGTGGGTAGCCCAGACCCCTTCGCTGTCGGTGATCGAGTGGGGAAGGTATGCCTTTGACAGCGACGCGGAGCTGATAAAATTCTTCCGTATGCACGGCTATGAGCTGCAGCCTTACATGGAGATTGGGAATTACGCGGCGGCGGAAAGCTTTTCCCTGGAGCTGCCCCGGTTCCCGCAGGAGGGCTCCATTGTGGATATGGGAGAGTATATTATTGTGCACTTTTAGGGGGCGGCAGCGGTGATGAAAAGGCTCTTGGAAAAAAGATATAAGCTTTTGCTTGCGGTGATCATGGCGCTGGCTGCCATGGCGGCGGTGTGGAACAGGACGGGAATCTTTTATGGCACCAATGACGACCGGGTCATCACGGAAATGCTGGCAGGAACCGTTGTGCAGGAACCGGATCCGCATGTAAGGCTGATAAACTGGCTGTTGGCCGCCGTCATCTGTTTTTTGTACAGGATCACTGGGCAGATTCCATGGTACGGCCTTTGCCTGATTCTCTTTCAGACGGTATCCTGGGCTGTCATTTTCCATGCTGTTTTGTCCTGCTGCAGGGGCAGGGTGGAAACGGCGGCGGGGATTGGGCTGTGCTGCGGCTGTTTCCTGATTAATCTGTATTCTGTGGGCCTGATTCAATTTACATCCACAGCGGCGTTGATGGCGGCGGCAGGCTATGTCTGCCTCTGCTTGAGGCAGGATCGTAAGGGGATATGGGTGTTTGGCGGGCTGGAGCTTATGGCTTATTTCCTGCGCAGCGATGCCATGCTGATGATCCAACCTCTGGGAGGGATGGTTTTTCTGGGGCTGCTCTATGCCGCGGACGGAGAGTGGCAGGAGAGGATCAAAAGGATGAGTCAGTGGGCAGGGACGGTGGCGGTCATCCTTGTTACAGGCGCAGCCGGCGGTCTGCTGGGGTATCACGGGAAGGAATGGCAGGAATACGAACAATATAACAGGGCCAGGATAGAGATGTTTGATTATTATGGCACTCCCGCTTATGAGGATGTGAAGGGGATACTGGACAGACATCAGGTGACGCGGACGGAGTATGAGGCCTATTGTAATTATGTGATGCTGGAGGGGGATATCAGCCCTGAATGCGCGGAAGAACTGGCGGCCTATGCGAGGGAGAGAAACAGTTCCGGCGTCGGCATGGCGGAGGCGTTCCGATTGTCGTTGTTTGGGGATGTGTATGAAGACCCGTTGTCGGGAAGCCGGGTGATGGCGGTATTGTGGCTGGGTCTTGCAGCCCATGTGATCTTATCAGGGAACCTGAAAATGGCGGCTCCCCTGGCCGGCCTGGGAATGGCGCGCACCGTGGTGTGGAGCTATCTCTTTTACAGGGGGAGAGTCCTTCCCAGGGTAACTTATCCGCTGATCTTCTGTGAGAGTGTACTTCTTTTGGCATTGCTGGTGAAATCCGGCTGTCCCCGGAGGCGTCGGTGGATAAGGCTGTTTGATCTGTGCCTGGCCTGTGTATTCCTCCTGTTGGGATACGGAGCGGGACAGGCTCAATACCGGTATGTGAAGGCGGAGAATTAGGGGCAGGCTGTCTACATCGAGGGGCTGAGGGAGGTCAGGGAGTATTGCCGGCAGCACTCGGACAGGTGCTTTTTCCTGGAAAATGCCTCCTTCAGCTTTTATAAGGGAAGTGCCCTGGAAACTGAGATTTACATGCCTGCCAACGGGATGTACACCGGCGGATGGAATGCCAATACCCCTGTGCTCAGGGAATACCTGCAGACATACAGGGGAGAGGCATGGGAGGATTTTTACCTGATCATATATGATGACGGGGAGCCTGTGGAGGTTCAGGCGGAAGATGCCGTAGTTCGCTATTTTGAAGAAAAATCGGGCGGCGCTCCTGTTCTGGAGGAGAGGCTTACGGCATCCCACGGCGGCTCCTATCTGATCTGGCATTTTATGGGGCCGGGGCCCTGAGGAGGCTGACGGGGATATACAGCGACAAGTCCGGAGGATCGTATGCCTCCGGCAGTATGACAGGATTGGCGGGAGGATACCGGATTGCGGGAAAAAAGACAGGGCGGCATGGTTTATCAATTGAACAGGGCGGTGCTGGCGGTGGACAGGATACCTCTGTGGTGGGTGGGTATCCTGCTTCTGGCAGTTACCTTTGCACCGTATCTAATCTTGAAGGAGGGCAGCGTCTTTCCCGTACACGACCAGCTGGATGAGACGCTGATGACCTATGTGCTGAGTGCCAGGCATCTGGCGGCCGGGAGCGGGGCGGGTTTCCCGGAGCTGCTGGGAGGGATCAACGCCAGCGGTATGCAGCCTTCCGCCATTTTATTTATTTGGCTGTACCGTTTCCTGTCGGTGTTTCCCGCCTTTGTGCTGCAGTACCTGATCGTGAGCGGGGCGGGGTTCTTTGGAATGTACGGGAGCGTGAAGGAGATAACGGACAGTAGTATCCTGGCTGTGGCGGCGGCAGGGTGCTTCTGCCTGCTGCCCGTTCAGCCGGTCTACGGCCTGTCGGTGCTGGGGGTGCCGCTTTTGTTATATTGCTTTCTGTGTCTGTACCGGAAGAAGCATGTGGCAGGCAGTTTTGCGGGGATTCTGTTCTTTGGCCTGACCACCCATCTGGTGCTGATCGGCTATGTGGTTTTGGGCTTCTGGCTGCTGGCAGTTTTGTGGCTTTTGATCAAGAAGCGTCACAATCGCTGGATTTACCTGGGGTTTTTCTGGCTGTTGGGGATTTACCTGGGTGTGAACCACCGCCTGTTCGGAGAGCTTCTGTTGGGAAGGAGCAGCTATGTCAGCCACAGGGAGGAGCTGGTGAATCACGCCGCGCCTTTTTGGGACACGGTGAAAAGCGTCTTCCTGGACAGCGCCCAGCACGCGCCCTCCCTGCACCGGGGGCTGATTCTGCCGATCCTGGCGCTGCTGGTGCTGGGGCTGCTCTTTCGGAAAAAGCTGGAGGGAGCGGCACATCTGAGGCTGCTTGCGGGCTGGCTTGGGCTGGGGGTGCTGGGAGGGATTGCCCTCTTATATGGAATCTGCCTTTCTCCCGGAGTGGTGGACTTTAAAAACAGCTGCAGCGGGTTCCTGCGGTATTTTCAGCTGGAGAGATTTTACTGGCTGTATCCCGCGGGATGGTATCTGGAATTTGCGCTCTGCTGTTCCATATGGTGGGATCATGGCGTCTGCGGGCCGTCCGCCAGTAACGGCGGCAGGGAGAGAGGGCTGGTGATTTTCGGGTATCCGGCCCTGAAGCTGGGGGTGTTGGTGTGCCTGTTGCTGCCTGTGATGCAGGAAATCAAGACGGAGTCCAATTTTTACCTGAATGTCAACCAGATGAATAACGGTTCCGGCATCACCGGGTATATTACCTGGGAAAGCTTTTACGCGGAGGAGCTGATGGGGCAGCTGGAGGCGGCCATCGGCAGGGATATGAAGGATTACCGTGTGGCCCATCTGGGCATGAATCCCGCTCCCGCCCTGATGCATGGCTTTTATACGGTAGACGGTTATTCCAATAATTATCCTCTGGAATACAAGCACAGGTTCCGGGCAGTCATAGAAAAGGAGCTGGTGAAAAACGAGCAGACCAGGCTGTACTTTGACGAATGGGGCAGCCGCTGTTACCTGTTCAACGGAACCACGGGGAATGCGTGGATGCTCGGGAAAACGCTGGGAATCCGGTACGAAGGGCTGGAATTTGACATGGAAGCGCTTAAGGGGCTGGGCTGCGAATACATTTTCTCGGCGGGGGAGATTCTGGATTATGAGGAAATGGGCCTGGAATTCCTGGGCTATTATGAGACAGAGTCCAGCTATTGGGGGGTGTGGCTCTATGGGCTGTGAGGGTTGCCGCGGGCGCTTGTGGGACAGACGAGGATATGCAGTATGTGCTATCCTATGCCTTTGAGACTTTGTCCTGCGGCGCCTGCAGGACAGTCGGGGGCCTGCTTTATATAATATTCATTTTACTACGGCCTGAAATTGTGCTAAAATAGAAAACATTGGAAATCAGAGACATTGGAAATCAGAGACATTGGAAATCAGAGACATTGGAAATCAGAGACATTGAAAACCGGAGGCATTGAAAACCGGCGACATTGGAAACCAGAAGCATTGAAAACCGGAGACATTGAAAACCGGAAGCATTGGCAGTCAGGCGTCATGGAGGGCACAGTGTATAAGAATGAATAAGAATACAAAGAAATGGCCCAGGATATATGTGTGTCATACTTATTATCATGTTTATATCACTTTTTTAAAGGAATTAAAGCTGCCGAAGGAGCAGCAGGGCCGGGCGACCCTGGTGCTTTCCAGTATGTCCAATGATTTTGAAGACCTGAAAAGCCGTGTGGAGGCTTCCGGGCTGTTCCGGGAGGTCTTGGAATTTGATGAGAAGCGGGAGGATTTCTTCCCGGAGCTTGCCAGGTGGAGGAAGGGCGGGGGAGGATTCCTGGGGAACCTGTACTGCCGCATCCGTTTTACCAGGAGGTACGCGCAGCTGGAAGCGCCCTATGTGCCGGTGGATTTTCGGGAATATGAGGATATTTATGTATACTGCGATTCGGATCCCATCGGGTATTATCTGAATCAGAATAAGATTTATTATCACGCCGTGGAGGACGGGCTGAACTGTCTGAAGAATTTTGACGCCGCCCGGTATGACAACAGAGGGCACTTTAAGCTGAAGGCGTTCCTGTCCAGGAAGCTGAACCTGATCTTCGTACAAAACGGATATGGCAAGTACTGTCTGGATATGGAGGTCAATGACATTTCCGCCATCCACTACCCCTGCCCTCAGTATATTGAGGCACCCAGGAAGGAGCTGGTGGACAGGCTGACCAGGGAGGATAAGGAGCGGATACTGAAAGCCTTTATCCGGGATATGGAAGGCCTGAAAGAGCAGCTGGAACAGGGAGCGGGGGAGGAGAATAAGATATTGATTCTGACAGACCCACTGTGCACGCTGGACGTCCGGGAGCGTATCTTCCGGGATATCATCAGGATGTATGAGCCGGAGGGGAAGATCTTCCTCAAGCCCCACCCCAGGGACGAGCTGGATTATCGCAGCAAATTTGGGGAATACCCCCAGTTTGACGCCAAGATTCCCATGGAGATGCTGCAGTTTTTCCCAGGGGTGCGTTTTCGGAAGGTGGTGGGCGTCTTCACGGAGATCAAGGATCTGCCCTTTGCGGAGGAAACCGTCTGCCTGGGGGCGGATTTTATGGATGCCTATGAGGATCCGCTGATCCACAGGCAGAATGAGCAGATCTGAGAAGCCCGGCATGGAGGATGGATTGAGCGCATGTGGAAGATAGTGAAAAAATTGCAGGTCTTACTGGACAAAAAACAGAAGCGCGCCATGGGCGGCCTGATCGTGCTGATGATCATCGGGGCTTTCCTGCAGACGGCGGGTGTGGGGATGCTGGTACAGGTGGTAAATGTGGTCATTGACCCTGACGCGGTGGAGACCAGCGCCACGGTGGGGGCGCTGTACCGATTCCTGGGCTGCGACAGTTATGAGAGCTTTTCCGTGATGGTGATGGGGCTGCTGGTGGCAGTGTTTGTGGTGAAAAACCTGTTCCTGTTTTTCCAGCAGAAGCTGACCTTTGCCTTTGTCTATACCAATCAGTTCAGGACTTCGGAGCGGATGATGCGCAATTATCTGCGGAGGGGGTATGAATTTTATCTCAATGCGGACACGGCGGTGGTGCAGAGGAGCATTACTTCCGATGTGAACAATATGTATGCCCTGATCCTTGCCCTGCTGCAGCTGTTGTCCGACGGGGTGGTGTCCCTGTTCATAGTGAGCTATTGCTTTATGAATAACGGCGCCATGACGGCCATGCTGGCGGTGGTGCTGCTGGCGCTGATGTACGTGATCAAGAAGGTGCTTAAGCCCATTATGTACCAGGCAGGGAAGGACAATCAGGATTTCTACAGCGGATTGTTCAAATGGATTTCCCAGACTGTCCAGGGAATTAAGGAAATCAAGGTAAACGGCAAGGAGCAGTATTTTGTTGCTGAGTACAGGAAATGCGGGAAGGGGTATGTGGATGCGGTGCAGAAGTACAGCCTGTACAACAATATCCCCAAGCTGCTGATCGAGACAGCCTGCGTGGCGGCCATGATGGGTTATATGATCCTGCAGGTGGTGTCCGGTATGCACACGGAGGAGCTGGTGACGGCCATGGCCACACTGGCAGCGGCGGCTATTGTGTTGCTCCCGGCGGTGAACCGGATCAACAACCAGATCAATTCCATTGCGTATTTCGAGCCCTTTTTCATGGGGGTCAGCGATAATCTGCAGGATGAGATCCGGGGGGATAAGGTGGATCTGTCCTTTGCCGCAGAGGAGGAAGAAAAGCTTCCGATCAGGGAATCCATTGAGCTCAGGGACATCACATACGCCTATCCCAACACGGATAAGCTGATCTTTGACCATGCCCGGATGACGATTCCCATCGGGGCGTCTGTGGGGATCGTGGGAACCACCGGGGCGGGAAAGAGTACCGTGGTGGATATCCTGCTGGGGCTTCTGGAGGCAAAGAGCGGCACGGTGTGCGCGGACGGCGTGGACGTCAGGAGAAATTACCGGAAATGGCTGAGAAATATAGGATATATCCCTCAGATGATCTTTATGCTGGATGATACCATCCGGAAGAATGTGGCCTTCGGGGTGCCGGAGGATCAGATTGACGAGGACAGGCTGTGGGAGGTATTGAGGGAGGCGCAGCTGGACGAATTCATCCGGTCGCTGCCGGAAGGGCTTGACACCGGGGTCGGGGAGCGGGGGATCCGCCTCTCCGGCGGACAGAGGCAGCGTATCAGCATTGCCAGGGCCCTGTACCACGACCCGGAGGTGCTGGTGCTGGACGAGGCTACCTCCGCGCTGGACAATGACACCGAGGCCGCGATCATGGAGTCCATCAACCGGCTGCATGGCAGGAAGACATTGATCATCATTGCGCACAGGCTGCAGACCATCGAAAAGTGCGATCTCGTGTACCGGGTGGAGGGCGGCAGGGCAGTCCTTGAAAGGGGCAGCCTATGAAGCTGAGCATTATTGTGCCGGTGTATAATATGGCGGCGGAGGGAAAACTGAATTACTGTATGGATTCCCTGATTGCCCAGACGTTGGAGGATTATGAGATCCTGGCGGTGGACGACGCTTCCACGGATGGCTCTCTGGAGGTTTTGCGGGAGTATGAAAAGCGCTTCCCTGATCTGGTGAGGGTCATTACTTATCCCCGGAACAAACGCCAGGGGGGAGCCAAGAACGAAGGGCTCAAGAGGGCCCGGGGCGACTGGGTGGGCTTTGTTGACAGCGACGACTGGGCGGCTCCCGATTTTTATGAAAAGCTGATCCGGAAAGGGGAGGAAACGGGGGCGGATCTGGTGGGCTGCGATTACAGCCTGGTGTCGGAGCACACCTTTGAGGTGGGCAAGGTCGTACAGAACAACACCATGGCCCAGACCGGACTGCTGGACAGGGATAAGCACAAAAGCCTGCTGATGCGTATGGGCAGTATGGTGATCAAGGTGTATCGAAGAAGGGTGATCGCGGAGAACCGCCTGGATTTCCCGGAGGGGATCTTTTACGAGGACAACTGCGCGGGGCCCCTGTGGTCGCTGTATTTCACCCGGTTTGAGAAAGTGGAGGAACCGCTGTACTATTATTACCAGCGCCAGGTGTCCACGGTGCATCATATTTCCGAGGAGAAATGCAGGGACCGCATGAAAGCGGCGGTATTATTATATGAACAGTGTAAGGAGCGGGGATTTCTGGAAGAATACAAAAAGGAGCTCGAGTACCGCTTCGCGGAGCTTTATTATGTGAACACTCTCTTTTCCTATATGGCGGGAGTAGGGCACCCGAAGCTGTCCTTTGTGAGGGAGTTAAGGGCGGGAATCCGGGAGCGCTTTCCGCTGTTTGAGCAGAACCAATATTACCGGGAAAACACCGGCGGGGAGGAGCAGCGGCTGATCGCGCTGCAGCAAAGATCCAACCTGGGATTTTATTTGTGGTATCGGTTGAAGCGCCTGGTGCGGCGGCTCCGCGCGGGACGCACAGGACGATGAAACTGCTTGGATGGGCCCACCGCATGCCGCAAAATGCGACTTTGTGCAGGACGAAGAAACAACTTGGGCGGGCCCGCCGCATGACGCAAAACGCAGCTCAGCACAGGACGATAAAAGGACGGACAATGGTATGAGGACAATAGCAATCATTACGGCAAGGGGCGGAAGCAAACGGATTCCCCGGAAAAATATCCGGAATTTCTGCGGGAAGCCCATACTGGCATATTCTGTGGAGGCGGCGCTGGCGTCGGGGGCGTTTGACTGCGTCATGGTATCCACAGAGGATGCGGAGATCGCGGAGATCGCGAAACAATATGGAGCCCAGGTTCCCTTTACCCGCAGCGAGAGGACTGCCGGCGACCACGCCTCCACCAGTGAGGTACTTCTGGAAGTCCTGGAGGAATATGAGAAGCGGGGGGAATCCTTTGATATCGGGTGTTGTATCTATCCCACAGCCCCTTTTGTGACGGGGGAAAAGCTGAGGGAGGCGGTGGAGAGGCTGGGAGCCTGCGGCGCGGATTCCCTGATTCCGGTAGTGGCGTTCTCCTACCCTCCCCAGCGGGCGTTTGTGATGGAGGAGGGGAGGCTAGTGTTTCGTTACCCGGAATACCTGGACAGCCGTTCCCAGGATCTGCAGCCCCATTACCATGACGCGGGGCAGTTTTATGTTTTCCGCACGGAGGCCTTCCGGCGGACGAAAAAGGTTATGACGGGAAATATCCTGCCCCTGGTGGTGTCGGAGCTGGAGGTGCAGGATATCGACAGCCTGACGGACTGGCAGATCGCGGAAATGAAATACCGCCTGATGCATTCCGGGGAAAACCGGTAAACAGGCAGTAACAGGAGGGAAAGAGTTGGACAATTTTTTATCCAAAGAGGAGCTGAGAGGTCTGGGGTTAAAGGAATATGGCGAGGACGTGCTGATCGGAAGACATGCGGTGCTGTACAGCCCGGAGAAACTGAGCCTGGGCAATCACGTGCGGATTGACGACTTTACTGTCATCAGCGGAAATGTCACACTGAGGGATTATATCCATATTTCACAGTTCTGCGGGCTGTACGGGGGAGATGAGGGTATTGTGATGGAGGACTTCTCGGGGCTCTCCTCCAAATGCTCCATCTATGCCGTGTCGGATGATTACAGCGGCGCCTCCATGACGAATCCCATGGTGCCCGCCCGGTATAAGCCCGGCAGTATCAGCAGCCCGGTGCGGATTGGCAGGCACGCCATCATCGGTTGTAACAGCGTGGTGCTGCCGGGAGTGACGGTGGCGGAGGGTACGGCGGTGGGAAGCATGTCCCTCTGCAATAAGAGCACGGAGGAATGGGCCATGTATGTGGGAATCCCCGCCAGGAAAAAGGGGGAGCGCAGACGGGATATCCTGGAGCTGGAGAAACAGTTCCACGGGGAATGCGGTGAAAGGATATAAGGATGGAAGAATTATATGCAGGGAAGGAGGCGGAGGCCTCCAAATGCTTTACCATGGAGGAGGTGCGGCAGTTTGCCGGGCTTTCGGGGGATCATAACCCCTTACATGTGGACGAGGCTTACGCGGAGAAGGGAAGGTTCGGAAGGTGTGTGGTTCATGGGATCCTGGTATCGGGATTGATCTCCGGGGTGCTGGGCACCCGGCTTCCGGGGGAGGGCAGTATCTATCTGGAACAGAACCTGTCCTTCCGAAAGCCGGTGTTTGTGGGCGATACGGTGACAGCCAGGGTAAAGATCACGGAGATCCAGCCGGAGAAAAGGATCATTATCCTGGAGACAAACGTGTATAACCAGGAGGGGAAATGCGTTATCCTGGGGTCGGCAAAGATCTTATACGAGGGCATGGCTTCCTTCCGGTGAGAACACGTCATTTTCCAGACACGTTCCAGAGAGGCGTCACAGGGCGCGGAAAGGTATGATATTGATATGAAGAAGGAGATTTATATCGGCAGCCGCCTGGTCAGCGAGGACGCCCCGGCGTTTATCATAGCGGAAATGTCCGCCAACCATCTGATGGACTTTGACCGGGCGGTGGCGATCATGAAGGCGGCCAGGGAGGCGGGGGCGGATGCCATTAAGATACAGACTTACACGCCGGACAGCATTACCTTAAACTGTGAGGCCCCCTGCTTCCAGATCACCCAGGGAACCATCTGGGACGGGACTACGCTGTACAGGCTGTATGAGACGGCGTACACGCCCTGGGAATGGCAGCCGGAGTTAAAGAGGATTGCGGAGGAGATGGGGCTGATCTTTTTCTCCTCGCCCTTTGACCTGCACAGCATTGATTTCCTGGAGGAGATGGGGGTGCCTGCCTATAAGGTGGCCAGCCCGGAAATCACGGATATCCCTTTCCTGAGAAAGATTGCCCGGACGGGCAAGCCTGTGATCATTTCCACGGGGATTGCTTATATGGCCGATATCGAGATGGCTCTTAGAACCTGCCGGGAGGAGGGGAATGAGCAGGTGATCCTGCTGAAATGTACTTCGGCTTACCCTGCGCCCTACGAGGATATCAACCTGAGGACGATTCCCTCCATGCGGGAGAGCTTTGACTGCATCGCGGGCCTGTCGGATCATACCATGGGCGGCGCGGTGGCCTGCGCCGCGGTGGCGCTGGGGGCGAAGGTGGTGGAAAAGCATCTGACGCTGCGGCGTGAGGACGGCGGCCCGGACGCGGCCTTCTCCATGGAGCCGGAGGAGTTTCGGGAAATGACGGACAATATCCGCAAGATTGAAAAGGCCCTGGGAAGGGTGAGTTACGACCTGACTCCCAAGCAGGCAAAGACCCGGGAGCATTCCCGCTCCCTGTTTGTGGCGGAGGATATGAAAGCAGGGGATGTGTTCACGCCCCAAAACCTGCGCTCCGTGCGGCCCGGCTGCGGCCTGCACACTATGTATTATGAGGAGATATTGGGGAAGAAGATTGCCAGGGACGCTGCACTGGGCACACCCTTAAGCTGGGATCTGGTGGATTTCGGATAAGACGGGAGGCGGGTATGTTTCTGATTCGGGCGGACGGCAATGCAAGAATCGGTGCAGGGCACCTGATGCGGTGCCTGACCATAGCGGACGAGCTGCGGTGCCTTGGGACAGGCGAAAAGATTCTGTTTGTCTGTGCGGACGCGCAGTCTGCAGAGATGGCGCGGCGGAGGGGTTATAAAGTATTTGTCCTGGAGAGCGACCTGCGGGATATGGAGGGGGAGCTTTCCGCATGGCCCCGGATACCGGGGATTGGCGGAAAGAGAAATATCATCCTTGTGGACAGCTATTCTGTGACAAAGGCTTACCTGCGGGAAATCGGGGCATACGGCAGGGTGACGCTGCTGGACGATCTGGGAGAGGAATGCTTTCCTGTGGACAGGGTCGTCAACTACAACGCCTTTGCGGACCGGGCGGCCTATGAGAGGCTTTATGGGGACTCGGGCACGGAGCTGATTCTGGGAAGCGCCTATGTGCCGGTCAGGCCGCAATTTCGCGGGGAACCCTGCCAGGCCGGGGGGAGGGCGGAAAATCTTCTGATCACTACCGGGGGCGGCGACCAGGAGAATATCGCGGGACAGATTCTGAGAAAGATCAGGGAGAAGGCGGAGATCACAGGGGCAGGAGGGGAAGGGATAAAGCTGGATTATCATCTGGTGATCGGAAGCTTTAACCCCCATCTGGAAGAAATGAAGTCCCTGGAAAGGCAGTCAGGGCAGATTCATATTTATCACGATGTGGAGAATATGGCGGAGCTGATGCGCCGGTGCGACCTGGCTGTCACTGCCGGCGGCTCCACCGTCTATGAGTTGGCAGCCCTGGGAGTCCCTTTTGTATGCTTCTCCTACGCGGAGAATCAGGAGAAAATAACGGAATATCTTCAAAGGGAAGGGATTGCCCCTTCCGCGGGGGCATACCATAAGAATCCCGGCGCCGTGCTGGAACGGCTGGCGGAACAGGTGATTCTGCTGGCGGAGGATGCGGGGAAGCGCATGGACTGCAGCAGGAGGGGGCGTGGGCTTACGGACGGCCTGGGGGCCGGGAGGCTTGCCGGGATCCTGGCGGGGCAGCCGGAGGAAGGTGTCTGTAGGCCATGGGACGGAGAGCAGCCTGGAAATTTGGGAAAGGGTAAGATCGAGGGAGGATATTTTTGATTGAAGAACAGGCTTCAGATTAAGACGGTCATATACGGGCTCATATCCATAGCGCTTTTCGGGGCGCTGCTGCTGTTCACATTCCCTCTCAGAAAGGTGGAGAAGACGTATTCCCCCGGGATCGTGATGTTTGGGGACAGCATTTTCGGGCAGGTGCGGGATGAGACTGCAGTCAGCGGGTATCTGGCGGAGCTTTCAGGGCGGGAGGTCTTTAACGGCGCGCTGGGAGGTACCTGTGCAAGCCGCATTGAGAGGGAGGGAAGGCTTGCGTATACCAAGGACAGCCTGTCCTTTGTATTACTTTCGCGGGCGGCGGCAATGGATGATTTTGGGCTGCAGCAGATAACCAGGGTCAGGGAAAACGCCACGGAGTATTTTGAGGAAGTGATAGATACGGTGGAGGTCATCGATTTTTCCGATGTGGATATCCTGCTCGTCCTGTACGGCGTCAACGATTACCACGATGGGGTGCCCCTGGAGAACCCGGAGGATCCCTATGATGAATTCACGTTCACCGGGGCGCTGCGCAGTGCGCTGTCTTACTGGCAGGAAGCCTACCCTGATCTCAGGATCCTATTGCTGACCCCCACCTACAGCTGGTATGAGTATTCCCATGAGACCTGCGAGGAGAAGGATGAAGGGGGCGGCATACTGGAGGCGTATGTAAACAGGGAAATAGAAGTGGCGGAGGAGATGGGGGTGGAGATCCTGGATCTGTATCATGATTTCTATCCCCATGAGGTGTGGGAGGACTGGAACCTTTATACCAGGGACGGACTGCACCCCAACGAGGCGGGCAGGAGGCTGCTGGCGGAGACAATCGCCGCATACCTGGAGCAGTGACGGGATTTTTACATGGGGAGGCCGGAGACAGGCGTTCCCCGCATTTATGGCCGGAGGCGCTGTTGGCGGTTTTGGCGGAAACGGGAAAGCGGGCAGGCAATATGGGAATGACGCCGGACGGGCTGTTTGGAAAACTGAAGAATCATGGGATAAAGAGGGAATGGAAAACGGCGTTTGTGTCAACCTTTGTCATTGGCCTTTTGATTCATATGCCGGTGATGCTGTCGGATATCCCGAATCATGACGGGCTGGCGAGCATGTGCTTTGACCAGAATATGATTACCTCCGGGCGGTGGTTCCTTATGGTGGCCTGCGGCTTTTCTTCCTTTTACACCATTCCGTGGATGATCGGGCTCCTGGGCCTGTTTTTCCTTTCGCTGGCCAGTGCGGTTCTGGTGGATTTCCTGGAGATCCGCAGAACCTGGGCGGTGATACTGGCAGGGGGGCTCCTTGTTTCCTTTCCGGCGCTGGCCTCCACCTTTGCGTATGTATTTACCCTGGACGGCTATATGCTGGCGCTGCTGCTGGCCGTGCTGGCGGCATGGTTCACAAAGAAATACCGGAGAGGCTTTCTTCCGGGTGCGGTGTGCCTTGCTTTCAGTATGGGAACCTATCAGGCATACCTTCCCTTTGCCATGATTCTGTCGGTGTACGGAATCCTGATGCTGGCGGCAGGGCCGGAGGGCATAGGGGAAAAGCTTCAAAAGGCTGCCCGCTACCTGTATATGGGCGCCGGGGGCGCGGGGCTTTACTATGTCATCCTCCGGGTGCTGCTATGGATACAGGGTAAGGAGCTTGCTTCCTACCAGGGGATCAATGATATGGCTTCCGGTGTGGCCGGGGGAAGCCTGCCTGCGGCTGTCAGAGGTATGTACCGCGATTTCCTTGCTTTTTCCCTGAAGGGGAATGTGGTCTTTCGGGATGTGCCGTCTGCGGCGGCGTATCTGCTGCTCCTGTGTGCCGTGCTGGGAGCGGGCTTTTATCGGATACGCAGCAGAAAAGAGTGGAAATGGACGTCTCTTTTCGCTATAATGTTTGTATTGGCGATTTTCCCCATGATCACCAATGTGATCCTGCTGATCTCTCCTGATGTGACCTACCATCTGTTGATGCGGTATCAGTGGGTGCTGATTCCCATCGGTCTTTCGGCCTTCGCGGGCAGGGACAGAGAAGGGGCAGGAGGCAGTGCATGGACGGAGTGGGCGGCGTTTGCGGCGGCCCTGGTGCTGGTCTTCCATTATGCGGTGACGGATAATATCGCGTATTCCAATCTGGAGAAGCGCTATGAGAAGACGTACGCGTACTGTGTGCGCCTGCTGGACAGGATTGAACAGACGGAAGGATATTACCCGGGTATTCCCATTGCCATGATAGGATATGTCAGCGACGTGCAATATCCCGGCACGGACATTACGCTGCCGGTGACTTCCAATATGATCGGCCTCAACGGTGACAGCCTGCTCTATACGGGGGACAATTACCGGGAATTTATCCGGCATTATCTGGGGGCGACGCTGAATATACAGCCTGCGGAGGCTATGGCGGAAATGTACTATTCGGAGGAGTACAGGGCCATGGACAGCTTTCCGGGGGAGGATTCCATCCGCATCATTGACGGTATCATGTATATTAAAACAGAAAATCTGAGCCAATAAAAATAGACTGGTTCCGGGCGCGGGAGAGAACGCGGAGCCGGAATGGAGGAGAAGGATGGCATTGTTGTCCATTGTACTGCCGGCTTATAATGAAGAACAGAATATAGCCAATACGGCGGGAGTCTTGTCCGGCCTGCTGAAGGAGAAGGGCATCGATTATGAGCTGGTATTCATCAGCGACGGTTCCAGGGACGGCACTTACCGCGAGATCTGCAGGGCGGCGGAAGCGGATCCGCGGGTCAAAGGAGCGGAATTCAGCCGTAACTTTGGGAAAGAGGCCGGTATCTTTGCGGGACTGGAGCTGACCACAGGGGACGCGGTGATCGTGATGGACTGTGACCTGCAGCATCCTCCCGAAGTAATCCCTCAAATGTGGAAGCTGTGGCAGGAGGGAGCGGAGGTGGTGGAGGGGATCAAGATCAGCCGGGGAAAGGAAAGCCTGCTTCACAAGATGTCTGCGGGGCTCTTTTATAAGATCATGAGCAGACTGATCCGGATGGATATGAATTCCTCCTCCGACTATAAGCTGCTGGACAGAAAGGTGGTAAATGTCCTGCTGGCGCTGCCGGAGCGCAATACCTTTTTCCGGGCCCTGACCTTCTGGGCCGGTTTTCGGACGGAGACGGTGCAGTACGAGGTGCAGGAGAGGCAGTACGGGGAGAGCAAGTGGTCTTTCTGGAGCCTGATGAAATATGCCATAGCCAACGCCACTTCTTTCAGTACCCTGCCCCTGCAGCTTGTGACGGTCATGGGGATGATATCCATACTGTTCAGCCTGGTGCTGGCGGTGCAGACGCTGGTAAAATTCCTGATGGGAACGGCGGTGGAGGGCTTTACCACGGTCATCCTCCTGGTACTGATCATAGGAGGCTTCCTCATGCTCAGCCTGGGAGTCATCGGGCATTATATTGCGAGGATTTACGAGGAAGTGAAGGGACGGCCCAAATACATTATCAGCAAGGTCACGGATAATGTACAGGGAGCGGTGACGGGAGAATGGAAAAGGAATTGAGAGCAGGCCAAAGGAGGGCCGTCAGATATGATTAATTTTAATGTACCGCCTTATGCGGAAAAAGCGGCGGACTATATTCAGGAATGTGTAAAGAATCAGAAAATATGCGGTGACGGGCCCTATACCCATAAATGCAGCCAGTGGATCGAGGAGCGGACAGGGACAACGAAATGCCTGCTTACCACCTCCTGTACTCATGCCACGGAGCTTGCAGCCCTGCTCACGGAAATCCAGCCGGGGGATGAGGTCATTATGCCCGCGTACACCTTTGTTTCCACCGCGGACGCCTTTGCACTGCGCGGCGCGGTGCCTGTGTTTGTGGATATCAGGCCGGACACCATGAATCTGGATGAGAAGCGGATAGAGGCGGCGGTCACGGACAGGACCCGCGTCATTGTGCCGGTTCATTACGCGGGGGTTGCCTGTGAAATGGATACGATCATGGACATCGCCCGGAGGCATCATCTGGCCGTTATTGAGGATGCGGCCCAGGGGATCATGGCGTCCTACAAGGGGAAAGCGCTGGGAACCTTTGGCAATTTCGGCTGCTTCAGCTTCCATGAGACGAAGAATTACAGTATGGGGGAGGGCGGTGCACTGCTGATCCGGGATGAGAAGGATGTGGAGGAGGCGGAGATCATCCGTGAGAAGGGTACGAACCGCAGCAAATATTTCAGGGGGCAGATTGACAAATATACCTGGGTGAACCTGGGATCCTCCTATCTGCCCAGCGATATGAATGCGGCTTACCTCTATGCCCAGCTGGAAAAAGCGGATGAGATCAATGAGGCCAGGCTGTCCCTCTGGAACCGCTACTGGGAGAACCTGCTGCCGCTGGCGGAGGCGGGGAAAATCGAATTGCCCACAGTGCCGGAGGGCTGCGTGCACAATGCCCATATGTTTTACATCAAGGCAGCTGACTTGGAGCAGAGAACGGCGTTTATCGCCCATATGAAGCAGAACGGGATCCTCTCGGTATTCCATTATATCCCCCTGCACACGGCACCTGCGGGACAGAAATTCGGGCGGTTCCACGGAGAAGACCGGTACACCACCAGGGAGAGCGAGCGTCTGGCCCGCCTGCCCATGTATTATGGGCTGACATTGGAGCAGGTGGATGAAATCTGCGGCGTTGTCAGGAGATTTTACAGCTGAGCGCGGCCTGATTATACCGGGAACAAAAGAGCATGACAGCACAACGACGGAGGGAACGGTGGACAGCAGAGTAAGCGTTCAAAAAATCACAGGCCATGCTTCCGCCATATTAAAGGGAGTTCTTTTCACAGGGATCAGCATCCAGACAGTCCTGGGGATTGTCTGGATGTGCTGTCATTTTTTCCATGTGCCGCAGTTCGGGGAAAGCATTTTCCTTATGGAGGTCAGCCATACCCTGCGCTGTGACGAGTATACGGGTATTTTATATCCGGTTTTCCTGCGGCTTGCGGGGAGGAGGCATGTGATCGTCTATGGGGTGCAGCTGGCGGCAGCCTTTGTTACGGCATGGAGGTTCCTGCGTGTCTTCCTGCCCCGGGGAGGGTGGAAAACCGTATGGGGGAGCCTGGCATTTGTGACCATTCCCATGGCCATGCAGTGCCACATGGCAATCCTGCCCTGTTCCTTTGCGGCGTCGCTGCTTCTGGAAGGGCTTGCCCTGCTGACGGAAGCGGTTAAAATTCCCGGGAAGCGCACCCTGAGAAGGCTGGCTGAGCTTTCTCTGTGCTGGCTGCTGCTGGCGTTCCTTTTACCGGAGTACCTGTATCTGGGCGCGGTGCCTGTGGCGCTGCTGCTGATTTTCTGCTGCAGGGAATGGAAGGGGGATGGGAGGCGGCAGCTCTATGGGATCCTTCTGGCAGCAGCGTTTGCCGGGATGATTGCAGGGCTGGGGAGCCTGACATGTACACCGGGGTTTTACGGGAGGCTGCAGAAAACGCCGCTGATGACGTTGACTCAGAGGGTGGTGTGGACCAGTATCCAGGAGGACTACGAAGACTGGCCCTGGGAGATGGTAAGCCCTGTGAATGAGGATATTGCCTGGCAGGCCGCGGAATATGCGGACAGTATGGACAAAAGCTTTTTTCCCATTCTGGTACAGGCAGTAGCTGATCAGTCTGTGTCAAAGGAGCAGGCGGAGGCGTTCTGTGTGGAGATCATGGGTCTGGCCTGGATGTGGCATGGGCCGGAAATCTGTAAGGAAATCCTGTGGGATGTGTTGGGATACGGCGCGTCGCCTGTGTGCCTGCAGCTGTTCCTCATGGGAAGGGGTTACGATACCTACAGCAGGAATTACGAGTTCTTTCTGGAGAAAATGCCGGGGCTGTCCAGGCTTTACATGGATTACGGGTGCTGGTGGTTTGCGGTGGCGGCAATCCTTACGCTGCTGCTGCAGGGGCTGTGGCTGCCCGGCAGCCGGAGGGCCGGGAGGATGGCAGCGGGGCCTGTACTGTGCTGTCTGGCTACGGCGGGAATCCTGGTAATCTGGTATACCATGCAGGGGGCGGGTATGCAGGATTATAAGGATACGGTGCTGATCCTGCAGCTGTGGATGGCTTGGCCGGTGATTTTAACCGGCAGGGAAGCGCAGGGCGGGCTTCCTTCGGGAGAAAATGCGGAAAGGGAGCTGAGACGTGGGTGAGCTGAGAGGAGCCGGGAGCAAACGGAATAAGGTATGGTTTTTCCTGGGGCTTGCCGCTGTGGCGGCTATGGGGATTCCCTGTCTGATCCTGGGCGAGGACGCCATATTTAACTATCATGACCAGCTGGACGGTGAGCTGATCGCCTATGTCCTGCAGGCCAGGCATCTGTTCCGGGGGGATATCCTGCCGGAATTTCTGGGAGGGGTGTCTAAGACGGCCCTGACACCGCCTGCGCCGGGCTTTGTGCTTTTATTCCTGGGAGGGAATTACGCCGCCGCCCTGCTGTTGATGCAGATGGCGGGAAGCCTGACAGGGTATGTGGGAATGTATCTTCTGGCCAGGGAGTCCCGTGTGCAGGAGGGGATAGCCATGACGGCGGCAGTCTTGTTCGCGTACATTCCCTTTCTGCCGGTGTACGGGTTGTCACAGTATGGGATTCCGCTTTTATTTTGGTGTGTGCTCCAGCTGAAGAAGGGGCGCCATATCCCGGCGGCTTATCTGTATACGGCATGTTATGCGCTGACTTCCTCCCTGGTGCTTGTGGGCTTCGGGCTGTTGGGGATGGGCCTGGCCTGGCTGTTCTGGCTTCTGTGGAGGCAGAGGGAGAGGGTGCTGCCCTTTTTGGGGGCCTGGCTGATGCTCCTGGGAATCTATGTGGCGGAAAACTGGCGGCTGCTGGGGGAACTGCTGGGAAAGGGAGACGGGGAGATTTCCCATAAGTCGGAGTATGTGCTGAAGGCATCGCCTTTTTTGTCCACCCTGTGGCAGAATCTTACCAGGGGAGGGCAGCACAGTGAGGATTATCATTTCCTTCTGCTGGTGATGACGCTGGCGGCACTGGCTCTGGGAGCCTTCCTCCGGGAGGAGGGGGTGAGACGGCTGCAGAGAAGGGCGGGCGTATGTCTGTTGTGGAATCTGGCTTTTTCCCTGGCGGCGGCTTTTTGGGACAGCGGGGCGGGAGTCTTTCTCAGGAACCGGATGTCCGCGCTTCGGGCTTTCCAGGTAAACCGGCTGCTGTGGATCGCTCCCACGCTCTGGTATCTTGCTTTTGCCTGCGGGGGGATGATCTGCCTGGAGCTTCTGCTGTGCCGGAGAAGGGAGAAGGCGTGCACGTCCCGGGGTATTGCGATGGCCGGGTTGCTTACGGGCGCCTTCTGCGGGATTGCGGCGGCGGTGACAGGGATACAGATTCTGATGGCGGGGGACGTAAAATCCAATATACAGATGCTGCGGAATCCCGATTACGGCCTGCTGAGCTTCCGGGATTATTTTGCAATCGGCGTCATGGAGCAGGTGGAAGGCTGCCTGCGGGAGGCTTCCGGGATGGAGCCGTCGGAATACAGGGTGGTCAGCCTGGGAATAGACCCGGCGGCGGCGCTGTATCACGGCTTTTACTGTCTGGACGGCTATTCCAATCATTATCCGGTATCATACAAGCATGATTTCCGCAGGATCCTGGCACCAGAGCTGGAGCGGAGCGATTATCTGAGGGAATATTTCGATGACTGGGGCAACAGATGTTATCTGTTCAGCTCGGAGTGTCCCGGCTATTATACCATAGAAAAGGGCGGCTTTTTCTTTCAGGATTACCGGCTGGACACAGGGGCGCTGAAGGAGTTGGGGGGCGACTATGTGTTGTCGGCGGCATATATTGCCAACGCGGAAGAGCAGGGGCTGGCTCTGGTAAATGAGACTCCCCTGGAGACGGAGGACAGCTATTATCGGATCTATATTTACGAGGTGGTTTTGCCGGCCGGGAATATGGAAAAAGAGGGTTGATATGTGGAAGGCCATTAGAGGAAAAGCATATGAGATTATGGCGGTGCTCGCCTGTATGGCGGTGTTCTGTCTCTTTGTATCGTGGAAGGAAGGCTTCCACATGGACGAGCTGTTGAGCTTTGAGCTTGCCAACGCGGAATTTAATCCGTGGATCGTGACTACGCAGCCGGAGGGCCGGCTGGCGAAATTTGTACACAATGAGATCGACGGCGAAAGCTTCGGCGAAACCATGGGAAACCTGGCGGATACGGTGATGGATGTGCTGCAGAACCGCGGAAACAGCAAGCTGCTTACCTATACGGCGGATGTCTATGAGGAGCCGGTGTGGATTACCTCGGAGCAGTTTTCCGATTATATCACAGTGGAGGGCAGGGATGCCTTTAACTACCTGTCCGTGTATTTTAATGTGAAGGATGATAACCACCCTCCCCTGCATTTCATGCTGCTGCATACGATATCCTCTCTGTTCCGGGGCAGGATTTCCCCGTGGATGGGATGCGTGATCAATATGGCGGCAGTCGCAGGGATACAGGTTTTATTATATAAAATCTGCCTACTGCTGGCCCCTGCCTTTGGCATGGAGAAGGAGGGGCGCCGGATGGGGCTGATGACAATGCTTTTTTACGGGCTGTCCGGGGGAGCGCTGGCAACTGTGCTGCTGATCCGCATGTACGGCATGGTGACGCTGTGGTGTGTGCTCTGTTTCTACCTGGTGCTGGAAAAGTGGCAGGCCGCTTCCTTTGACAGGAGGAACGGGAAATTGATCCTGGCTGTCATGCTGGGCTTCTGGACGCAGTATTTTTTCCTGTTTTACTGTCTGCTGCTGGCGGCGGTTGTCAGTGTATGCCTCTGGAGGGACGGGCGGAAAAGGGAGCTGTTCTGCTTTGTCCGTTCCATGCTGCTGGCGGCTGTGGGAGGGCTGGCCGTGTTTCCCTTTGCCATTGCGGACGTCTTTTCCAGCGGAAGGGGTGTGGAGGCGCTGGGAAACCTGTCCCGGGGGCTTGCGGGATATGGAACCCGCCTGGCGGCCTTTGGAAAGATCCTTCTGGAGCGGGGGGCGGGATGGTATTCCCTGAGCCTGGTGCTTGTCCTGTGCGCCTTTGTGCTGGCGATGAGAAGGAAAGGCAGGGGAAAGGCGGTATCCCCAAAGGGGGCGGAAAGCGGGGAAAGGCGGCAGAGGAGAGAGCTTTTGTGGCTGCTGCTGTTTCCGGCGGCAGGCTATTTCCTGCTGGCGGCGAGGATGTCACCCTATCTGGTGGATCGTTATATTATGCCGCTGTTTCCCTTTGCGGCTCTGATCCTGATGCTGACAGTGTTCGGATGCCTTGGCAGGCTTTACAGAAGCTGTGAGGAAAAGCTCACCAGAGGGCTTACCGGGGTGGTATGCGGTATCCTGCTGCTGTTCCAGGCATGGAATCTCATATGCTATGACGGGAGCTATCTGTACAGGGGATATTCCGAACAGAGGGCGGATGCGGCGGAATATGGGGACTGTCCCTGCATCTGCATCTATGAGGGAGTGGGGTATTATGAGAACCTGCTGGAATTTACTTCTTATGACAGGTCGCTGCTTCTGACTACGGAGGAACTGGAGAACAGGAGGGACAGGGCCGGAATTGAGGAATTAAGCCGGGTGGCAGTGCTGGTCAAGGGGGGAGTGGATGACCTTAAAGTGCTGGAGCTTTTGTGGGAGGATTACGGTCTGGAATTGGAGCAGGAGACGGAGTATCAGCCCAGCGCTTATGGCGACAGGCTGTATATTTTAAGAAAGGACAGGTAAGTCTTGACAGGATTACGGATTTTGGCGGCGGTTTTGCTGTTGTTTGCAGTGCCCGTCTTTGTGGGCAGTCTGTTTCAGAAGAATGTGGATCATTATTTAAAGGGGATCATTTTTCAGTGGGTAAGCGGCCAGCTTTTTTTGTGGGCCTGCTTCCAGCTGATCTGTGTGCCTATGATCCTGCTGGAAATGAGCTTCCGGTATGTAATCATCTGGTACAGCGCGGTGCTGGCATTGTCGGTGCTGGCGGCGGCGTTCCTGGCATTCAGGGGCAGGAGGAAGGCGGTTTCCCTGTCGCTGATCAAGGGGGCTGACCGGAGGCAGTCTGTGCTTTTATGGCTGATATTCTGGGCAGTGCTGGGCTTTCAGCTTGTACAGGCTGTCAGGATGACATACAGGGATGGCGACGATGCCTTCTACGTGGCGATTTCGTCCATAACGCAGGATGCCCTTACGATGTACAGGAAGCAGCCCTACACGGGATTTGGGACGGAGCTGGACGCAAGGCACGGGCTGGCACCGTTTCCAATCTGGATTGCTTATCTGGCCGAGATAACGGGAATACGGGCGGTGACAGTGGCTCATGTGGTGGTTCCGGTGGCGTTGATCGCAATGACTTATGGCATATTTTACCTGCTGGGAAGGTTCCTGCTTCGGGGAAAGAGGGAGCCGCTGCCTCTTTTCCTGATCTTTACGGAGCTTCTGGTGCTGTTTGGGGATTATTCCTTTTATACGGCGGAGAATTTCATGATCGCCAGGAGCAGGCAGGGGAAGGCAGCCCTGGGCAGTATTGTGATCCCTGTGCTTTTGCTGCTGCTGTTGGTTCTCCTGCGGCAGCTTCAGGAGGGAGAGAAGATCCTGGTAAAATATTATGTGCTTCTGGCGGCAGCCAACATTACAGGCTGCCTGTGCAGCACCATGGGGGCCATGTTGTGCTGCCTGCTGGTGGGGATTGCGGGAGCCTGCGGGGCGATTGCCTTTAAAAGGTGGAAAATACTGATTCCCATGGCGGTCTGCTGTCTGCCGGACGTGTGTTACGCAGTGTTATATCTTATTTTGGACTGATACCCTGCTTTTTGTGACAGGGCGCTGGCAGGAGGAACCTATGTGGAATATTGTGACAGAGCTTTTTCGGGAATATATGGGCACCGGGCTGATCGTAATCCTGTATCTGATATCGCTGGCCTATCTGTGGGTGAGGGAACAAAGGAAATATGCGAGGATTTTGCTGGTCATCGTGCCGGTGATTCTGCTGCTTTTGTTCTTTAACCCGTTGTTTGCCAGGGGGCTGTATCATCTGGTGGGGGATGAGATTTATTACCGGATCCTGTGGCTGCTTCCCATAACGGTGACCACGGCTTATGCCGCCGCCACGCTTTACGGCAGGCTTACCGGCCGGCGGAAAACTGTTTTTGCGCTGGCCGCTGCGGCAGGGATTGTGGTCTCCGGCAGTTTTATTTACAAAAATCCGTTCTTTCAGCGGGCGGAGAATTTATACCATGTGCCGGACAGTGTAGTGCATATCTGTGACGCCATCCTGGAGCCGGGCAGGGAGGTGCAGGCGGCGTTCCCGCTGGAGCTGGTGCAGTATGTGCGGCAGTATGAGCCCACCATATGTATGCCCTTTGGCCGGGAGATGACGGTGGAACGCTGGAACAGATGGGCAGGTCTTCCCGACGAGATGGAGAAGGAAGTCATTGACTTAAGCCGACTGGCGCCTCTTGCGAAGGAGGAAGGCTGCCATTACATTATTCTGCCGGAGGAGAAGGAAGTCATTGGAAAAACCTCAGAGTATAACTGGGAGGTTTTTCTGCGGACGGACGGATACGTCATTTACCGGGACAGGGATTTTGACCTGAAATACTGAGAGAAACGGCAGAGGCCGGAGACGATCATTTGTCTCCGGCCTCATTCTGGCCTTCCTGATTGTAGTAATTCAGGGCGTATACAAAGCGTTTGGCAATCTCCCTGCGGCCGTCGGCGTTCAGGTGCAGATTGTCGATCAGGTATTTATGGGCGTTGTCCTCTGTGATCGTGCCGTAGAGGTTATCGACAAAGGAGACGCTTCTGGTCACACAGGAGCTGTATTCTTTGATGACGTAAGTGGAAAGGACGTCCTGGCCATACCTGGCGATATCACTGCTGATGTAGTTTCCCTTCTCATCGAGCTGGTCGGAAAATGCATAGGGGGGCGACAGTACAATAATGCGGATATGCGGGTATACGCTCTGGAACATACCGATCCCGGCCTCCAGGTTGCCTGTAAACTGTTCTATATCGGTGGAATTCTGGTCGCTGTACATCTGGTGTCCCAGCAGGTAGTCTGTGGCGTCGTACAGGACTACGATCACATCCACTGTATTAAAGTCCAGGGTGGTCAGGGTGTTGAGAACCTCGTCCGTCTCGGGGGGAAGATCTTCACCCAATGTTTCTTTTGCCTCATCATAGCTGAGCATGATATCGTTTCCGGTGGCAAGGATGGACAGCCAGTAGAAGGTATACATATCCATGGGAGATCCTGCGGTGTCGATGATGGGGCGTTGGGAAGCCAAGTAGCTGCCGCTGATGGAACAGTTGTACACGGTGGCCCCTGTCATTTCCGAGATCATATTTGCCAGATTATCCTCGGAATCCCTGTCGTCCGCAAAGGGGGCGTTTCCAAAGGCTACAATGGTAAGCCCGTCCTCGTAGCTGGTGTCCACACGCTTACCGTCGGCGTCCAGCAGGGGGAGGATTTCATCCAGGGTATCATCGTAGGTGCCCTTTCCGTCTCTGAAAATTTCATCCAAATCGATAAACTCACCGAAATTCATGACCTTATAGGCAATCCCGCACACAAAAACCACGAAAACAAGGAGCAGAACGATATGCATATTGATGCGGGGAAAGCGTCTTCTCTCTTTCGGCGGCCCGGAAGCGGGAGGCTGATCCCCATAGCCCTCTCTGTTATCGGCAGGGCCCTCATCGGACAGTTCGTCCTCCTCCAGGTCTATGATTTCGATATCCGGTATATTGTGTTTATTTTCTTCTATTTCTTTCTTCATCCTGTACTCCGTTTCATTTCCGCGAGCAATGAGCCAAATGCCGTGCCTGCACGAGTATAAAGCCAACCATGTTGGCCTGGCGAATGCTGCGGGGTACTCATGCAGCTATTGCTATTTTACTATTATGTGGATTGAAAGTCCACAATATTAAGACAGTTTAAGAAGATTTAAGAAATGTTGAAGAAATTATAAAGAAATGGCAGATTAGCTTGAAGTGCCAGGTCCGCAATGATATAATGTTACGGAATTGTTAAATTCAGGGCAGATTTTTACAGGGGAACGATAATCAGAAAGGGTACGGAAAATGAAGAAATTGTTCAACCATACGAAGAAGCCGGTGGAAGGCTGGAAGGACTATGACGAGAACGATTATGACTGGGACGGCTCCGATTACGAGGAATATGGTGGGGAAGAACCGGAGTACTTTGATGAGGCGGAAAATTATCCTGGCGGGGAATACGGTATAGAAGCATATGGCGCGGAAGCGGAGGATCATCCGGAGGATGGATATGGAATAGAAGCAGGAAGCAGCCCGGAGGAGGAGTACGTTGAAGCGGCCGGGGGATATTCAGGTGAAGAATACGTTATAGAAGCGGAAAACTACCCTGGAGGAGAATATGCTGCGGAAGCGGAAGATTACCTGGAGGAGGAATATGGCGCAGTAGCCGAAAGCAGCCCGGAGGAGGAGTACGTTGAAGCAGCCGGGGGATATCCCGGCGAAGAATATGCCGTGGAAGCGGAAAACTATCCTGATGAAGAATATGCTGCGGAAGCGGAAGGCTACCCTGGCGAAGAATATGCTGCGGAAGCGGAAGGCTACCCTGGCGAAGAATATGCTGCGGAAGCGGAAGGCTACCCTGGTGAAGAATATGCTGCGGAAGCGGAAGGCTACCCTGGCGAAGAATATGCTGCGGAAGCGGAAGGCTATCCGGGTGATGGATATGGGATAGAAGCAGGAAGCAGCCCGGAGGAGGAGTACGGCGAAGCAGCGGGAAACTATCCAGAGGAAGAATACAGCTTAGAAGCGGCCGGGCTTTATCCAGAGGAGGAATACGTCGCAGAGACAGAGGATTACCCGGGTGAAGGATATAGCATGGAAGCGGAAAGCAGCCCGGAGGAGGGATATGCCGCGGAAGCGGGGCCTGATTATTATAAGGAAGGCCGGCTTGAGGAGAGACGCCGCCCCAGGGCGCCGAAGGGGAAGAAGCGTCCTTCCGGAGGTTTCCTGTATAAGCTGCAGCAGGGCGCGGGTTCCATGAGCGGCATTGACAGGGTGATCCTGGGTACAGGTGTGGCGGTGCTTGTGCTGGCGCTGGTGACAGGGGGGCTCTACATCAGCTCCAGGATTGTGGACAATCAGGTGGCGGACTTTGCCGGTGTGGGCAGCCAGCTGGACGGCATCCATACGATCGGCGGTGAGGGGCTTCTGGCAGTGGCTGACGCGGAGCTTGCCCGCATAGCGGCATTGGAGACGGTTCAGGATCAGGTGGTGGAGCCTCCCAGGGAATACCAGGAGGCGGAATACGGAAGGAACATCACGGTTACGCTGAACCTGACTTCCGTGCAGAAGGACTTGAAGATTAAATTTATCAACCAGGCCAACGGCAAGCTGATCTCCAACGTCCCCTTTGTGGTGACTGTCACCGGCCCCGACGGCAAGAGCGTAGTCTGGTCCGATGACGATATGGACGGGATCATCTATAAAAAGGATATCACTCCCGGATCCTACACGGTGGTCATGGAGGCGCTCTCGGATGAGAAATACAGCGATTACATGATACCCGGGGATTCCCAGAAGGTAGAGGTTAAAAAGGACATTGATTATAAAAAGGTAGATGTGTCCAACGAGATCAAAAAGGAGTCCGAGGTCAATGCGGCCAAGGAGGACACCAAGCAGAATGTCACTGTGGTGGAATCTTCCCTGCCGGATACGGTGGAGTGGGTGGAAAGCAAGGTGATAGACGCCACCTATAATGAGGTCTCCAGGAGCGCCATTCCCGATCCGGCCACACTGGTTTCGGCAGGGGCGCCCACTGGGGTCATGGAAACCATGACTACGGTTTCCGGGCCAAATCCGCCTCTCACATTGCAGGGGATCACGCTGGACAAGACGGATGTGACAGTCTTTTCCACTGCCGCGGTTACGGTCAATGCCACACTTTCGGGGGCTGCCACGGCGGCGCCTACGGTGTCCGCAGTATCGGCGGATTCCAATGTCGCCGCGGTTTCTGTGTCGGGCACGGCGGTGACTGTCACCGGGGGCAATGAGGGCAGTACGGCTGTCACGGTAAGCTATACGGAGAACGGGCAGACAGTGTCCGCCAGCCTTACGGTGACGGTAAAGAGCCACCCCAGGGAGGATCGGATTACAAAGCTGAAGGATGCGGACGGCAATCAGCTGTATGTATTGGAGAACGGCGCCTACAGGGAGGCCGTCTATGCGGACTATTACACGGCGGAGAGCTTTTTTGTGAAGGGGAACGCCAAATATTCCGGGTGGCAGACCCTGAACGGGAAGGTTTACTACTTTAACGCCGCCGGTGAGATGGTGACGGGGGAACAGGTGATCCAGGGGGCAAGATATAACTTTGCCAGTGACGGCACTCTGGTGACCGGCTCGGGAGACATGGGAATTGACGTGTCCAAGTGGAACGGGAATATCGACTGGAACGCGGTGAGTAATTCCGGCGTCTCCTATGTGATCATAAGATGTGGTTACAGGGGCTCCTCCCAGGGTAAACTGATTGAAGACCCCAAATTTACCGCCAATATCCAGGGAGCTACGGCAGCAGGTTTAAAGGTGGGCGTCTATTTCTTCACACAGGCAGTGGATGAGGTGGAGGCGGTGGAGGAGGCCTCCATGGTATTGGAACAGATAAAGGGATACAAGATTTCCTATCCGGTGTTTTTGGATGTGGAGCCCAGCGGCGGACGTGCGGATTCCATTGACAGGGCTACCAGGACGGCCGTATGCAGGGCCTTCTGTGAGACCATACAGGGTGCGGGATATACGGCGGGTATTTATGCGAATAAGACGTGGCTCACAGGCAAGCTGAATGCAGGCGAGCTGGGAAGCTATAAGATATGGCTGGCCCAGTACGCGGCGTCTCCCACCTACACCGGCAGATACGACCTGTGGCAGTATAAGTCCACCGGGAGCGTAAGCGGCATTAAGGGGAAGGTGGATATGAATCTGAGCTATCTGGGCTATTAAGTGGATAAAAAACAGGTAGCCACCAGGGGCCGCGGTATGGTAAAATAATACTGTCCGGGCCATGCAGCCCAGAGGACACAGGCGGATTATGATCGCGGGCCCCGACGGCTGCAGAATAAGGAAGGAGAGAGGATATGAGAACCTATCTGGTAACAGGAGGAGCGGGATTTATCGGCTCTAATTATATTCATTATATGTTTCGGAAATATGGGGATGAGATACGCATCATTAACCTGGATGCCCTGACCTACGCGGGGAATCTGGAGAACCTGACGGATATTGCGGACAGGCCCAACTATACCTTTGTGAAGGCGGACATCTGTGACAAGGAGGCGGTTGCGAAAATTTTCCGGGAGAACGATATCGACAGAGTGGTGCATTTCGCCGCGGAGAGCCATGTGGACAGAAGCATCAAAAACCCGGAAGTCTTTGTGCAGACCAATGTGCTGGGAACCGCAGTGATGCTGAACTGTGCAAAGGCTGCCTGGGAGCTGCCCGGGGGAGGCTATAAGGAGGGAAAGAAATTCCTCCACGTATCCACGGACGAGGTGTACGGCTCGCTGCCCGATGACGATAACGCCTTTTTCTATGAGACTACGCCCTATGCCCCCCACAGCCCTTACTCGGCCAGCAAGGCCGGCTCGGACATGCTGGTGAAGGCATATATGGATACGTATCATTTCCCTGCCAATATCACGAACTGTTCTAACAATTACGGCCCTTATCAGTTCCCTGAGAAGCTGATTCCCCTGATCATCAACAATGCCCTCCAGGGAAAGAAGCTGCCTGTCTATGGGGACGGGAAGAATGTCCGGGACTGGCTGTTTGTGGAGGATCATGCGAAGGCAATCGATATGGTTCAGGAGCAGGGGCGGCTGTTTGAAACGTACAATATCGGCGGACACAATGAGAAACAGAATATCGAGATCATCCATATCATCCTGGAGACACTCCGGGAGATGCTGCCGGATACGGATCCCAGGAAGGCAATGGTGACGGAGAATCTGATCACCTATGTGGAGGACAGGAAGGGCCACGACCGCAGGTATGCCATCGCTCCTGACAAGATTAAGAGTGAGATTGGATGGGAGCCCGAAACCATGTTTAAGGAGGGCATCCGAAAGACAATCCAGTGGTTCTTTGAGCATGAGGAGTGGATGAAGAATGTGACCAGCGGGGATTACCAGAAGTATTATCAGGAAATGTACGAAAAGTAAAAAAGAACCGGGACAATGGGAACGATGGACGTCGTTCCCATTCAGTGTGCAGAGAACAAAGAAGCACTGGGGAAGGAGAATGTAATCTATGAAGGGTATTATATTAGCGGGCGGGTCGGGAACCAGGCTGTATCCTCTCACAAAGGCGGTGTCCAAGCAGATCATGCCGGTATATGACAAACCGATGATCTATTATCCGCTCTCGACATTGATGCTGGCGGGAATCCGGGAAGTGCTGATCATTTCCACACCCAGGGATCTGCCTGTGTTTGAGGAGCTTTTGGGGGACGGACATCAGCTGGGGATGGATTTTTCCTATGCGGTGCAGGAGTCTCCCAGGGGGCTGGCGGACGCGTTCCTGATCGGGGAGAGTTTTATCGGGAATGACAGGGTGGCGCTGGTGCTGGGGGATAATATTTTCTATGGGCAGAGCTTTTCCAGGGTGCTCCGGGAAGTGGCGGCAAGGGAAAAGGGTGCTACCATTTTCGGGTACTACGTCCGTGACCCCAGAGAGTACGGGGTGGTGGAGTTTGACGAGAACGGCAGGGCGCTTTCCATCGAGGAAAAGCCGGAAAAGCCCAGGAGTAATTATGCGGTGCCGGGACTGTACTTTTATGACAATGATGTGGTGGAGATCGCGAAAAACGTAAAACCCTCTGCCAGGGGCGAGATTGAGATCACCAGCGTGAACAATGAGTACCTCACCAGGGGGACGCTTCATGTGGAGACCCTGGGAAGGGGCTTTGCATGGCTGGATACGGGGAACCACGACGCCCTGCTGGATGCCTGCGACTTTGTGGCGGCATTCCAGAAGAGGCAGGGGCTGTATATCTCCTGCATTGAGGAAATTGCGTATAAGAGGGGATTTATTGACAAGGAACAGCTTCTGAAGCTGGCGGAGCCCCTGATGAAAACGAATTACGGGAAATACATGGTAGAGGTAGCAAATGGACTCTAGGCTGAGGAAATGGACGATTCTGGGCTCTCTGGTGATGATCCTCCTGGTTTCCGCCCTGGTGATGTGGAATAATATGGATCGTGGGGGCAGGCCTCAGAGGGGGCCCTCCCAGGACAGCGGGGAGCAGGCTTCCCAGGAGGGGCCTCCCCTGGCAGACAGCGGGGAAAAGGGGGATCTGGACGGCGCTGCTCCGGACGATGGGGAAGGAGGCTCCCGGGAAGGGGCCTCCCCGGGGCAGATCGGCAGCAGCCTGTCCGCGTTCCTGGAGGACGAGACTTTCTTTGACCCGGAGATAAACCCCATTTTAGAGGCGGCCCGGGATCAGAGCAACCGCCTGTCCCTGATGGTCACTTCGGTGGAGAAGGATCTCAGGATCCAGATCGTGGACAATGAGGGGAAACCGGTGACAGGGGAGAGCTTCTATGTGTCGCTGAAGGACATGGGGGAGTATAAGGATCTGGACAGGGACGGGATCATTTATATCGGGGATCTGGACTCCGGGGAGTACTATGTAGAGCTGCTTCCCATAGCGGGCTACAAGGTTCCTGCCAATGAGACCCGTGTCCATGTGAAGGATAAGGTGGAGTATGTGGCCATTGACGACATATCTCTGCTGATCAAAACGGAGGAGGAGATCGACGCGGAAGCGGAGGATACGGCTGTGGCGGAAGCGGCGGCGGATGCGGACAGGAGTGAGATCAAAAGCTTCCAGGCGACCTCCGGCAACTCTCATCTGGGCATTGATGTCTCCAAGTGGAACAAGGAGATTGACTGGGACAGGGTGAAGGGTGCAGGGATAGAATTTGCCATCATCCGTGCCGGCTACCGCGGGTCTGTGACGGGAAGCCTGGTGGAGGATCCCTTTTTTGAGGCGAATATGAAGGGGGCGGCTTCCAGCGGTATTCCCACAGGGATTTATTTCTTTACCCAGGCGGTCAATGAGGTGGAGGCGGTGGAGGAAGCGTCCGCCGTGCTGGAGCTGATCCGCAGCTACAATGTCAGTTATCCCATTTTCATCGATACGGAGGGCGCGGGAGGAAACGGAAGGGCTGACGGGCTGGATCCCGAGACCAGGACGCTGGTCTGCGAGGCTTTCTGCCGCACCATAGAGAACGCCGGGTACAATGCCGGGGTATATGCCAGCCGCAACTGGTATAATAATAATCTTCATACGGACAGGCTGGAGGACTATTGCATCTGGCTGGCGGAGTACAGAAGCGCACCGCTCTATCAGGGGCATTACCAGATGTGGCAGTATACCTCCAAGGGTGCAGTGGACGGCATAGAGGGAAATGTGGATATGAATATAAGCTATTTTTAAAGGAGAGGAAGAACAATGGGAAAGATTAAGGTGGAGACTTGCGGGATTGAGGGCCTGAAGGTGATCACGCCCGAGGTACACGGGGATGAGAGGGGTTACTTTTTTGAATCCTATCAGTATGAGGACTTTAAGGCCGCAGGGATTCCGGAGGTATTTGTGCAGGATAACCAGTCGGCTTCCAGGAAGGGGGTGCTGAGGGGGCTGCATTTCCAGAAGGAATTTCCCCAGGACAAGCTGGTGCGCGTGATCCGGGGAGAGGTATTTGACGTGGTGGTGGATATCAGGGAGGGATCCGGCACCTACGGCAAGTGGTTCGGCGTGATTCTGTCGGAGGAGAACAAGAAGCAGCTCTTTATCCCCAAAAACTTTGCCCATGGCTTTCTGGTGCTGTCCGACTACGCGGAATTCTGTTATAAGGTTACGGATTACTATCATCCCAACGATGAGGGAGGGATCCGTTATGACGATCCCGCCATCGGCATAGAGTGGCCCATACCGGAGGGCATGGAGCTGATCCTGGCGGAGCGGGACAGGAATTGGGGCGGCATTGACAGCCTGAGAAAGTAAGAGCAAGAGGTAGCGGCTAACATGAAGATAAGCAAGAAGCTGGGAATTACCCTTTTTTCCACGGTGATGCTTCTGATGGCAGTGATCATTGTGGTGCATCATAATCCCCATGCAGATCCCCAGGAGGAGCTGGTCAAGAAGATCATTTCCTGTATAGTCATTGTGATATCCTGTCTGATCTTTGCGAAGGGGTATGATAAATTTACTACGCTGCCGGTGGAACTGTTCCAGAACAGGCATCTGATCTGGAAGCTGGCAAAGAATGATTTCAGGAAACGTTATGCGGGTTCCTATATGGGAGCGGTGTGGGCGATGATACAGCCCGTGGTCACTGTGGCCATGTATTACGTGGTGTTTGAGATCATTATGGGAAATCCCGGAAGGGGCGCCGATGATGTGCCCTATGTGTTGTTCCTGACGGCGGGGCTTGTGCCGTGGTTCTTTTTCAGCGAGGCTTTGAACAACGGCACCAACGCTCTGACAGAGTACAATTATCTTGTGAAAAAGGTGGTTTTTAAGATCAGCATCCTGCCGATCATCAAGATCATAGCGGCTACCTTCATCCATGGCTTTTTTGTGCTGGTGCTGCTTGTGATAGCGGCCTTTTACGGATATTTCCCCACAGTGTATACCCTGCAGCTCTTTTACTACAGCGCCTGTATGTTCATCTTTGTGCTGGCCCTGTGCTATTCGACCTGTGCGATCGTAGTGTTTTTCAGGGATCTGTCACAGATCATCAATATCGCGCTGCAGATCGGGATGTGGGCGACCCCCATCCTGTGGGATATCAATAAGATGGACGGCGACTGGGTGGTTGCGCTTAAGATCAATCCGTTAGTATATATTGTAAACGGGTACAGGAGTGCGATATATGAAAAGCAGTGGTTTTTTGAAGATTTCTATTCCACGATGTATTTCTGGATCGTGACGGTGGTGTTGTTTGGCATCGGGGCGCTGGTGTTTAAGCGTTTAAAGGTTCATTTCGCGGATGTACTTTAAGAGAAATTTGACAGCTTTGGTTTGTTTGAGACAGAAAGGTAAGGTGATCCGATATGAAGGAACGACTGAAACAAATCTTGAATTGGGAACCGGATATGAGAATTGTGGCAGCGCTGGCTGTGTGTGCCCTGCTGCTTTTGCTGGTGCCTCTGCTGCGGCTGACCATATATGCCATACCGTGGTATGACGACTATAATTACGGACAGTTTGTGAAAGATTTTCTGGGTGTGAACAGGAGCATTTCAAGCGCGGTCAGCGGCGCTGTCTACTGTCTCAGAGTCCAGTGGTACGCATGGCAGGGAACCTTTTCCTCCATCTTCTTTATGTCGCTGGTGCCCTCGGTATGGGGAGAACAGTATTATTTCTGGGGCCCCGTATTCCTGATATTGATCCTTACCTTCTCCACATGGATGTTGACCAGGGAACTGGTGCGAAACGTGCTGAAAAGCGACAGGATAAACGGTATTGTGCTGCAGGTGGTGGTCACTATCGTGGTGGTGGAATTTATCTCATCAGCGCAGCAGGGATTCTACTGGTATAACGGCGGTGTTCACTATGTGGGAATGCATTCATTTCTCCTGCTGCTGATCGCATCCTGGATCAGGCTGTTGACGGACAGAAGGAAGGGAGTCATCGCTGTTTCAGCGGCCTGGTCGCTGGCGGGGGCCGTGCTGGCAGGCGGGGCCAATTATGTGACGGCGCTCCAGGGGCTGTTGATGGGGCTGTCGATTCTGGCGCTGGGGGTATGCCTGCGCAGGAGAAAAGCGCTGCTGATGATTCCCTCTCTGCTGGTCTATGGCTTTTGCTTCTATGTATCCGCATCCGCGCCGGGAAACAGTGTGCGGGGAGAGGCTTTGGGCAGCGGGATGGCGCCGGCTGCGGCGGTTCTGTTTTCCTTTAAGGAGGCGTTTGACCACCTGTGGGAATTCACCGGCCCGGCAATGCTGATCATGATGCTGCTGGCCTGGCCCGTAGTGCGGAATGTGGTCAGAAAGCGGCCGCTGCGGTTTCGGTATCCGGGGCTGCTCCTTGCATGGTCCTTCTGTCTGTATGCCGCAGGCTTTACGCCCACCCTCTATGTGCTGGGCCACGGAGGCTTTGACAGGACATTAAACGCTGTGAAAATAACGTATCAGCTGTTGTTTATCATCAATTTCGTCTACTGGACGGGCTGGGTATGCAGAAAGCTTCAGGAAGCACAAAATCCGCCGAGATTTCATAATGCCTGGAAGCGGGTTGAAAAGGCTGTGGGACTGGGACTGGAAAGAAATCCCCTGAGATTCTATCTGATGATAGGGGTATTGCTGCTGTCAGCCTTTTCCCTGGAGAAGAATCAGGCGGGAAACTACTCCTCTTACGGGGCCTACTACTATATTCACACCGGAGAAGCCAATGAATATCACAAGGAATACCTCGCCAGAGTGGAAAAGATCAAAAACGGCGGTGACAAAGTGGTGGTGGATGCCTATCATTTCCGGCCCTGGTTCCTGCGCATAGGGGATCTGTCGGAAAATGCGGGCAGAGAGGAGAATCAGGCCATTGCAAGGTGGTATAATAAGGAGGCTGTCTATTGTCGGAGCGTGAATGAAAACGGCAACAGTTAGGCGGCGGATGGAAGGATGCCATGGGAGAAACAGGGAATAAAAGGCAGGAGGAGAGTCCTGCAATCCGGGTCAGCGGGCTGGTCAAAATATATAAGCTATACGACAAGCCCAAGGATCGCATGAAGGAGGCTTTTGGATTTGGAAGAAAGCAGGTGCATAAGCTGCATTATGCTCTAAACGGCGTTAATCTGGAGATCCGAAAGGGTGAGACGGTGGGGATCATAGGCACCAACGGTTCCGGAAAATCCACGATCCTGAAGATCATTACAGGGGTGCTCAGCCCCACCTCCGGGGAGGTTCATGTGGAGGGGCGCATCTCCGCGCTGCTGGAGCTTGGTGCAGGCTTTAACATGGAGTACAATGGCATAGAGAATGTCTATCTGAACGGCACCATGATGGGCTTTTCCGAGAAGGAGATCGATAAGAAGCTTCCTAAGATCCTGGAATTTGCGGATATCGGGGATTATGTATATCAGCCGGTAAAGACTTATTCCAGCGGGATGTTCGTGCGCCTGGCCTTTGCGGTGGCCATTAACATTGAGCCGGAGATCCTGATCGTGGACGAGGCCCTGTCTGTGGGGGATGTCTTTTTCCAGGCGAAATGCTACCATAAATTCGAGGAATTTAAGAAAATGGGTAAGACCATCGTCTTCGTCAGCCATGACCTTGGCAGTATCAGCAAATACTGTGACAGGGTATTCCTGCTGAACAAGGGAGAGCTTCTCGGAGAAGGATCTCCCAAGGAGATGATCGATGCGTATAAGCGCGTGCTGGTGGGGCAGTACGAGCTTCCCGGACACCCGGAGGAGAGAGGCCTGCTGGGGGATGAGGAACTGCAGGAGGCCGCAAGGAAGGCTTCCGGGGTCAATCCCGATGTGTTGGAATATGGTACGAGGCAGGCGCTGATCGAAGAATATTACATTACGGACGACAGGGGGGTGCGCACCACTGCCATCATCAAGGGCAGCGAGTTTACAGTCCATATGCGCGTCCGGTTTACGGATCATGTGCCGGCGCCCATTTTTGCCTTTTCCTTCAAAAATGTGACGGGTACGGAAATTACGGGGACGAATTCCATGATTGAAAAGGCGTATCTGGACAGCGCGGAGCCGGGGCAGGTAAAAGATATCACATTTACCCAGAGCATGAGCCTCCAGGGCGGGGAATATCTGATCTCCCTGGGCGTTACGGGTTATGACGGCGATACCTTCGAGGTCTACCACAGGCTGTATGACGCCGTCAATATCACCGTAGTTTCCGACAAGAATACGGTGGGCTTTTACGACATGGATTCTGTGGTGAGGGTGACAGCCGCAGAGTAGAGAAAGCAAAGAGAAGACTATTTGTGAGGTAAGAAATGTTAGAGAAGATTGGCAGGGTTAAATTGGATTACAGTAACTATTCCGGGGAGGATCTTTACTGTGACGGAGCAGTGGAGGACGAGCTGCTGGATATTGTGAAAAAGCTTTCCCCCATCGAGTATGCGGGGGTGATCGAGGAGAGGAAGAGCTGGCCCGTCCTGTACCATCTGTCCCCTCTGCGGGAAAATATCGTGGATTGGATCCCACTGAAAAAGAGCGACAGGGTGCTGGAGGTGGGCAGCGGATGCGGGGCGGTCACAGGTATGCTGTCAAGGAAGGCGGAAAGCGTTACCTGCGTGGAGCTGTCGAAAAAGAGAAGCCTGATCAACGCTTACCGCCACAGCGAATGTGGGAATGTGACCATCCATGTGGGCAATTTTATTGATATTGAGCCTGGCCTGCCGAAGGATTTTGATTACATCTTTCTCGTGGGTGTCTTTGAGTATGGCCAGAGCTATATCGGGGGAGACAGGCCGTATGAGGATTTCCTGAGGCTTCTCCTGCCGCATCTGAATGAGGGCGGCAGAATGGTCATTGCCATTGAAAACAAGTATGGAATGAAATATTTTGCGGGCTGCAGGGAGGATCACCTGGGGACGTATTTTTCGGGGATTGAGAATTACAGCTCCGGTGACAGCGTGAAGACATTCGGAAGAAAGGGGCTTGAGAAGCTCTTCCGCAGATGCGGGATATCGCAATATCATTTTTATTATCCCTATCCCGACTATAAGTTTATGACTACATTGTACAGCGACGACTATCTGCCGGGGAAGGGGGAGCTGGCCAATAATATACGCAATTTTGACCGGGACAGGATGATGCTCTTTGACGAAAAGAACGCCTTTGACGGGGTGGTGGAGGAGGGGCTGTTTTCTGTGTTTGCCAATTCCTATCTCGCCGTGATCGGGCAGGGCTTCGACATAAAGTATGTGAAATATTCCAATGACCGCGCCCCGGAGTACGCCATTAAAACGGAGATCAGCAGGGACGCGCAAGGGAGCATCAGCGTCCGGAAGTATCCCATGAGCGGGGCCGCCAGGGAACATATCAGGGGGATGGCGCTGGCCTATGAGAATTTGGAGGAGAAATATCAGGGAGGCAATATCGAGATCAATAAATGTACCCTGGAGGAGAAGGGGGACGAGCTGTATGCACAGTTTGAATTTGTGCTGGGAATCCCGCTTTCGGAGCTGATGGATAAATGCCTGGAAAGGGATGACCTGGAAGGCTTTCACAGGTTCTTCAGGGAGTATGTGGAGAGGGTTGGGTATAACAGCGATTATCCGGTGGCGGACTTTGACCTGATCTTCGCAAATATCCTGGTGAGCAGGGATAAGTGGACGCTGATCGACTATGAATGGACCTTCGGCAAGCCCATCAGCGTCAAGGAGCTGGCCTTCCGCGCTATATACTGCTATCTGCTGGAGGACGAGAAGCGGAATAAGCTGAAGCTTGACAGGATTCTGGAGGAGCTGCAGATTACGGAGGAGGATGCGGAAAATTTCAGGGAGCAGGAGAGGGGCTTTCAGAAATTTGTCACCGGAAACCGTCTTGCTATGGCAGAAATGCGCGAGATGATCGGAAAACGTGTGCTGACGCCCCTGAAGTGGATTGACAGATACCAGGATTCCGAGAGTGTGAGCCGTGTCCAGGTCTATGAAGATAAGGGGAAGGGCTTCAGCGAGGAGGGATCTTATTTTGTGCAGGATGCCTGCCGGGGGGAGAACCTGATCGAGCTGGAGCTGAAGGTGAGCGGGGACGTAAGGATGCTGCGCATAGACCCTGCCATGGAAGCCTGTATGGTAAGGCTTCTGGAGCTGACATTGAACGGGGAGGCCGTGCCCCTGGATAAGAAGAAAAAGAATGTCCTGGTAAACGGCAGGGTGGCGAAGCCCGGTACTTATATTTTTCCCACAGAGGATCCCAATATCAATATTGACATGACAAGGTTAAACCGCAGCGCGGAAAACACCCTCCACATCCGCATGGAGATAGTAAGGCTGTCACAGGAGATGGCGCGCGACATGGCGGAGGCGGTAAAGAGGCTGATCTGAGGACAGCCGGAGGACGGAAGCTTGGATATCAGGAAACTGGCGAAACAGCTGCTTTCACAAAAGGATAATATGCGGTATAAGCTTCTTCTGGCTAAAAAGAGGGGCAGCTATGGCCAATGGCTGGAACAGCAGGCCCTTTTGTGGCAGGAGGAGAACGAAGCGTGCCTGCCGGGGGAGACAGAGGACGGCGACTATGTGTTCCTCTGTGTGGCCAGGGGGACGCTGACTTCATATGCCAGAAAAAGCATCATATGTTATTTTATGCAGCACCCTGAAGTACAGCTTTTGTATGGGGATGAGGATGTTCGGGAGGAGAAGGGGAAGGCCTGTTTCCCTGATTTTAAGCCGGACTGGTCCCCAGATGTGCTGGACAGCTGCTTTTATTTCGGAAGCATTGTGGCCATGCGGAAAGACTTTTTTGCCAGGGTGAGGGAAGCTGCCGGCAGGGATACCCTGTGGTACACCGTAAAGGGAAATGACCTGCTGGCGGCGGATTTTCCTGCGTATGCCCGGTGGATACGATATTGCGTGGAAGTGGCGGGAGGCTATGAGAAAGGTGCCCGCAGCATAGGGCATGTGGCTCAGATCCTGTTCCACTGCGGGAGCCTGGAGGAGCAGGCGCGGTACCGCCAGCCATTACCCTGCCTGCAGGAGCGTGCCGGGGAGCTTTCGGAGGCATTTTACCGGGGGGCCGGGGAGGAGGGCGCCGGGGAGCTTTCGGAGGCATTTTGCCGGGAAGACGAGGAGGGCGCCGCCGGGCCTTCCGAAGGCCCGGCAGTCTCCGTGATCATCCCTTCCAGGGATCATGTGGAGCTTCTGGAGAAATGCCTCAGGGCTGTGATAAACACGGCAGAGGGGCTGAGACTGGAAATGGTCGTGGTGGACAACGGAAGCCAGGAGGAAAACCGGGAGAGAGCGGAAAAGCTGATCAGAGAACTGTCCTGTGGGACAGTGGAGGCCTCTTACCTGTACCGGCCCATGGAATTCAATTTCTCCCGGATGTGTAACCTGGGGGCGGAGGCGGCCAGGGGCCGTTTCCTGCTGTTCCTGAATGATGATGTGGAGCTGGCGGTACCGGGCTGTATAGGACAGATGGCGTCCCTGGCGTCAAGGCCGTATACAGGTGCGGTGGGGATGAAGCTGTACTATCCCGGGTCGGAAAGGATCCAGCATATGGGCATCACCAATCTTCCCATGGGGCCGGTGCACAAGCTGCAGTTTCTGGAGGACGGGGAGGCGTATGGTTACACGTACCACGGAAATGTAAATTATCTGGCAGTGACTGCCGCCTGCTTAATGACAGGGCGTGACAGATTCCGGGAGGCAGGAGGCTTTTCAGAAGAATTACAGGTGGCATTTAATGATGTGGATCTGTGTTTTACCCTGTATGAGACGGGATACCACAACGTATGCATGAACGGTTGTTACGCATACCATCATGAATCCCTGAGCAGGGGGGAAGATGAGTCGGTGGAAAAGCTGGAACGCCTTCTGGAGGAGCGGGAGAAGCTGTATGAGAGGCACCCGGGGCTGGTGGGGAAGGATCCCTACTTTTCCGTACATTTTAGCAGGGAGGGGCTGGACACGAAAATCCGCCCGGCCTGTCAGGTTATGGGAAATGCTGTGCAGGAATATGATAAATTCCTGGTGGAAAAGACGTTGTATGACCATCGCCGGGACGAGTGCGTCATGGTGCGCATCGAAACGGTGCAGCCGGAAGGAGTCTGCGGCTGGGCGGCGGTGCTGGGAGATAATAACGCGTGTTACGACAAAAGCCTTATGCTGAAAAAGGTGTCGGAGGTATTTTCACCGGAGGCAGATGAATGGTTCCGGGGGCCCAGCGGAGCGCTGGTCATTCCGTTAAGCGAACAATATAGGCCTGATCTTGTGGAAAATATGCCGGATCAGGTAAATGTGGGCTTATGCGGATTCCATGTGAGGCTGAAGGCAAATCTGCTTCCGCCGGGGAGGTACCGGGTCGGTGTGGCAGTGAAGCACCGGATCACGGGAGCGGGGCTGATGAACTGGTCGAACCGTTTCCTGGAGGTATTGTGAGAAGTGGGGGACATTATGACAGAGACGACAGACTACAGAGAGGCATATGAGCAGGAACATTTGAAATGCGCCGACCTGGCGGCACGGGTGGCTGATCTGGAAGCAAAAAACGAAGAATTGGAATGGAAGCTGAACCGGATCAAAAAGAATCCTCTGTGGAAGCTGAGCAAGCCACTGCGCAGCTGCGTGCACTGGCTGATCCGCCAGAAGGACCGGCTGGCGAACTGCGGCGGCCCCAGGGGGGTACTTCACAAACTGGATTACAAGAAGCGGGAGAGGAAGGCTATGCGGCAGTTTGGTACAGAGAGCTTTCCTTCGCCGGAGCAGGCGGCTGCGGAGAGGGCTGCCGTGTTTCCGCGGATGCCGAAGATCAGCATCCTGGTGCCTCTCTGGAATAATCCGAGGGAATTTCAGATTGAGATGCTGGAATCCGTGATGAACCAGACCTATGAGAATTGGGAGCTGTGCCTGGCGGACGGCTCCGATGCGGCGCATGGCTATATAGAGGAGATCTGCAGAGAGTATGTGGAAAAGTCCGGCGGGAGGGTGGTATACCGGAAGCTGGAGCGAAACAGCGGCATTGCGGGGAACACAAACGCCTGTCTGGCCATGGCCACGGGAGAGTTTATCGGGCTTCTGGATCAGGATGATATCCTGCATCCCAGCGTGCTCTATGAATATGTGAAGGCTGTCAACGAGCAGGATGCGGATTATCTCTATTGCGATGAGACCACCTTTAAGAGCGGCGATATCAACCATATGCTGACCATGCACTTTAAGCCGGATTACTCCCCGGATAATCTCCGGGCCAATAATTACATCTGCCATTTCAGCGTGTTTGCCAGGGAGCTTCTGGACGGCAGCGAGCTGTTCCGCCCGAAATTTGACGGCAGCCAGGATCACGACATGATCCTGCGTCTGACGGACAATGCGAAAAAGGTGGTACACGTGCCCAGGCTCATGTATTACTGGCGCAGCCATGCGGGAAGCGTGGCCTCCGGCATCGAGGCGAAGCCCTATGCCATCGAGGCGGCGAAGGGGGCGGTGGCGGAGCATCTGAGGAAGCATGGCTTCGACCATTTTAAGATCGAGAGCACCAGGGCCTTTGAGACGATCTTCCGCATCCGTTACCAGATCCTTGGGACGCCGAAGGTTTCCGTGATCATTGCCAACAGGGATCATGTGGAGAATCTGCGCAGATGTGTGTCCTCGGTACTGGAAAAATCCACCTATGACAATTTTGAGATTGTGATCGTGGAGAACAACAGCTCCACGCAGGAGATCAGGGATTATTATACACAGCTTCTGGGATTCCCCTATGAGGGGGATGGGGAAATACAACGCAGCGGCGACGGGAGGATTGTGGTCGTCACCTTCCGGGGAGGTTTTAATTATTCCTCGGTGAATAATCTGGGCGTAAAATACGCCACAGGCGAGTACGTCCTGCTGTTGAACAACGACACGGAGGTCATCACCGTCAACTGGATGGAGGAGCTTCTGATGTACGCCCAGAGAGAGGATGTGGGGGCGGTGGGCGCCAAGCTCTACTACGGAGATAAGACGATCCAACATGCAGGGGTAGTGATCGGCCTGGGGGCTCACCGGACGGCGGGCCATACCCATTATAAACAGCACCGGCAGAACCTGGGGTATATGGGAAGGCTCTGCTATGCCCAGGATGTCACGGCTGTGACAGGGGCCTGTCTGCTGGTAAAGAAGAACCTCTATGAGGAGGTGGGCGGACTGGACGAGGGCTTTGCCATATCGCTGAATGATGTGGATTTCTGCCTGAAGCTGCGGGAGAAGGGGCTGTTGAATGTATTCACTCCCTTTGCGGAGCTGTTCCATTATGAATCCGTCTCCCGGGGGCTGGACGACAATGGGGAGAAGGCGGAGCGGTACAATCGGGAATCGGAGAAATTCCGCCGGAAATGGAAAGCTGTGCTGGAGGCGGGGGATCCCTATTACAATCCGAATTTCTCCCTTGACAGAAGCGACTATTCCCTGAAAATACAGGGATAGACGGAACAGATACTACGGGATAAAAAGTACGGAAAGGATAAGAGTCTTGGCATATGGAAACAGGAGCGGAGAGGAATCAGAACAGGGTAAAATATGCGGCAGCGGCAGTCCTGGGGGCCGTCCTATTTGTGATCATGTATAAATATACGCTGAATGAGATTAAGAGCGATACTTATGTGGATATCCACGACCATATCTGGCAGGCGGAGCATCTCACCTTTGAAACTTTGAAGAAGATATGGCTTGAGCGCCCTTATCTGCTCTGGCATCTGACTGTGAAAGCCTGCGCCTGGATCCTGGTAATGCCCTGGGAGGAAGCGGGGGCTTTGGCAAACAGCCTTTTCAGCGTGCTGAATTTTCTGGTCAGCTTCTTTCTGATAGACCGCATTGCCCAGAGGAGGGGAAAGAGCAGTTCAGGAGTGGCTGCTGCGGCCGTCAGCGCCATGCTGAGCTTTGCCATGCCCATGTATGTAAGGTGGTTCAACCCTTACCATTATGAGGGGCAGTATGGGATCAACGCCTTTTTTAACCCCACCCATATAGCGGTAAAGCCCTTTGGGCTCCTGTCGTTTCTTTTCGCGGTGGATCTGATTCTGGTGTACCGTGGAAAGGAGACTTTGTTCTGCCGGGGGGAGAAGAGCAGGAAATATCTTTACCTGTTTTTTGGCGCCGCACTGTTTGTCTCGGTATTTGCAAAGCCCACCTTTCTGTTCATGCTGCTTCCCGCAGGGGTGGTCTATCTCTGTGCCGACCTGGTGGCGGCACTGCGGAAAAAGGACGGCAGCTGGAAAAAGACATGGGGCTTTCTGTGGAGGATTGGCTGCGCCAGCATCCCCGCCGTGATCTATCTGTTGTTTTCTTACGCTGCATTTTACATGTGGGGCAGTAATCATTCGGATTCCAGTGTGGCAGTCTACCCTATCTTTACCGCATGGAGCATATTTTCGCCCAATATTTTCAAGTCCTGGGTACTTTCCATGGCCTTTCCTCTCTGGATGCTTGCTGCAGGCCCGAGATATTTTGTGAAAAATGTGGAAGGACAGCTGGCGCTGACCGGGTATCTGGTGGGTACTCTGGAATATGCCTTCTTGGTGGAGACGGGGAGCAAGCTGGAATATTGCAGCTTTGCCTGGGAAATGACATCCGGGATGCTTCTGGTCTGGGTGGTGGCTGCGGCAAGGCTTGTGATGCTGACCTACGACACGGAAAAGAGTACATGGCGTGATATTGTCGTCCTGGTGGGATGGGGGCTGTTGATGATCCACCTCTTTAGCGGGACTTATTATATTAATCCCTTTAATTACATTATCTGAGTGACAGGCTTCTGTGTCCGATACGTTTACATGGCATACGTTTTCATGCATATAAGACAGACAAATTACAGTGGCGCAATTTACAGGAATATGGTATAATTATCTAAATATTGCAGGGTCTGTGTCAGCACAGTGTGCGCAGATCCCCTGAGAAGAAAAACTGTGCAGAAACGGGGTATGTAAAAAATGAGCTTTATGGATGAATTCAAATTCTGGCTGGACGACGACTACTTCGATCAGGATACCAAGAACGAGCTTCTGGCGATCCGCGACAACGAAGGAGAGATTGAGGAGCGCTTTTACAAGGAGCTGGAATTCGGCACCGGCGGCCTCCGCGGCATTATCGGCGCAGGAACCAACCGCATGAACATTTATACGGTCCGCAAGGCGACCCAGGGCCTTGCAAACTTTATTTTAAAGCAGGGCACACAGGAGAAGGGTGTTGCCATTGCATATGATTCCAGGAATATGTCTCCCGAATTCGCGGATGAGGCGGCTCTCTGCCTTGCGGCAAACGGCATTAAGGCCTATGTGTTTGAATCCTTAAGGCCCACGCCCGAGCTGTCCTTTGCGCTCCGCACACTGGGCTGCACCGCAGGTATCGTGGTGACTGCCAGCCACAATCCGCCTGAGTACAACGGTTACAAGGTATATTGGGAGGACGGCGCACAGGTGACTGCACCCAAGGATAAGCAGATCATAGACGAGGTGCAGAGTATAAAGGATTACCATACGGTAAAGACTATGGACAAGGCGGATGCCCAGGCGAAGGGGCTTTATCAGGTCATCGGTAAGGAGATTGACGACAAATACATGGAGGAGCTGAAGAAACAGATCATCCATCCCGATGTGATCGCCGAGGTGGCGGATGACATCAAGATTGTATACACCCCGCTCTGCGGTACGGGGAACCTTCCTGTGAGGCGTATTCTTTCCGAGCTGGGATTCAAGAATGTCTATGTGGTTCCCGAGCAGGAGAATCCGGATCCCAATTTTACCACCCTGGATTATCCCAACCCCGAGGATCCCAAGGCGTTTACATACGCGCTGCGCCTGGCAAAGGAAAAGGATGCCGATATCGTCCTGGCTACCGACCCCGATGCGGACCGCCTGGGGATTTACGCAAAGGATGCGAAGACAGGGGAATATGTTTCCTTTACCGGGAACATGTCCGGTATGTTGATCGCGGAATATATTCTCAGGGAGAAAACAGCCACCGGGACAATGCCTGAGAATCCTGCCCTGGTGACCACCATTGTGACCACCAATATGACCAGGCCCATCACCGCTGCCTACAATGTAAAGCTGATCGAGGTGCTGACAGGATTTAAGTTTATCGGCGAGCAGATCAAACTGTTCGAGCAGACCGGCAGCAACCATTATGTGTTTGGTCTGGAGGAGAGCTATGGCTGCCTGGCGGGAACCCATGCAAGGGACAAGGATGCCATTGTGGCGGTGATGTGCCTCTGTGAGGTGGCTGCGTATTGTAAGAAGCATGGCAAGACCCTGTGGGATATGATGCTGGATACTTATGAGAAGTACGGCTATTTCAAGGAGACCCAGTACACCATTACCATGAAGGGTATCGACGGCGCAAGACAGATTGCGGAGATCATGGATAAGCTTCGCCAGAATCCGCCCAAGGCATTCGGTGATCTGAAGGTGTTGAAATTCAGGGATTATAAGACGGATAAGGTGATCGACATGGAGACAGGGGAGGAGACCACAACAGGTCTTCCCAATTCCAATGTGCTCTACTTTGAGCTTCCTGACGACGCATGGTGCTGCGCACGTCCCTCCGGCACGGAGCCTAAGATCAAATTCTATATGGGCGTAAAGGGCAGCAGCATTGAGGATGCCCAGGCCAGGGTGGAGAAGCTGACAGAGGATCTGAAGACCCTGCTGTAAAGTGGTCTTGCCCCCATTGAAAGAAAGATAAGGATTCCCTGCCTGATTCCTGATGGGATCGGCAGGGGATTTTTATTAGAGCGTGTTTGAAAAATCATTCCCTCGGTCTGCACGCCCCACTTCGCGGCCTGCGGCGCCCCAATTTGGTCAACGTAGCCCCACTACGCCTCCCAAATCGGGGCTTGCATCCCACAAAGTGTGACGCACATCCCAAGGAAAGCATTTTTCAAACACGCTCTGGAGCGGAGTCAGTATTTTATGAGTATTGTTAACAGTGCAAATATAAAGAAAACGGTATACTATCTGAAGCGCAACGGCCTGCGCAGTACGGTGGGTGCCCTGCGGGAAAGGCTGGATCCCGGAAGCAGGGTTTTGTATCGGTGGGAGCCTGTATCGGAGGAGGAGAAGGAGAGGCAGCGCAGACATGCGGCGGAAGGCTTTTCCACAGTCCGATTCAGCATCGTCGTGCCCACATACCGCACCCCCGAGAGGTATCTGAGGGAAATGATAACATCCGTAATAAATCAAACATATCCCCACTGGGAGCTGATTCTGGCGGATGCCACGGAGGATGCGGGGACGACGCCGGATGACAGAGGTGTGACAGCAGGGGCGGCGCCAGGGCCCGGGGAAGGGGTGGACTCCGTTATCGGAGGCGCGGCGGAAGGAAACCGGATCAGGGCGGCAGCGGAGGCTTATGGGGATTCCCGTATCCGTTACTTCCGGCTTCCCTCCAACGGGGGGATTGCGGATAACACAAATCAGGGGATTGCCCTGGCGGAGGGCGATTATGTGGGGCTGCTGGATCATGATGACCTGCTGGCGGAGAATGCGCTTTATGAAATGGCAGCCAGGATAGAAGAGGAGCGGCGGAAGGGGACTGAGCCGCGGCTTCTTTATTCGGATGAGGATAAATGTGATGGGGACGGTACCGAATTTTATGATCCGAATCTGAAGGAGGATTTTAACCTGGATTTATTGCTCTCAAATAATTACGTCTGTCATTTTATGGTCATGGAACGCAGCCTTATCCAGAGGCTTCTGCTTCGCAGGGAATATGACGGGGCGCAGGACTATGACTTGGTGCTGAGAGGGACGTATGAGATTCTGGCAGGCGGGCAGGAGAAAGAAATTGTCCATATTCCTCTGGTGCTGTATCACTGGCGGTGCCATACGGGCTCCACCGCGGAAAACCCTCAGAGCAAGCTCTATGCGTACGAGGCGGGGAAAAGGGCGGTGCAGGCATTTGCCCACAGGATGGGCTGGAGGGCGGAAGCGGTTGACACGGAGCATCTGGGCTTTTACCGTCTGGAGTATGAGGGGGATATCCTCAGGCTGCGTCCTGACCTGGCGGCGGTGGGAGGCCCGGTGATACAGGGCGGAAGGATTGCGGGAGGGCGGATGTCCCGGGACGGCGGGGTGTATTATGAAGGGCTTCCCGCCTCCTACAGCGGTTATCTGCACAGGGCGGCGCTGCAGCAGGATGCGGAGGCACTGGATATCAGGAACATCGCGGTAAGGGAAGAATTGCGGGAGCTTTTTGAGAAAATAGCAGGTGTTTCCTATGTTACGCTGTCCGGGACGGATCTTTTCAACCCGGAGTCGCTTCCGGCCGGGACGGATTACAGGATTCTGAGTGTGAAATTAGGACAGGTGTTCCGGGAGCAGGGATATAGGCTGCTGTATCTGCCGGAGAGAAAACAGTATCTTGGGAAGAAGGGCCGGCCAGCGCGTAAATGTCCCGGCAGGGAGGTCTGATGTGTGCAAAATAACAGTAGTTATACCAAATTATAATGGGAAGGATTTTCTGCGGGAATGCCTGCAGTCCCTTTCAGAGCAGGTTGACATTACGCCGGAATATGAGATCCTTGTGGTGGATAACGGTTCCACCGACGGCAGCCTTGCGCTGATCGGGCAGGAATTCCCGCAGGTCAGGAGCATCGCCCTGCCTGAGAATACGGGCTTCTGCCATGCGGTAAACGTGGGGATCGAGGCGTCGGAGGCGCCCTATGTCATCCTGCTGAACAATGATACAAGAGTGAAGGAAGATTTTGTGTATGAATTATACCGTGCCATGGAGGGCCGGCCGGAGGCTTTTTCTGTCAGCGCCAGAATGCTTATGTGGGACAGGCCGGAGCTTCTGGATGGCGCGGGGGATCGTTACTGTGTCCTTGGATGGGCCTTTGCCAGGGGAAAGGGACGGCCTGCGAAGGGCTTTGACCGGGCGGTGGAGGTCTTTTCCGCATGTGGCGGCGCGGCAATCTACAGGAGGAGTATCCTGGAGAGGACGGGCCTCTTTGACGAAATGCATTTTGCGTATCTGGAGGATCTGGACATCGGGTACCGGGCAAGAATATACGGCTATCGGAATTATTATGAGCCCCGGGCTGAGGTCATTCATTATGGCAGCGCATCCTCCGGCTCAAGGTATAACGCGTTTAAGACAAGGCTGGCTTCTGCCAATAATATCTATGTTGTGGGGAAGAATATGCCCCTTTTGCAATGGGTATGGAATCTCCCTTTTTTATGCATTGGGTTTCTGGTAAAGTTTCTCTTTTTCTGTAAAAAAGGTATGGGCGGAATCTATCTGAAGGGGCTTCTGGAGGGCTTTCACAAATTGTTTTCCAGGGAGGGAAGAAACCGCAGAATCCGCTTTCAATGGGCACATCTGGGCAATTATTTTGCCATCCAGTGGGAGCTTTATGCCAATACGCTTCGATTTCTTAAGAAATATTAAGAAATTGCTTCATAAATTCCTAAGTTGTTCTTTTTATAATAATGTTGTAACATGAACCTTGGGTGAAGCGTATGATTAAAGACAACCAAAAAATATTCAATCGATTATTGGTATTAATAGACGCTGTCATCACGGCGTTTTCCTTGATATTGGCTTATGTGGTCAAGTTTTATGTTCTCAATGACGGCCCGGGAGAGGGAGTCCTTCCCCTCAGCGAGTATATCGCACTGCTGCTCTTTATTGTGCCGATCTATCTGCTCATTTATTTTGCCTGCAGTGTGTATGCGCCAAAGAGGACGGTACGCCGTCGGTTCGAGGTTTATGGCATTGTGAAGGCCAATACCATAGGGATCGTGGTGCTCATAGTGATATTGTATATGATCATCAAGGAGATCAACTTCTCCCGTTCCGTAATGGCCCTCTTTTACATTTTCAATGTAGGGATCACATCCTGGCTGAGACTGGCGCTCCGAAAGAGCCTGCGCACCATCCGCAGGAAGGGATACAATCTGAAGCACATGCTTCTGGTGGGATATTCCCGGGCTGCGGAGGAATACATTGACCGCCTGACGGATAATCCCCAGTGGGGGTATGTGGCCTGCGGCATCCTGGATGACCATGTGCCCGCGGGAACGCTTTACAAGGGCGTCAAGGTTTTGGGGACCCTGGGGAATCTTGAGATCATCCTGCCGGAGAATAAGCTGGACGAGATTGCAGTCACCCTTCCCCTGAAGGATTATGACAATCTGGAGGAGATCGTGCATATCTGTGAAAAGTCCGGGGTGCACACGAAGTTTATACCGGATTATAACAGCATGATCCCCAGCAGGCCCTATACGGAGGATCTGATGGGGCTTCCGGTCATCAATATCCGGTATGTGCCGCTGACAAACATGGGAAATATCATACTGAAGCGGATGATTGACATCGTCGGGTCGCTGGCGGGTATTATCATCACCTCCCCTATCATGCTGGCAGCTGCCATTGCGGTGAAATGCTCCGGCCCCGGGCCTGTTATTTTCCAGCAGGAGCGGATCGGCCTTCACAATAAATCGTTCCATATGTATAAGTTCCGCAGTATGCAGCAGCAGGCTCCCACGGAGGAAAAGAAAGCGTGGACCGTAAAGGATGATCCCCGTGTGACCAGGGTGGGGAAGCTTCTGCGCCGTACAAGCCTGGACGAACTGCCCCAGCTGTTCAATATCCTGAAGGGAGATATGAGCCTGGTGGGCCCCAGGCCGGAGAGGCCGCTGTTTGTGGAGAAATTCAGGGAAGAAATCCCCAGGTACATGGTAAAGCACCAGGTGAGGCCGGGGCTCACGGGATGGGCCCAGGTAAACGGGCTCAGGGGAGATACCTCCATCAAAAAGCGGATTGAGTACGATATCTTTTACATTGAAAACTGGACCCTGGGTTTTGACATTAAAATTATTTTTATGACTTTTTTTACAGGGTTTGTTAATAAAAATGCATATTAATAATAAGGAGAAAGTATTATGGAAACACAGGCAAACAACAGAAAAATGACTGCAAAGCAGCAGGAGACGAAAAAAAGGCGGAAGATCATCATTTTTGCCGTGGAAATCTTTATCATCCTGATCATGATCGCGATATTGTATCTGGTCATGAACAAGACCAGCGAGGGGCCCAAGGTGACAGTCCTGGATCCGAAGGAGCTGGAGATTCACGAGGAGGTGCGCCAGGCACAGGAGGAAGGCGGCACCATGCACGGCTATCTGAATATAGCGCTGTTTGGCGTGGATGCGGAGACGGACAGCCAGCTGTATAAGAACAGCCGGAGCGACAGTATCATGATCGCCAGCATTAACCGGGATACCGGGGAGATTAAGCTGGTCAGCGTGTACCGGGATTCCTACCTGAATATCGGCACGGACGAATACCGTAAGTGTAATGCTGCATATTCCTTTGGCGGTGCGGAGCAGGCGGTAAAGATGCTGAATATGAATCTGGATATGGATATTGAGCATTTTGTGACAGTGGGCTACAAGGGGCTGAGCGAGGTGATAGACGGTCTTGGCGGCGTGTGGATTGATGTGGATGAGGAAGAGCTGAAGCATATCAATAATTATCAGATTGGCATTGCGGAGACTTTGAAATGCGATTACGTACCTGTGACAGAAACGGGCTATCAGCTGCTGAACGGTTTACAGGCTACCGCATATTGCCGTATCCGTTATACTCTTGGAGACGATTTCAAGCGTACCGCCCGCCAGAGGGAAGTGATCCAGGCAATCGAGGATCAGGCGAAGGAGGCCGATCTGGCTACCTTGACCAAGGTGTTTAATAATGCGATTGACGATATTTACACAAATGTAGATACAGAGACGATCATGGAATTCCTGGGCTCCATCACCACATATGAGATTGTGGACGAGGGCGGGTTCCCTCAGGAGAGCATGAGGACGGTTGCCAATATCGGAGCCAAGGGAAGCAGTGTCATCCCCATGGATCTGGAGTCCAATGTGGTATGGCTGCATCAGTTCCTGTTTAACGATGAGGATTATACCGTTACGGACAGTGTCCGCGAGTACAGCAGAAAGATCGCTTCCGACACCGCTGCGTATATTAACAAGTAATTTCGGATGATGATGCAGAAGACGGAAACGGGCATGAAGATTGATGTGATCATCCCGGTCTACAGGCCGGGGAGGGAGCTGTATACGCTGCTGGACAGGTTGGAAAGCCAGACGGTTCCCGTGCAGAGCATTATCCTCATGAACACGGAGAAAAAGTATTTTGATCAGCTGACAGGCGGCGGACAGCTGTCGGACAGATATCCTGACGTGAAGATCCGGCATATTTCAAAGGAGGAGTTTGATCACGGCGCTACCAGGCACCTTGGGGTGACGCTCTCGGATGCGGATATCTTCATTACCATGACCCAGGATGCCCTGCCTGCGGACAAATATCTGGTGGAGAGGCTTACTGTCCGCCTGTCGGGGCAGGTGGCAGCAGCCTATGCCAGACAGCTGCCTGCGGAGGGATGCAGTGAGGCGGAGAGGGCATCCAGAGAATTCAACTATCCGCCGGTCTCCACTGTGAAATCGGCGGAGGACATCGGAAGGCTGGGGGTCAAGACTTTTTTCTGCTCCAATGTATGCGCCGCGTATCGGCGGGATATATATGATGCGCTGGGAGGTTTTATCCGGCATACCATATTTAATGAAGATATGATTTATGCGGCAGGCGCCGTCAAAGCAGGTTACAGCATTGCCTATGAGGCGGATGCCAGAGTGTTTCATTCCCACAACTATACGAATATGCAGCAGCTGCGCAGAAATTTCGATCTGGGTGTGTCTCAGGCAGACCACCCGGAAATTTTTGCTGAAATTCCCTCGGAATCGGAGGGAAAAAGGCTGGTGGTAAAGACATATACTTATTTAAGAAAAAAGAAAAAGCTGTACCTGTTTCCCGGCTTCTGCATACAGTGCTGTTTCCGGTATACGGGATATCTGCTGGGGAAGCATTATAAAAGGCTGCCCCGCAGCTGGATACTGAGGATCACAACAAACAGGGAGTACTGGGAAAACGGAGCGGGGACGGGAGGAGAATAAATTATGTGTGGTATTGTAGGTTATATTGGAAATGATCAGGCGGCGCCCATTATCCTGGACGGCCTGTCGAAGCTGGAATACCGGGGATATGATTCCGCGGGGATGGCAGTGTTTGACGGAAAGGAGATACGTACCAGGAAGGCGGCGGGCAGGCTGAAGATTTTGGAAAATCTCACAAGAGGCGGCGAGACCATGCCCGGCAGCGCCGGTATCGGGCATACCCGATGGGCGACCCATGGCGCACCCAGCGATACGAATGCCCATCCCCACACCAACGCGGCGGGAACCATTGCCGTGGTGCACAATGGCATAATAGAAAACTACATACCGTTAAAAAAGAAAATGCAGAGTAAGGGTTATCAGTTTGTGTCCGATACGGATACGGAGGTTTTGGCGCATCTGATTGACTATTATTATAAGGGAAATCCCCTGGAAACGATCACGAAGGTTCTTCACCGCGTGGAGGGTTCTTACGCCCTGGGCATTTTGTTTGCCGACCATCCTGATGTGATCTATGCGGCCAGGAAGGACAGTCCCCTGATCGTGGGACAGAATGATAAGGGATGCTTTATCGCCTCCGATGTCCCCGCCATTTTACGATATACCAGGACGGTCTATTACCTGGACAATCAGGAGGTGGCGGAGCTGAGAAAGGACGGCCTTCGATTTTATTCTGTGGATGAGGAGGAGCTTACCAAGGAATCTGCCACCATTGACTGGGATGCGGATGCGGCGGAGAAGTCGGGATATGAGCATTTCATGCTGAAAGAAATGTACGAACAGCCCAAAACGATCACGGATACGATCTCGCCCAGGATCAAGGGCAACGATATTGTCATTGAAGAATTAAATATGACGGATGAGGAATTAAAGGGAATAGAAAAAATCCGCATTGTGGCCTGCGGTTCCGCCTATCATGCGGGCGTCACTGGAAAGTATGTGCTGGAGGGACTGGCACGGATTCCCGTGGAGGTGGATGTAGCAAGCGAGTTCCGCTACCGTGACCCTATCCTGGGAGAGGGATCCATGGTCATTGTCATCAGCCAGTCAGGGGAGACGGCGGATACACTGGCTGCCCTGAGAGAGGCCAAAGCAAGGGGGCAGAAGGTACTGGGGATTGTCAATGTGGTGGGAAGCTCCATTGCCAGGGAGGCGGACGCCTGCCTGTACACCTGGGCAGGCCCCGAGATTGCGGTGGCTACCACCAAGGCATACAGCGCCCAGCTTACGGCCCTGTATATGCTGGCAATGAAGCTGGCGAAGGTGCGGGGCCTGCTGAACGGGAAGGAATTTGGAGAGCTGCTGGGCGATTTGCGGTGCCTGCCGGATCAGATTGAACTTCTGCTGGGGCAGAAGGAGAAGATACAGCATTTTGCAAACCGTTATCTGGGGGCCAGGGATATCTTTTTTATCGGCAGAGGAATTGACTATGCAATCTCCCTGGAGGGTTCTCTGAAGCTGAAGGAGATTTCCTATATACATTCAGAGGCGTATGCGGCGGGGGAGCTGAAGCATGGAACCATCTCTCTGATTGAGGACGGTACCCTGGTTGTGGCGCTTTCCACCCAGCCTGCCCTGTTCCAGAAGACGATCAGCAATGTGGTGGAGGTAAAGGCGAGGGGAGCCTTTGTGATGGCGGTGACTTGTGAGCAGAATAAAGCGATGGAAAAGGCTTCCGATTATGTGGTTTACATTCCGGAGAGCAATCCCTATTTTGCCAATTCTCTTGCTATCATTCCCCTGCAATTATTTGCGTACTATGTAGCGGTAGGCAGGGGCTGTGACGTGGATAAGCCCAGGAATCTGGCGAAGTCCGTCACGGTTGAATAATATCCGGATTTTCTGCTGCGGAACATCCATGCGGAACAGTCCGGTCATACACAGACTCCCGGAGGCGCGGCCTGACTGACGAGGTGCAGGAAAGCGCCAGGGGGTCTGTTATTTTTTCACAACTACTTCATTCTATAAACACAATTCCGTCACAATTTCAGATTATACTTCTCTCATAGAAAACAAAAGGAGGCAGACTTTTATGTACGATAATGAAAGCGGAAATGAAAACAAGAATCCTTATTTTGATTATACAGCATGTCCGGCAGAGGTGCTGGATGAGAGAGCCAGGACAGCAGCGCCCCTGCCACAGGAAAAGGTAAAAAAGCCGAAGCGCCCCGCAGGCGGATTTCGCAAGGCTGCACTCAGCGCAGGGCTGGGACTCTGTTTTGGGCTTTGTGCGGGAGCGGGTTTCTACGGTATAAAGCTGGGGACAGATTACTTTGCACAGAAGGAGTCCTCCGAAACTGTGTCCGGTATGCCGGAGGATATGCTGACAGCGCCTGTAAACGGGCAGGCGGAGGCAACCCACATTACTTATGTCCATGATGATGTCTCCGACATGGTGGAGGATGTGATGCCGGCCATGGTATCTATCATCAATAATTATACGAGCAGAGGCTACAGCATATGGGGGCAGAGCTACAGCCAGCAGAATGCCTCCAGCGGTTCCGGTATCATTGTGGCGGAAAATGAAAATGAACTTTTGATCGTATCCAACAATCATGTGGTAAATGGCGCGGATGACCTGGAAATCACCTTTATCGACGGCACAACGGCCCATGCCGCTATTAAGGGTACAGATCCGGATATGGATCTCGCGGTGGTGGCCGTTCCCATAGACAGCCTCAGTGCGGAGACCAGGGAAGCGATTACGATTGCAACGCTGGGGGACAGCGAGAGCCTGAAGCTTGGAGAGCCTGTGATCGCAATTGGGAATGCCCTTGGCATCGGACAGTCCGTGACAGATGGCATTGTCAGTGCATTAGACCGTGTGATCACCATGGAGGATGGCTCCCAGGGAACCTTTATCCAGACGAACGCGGAAATTAACGAAGGGAATTCCGGCGGGGCCCTGCTAAACATTAAAGGTGAAGTCATCGGTATTAATTCCAATAAGATTGCCAGCACAAGAGTGGAAGGCATGGGCTACGCCATTCCTATCAGCTCCGCCAGCCCTATTATAGCAGACCTGATGAAGGACAGGATACCGGAGGAGGAGACGGGATATATCGGAATTACCATGCAGGAGATTACAGATCAGGTCATCAAGATGTATCATATGCCTCAGGGTGTTTTCGTCTACGATGTGGAGGAGGGCTCCCCTGCGCAGGCGGCAGGCATTATGAAGCAGGACATCATTGTGAAGCTCGATGACAGGAAGATCACTTCTTATAATGGCTTAAAGAGCGCACTGCAATATTATAAGGCAGGTGAGACGGTCAACATCACCGTTATGCGGCAGGTAAACGGTGAATATGTCTCCTGTGAGCTGGAGATAACTCTGGGTGAAAAGCCTGGAGAAAGGAAGAACTAATTTTCTGGAAAAACTGATTTCCTGCAAGAAATGATTTTCTCATAACATTGTTCCTCATATATAAACATCACGGAAGGCAGCCTCACGGTAAGTGAGGCTGTTTTTCCGCTTTAGAAAAAGTTCACTTGTATATCGTGAAATTTTCGAGTATACTCATATCAGTGTTGTGCAGAAGAATTGGAAGGATGGGGGACAATATGTCAGATAATTATAATGAAAATGATGATTCAAATTCCCAGGAGAAGAAAATAATCACAGAGGAGGAGAATAAGAGCGGCGATTATGAGGATGTGTGCTTTGTCTGCCGCAGGCCGGAGAGCAAGGCAGGCAAAATGTTTAAGCTGCCCAACAATATCTGTGTCTGCAATGACTGTATGCACAAGACAATGGAGACGGTCAGCCAGTTTGATTATCAGGGGCTGCTCCATGATCCCAGGATCCAGAATGAGCTGGATCAAATGACAAGACAGGGGGGCATTCCCAACATCAGTTTTGTAAATCTTGCCGATCTGCAGGGAGACGGGGGTATACCGAATAAGCAGAAGATCAAGAAGAAAAAAAAGGAGGGCAGTCAGCCTGTCCTCAATATCAGGGATATTCCCGCACCCCACAAGATTAAGGCCAGCCTGGATGAATATGTAGTGGGCCAGGAGCAGGCCAAAAAGGTAATCTCTGTGGCTGTGTATAACCACTATAAGCGTGTTGCCACCAACACCATGGACGAGATTGAGATTGAAAAGTCCAATATGCTGATGATAGGGCCTACGGGAAGCGGAAAGACATATCTGGTTAAGACTCTGGCAAGGCTTCTGGATGTGCCCCTTGCCATTGCGGATGCCACTTCCCTGACTGAGGCGGGCTATATCGGCGACGATATTGAGAGCGTGGTGTCCAAGCTGCTCGCGGCGGCGGACAATGATGTAGAGAAGGCGGAGAGCGGAATTATCTTTATAGATGAGATCGACAAGATTGCAAAGAAGAAGAATACCAACACCCGCGATGTCAGCGGGGAGAGTGTGCAGCAGGGTATGCTGAAGCTGCTGGAGGGCGCGGAGGTGGAGGTTCCTGTGGGCGCGAACAGTAAGAATGCCATGGTTCCCCTGGCGACGGTCAATACCCGAAACATTCTGTTTATCTGTGGCGGAGCGTTCCCTGACCTAGAAGAAATCATCAAGGAACGCCTGACTAAGACGGCCTCAATTGGTTTCAATTCCGAATTAAAGGACAAATATGACAAGGACAAGAATCTTCTGTCAAAAGTGACGGTGGAGGATATCCGGAAATTTGGCATGATTCCCGAGTTTATCGGCCGCCTGCCCATTATTTATACGTTGGAGGGGCTTACCAAAGAGATGATGGTGCAGATTCTGAAGGAGCCCAAGAACGCAATTCTGAAACAATATCAGAAGCTGCTGGAGCTGGACGAAGTGAAGCTGGAGTTCACTGAAGGGGCGCTGGATGCCATTGCGGAAAAGGCCATGAAGCGTGAGACGGGGGCCAGGGCGCTGCGCTCCATTATTGAAGAATTTATGCTGGATATCATGTATGAGATTCCCAAGGACGACAATATCGGCCGTGTAACTATCACCAGGGAATATATTGAAGGGACTGGGGGGCCTGTCATTGACATCCGATGTAACCAAATGCTGGACGACATGGATAAATTGAAGGCTGTATCCGTGGAGGAATGAGCAGTCCTGCATTGGAGAAGGCGAAATGCTGTTACAGGCATTTCGCCTGAATTATGGAACATGATCTTAATTCCCTTTCATGATTTTTTCTTTTTGGGCTTCTAATTCTTTCCTCAGAAGTTCCAGTTCCTGCTTTTCCATTTCCAGTAATTGGCGTTCTGTTTTCATTTGCTCTTGCTGCGCGTTGACCTTCTGCTTTTCCGCATCAATTGCCTGCTGCTGCGCATCAATTGCCTGCTGCTGTTCCCGGATTTTTGCCTGTTCTGCCGGAATGTCAATAGGTGCCATATCTGCAAATAATTCGCCCATTTTCTTCTCCCTCACTTTCCCCGCTGTTTCCTCCGCCGTCTCGGCCGGGACATTGGATTTTAACAAAAAAGCAAGCAGTATGTCCGCTATAATGTCTGCTATATGGTCAGGGGTATTCTCCAGGATCGTCTCGAGCTTATCCCGGGACAGGGAACGGAAAGAGGAAATATCATCCAGCTCCTGCAGCCGGTTGATCAGCATGACAAGGGAAATCTCGTCTTCCCTGTCCAACAGTTCCCTGCTGCTGAAATCCCGGAGGGGGACAAGGTAATATTGAAAATCGGGAATATATCTGGCAAAGGCCTCTCCCTCGATGATACGGCTCTTAAAGTCCAGAGGCACCGTCCATTTCTGGCGCCCTTCATAATATACGATGGGCAGGATTGGCGGATATCGAAAATCTTTCCGTCTGGATATGCCCTTTTCCCTCTTTTCTTCTTCCCTTTCGTAGGATTCCCAGATATAGACCATATAGCGGAATATCTGCATGGATACATTATACTCCACTTTGGTCTTATGTTCAATAAGAGAAACAAGAAAAAACGGTGTACCATTTTTAATATGTACCTTCTTGACCCGGTCACTATTTCGTTCTTCGGAAAAAAGAGGTACGTATTGCTCGGATACATCTTCGATATCCTCCGGGCAGACGTCTTTCAGGCAGGGGATGCCGTTGATATAACCCCGGAGGAATTGGGCGCAGAGGAGAGGTTCGTCAAAGATCAGTTTACTGCTGCTGTCATGCAGCCTGGAATTCAGAACAGTGTTGCTTTCATTTGAGGACATGTGATTCTCCTTTCGACAGTGAGAGTGAAGTATGGACACAAGAATGGATACGCGTATATACGCAGAAAGAGGCTGTATATAATACCGGGATACAACTCGTTGTACATATGTTGTTTCGCTTTTGGTGGTAAAATCTGGTGAATTACCATGAGAACACTGATATTCTGAAAAGCCCTTTTCCGCCATGTGACGAAAAATGAAATATCAGTTATCAATAATAAATGCCTGATAACATAAGTATAAAATAGCTGGTTTCAAATATCAATAAACTTTTTATAAACTTTTGAAAAAAATATAATAATCGAACACATTTTCTGCTATAATATGATCAGGAAATAATCAGAATCAACTTTGCATATGTCGCAGTATGATTTTTTATGCAGGGAGTACCGGGATGGAGCAGCAGTATACTTATATAGCGATTGACCTGAAATCTTTTTATGCCTCTGTAGAGTGTGTGGAGCGCAGCCTGAACCCGTTGGACACAAATCTGGTAGTGGCGGATGCCGAACGGACGGAGAAGACCATCTGCCTTGCGGTATCCCCGTCCCTAAAGGCTTACGGTATCTCTGGCAGGGCCAGGCTGTTTGAGGTAGTGCAGCGTGTGAAGGAGGTCAATCTGGAGCGCCGGGCAAGAGCGCCGGGAGGATGTTTTTCCAGCGTTTCCTGTTCTGCCGCGGAGCTGAGGGAGCATCCGGAAATGGAGGTATCCTATATCACAGCGCAGCCCCGGATGGCGTTCTATATGGAATACAGCATCCTCATTTATAACATCTATCTGAAATATATTGCCCCGGAGGATATCCATGTCTATTCCATTGACGAAGTTTTCATGGATGTGACCCAGTATCTGCAGACTTACCGGGTCACTGCAAGGGAACTGGCGTCAAAGATCGTGAAGGACGTCCTTGACACCACAGGGATTACCGCCACCGCGGGGATTGGCACAAATCTGTATCTGTGCAAGGTGGCAATGGACATTGTGTCAAAACATGTCGCTCCGGATGAAAACGGCGTCTGTATTGCCCAGCTGGATGAAATGAGTTACAGGCAGAAGCTCTGGAGCCACAGGCCGCTCACGGACTTCTGGAGGGTGGGACAGGGCTACTGGAGACGCCTGGAGGAGGTGGGCCTGTTTACGATGGGGGATATTGCAAGATGTTCCCTGGGCGGAAACGGGGATTACTATAATGAAGAACTTTTGTACAGGCTCTTTGGGATCAATGCGGAGCTTCTCATAGACCATGCCTGGGGATGGGAGCCCGTTACCATGGATCTGATAAAGTCTTATAAGCCGGAGACCAGCTGTATCAGCTCCGGTCAGGTGCTGCACTGCCCCTATGATTTTGACCGGGCCGGGCTGATCGTCCGTGAAATGACAGAACAGCTTGCGCTGGATCTGGTGGAAAAGAAGCTCATAACAGATCAGGTGACGCTTACGGTGGGATATGATACAGGCAATCTTGCGAACCCTGAGATCAGGGACAGCTACCAGGGTGAAGTCACGGCTGACCGTTATGGCAGGAAAGTACCGAAACATGCCCATGGGACTGTAAACTTGGAACGCCGGACTTCCTCCGCCAGGCTGATCGTGGATGCCGTTATGGGGCTGTATGGGCAGATCGTCAATCCGTCCCTGCTGGTACGCCGTATCACGGTGGCGGCAAACCGGCTGGCGGACGAGACGGAAGCAGGGGAGGAGAAATATGAGCAGCTGAGCCTGTTTACTGACTATGAAGAAATGACCGGCAGGAAGGCCGCTGAGGATGCAAGGCTTGCAAAGGAGAGGAAGCTGCAGGAGGCCATGCTTTCTGTAAAAAAGAAATATGGCGGGAACGCCATATTAAAGGGAATGAGCCTGCAGGAGGGCGCCACAGCCATGGAGCGCAACCGCCAGATCGGAGGCCATAAAGCGTAAAGAGGCGGCAGGGAAAAATGCAGGGTGAAAATGAGTTTTAAAGGAAATGAATTTAAGAGAAAATGGAATGGAGAAAAATGGGATAAAGCTAAAACGGAATAAAGCTAAAATGGAATAAGAGGAATTCATTATGGGGCTTATAAATGAACATAAGTATGACGATATTATAAACCTGCCCCACCATACGTCCACAGAACATCCCCAGATGGCGCTTTATGACCGCGCGGCGCAGTTTTCCCCCTTTGCGGCGCTGGCCGGCCACGATGCCGCTATCCGGGAGGCCGCAAGACGGACGGAAGAATTTGTGGAGCTGGATGAGGGAAGGAAAGAGCAGCTGGATGAACAGCTGCGGCTGCTCAGGGAAAACCAGTCACAGCAGCCGGAGATAGAAGTACTCTGCTTCCAGCCAGATCAGAAAAAGAGCGGAGGAGCATATGTGAGGATTTCCGGCAGGGTGAAAAAGGTGGATGAATATAAGCATCAGATAGTCTTTACGGACGGAACGGCCCTTCCCATGGAAAACCTGTACTCCATTGAGGGGGAGCTGTTCGGCGGGATCATGGAAAGCTAGAGCACTTTTCAAACACGCCCCAGTGTGCAGACCTGCCCATTTTCAGGCAAGCCATTTGGAGGAATAGACATGAGCCAGATTTCGGAAAAGAAACAGCCAGGCTGTCGGGGGCGCCTTACAGGCATATCCCCGGCAGCCTGGTCAAAAGCCTGCAAGGTTACTTTACGGGCTTGGCGCCGGCCTTCTCCTGGGCGGCTTCCAGAGCCTGTTTAAAGCGGCTTTTTTTCTTCGCGGGCTGTACTTCTTTCCGTCCGTGGAGTCCCTTTACATCCAGGACATAAATACCGCTGACCACAGCCTTGACTTCCTTCTTCACAGGAACGGAATCAAAAATCTTCTCCTCGCAGATCAGGGACATGATCTGGGGGCCAACCTTCGCCTTGACAATGGGCAGCTTGGAACCCCTCATAGCCTTCGGCACCTGTTCCAGGACAATCTGGGGAAGCCCCGCATCCCGGACTTTCATCCGCTTTTTGTCTATGATGAGCATAGATATGGTCTGCTTGTTGGCATTTAGTATTTCCTGCTGTTCAGCCTGCTTTTTCTGCGCTTTTTTACCCAGAAAGTAGAGAACGACCGCTGCAATTACCAGTACAACGGCAATGACTATTAATGTGATGACCCATGGCTTCATAGGCTTGACCTCCCGTTCATTTCATTCCTGTATATTGTAGCATATATACAGGGAGATAGGCAACAAGACATTTTACGGTTTACGCGGCTTTTTCATAAAATAATGGCATAATAAAAGCAAAAGTGCTTTCAAAACGGGTCTTTGACACTTCTTTTTAACATCATATCGCGAAAATCCTTTATCCAAGCCTAGTATGGCTTATTTTTTTGTCAATCTTTTGAAAATAAAGCGTGCGCTTTTGTACGCTTTGTGGTATGATAG